>NZ_JACVBE010000019.1:0-127851 GCF_014852185.1 Ensifer sp. ENS07 | reverse complement strand
TCAGCGTCGCAGTCACCGCACCGAGGCCAAGGCCTTTGTAGGTGAATGAACCGAAGTAGTATCCCAGCGCCAATGAGAGAAAGATTGCAATTTCAGGATATGTGCGAAGCGTGCTTACGAACCAGTCAACCATGATGCCTTCCCCATTACTTCGCCGACGCCATCTGCCTCGATCTGTCTTCTCGGACGAATAGTAAGCGTGATGATGCCCAGCGTCCCTGACGGAAGCAACAACATTGACGCAAATTACCTAATGTAACTGTTACGTACCTTCCATAGCGCAGCGCTTGGGCCATAATTCGAACCGAACTGACTATCGTTGATGTACTCACCCGCTCGTTCTGCCGCCTTGTGAAGGCAGAAGTTAATTTGATTTTCGTCAAGCATCACTGCCCCCTTCGTGCCTGGAGGTAATTTATGGTCCGCAAGATGATCATCGCGCTCGGCAGCGCAATCGCGGTTTTGATAACAACACCCGTCACGGCGGTTCTTGCGCAGCAGACAGCAGCCGCACCGGCTGCTCAGGAACAACAGACAGCACCCGAGCCGCTCAGCGACGATGAGCTCGAGGTGCTGGTGGCGCGCATCGCGCTCTACCCGGACGAGTTGGTGGCGCTCATTTCCGCCGCCGCACTCTATCCTTTGCAGATCGTCGAGGCAGAACGGTTTCTTGAGGCTCGCGAGAAGAAACCCGACATGAAGCCGAAAGACGACTGGGACGGCAGCATCATATCGCTGCTGAACTACCCCCAGATCGTCAAGATGATGAGCGAGGATCTTGAGTGGACGCAGTCTTTCGGCGATGCGATCGCCAATCAGCAGAAAGACGTGCTGATGGCCATCCAGCAACTGCGTGACGAGGCGGTCGCCAAGAACATCATCAAGACCGACGACAAGGTAAAGGTGGTCCAGGAAGGCGACAACGTCGTCATCCAGGCGGCCAATCCGGAAACCATCTATGTGCCGCAGTATCCGCCGGAGATGCTCTACGAGCCGAACTATGCACCGGCGCCGATCGGCTACTATGACGAGCCCTATCCCGCCTACTGGTATCCGGGTGCGGCCTTCTTCGCCGGTGCGGTCACGGGTGCGGCCTTCGCCGCGATCGTCGACTGGGACGATTGGGGCGTCTGGGGTGGCCGCTGGAACGGCGGCGACATGGACATCGACTGCAACAACTGCTTCAACAACATCAACGGCAAGGTGAAGTGGAACGACGTCGACTGGAAGAATGTCGATCGCAGCAAGATCAACATCAATCGCGACCAGATTCAGCATTTCGACCGAAGCAGCATCAAGAACAACATCAAGGCGAACGGCAACAACAACCTGCGCAACCGCGCCGCCGAGATCAATCGCGATCGGCCACGAGCACGTCCAACTGCCGGCGGGAATGGCCAGATCAGGGATGTGCGCAAGAGCACGCTTGATGGGCTGAAGGCGCAGCAGAGGCCGGTAGCGCGGCCCGCGGATCGCCAAGCGGGAGCAAAGACGAAAGCCGGTAACACCAAACAAAGCATCAACCGCGCCAAGGGCAACAAGCCGTCGCAGGTCAACCGCAGCGGTGGCAAGAAGAAGATGGCGGCAAAGGCGCAGAACCGGCCGAAGAAGCCATCGGGCCTTGGCAATGTCAATTCCGGACGGCGTGAGGTCGCTTCGTCACGCCGCGGCGGGCAAAGCCTTGGCGGTGGTCATCGCGGCGGTGGGCGGCCACAGATGAGCCGTGGTGGCGGCCGGCCGCCGATGCACCGTGGCGGTGGCGGACGCGGCGGCGGCGGCCGCAGACGTTGATCGGATCACAGGAGAACGACCATGACAAAGCTCTTCAATTCCCTTCTCCTGGGATCAGCGATGGCGCTGGTTCTGGTAGCGACGCCGATCGGCTCCGCCTATTCGCAGGACAAACCGCCTGCCGATAAACCTGCTGGCGATCAAGCTGCCGGCGATCAGCCTGCGGGAGACCAACCGTCGGCCGATCAGCCGCCGGCGGACCAGATGGTGGGTGGGCTGGATGCCTATGCCGCCGCAGAAGACCCGCCGGTCTTCGACGATCCGGACAAAGCCATCGGTGAATTCAAGGCCAGGCTGGCGGCCGATGATTTCGACGGCCTGGCAAAACTTTTGGGGCTGAATGCGGAGAAACTGAAAGACAGCGAAGGGGTGAAGGATACGTTCGCTCTTATCCGCGAAGGGGCAGCCCGCAATGTCGTCGTTCGCGATCTGGAGGGCCGCAAGATCCTGCAGATCGGCGACCGGCTCTGGCCCTTGCCCTTCCCGCTCACCAAGGGCGATGACGGCAAATGGGCCTTCGATACCTATGTCGGACTCGAAGAGATCGTCAATCGTCGCGTCGGCGAGAACGAGTTGCAGGCGATCGACACGGTCGAGGCCTATGTCGATGCCCAGAAGGAATACGCCTCTGAGGATCGCGACTCCGACGGCGTGCTCGAATATGCCCAGAAGCTGATCAGCACGCCCGGCCAGACCGACGGTCTCTATTGGCCGGCCGACCAGGGGGATGGCGAAAGCCCCGTCGGAGACTCGATCAGCGAAGCGGCCCTGGAAAAGGCAAAGGCTGGCGAAGGATACTTCGGCTACCGCTTCCGTATCCTGACCTCGCAGGGCGACAACATTGCCGGCGGTCGCTACGACTATGTGATCAACGGCAACATGATCGGCGGCTTTGCGCTGATCGCCTGGCCGGTCACCTATGCGGAGACGGGCGTGAAGACCTTCGTCGTCAACCAGCAGGGTATCGTCTACGAGCGCGACCTCGGGCCGAGCACGGAAGCAATTGTGCCCTTCATCGACCGCTTCGATCCGGACGACAAGTGGGACGTAACCGCGGACTGAAGATTGAACTCAGGAGCACTCGGAAACGTGAACCCCGCGCTCCGCCCTCCGCTACAGCATGCCCGGCAACACGCTGCGGACTACGCTGCCCCCAAGGAGGCAGGCTAACTGAGATTATCGTTCATAGGGAGTGTGGACCATGTTGGACAGAAATTTCTACGACAGCCTTTCCGATCTCAGCCCGTTCGAAATCAAGGACGAACTGATCAAGCTCGCCAAGTCGAGCTCACAGAAATCCGCCAAGGCTTTCCTCAATGCCGGCCGCGGCAACCCGAACTGGACGGCGACACGCGCCCGCGAGGCCTTCTTCCTGCTCGGCCAGTTTGCACTGACGGAAGCCAAGCGCGCCTATTACGACCCGAAGGCCGGTGTGGCCGGCATGCCGCCGAAGGACGGCGCCCACGCGCGGTTCGAAAAGTGGACGAAGAAGCTGCTGCAAAACACGGCCGACTGGGACGAAGAGGATGAAGGCATCCCGCCGGCAAAGACGCTTTCCGACGCCGTCAACTACGCCATCACCACCTTCCGCTTCGATGCGGACGCCTTCGTGCACGAGCTCACGGACTCGATCATCGGCGACAACTATCCGGTTCCCGATCGGGCGCTGCACCACAACGAGATCATCACCCACGAATACCTGATGTGGGCGATGTGCGCCGGCCACCGACCGAAGGCAAAGTTCGACCTTTACCCGGTCGAAGGCGGCACCGCCGCCATGTGCTACATCTTCAAGGCACTGAAGAACGCCCGCCTGCTTAACGCCGGCGACACGATCGCGCTCGGAACGCCGATCTTCACGCCCTATCTCGAAATGCCGGAGCTGGAGGACTACGATCTCAAGACCATCAACGTCAGCGCCGAGCAGGAGGACCGGTTCCAGTTCACCGACGAAGACATCAAGGCGCTGGAGAACCCCAAGGTGAAGGCGTTGTTCCTGGTCAACCCCGGCAACCCGTCCGCCGTGGCGATGGATCCGGATTCGATCAAGCGCCTTGTCGACCTCGTCAACAAGAAGCGCCCCGACCTGATCGTGCTGACGGACGACGTCTACGGCACCTTCGTTCCGGGCTTCCAGTCGCTGCTTGGGCATCTGCCGCGCAACACGATCGGCGTCTACTCCTATTCGAAGTACTTCGGCTGCACCGGCTGGCGCCTCGGCGTCATTGCCGTCGCCGAGGACAACATCTTCGACGAGAAGATCAAGGCCCATGGCGAACCGATCCAGAAGCTCCTTGAAAAACGCTACAAGGCGATGACGCCGAAGCCGCGCGAGGTGAAGTTCATCGACCGCATCGTCGCCGACAGCCGCGACGTGGCGCTGAACCACACCGCCGGCCTGTCGCTGCCCCAGCAGGTGATGATGACGCTCTTCGGGCTGGTCGAGCTGATGGACGTCGAGAAGGCTTACCAGAAGGCCTGCATCGCCATCTGCACCAAGCGCTTCTGGAACCTGATCGAGGGCATGGGGGTCGAGTCCAATCCGGGCATCTATTTCGACCACTATTACGGCATCATCGACTTCGAGTTCTGGCTGCGCAAATATGTCGGCGAGGATGTCGTCACCTGGGTGAAGGACAACATCCACCCGCTCGACATTCCCTTCCGGCTTGCCGAGGACCACGGCATCGTGCTGCTCAACGGCTCGGGTTTCGATGCGCCGAGCTGGTCGGCACGCGTCTCCTTCGCCAACCTCAATGACGAAGCCTATTCGCAGATCGGCCGCGCCGTGCGCTCGGTGGCTCGCGGTTACGTCCAGACCTACCAGGCCGCCAAAGGCCTGAAGATCAGCTAGCCGATCGGGCGGCCGGCAGCCATGCCGGCCGCTTGCTTACAGCTGCCGAGACGAACATATGGAAGCCGTGGCGGTGAGCTTCTCGCGTCAGGTCGATCTTGAAGTGTTCATAGCGCGCGTGGTTGACAAGGATCTGCTTTGCCCGGTGCGCTCAGGTTGAAGGTCGTGGGTTGGTCACTGGCAGTCGTCACCATTGCCTTGCGCGACCATTTCTCCTTTGCGGAGCCTCAAACAACCGACGGTAGCGTCTACGCTGAGAATGCGGATCCGATATGGTCGGACGCGATGCTGACTGTCGTGCCGCCGCTCGGCCGCTTGCATATGGTCCAACTGCAATTCATCTCTCGGCGCTCTCGAAGAGATCGTAGCCATTTGTCCGAAGCGCACGGTGCACGTTTTCCCGCGCGTTCAGTGAAACGGAATTATCATCCCTGTTGCTCGGTTTGAAAAAGACTTTGCTTCGAGAATGGCGATCTCGGCCTGTGCTCGTTCTGCTGCCGCTTCTGCAGCGATTGCCCGTCGTTCCGCCAGGTCCGCCCGTTCGGCTTCGCATTCGGCACGGGCAACCGCGTCACGCCGTGCTTTCGCCGCAGGTTTAAGCTCGCTTGCGCGACTTGCCTCCGCTCCATTGAATATGGCTTCAGTCGCCTCGGCGTGCACCAAGCACTCCTCTACAAGCGCCGCGACGCGCGGCCGAGCCTCCATCGGGTGGTCCAAAAGATCTGCGGCGAACTCCTGCTTCGCAGCCTGGGCGCGTTCTGTAGCTGCGGACGGACCAACTCGGCCTCGCATGAACTTGAGCGCGCCTCTCACAATGTCCTGAGCATCGTTATACCCTTCGACATAACTCCCGCAGTCACTGCCTGCATCGAATCGGGAAGCGCAAGATTGAAGGCTGGTGACCAGTTCCGCCTCTGAGATGGAGGCCACGACGATTGTTGGAGCGAGTGCGGTCGCCAGGAGCATAGCGAGAGCGCGAGTGGACATTGCCGGGCTTCGCGCCCGTTCGCGCCACGACGGCGGGAAGCGGTCCCCCGCTTCGGTTATGTCTTATCCTTTTTTTGGGTGAGCATCGTTAGCACTTCCGCCTGCAAATCCAGGCAGATTTGATGATACTCATGTATCAAATCCTCACGCCTCGACATCTCTCGCTCGAGATTGTCGAGTGTCGTCGACGCCAAGGCGTAGGCCTCGAAAAGTTCACGGCTGTAATCATCCATAGCACTCCGCAATTGCTCGCGATGATGTGGCAACATCATAGCCAGCCGAGCCCGCCCCAGTTCCAACAAGCTCATGCGCCCTCCAATGACCACGCGGCCCACGCAGGATTACTCATTGCATTGCTAACGAAGTAAGTACTCGCCCCGGTAGATGGCGCCAAACACACCGCCTCGAACCCTAAATCTCCCGCGACGTCGGCAAAGATCATCGCTCGTTACGAGAAAAGCGGAAGTACGTAACAGTTAAACCGGGACTCGGGCGCCGCTGCTTCCAGTGTATGCTATGTCTTGCCTGACCTCAAAAAGGTAAGGCCGACGATGCGCAGTGTGCGTTGGGATTGGGGACTTGGGCTTCGCAACCAACCCGGCAGAACACGAGAGGAGCGGCAATGACTCGGGCCGGCTCGTTGTGCTGGATTAACTACCTGCCCTGTAGAGCCCAAAATGCTGCCAACGAAAGCGGAGCGGCGTTAGGATTTGGACCCGAGAGCAGCCAGCCGTCATCGTCCCAATGCGCCAACTAGCTTCATTTTTCAACACGCATCAATTGGCGGCATGTTCATTGATTGAAACTTTACGCCCTGTTTTCGGTTTGCTTCCATGCCATCCCAGAGACGGCGCTGTTACCGTTACCGACTTGTGCTAAAAAGCAAACTGCTCAATCTTCAATTTGCCAGCGAGACCGAGATTATAGGCGGAATGAGAGCATGACGTCAGGTCGACTTCCAGCGCAAACAAGAGAAGGGAGGCGCATGAAGGCGATCCTGGACGCGGCCGTCGATGGAATCGTTACCATTAATGAGCGAGGTCTCATCGAGAGCGCCAATCCGGCAATAGAGCGATTATTCGGTTACGCTCTGGAGGAACTTGTTGGTCGCAATATCTCTATGCTGGCTCCCTCACCGCACCGTGAGCAGCACGACGAATACATTGCCCGATATCTACGCACGGGAGAGGCCCGCGTGATTGGTGTCGGTCGGGAACTTGAGGGCCAGCGCAAGGATGGCACCAGGTTTCCGATGGAGCTGGCAGTCAGCGAAATCAAAGGTGAAGGCAGGCCGTCATTCACGGGCATCATCCGCGATGTCAGCGCCCGCAAGAAGGCCGAAGCAGAATTGATCGAAAGCCGTGCGCGGAATCAAGCCATTCTTGATGCAGCCGTGGACGGCATCATCACCATCGACGAGCGAGGTGTCGTCGAAGGTGCCAATCCGGCGATAGAGCGCTTGTTCGGATATGGCCCGAAAGAGCTTGTTGGTCGCAATATCTCTATGCTGGTTCCCTCGCCGCACCGCGAGCAGCATGACGAATACATCGCCCGCTACCTCCGCACCGGAGAAGCCCGTGTGATCGGCATAGGCCGGGAACTTGAGGCCCAGCGCAAGGATGGTACCAGGTTTCCGATTGAGTTGGCGGTCAGCGAGGTTAAATCCGGAGCTCGCCGAAGCTTCACGGGCATTATCCGTGATATCACCGCCCGCAAGGAAGCCGAGATGGCGCTTCTACGGGCGGATGCGTTGAAGGATGAGTTCCTGGCGAATACTTCGCACGAACTCAGAACACCGCTCAACGGAATCATTGGCATTGGGCAATCTATGCTCGATGGAGCCACAGGCACCCTGAGCGACGAGCAACGCCGCAACCTCGGAATGATGGTGGCGAGCGGCAGACGATTGGCTAATCTTGTCAATGACCTGCTTGATTTCTCGAAGCTACGTCACGAGACTATTAAACTGAATCAAGCGCCGACCGACATGTATGCGCTGACCGATCTCGTTCTTACCGTGTCGAAGACGCTGATCGGGGATCGACCCTTGCGTCTTTTCAGCCGCATCGACCCCAGCGGGCCGCTTGCCGAGGTGGACGAGGATCGCATTCAACAAGTGTTGTTCAATCTGGTCGGCAACGCGATAAAGTTCACGCCTGCAGGCGTCATTGAAGTTTCCGCCACACCGGTTGACGGTTGGCTCGACGTGACGGTGTCGGACACTGGCATCGGTATCGCCAAAGAGCGCTTCGACGAGATTTTCGAGATATTCTTGCAGGGCGATGGCTCGCTCGAGCGAGAACAGGGTGGAACAGGGCTGGGGTTGGCCATTGCCAAACAACTTGTCGAACTTCACGGCGGCAAGCTGCGGATTGAATCGGAGGTGGGGATCGGCTCCAGGTTCACGTTCGGGCTGCCTCTCAGCACGGCGACGCGGGCAATGCTGTCGCCGACAGGTCAGACGGGCCATCTCATAAGCCAGATTGTCGAGGACGTTCGCCTGGACGAAGCCGCAAAGCCTGTCGTCTCGCGCGCAAACGGATTGGGATACCGCATCCTGGTCGTCGACGACGAGCCCGTGAATGTGCAGGTTCTGGTCAATTATCTCCTCCTGGCGAACTATCAGGTTATCACGGCGTCCAACGGCGATGAGGCGCTGGAGCGAATTCTCTCCGATGAGCACTTCGATCTGGTTCTGCTTGATGTGATGATGCCGAGGCTTTCGGGGCTGGAGGTTTGCCGCCGCATACGTGAGCGCTTCAGCCCGGCCGAATTACCTGTTGTCCTGCTGACGGCGAAGAACAGGGTCTCGGACCTCGTCAGCGGCTTCAACTCCGGGGCAAACGACTACCTGACCAAACCGTTCGCAAGTGACGAGCTTCTGGCCCGCGTGCATGTGCATCTGGAGCTAGCAAAGATTAGCGACAGCTATGCCCGCTTTGTGCCACGGCAGTTCTTGGAACAACTCGGCAAAGAGCGCATCACCGATGTGGCGCTGGGCGATCAAGTGCAGCGCCTGATGACCGTGCTTTTCGCCGACATCCGGGACTTCACGCGCCTTTCCGAAACCATGTCGCCAGCCCAGACGTTCGCATTCGTCAATGAATATCTCGGCGTCACGGGCCCCGCCATCACCCGTCATCGTGGCGTCGTCGACAAGTTTGTGGGCGACGCTGTCATGGCACTCTTCCCTGAGCGAGCGGACGATGCGGTGGAAGCGGCCCTGGACATGTTCGCACAGCTCGAAACGCTTAACCGCAAACGTGCAGAGCGCGGCGAACCGCCTGTTGAAATCGGCATCGGAATTCACACAGGCGTTCTAATGCTTGGAACAATCGGAGCCGCGGACAGGATGGATACGACCGTCATTTCGGACGCCGTCAACCTCGCCTCAAGGGTCGAAAACCTCACGAAAACCTATCGTGTGCCGTTGATCCTGACCGAGGCGACAGTGCGCGAACTCCACGATCCTGCAGCAATATCCATGCGTCGTATTGACCGAGTGCTCGTGCAGGGCAAATCTCAGCCGGTTGTGCTATACGAGATGATGGAGGTGGACTCACCGGAACGGCGCACGGCTAAGCTTTCGTCTGCTGCTGATCTGGAGGCGGGGCTTGCGCTCTACGAGGCGGCCGATTTTGCGGGCGCTCTGGAAGCGTTCGAGCGCATGCTGGCTGCGCTCCCAACTGATACTGTGGCCCAAGTGCTTGCTAAACGTGCGCGAGACCTGTCGGGCAGTGCCGACACATCTGCCCTTCGTACTTCGAACGTCGCCAGCCTTGACAAGGTGTAAGAACGCCTGAGCCTACGGTGAGCATGCGAAATCGGTGTCCCTATGCGCAACGGATCAGCGCCTCGTCCGGGCGAGCCAACTTAGCTCCACTCATATGTTAGACGAGGCGACGTTCGAGACACGCCCTCGACCAGGCGGTTTCGGTCGCGGCCATCTCATCGGGTTTCTTCGTCATCGAAGATTTCCTCGTCCCGGTGAGGCTCGAACGGAACTTTGCCGATTGGCTCGACAGGTAGGATGCTGCCAGATCATGACACAAGCTACGACGGTATTTTGAAGGATCAAGGGATCCATCGAATTAGGGCGAGTCCGCTGAACAAGGAAAACGCCCCGCCTGGAGGTCAGTGGAAAAAACCATTTCGCCGACGTCCGCTTACGCCCCAACCTCGCATTGTCCGAGCACAGCGACTGTGCTATTAGGTAGAATATAGATAGTTAGGAATCTTGGATGACAAAATGGCGCTAAGTATCAAAGACCACGACACCGAACAACTGGCCCGCACCCTTGCCGAACGGACCGGCGAAAGCATCACACTGGCAACCAAGCGCGCGCTCGAAGAGCGCCTGCGACGGCTTGGCTCTGACATGCGCAAAGCTGCACTCCTTGAGGATCTCGAAGCGATCCAACGACGCTGGAACGCTAGGCCTGTCCTCGACAACCGCACCGCCGACGAGATTCTCGGCTACGACGAGAACGGACTGCCATCCTGATGGTCATCGATACCTCCGTCCTTGCCGCCATCGCCTTCAATGAGCCGGAAGCGGCATCTTTCCGCGAGCGCATCGCAGACGACCCCGTCAGGCTCATCTCCGCTGCGTCCGTCCTAGAGGCTGCCATGGTGATCGAGACTCGACTTGGGGAGGCAGCAGGCGCCGATCTCGACCTCTGGCTCTACAAAGCAGAAGTCGAAATCGTCCCAGTTACAGCCGAACATGCCGATCGTGCGCGGCGCGCCTGGCGGCGCTACGGCAAGGGACGTCATCCGGCCAGCCTCAACTACGGCGACTGCTTTTCCTATGCTCTTGCGGCGCTTTCGGGAGAACCGCTCCTTTACAAGGGCAACGATTTTTCGCAAACCGACATCGAGGCGGCGTGAGGACGAATTCATGGTGGCTCGAAGCGGCCCAGCAAAAGCGGCCGCGGACGTGTCGGCGACCACACAACGCGGCAAGCGGAGCCAGAGCGGAAAATCCGGCTCGATCGACGCCGTATGGCTGTGCGCCGCGGAAGGCATCCCGGGCCCGACGCGCCGCACGACGTCGGCACACGGCGATCTCTACGCCATCTTTGGCCTTCGGAAAGGAGCGAGGCGGCCTCAGCATCCTTAGACGCCATCTTGCCCTTCGATCGCCGCGACCAGCTTGCTGTCCTGCTGACCGATGACGACGTCGCCACGCTCAATCACCTGGCCGGCGAGGGCATGGGCGACAATACGCTCAAGGCGCTTGCCGCCGACCTCGGTTATCTCGAGGCCTGGTGCCAGCTCGCCACTGGGTCTCCCCTCCCCTGGCCAGCGGCGCAGAGCCTGCTGCGCCCATCATCTGCGGGACCCCGTCAAGCGCGCGGAAGATCCGAGCCATTGCATGCCAGTGGACGTACCCATTGGCGCGGCCTGACAGGCGCCATCGATGGGCCGTCGCTCAAATCGGCGCTGGGGCTTGCGATTCGCGCCAGCGCGCGGCCGCGGCAACGCAAGAGCAAAAAAGGCGGTGACCGGCGATATCCTGGCAAAGCTGCTGGACGCCTGCGCCGGTGAACGTCTGGTCGATGTTCGCGACCGCGCTTTGCTTTTTCTGGCATTCGCCTCCGGCGGTCGACGCCGATCGGAAGTGGCTGGATTGGGGTTCTAGGACATCACCGACGAGGCCCCGGTGCTGGCGGATCCGTCAATCCCGGACTCCCCTCGCCTTCCCTGCCTCGCCATCCGTCTGGGTCAGACGAAGACGACCACCAGCGATGACGACGAACATGTGCTGCTGATCGGCCGGCCGGTGGTGGCATTGAGACGCTGGCTCGAGGAAGCCGATTTCAAAGAGGGTCCGGTGTTTCGCCGGATTGACCAGTGGGGGAACATTAAGCACTGAGCGCTGACGCCGCAGTCGGTCAACCTGATCCTGAAAGGCCGCTGGACTGCGGTCAGGCTATCTTACAGAGGCCCCAATCGCGGCATTCCGCTTCCGGAAGCGATGAGCAGTCGCTGCACAAGTCGGTGACCCAGGCAGCACGCTACTACAACGACGCCGAGCGAAAACAGGGCCGCGCTGCGCGGTTGGTTATTTGATGCCCCTTTGAGCAGGCGTTATCCAGTGAGCGCAAAGGTTCGATCGAGGACAGCGTGCCCCACAGTCGCTCGATTTCTGCCGAACAAGAACGTTGAGTAAGCTTCCTCGCCGGAAGGCCTGCCAGACATGAGAAATTAATGCTCAACCGCGTACTATTCGATTAGTCGAGCGGTAGAACAGAACCCGGCCAGTCGGCAACAATTGCATTAGGTAATCGAAGTCACTGACGTTGGCGGTGAGAACGGCAAGGCCCAGTTTTTGCGCCTGAAGGAAAAGACGCAGTCGTGGAGAGCTCGCAGCCGAGCGTCGCGGTGGTAGCAGTGTAAGCGACACTGCTGGACAGGAAAGCCGCCCGGCCTAGAACGTCCGCATCAGGCGTGAACACGCGATGGGCCGGCATCGGATCTGATTATTTGAATAGCTTACTCTTTTCACCCAGCAGGCCGGAATGCTCAGCCGCTTTCATGACCGCATCAATCCGCGCCTTGCTGCTCGGAGTAAATTTGCCGACCTTCGCGTTGCGCACGGCCTTTGCAAGCAACGGCCCTTTTGTCGCTGGCCGTTCTCCCGTTCCACTGTGCTTTCCCATGAGGGCCTCGTGTCTGACAAAATGAAATTTTGTCAACATAGTGCCGTCCTCTTCGATATCAAGTTGGCGCGGCGCAGCGGTGGTGTGACTTCTACTAGCCGGACCACACGCAAAGCCAGCTTTGTCAGAGACCGCGACCGAATGATAACAGCGGACAACGTACCGATGCTCTGACAGACTGGTCGATGGCATTGTACCTCTTGGGCGCCGCCAACACAGGCGGAGATGGCGTTCGCTCAACTACTGCGCGGTTACAGCTCCCATCCAACCGCGCTGTTCATCAAGGCTTGAATTATCATGTTCGCGCTGCCGGCGCTGGCGCTTGTTGACGAGCCATCGATATCAAACCATTTAATCGTTAAATGGCTAAGAAACCGAACAAAGACTATCAAATGATCGAAACGTGGACGTTATCATCTGCAGCCACGCTTGGGTCGTCGTTACGTGCGAAAGGGATCCGCGTGCCCGCCTACCAGTGGTTTCGCGCAATTCGCTCATTGTAGAGGGCAAGACCTTGGTTCTTGCAATGCCAGACGGTTGCGATGACGAATTTAAGCCAGCGGCAATCATTATCACGCGCGCTCTTGAAGCAATTGAAACCCTTCCCGTCATTCCGCGCGAAATCGAGGACATCCTGACGATTTCGAAAACCGAGAGGCGCCGCTGGCTGGAAGATGGCCGCTTGCCGAGTGCGGGCACCCGAACGGTAAAATTGCGAGGGCGTGCGAGGCAGATCACATTTCACGTTTTCGATCCGACAGTCAAGGAAGAGTTGCTCGACCGTGGTGCTGCCGACGAATGGCACGAAGAAGACGCCACCGCCAAATTGGAGAGTAGGCGCCGAGCGGCTTACAAGGCGAAGCTGACGCGCTCACTTAAGAAGGACATGAAAGGCAATTTGCAGCCAAAAGCTTCACCCCAAGAGGCGTCCTCTGGTTTGGCAGGATGGGAGGAGTTCGGCAAGAACGGTTTGCTGCGCTAGCCGGGTTAGACGAAGCAAGTGGGTGTGTAACTTCCGCCGCCTTGGTGAGAACGGAACCGCGCATAAGACCAGGCCTTCCGCAGCAATTCTACGAGGAGCCGAACGCGATGGGGATCGCGGCCTCCGAGCAGGCGGATGATGAGACAGTTCGTCGGCTGGGGCTTTCGCAACCTGTGTCGGACCGCTAGCCTCTGCTCGGGATTTCGAACCTCACGAGCCGGTCGTTGCACTTGGGTCGTCTGACCGTGCTGGCGTCTCGCTCTTGTTCCGCAACAGTGTCCTCGACGAAGGAGACGATGAGGCCCAGAGTGGGTGCAAAGTTCCTGCGACGCCCCCCCCCCCCGCCACGTGCACCAGGAGCGGCAACCGCCGGAGCGCACTGTTTGTTTTGCGCTCTGCCCAGCGGACAGGGGGAGACCTCGCATCGCGCTGCAGACAACGCGAACAACCGATTGACGCCTAGGTGAAGATATCGATAAAACGCCCCATCGAATTTGCTCGCTAGCTTTGGTTATAGCGCAATTGGCTTCGCGCTCTGAACGAACCTTCCTTTCAAAATCGCTATCAGGCCTCAAGTTTCGCGCGGAGGCTCCCAGTATCCTACGGAAGGGCTCGTCATGATTGCCGGCACAGTCAAATGCTCCAGATAAGGCCTTGGCGTCATCCAACATGCAACGGCGGCGTCGCCCGGTATGCCCCTATTCTGCCGGCGAACGCGCTGCTATGAGCGATCACGTCGAAGGCCGAAACATGATTTCGAAGACGAGCGAGATCTCGGTCCAAACTCCCAGTTTGCCTGTTGCGTCCATAGCAATGTCTCAAGGCGACTATGTCACACAATCAACTAGGAAGACGCCTTGAAAAATACCAGAGTCAGCCCGCTTTCCGGCCACGGCGCGGCAGGAACCGTCGACCGTGAAAAAGCCTGGCTAAAGATCCTGTTCACCTATCGACAGCCGCATATCGGCCGCAGCACCTTCGAGCTGACGGCGACCCTTGTGCCATTTGTTCTGCTGTGGGCAGGAGCTTGGGCCTGTTCGCACTTCGGGTACTGGCTCGGCGTGGTCCTTATCGTCCCTGTTGCGGCGGGATTTCTCCTGCGCTTGTTCATGCTGCAACATGACTGCGGACATGGTTCGTTTTTCGGGCGGCGCAGCCTGGATGACTGGACGGGCCGAATAATCAGCATTTTGACACTAACGCCTTATGACTACTGGCGCCGCGCCCATGCCGTACACCATGCTTCGGCAGGCAACCTCGACGAGCGAGGTGTCGGTGACATCACCACGCTTACCGTTGCCGAATACGACGCCCTCACGCCAGGAGGACGGCTTCGTTACCGCCTCTACCGGCATCCGCTCGTGATGTTCGGCATCGGTCCCGCCTGGCTCTTTCTGTTCAAGCAAAGGTTGCCGTTCGGAATGATGCGGTCTGGCGCTCTTCCGTGGGTTTCCACCATGGCAACGAATGTGGCGATTGCCGCACTGTCGGGCATTCTTATCTGGGCAGTGGGTGTCGCACCGTTCCTCCTGATCCATCTGCCGATCGTCCTTCTTGCTGGGGCTGCAGGTGTCTGGTTGTTTTATGTCCAGCACCAGTTCGAAGACACGCACTGGTCAAGGCCACCCGAGTGGACGTTCCAATACGCGGCCATGCATGGCGCCTCGCACTACGATCTGCCGCAGCCCTTGCGCTGGATCACCGGCAATATCGGCATGCACCATCTCCATCACCTGTCGAGCCGCGTTCCCTTCTACAGGCTTCCTGAGGTCATACGTGATCATCCTGAACTGGGAGATATGGGCCGCATCACCATCAGGCAAAGCCTGGGCTTGGTGAAGCTCGTCCTTTGGGACGAGGCCTCCCACCGACTGATATCATTTCGAGAAGCAGACGCGCGCGAAACTGTGGCAAGATCGGCTTTGCCGACACCTGCTTGAGCGCACCAGGCGCCGGCCGCGGCACGCGGCCAGCCCCCGTTCGCCCCCCGGCTTGACCCGTCAAAAGAGCCGCTCGCCAAGAGGTTCAGCGTACCGCCCGCCAGCGTCCAGGAACGTTATCCGACTAGCCGCTCCGGTCGCTTTCATCGCACCATCGTCGCGCCCAGGTTCCATCGCGTGCTTGCAACGCGTCGACCTCACGGCTGTTTGCTGATCGACAAAGCAAAACCGCTCGAAATGTTAAGTGGGACGGCCCCGTCTCGCGGCACAGCGTATTGCGGCAGCATGCCTGCAGTTTAGAGACCCGTTTCACCGAGCGCGCATCACTTTAACGATCGCACAATGCTCCTCGGCGCCGTATCCCGCGTCTGTAGCGTTGCGAAAGAGATCAGAGGCAAAGGCGGGAAACGCGGTGTTGATGTTCAAATCATCCGCTATCTCGAGGAGCCGGGTGATATCGACGCCGACCGACCTGATGGTGCTTTGGGGATCAGCAAATCGGTTTCCTTCGATGGCTCGACCCACGTGGCGCAGGTCGTCCGCAAACATCGGTGACAGGCTAGCTATTGTTTCGCCAAATTCCGCGACATCCATTCCTTCCGCAGCACACATCGCCGCCCCGTGGCTGAAGCCAATCCAGTGCCCGGCAAAAATGGGCAAGAGCCGCATTAAAGAGAACCTCTGCGCGGCTTATATCGTTTCCGACGTGAGTAAGATTTGGAGCGAGCAGCCTTAAGCTCGCTTCGAGCGAGGTGAAGACACTTTCTCGTCCGGCGATAACGATCGAGGCCTCAGGACCACCGATCTGACTTGGCCAGGCAGAAATCGCGCCGTCAAGATAGCTTCCTCCGCGGTTCGCCACCCATTCTTCAAGCTGACGCGCTTGCTTCGGCGTGCCTGACGTGAGTTGCACGACGGTCTTTCCTTGGAGCAAGTCTGTCGCGCATGCGTCATCGAGGACCATCGAGGTTGCCGCGTAGTCTGACAGGCAGACGATGAGTGTGCTGCTGGCGGCAATAGCGGCGGCCGGCGTTTCCGCCCTCGACGCGCCGAGGTGCTCCAAGGGCTCTGCCTTGCCTGGAGTTCGGTTCCAGACTGTAACGCTCCTTCCCGAAGTTATAAGCGCTTTGGCGAGCGCGCTGCCCATGCGCCCCAGCCCGATGACAGCTACTTCACTCATCACTTCACCCTTGACCGGATAGTTACACTATGTAACTTACATATTGTAGCTTTAGATGCATGGGGAAGTCGTGAAGCTCAAGAAAGATATGCGTCGCGAACAAATGCTTGATGTCGCAATGCAAATTGTCCGGGATCAGGGCGCGGATGAACTGACGCTCGGGACCTTGGCTGCAAAAGCAGGGGTCAGTCGTCCGATCGCTTACGGACACTTTTCTACCCGGTCCGGACTTTTGCTGGCACTTTTCAAGCGGCTGGAGGAAAACTATGTCCACCGACTCCGCTCTGCGCTTTGCGAAGCGCCAAAGGAGCTCACCGCCGTAGCTGACATTATCAGCAAAGCATATTTCAATTGCCTTGCCGATTTTGGCCCAGAAGGTCTCGCAATATCCGCGGCGCTCAAAGGGACAGAAGAGATGGCCGCGCAGCAACGGCTCATGATTCGCGCATACATAGATTTGATGTGTAATGCCCTTCGGCCGTTCTCAGAGCTGGAAGTTGGCCATCTCCATCCTGTATGCGTCGGTCTGTTAGGTGCAGCGGAGGCGCTTGCTTCCGAAACGCAAACCGGCGCGATATCTGAGCGGGTCGCCACGTCCGTTTTGGCGGCGCTCATCATCAAAGGGGTCACAAGTGAGCCGAGCAAGGTTCGGTGAAGTTTACCCATGAGGCTTGAAGCCTCAATATCCTAAACCGGCTGGCCGACGCAGGATGCATCGTCAGGCGTCAGCAGTCTTTCGCAGCCGCTACGGTCATACGGCTGATTGATGCACGACGGCTCGTATCATCCACCGAACCACCCGCGATTGCCCTCTACAGAAACGCTGCTTCGTCTATCAGCGAGCGGGTGCTGCGGCACAACAATCGACGCGGAAAGGCCAGCGTCAATAACGACTAAGCGAAGCCCCGCGCGACAGGTCGGCTGTGCACTATTACGATGGAGCGCATGGCCCGTTGTGCATTTCCAAGGAAACCGCCCTCGCGACAGTACCCACCTTGTCCCTTGGTGTTTCCTTAGCCGTTGGTCCGAGGAGCATATTTCAGGTTTCACGCAAAGCACCCAGGAGTATGCTGACCAACAGACAATTCGATCCTTGCCAATCAGCAAGCAACCTCTCGGCGTTTTCGAAGGCTGCCTCCAAGGAGGTGCACAATGAGAGCCGCGCCATCATCCGTTTATCTGATAATTCTTGCGACAATCGCAGTCGGAGTCGTTCGAACGGACGCTCACCAGGCAAAGACCGGCTGGACCTATCCTCTGGCGTGCTGCAAGGCTCATGAGGCAGGTGGCGATTGTGCTGCCATCCCCGCGCCCGACATTTTGCGAGGGGCTCGTGGGTTTTCCGTTTTCTTGCATGCTGGCGACCACCACATGGCAAGACGACCGCACGTGTTCTTTATCCCCTATGGCGATGAGATCCCGTCGGGCGATGGGCAGTATCATATTTGCCTTCATCCGACGGAAGACGACGTGAACTGTTTCTTTGCCCCACCTGACAGCAGCTAATGCGAATACGCCACCCCGGAGTTCAGCCGCTCGAGGTCGCCCGCGTCCGTCATTCGCGGGCGCGATATCGAGGCGGCCCTCGCTGCCGTGACCGTAACCGAAACGTCGATCCGAGGTTTCGGCAAATAAAGCGCGAGTCTCGCAACCGGGAGCAATTCCACCTGAAGTCACGCAACGGGATCTTCGATTGCGCTCCTTGCTAGTGATTCTTGATTAATTGCACCCCATCGCAGAACGCAATATTTTATTGCGTCGATGAGACGGGACGTCCACGGCCAGCGCTGCCGAAGAGTTTCGGTTTCCGCACCAATCCCAGATGCCGTTCGACGACACGATCCACGAGGAGACGAGCGATGGGTACAACGACGCCGAACAACATCATGCAGGTCGGCATGGGGTTCTGGGCGTCCAAGGCCCTGCTCAGTGCGGTTGAACTCGGCGTCTTCACCGAGCTTGCGACTGGCCCGGCCGAACTGCCGGATCTGCAGGTCAGGCTGAAACTGCATCCCCGCTCGGCCCGCGACTTTCTCGACACCCTGGTGGCGCTGAAGCTGCTCGAACGCGAGGACGGCCGCTATCGCAATGCCCCTGACACGGACCTCTTCCTCGATAAGGCGAAGCCATCCTATATCGGCGGCATCCTCGAGATGGCCAATGCCCGGCTCTACGGTTTTTGGGGTTCGCTGACCGAAGCGCTGCGCACCGGAGAGCCGCAGAACGAAGCCAAGCACAGCGAAGATTTCTTCGCCGCGATCTATGCGGAACCGGCACGGCTGCGCGGATTCCTCGAGGCGATGAGCGGGATCAGCGCCGGCGCGGCGCAGGCGATCGCCGCCAGGTTCGACTGGTCGAAATACACGACCTTCGCCGATGTGGGCGCGGCGCAGGGGATGGTGCCGGTGGTGATCGCGCGAGCGCATCCGCATCTTAAGGCCATCGGCTTCGATCTGCCCGCGGTGCAGCCGATATTCGACGACTTCGTCGCCCGGCAGGGCCTTACCGACCGCATCACCTTCCAAAGCGGGAACTTCTTCGACGGCCCAATGCCCAATGCGGACGTGATCGTGATGGGGCACATCCTGCACGACTGGGATCTTGCCGAAAAAAGGAAGCTCTTGGAAAAAGCGTTCGCTGCGCTGCCGAAAGGCGGAGCCGTGATCGTCTACGACGCCGTCATTGACGACGAGCGCCGCTTGAACGCCTTCGGCCTGTTGATGAGCCTGAACATGCTGATCGAGACCCGCGGCGGTTTCGATTATACCGGCGCCGACTGCCAAGCCTGGATGCGCGACGCCGGTTTTGTGTCCACGCGCGTCGAGCCGTTGCTGGGGCCGGACTCGATGGTGATCGGCTTCAAGCCCGGTTGATCAGAAACCAAACCCCGACCGTTGTTCCGTAAGACCTACCACTGGGTAATGTCGATTGCCGGCAGCTGACAACGGCGTTGCTCAATCTGACTTTTGAACTGTCGCCGCAAAAGCGCCGCTACCAGCAGCCGACGTTTCTTGAAGTGCCGTCGGGAAAACCGAACCGCCTGCGCAATTCCGCAAGCAGCTAAACATGCAAACCCTCAAATATACCCGAGGGTGCCGCTTGACTCCCTCAGGCCGCGCCAGTATCAAGTTGTAGGCCTAACCCTACAATTGGATGCCATGCACCAGTCTCAGTCAAAACCAAGTCCCGCACTGTCATTGTCGGATCTTCCCGCTCCCGATGTCGTCATCCGCCGGCTGAAACACCCCGGACGCTGGATCAGCGGCGGTCTCGTCATCCTGCTTCTGGCAGTGATCGGGCGCGCCTTCGCAGTCGGGCAGATCCAGTGGACGGTGGTCGGCGAGTTTCTGACGGCCGGTGTCATCATCACCGGTTTCGGCTGGACGCTGCTCATTTCGGCCTGCGCGCTGGTGCTCGGCGTGCTGCTCGGCTTTGCCTTCGGCATCATGCGGCTCTCGGAAAACCCGATCCTGCGTTTTGCCGCCTGGCTCTATGTCTGGATCTTCCGCGGTACACCGGTGCTGCTACAGCTTCTCATCTGGTTCAACATCGCGCTGATCTTTCCGAAGCTCTACATCCCCGGTCTTATTGACGCCCGCATGGTCGATGTGGTGACACCCTTCGTCGCCGCGGTTCTCGGTCTCGGCGTCAACGAAGGGTCGTACCTCACGGAAGTCGTGCGCGGCGGTATCGGTTCGGTCGACAAGGGTCAGAAGGAGGCGGCCCACACGCTCGGCATGACGCCCGGGCAGACGATGCGGCGCATCATCCTGCCGCAGACCCTTCGGCTGATCCTGCCCGTGCTCGGCAACAGCGCGATCGGCATGCTGAAGTTCTCCTCGCTCGCCGCCACCATCGCCATGGGCGAGATGCTGAACGCGGCCCAGCGCATCTACTTCATCAATGGCGCCGTCATCGAACTGCTGTTTGTCTGCGCCGTCTGGTATCTGGCCGGAACCACGGTTCTGTCCATCGGCCAGTATTATCTCGAACGCCACTTCGGCCGCGATGCCGCAACGACAACCACCGAACGCCGCTGGTTCAAAGCCTGGGCGCGTCGTCCGGCCGTCACGGGTGAAGCATGACACTTGCAGTTAAAGCGGTCGGTATCCGCAAGAGTTTTGGCAATCACGAGGTGCTGAAGGGTCTCGACCTGGACGTCGCCTATGGCGAGGTTCTCTGCATCCTCGGACCCTCGGGCAGCGGCAAGAGCACGTTCCTGCGCTGCATCAACCACCTGGAAACGCCGAATGGCGGCTACGTGTGGGTGGACGGCGCGATCATGGGCTACGAGCTCAACCGCGGCGCGCTGCAGGAATTGCCGGTCAAGCGACTGCGCGCCCAGCAGAGCCAGCTCGGCATGGTGTTCCAGCACTTCAATCTGTTTGCGCACCGCACCGTGCTCGGCAACGTCACCGAGGGACCGATGGTGGTGCGCGGTCTCAGCCGCGCCGAGGCCGAAGCCCGCGCCATGGCCCTGCTCGAGCAGGTCGGCATGGCGGCCAAGGCATCGAGCTACCCGTCGCAGCTTTCCGGCGGCCAGAAACAGCGCGTGGCAATCGCGCGGGCGCTCGCCATGGAACCGCGCGTCATGCTCTTCGACGAGCCGACCAGCGCGCTCGATCCGGAGCTCGTCGGCGAGGTGCTGGAAGTGATGCGCAATCTGGCGCGCGGCGGCACGACGATGATCGTCGTCACCCACGAAATCGGCTTCGCAAGAGAAGTCGCCGACCGCGTCGTGGTGATGATCGACGGCGAAATCCGCGAGAACGGCGCACCTCAACAGGTCCTTAGCAACCCCGGTGATGCGCGTGTGCGCAGTTTTCTGAGCCGCGTGCTTGCCTGACGACAAGAGTTCAAAAAAGGGAGAACAGGAAATGAAACGATTGTTGCCGATGGCTCTGGCGCTTGCCTCCGCCACCTTCATCAGCCTTGCCGCAGGGGCTGCTGCCCATGCCGCCGACGAGAAGCTGGCCGCCGCCCTGCCGGATGCCGTGCGCGACACCGGCAAGCTGAACGTCACGATCAGCCTTGCCTATCCGCCGATGGAATACAGCGACGCCGGCTCGACCGAACTGAAAGGCTTCGACATCGATCTTGCCAAGGCGATCGCCGAGCGCCTCGGCCTGACGGCGGAATTCCAGAACGTCGAGTTCCCGCAATTGATCCCGCAGGTGGTCACCGGCCGCTCCGACCTGATCATGACCGCCTTCTCCGACAAGGTGGAACGCCAGACGCAACTGGACTTCATCGACTACTTCAAGACCGGCAACGTCTTCTATTCGACCGCCGACCACCAGGGTGAGATCAAGGCCGAGGCCGACCTCTGCGGCAAGACGGTTGCGGTCGCGACTGGAACCAGCTGGGTCACCTGGGCGGAAAACCTTGGCAAATCCATCTGCCCGGCCGACAAGCTGATCACCGTCATTCAGATCCCGACCCAGGCCGAGCACATCATGCAGATCCGCCAGGGGCGTGCCCAGGCTTCCGTCATCGGCCTTGAAGGACTGCTCGACCTGATGAAGCAGGAGCCGGACAAATTCTACCAGATCGGTGAGGTTGGCGAGATCAACCACTACGGCATTGCCCTTGCAAAGGCCAACACGCAACTGCGCGATGCAATCAAGGGCGCGCTCGACGCCATGAAAGCCGACGGCACTTATGCACAGATCCTCGACCGCTACGGCTTGAAACAGGCGGGTGTCGAGGAGTTCAAGATAAACGGAGCCACGAAGTAACAGAACCGCGCCGGAGCCTGCCTTGACCCATCCCCCCATGCCAGACGCCTCAACCGCAACGGGCGAACGCCCTGACGATCGACTGTCGCGGCTGCGCCTCGATCTCTATTCGAGCGAGCAGCTTTACCGGCAGCTCTATCGGGCGCTGCGCGCCGCGATCCTGAGCGGCGACTTTTCCGAAGGTGAAGCCATTCCCTCGGAGAACCAGTTGCGCGACCAGTTCGGCATTGCCCGCACGACAGTGCGCAATGCGATGGCGCTTCTGGTTTCGGAGGGCCTGGTCCAGCAGGTTCGCGGCCGCGGCACAATCGTCTCGCACCGGCCGATCAGCCACAACATCTGGAACTTCGGCAGCTTCACGGAGCTTGCCCGAAAACAAGGCCAGCGCCCGGTGACGCGGGTGCTGGAGCACCGGGCAGACAACGGCCAACTCGTGCTGGTGCGCGCCCGCGGGCTTGCCAACGGCGACAGCGTGACATGGCTGAACGTCGACACGTCCGAGCTCGATCTCGCCCTTTATCCCGGGCTTGATCGATACGACTTCGCGTCGCAATCCCTCTACGAGGTGTTGCGCCGCGACTATGACCGTCACCCCCTGCGTTCGGAACTGCTGTTGACCGTCGTGCCGGCTTCCGATCGCCTGCGGGAGGTCTTTGCCCCGGCGCAGGACGTGCCGGGCTACCTTTGCGCCAGCGGGGATGTGCTCGACGCGGACGACCGGTTGGTCGAGCGCACGTCGATCGTCTACTCGCCGGCAGTCCAGATGAAATTTGCAACGCGCTGGGGCCGCGAGACCGCGCCGCACGGCGTGCAGGAGACATGACATGAGCCGCTTCGGCGACACCTTTACCATCCAAAAACCAATCCTCGGCATGCTGCACCTTGCCGGTGACGGCGCTCAGGCCAAGCTTGCCCAGGCCGAAGAGGAAGCCCGCATCATGGCCGGCGAAGGCGTCGATGGGCTGGTTGTCGAGAACTATTTCGGCGATGCCGAGGATGTCGAACGGGTGCTAGAGCGGATCTTCCACCTCGACCTCGGAACGCGCATCGGTGTCAACGTCTTGCGCGATGACTCCCGCGCCTTCGCGCTCGCGCGGACCTATCCGGTCGCGTTCATCCAGGTGGATTCCGTCGCTGGCCACCTGCCGCCCGAAGCAGACGTCCCCTTTGCGACCGAACTTCAGACCCGCCGCGACGGTGTGACGGCCCTGCTCCTCGGTGGTGTCCGGTTCAAGTACCAGCCGGTCCTATCAGGCCGGCTGGAGGAGGAAGACGTGCGCATCGGTGCGTCGCGCTGCGACGGGCTGGTCGTCACGTCGGACGCGACCGGCCAGCCGACCGACTTGGAGAAGGTGGCGCGATTCCGCGCGGCGACCGGTGGCGAGACGCCGCTCCTGATCGGCGCCGGCCTCACCGAAGCCAACGCCACCGAGCAATTGGCTCAGGCCGACGGCGCCGTCGTCGGCAGCTGGTTCAAGCACGATCACAAGGACACCGGCCGGGTCGAAGCCGCCCATGTCGCAGCCTTGATGCGTGTCGTGCGCGCGATCAGGAGCGCGGCATGAACGCCGTCCACGCCCGGCCGGTGACCCCGGACAATTTTTCCCGCTACGGCCGGGTGTACGACCTGACCGGTGACACGGACGGCAAGGTCGTCTGGACTGCCGGCGACGGCTGGAACGACGGCTTTACGAAAACGCCGTTGATCGACGGCCGCGGTCATCTCGGCTTCACCCGTGGCGGACAAGCGCCCTGGGACTGCCGCGCGATGGAGCGGCACCCGTTGACCGAAGAGGCGATCTTCTGTCTCGCTGAACCGGTTGTCCTTGCGGTTGCGCCGGCGTCGGATGGCGAAGCACCTGATCGCGACGAGATCGAAGCCTTCGTCATCGCGCCCGGGCAGGCTGTCGTCATGGATCGCAATGTCTGGCACGATGCCTGCCGCGGCGTTTCCGGCCCCGCACCCTATTACTGGATGGCCGTCTGCGGCCTCGGCGAAAGCCCATGGGTAGCAGTCTCGGGCGGTCCGATAAAGGTGTCGGCGGCAGCGGGCACGGGACTAACCTTATGACCGCATTCTTCATTGGCGATGTCGCCCTCGACGAATACTACACCGCCGACCGCTGGCCCGGCCGCGCCGACAAGGGCATGGTCAAGGAGCTTCCGGCAGAAGCCGGCGGCTCCATCGCCAACGCCGCCGTCGTGCACGCCGGTCTTGGCGGCGATACGCAGTTCTTATCGCTACTCAACGACAGCCCATTGTCCGAGCGCCTGATCGCCGATCTCAGGCAAAATGGCGTCGGCGTCGATCACATGCTGATCGATCCCGCCATTCCGGAATCGCGCAACTTCATCTTCCTCGTCGAGGGCGAGCACATCGTGCTCACCGTCGAGATGGGCGAGCAGCCGATGTGGCTTTCAGGCGCCAGCCTGAAGGCATTGCGCCAGCCGGGTTACCTCTACACCACGCTCTATCGCGTCCGCCGTCTGCACGCCAAGACGCAAAACGGCGTTCTGAAGCAAGGAGATCTCCTCAGGGACCTGCATTCCAACGGGCGCCGGGCGATCTTCGATCTCGACGTCGGCGGCTGCACGCCCGAGGACATGCCCTATCTGACCGGCGCGGCTGTCGTCATCTTCAACCAGATCGGTTTCCACACCGCTTTCGGCCACGACGACATCAACCTCATCGGCGACTGGATGCGAGAGCACCAAATCGACCGAGTTGTGCGGACGCTGGCCGCCGAGGGCGCGGAGGCTCGCAACCATGAAACGGTCTTGCGCGTGCCCGGCTTTACCTTGAAAGTCGTCGACGTGACTGGTGCCGGCGATACCTTTGGTGGAACGCTTACCTGGTGCCTGTCGCAGGACCAGAGCTTCGAGGAGGCGCTCGACTTCGCAGTCGCGGCCGCTTCGCGCGCCGTCACCATCCATGGCCCGCGCGCAGGCAAGGCGACACCCGAAGATGTCCTTGCCTGGCGACGGCGGCACCGCCACCAGGATCGCTGAACTGGCCTCATGGGGCGCACATGAACCGCTGGCTCTGCGGCTGCACAAAGGTGTCGAGTGGTCGACCCCGTCATGACGACCAGCCCGGAGTGAGGCGCTTTTTCCGAAGGGCAAACCGCGATTTATCCCCTCAACGATCGGGAATCCTTGATGAGGACTATTGCGCCGGCCCGGGGGCTGCGACGCTCGGGCGATGGCAAGAGCGTATCGGCTCACCCAGCGCCACAATGGCAATTTACGTCTCGAGGCTATGGGAGCGAAAGCTCAATGGAGTGAGACTTGGCGCGGGTCTTGCTTAACACGGGGCAATAGTGGCGCTTCACGCGATATTAGTCGTGCGACCAAACGCCCCGATGCAGTGACCACATCAATGACCGCGTCGCGATAGTCGGCATCCTTGGTCAGTTCATCAACAATGCGTTGTCCGTACGCAACGGCAGGCCCGTCCGATGAAAATATCCGGCCAACTTCGTCGCGGCTGACGACGTCTGCTGTACAGATGTTGAATAGATAACGACGCATGAAATTTCACTCCGTACGTGATGCCGCGTCAGCACTGGCCACGCTTATCGAGCCGAGCGCGCTACGGGCGGAAATGCGAGAGTTCGAAATGACGGCGCAACTTATCGCGACCTCGTATTGTTGTCGCGTGACGCGAGCGTGACCATGATAATTATCAGTTTCGGAGAGTGGGTAACATGGTCGTCGCGGTCTCGGGCGGAGCAGGGAGTAACGCGGCGAAACTCCTCGGCCCCTCCCTCCGCGGGAAATGCCGCTCACTTCGCTCGTGCACGATGCGGCGCGGCTGACGAAAATGATCGCCCAGCAGAATGGCAAGGAGTACTAACCGTGATGCCTTCGGGGGCTTTCTCCGGCAACCCGGCGCTGTAGCCTTTCGGGAAAAAGGTGTAACGCACAGTACGCGAGGGGAAATCAGAGAGCTTCAAAAAAGCTCGTTAGGGGGATAGCAGTTCAACTCTGCAAAACGTCTTTCGAAGTGGCAGGTTTGGCCTTGCAGCACTAGATAATCGGGCACCGCTGCCACGGTGGCCGCAGTAGGCGAAGGAACAGCAGGCATTGTCGACATCCCGCGTTCGCGTCATCGATCTGGAAACGGCCGGCAACGGACCGAACGACGTCTGCGAAATCGGGTGGCAGGACGTGGTCCTTGAAGACAATGGACGGTGGGTCGTCAACGACGAACGCGGCGCATTGATGGTCAATCCGGGGCGGCCGATTTCGCCCGACACGATGGCCATCCATCATATTCTCGACGAACAAGTCGCCGGCGCGCCCTACTGGAAAAATGTGGCGCCAGAAGTGTTGCATCCGCACGGCGGGATCGACGCATTGGCCGCACATCGTGCAGCCTTCGAACAACGGTATTGCACGCCTCGTCTCACCGGCGGCTTGCCCTGGATCTGTACCTGGAAGTGCGCCCTACGGATTTGGCCCGATCTGCCACGATTTTCCAACCAGATGCTCCGCTACCAGCGTATGCCGGAAGGGCTCGTTCACGAGATAGGTCTTCCGGCCCATCGAGGCATGCCGGATGCCTACGTGACGGCCCATCATCTGCGCGATCTGTTGAACGCTGCATCGCTCGATCAGTTGCTGGCGTGGAGTGCCGAGCCGGGCTTGTTGCCGCGCGTGCCCTCCGGGCCTGATCGTGGGAAGGGCTGGGATCGCCTTAGTACTGAGACGCTCACCGAATTTCTTCGCGATAGAGATAGCGACATCCGCTTCAGCGCCCAGACCGAGTTGCAAAGGCGCGGTGAATTCGAACCTACCGCTGCCGACGAGCCAGTGCAGCAAACCTTGCTATGACTGGGACTGTGCGTCGCGCATGCGCCGAATGAAGGGCGGCACCAGGGTGGCGCTCGGCGAACGCGGTGATCTGCCTTGGTGAAGTACTCTACTCAGCATCGACAGGAATTGCCTTGAAGACACGCAAGCCGCTTATCCTCACAGCCCGGATCGCGGAGATCGATCTTGAGATCTTCGATCGCCTTCGAAACGCGCATTTCCCGTCGGAGCGAAACTTCCTCCGCGCTCACCTCACGATGTTTCATCGGCTACCGGGCGAACACCTCGAGCGGATCGTTGGAGAATTGCAGGCCGCTGCCACCAAGCGTGACCAGATCCGCGCGCAGGCAGCCAGTGTTCGCCATCTCGGCGCGGGCGTGGCGTTCACGATCAGAAGTCTTGCGCTTGAAGACCTTTATGCAGAACTAAAGCGCGCTTTCATGCCATGGCTGGGCGGTCAGGACATGCAGAGGTGGCAGCCGCATATCACCGTCCAGAACAGGGTTTCGCGGTCAGCCGCAGACACCTTGCACCGGCAACTGACACACGATTTCAAACCACGATCGTTGACGCTGGAGGGCCTGGATCTGTGGAGATATCTAGGCGGACCTTGGCAGCTCGAACGAGCGATCTGTTTCGAGATCTCCGCTCTCCGTACAGCGCCATTGGCCGGCTCAGCGGCGATCGTTGACGATCATCGCTGAGCCAAATGGGCGACAGATGCTTTATCCGCGCGCTTATGACCAACAGGGTCGGAGCACAGAGACCTCGAAAGAAGACTGTGGCCCGCACCAGGAAGAGACCGCCTACCCGTCACATCGCGCGGAGGCGTACATCGATGACGGATGCGATGCCGAACTCGCTCAACTCTCCGAGCATCGTTCTGACCGGGTCTCGGTCAGGAAGATGGCGAACGCTGTGGCGGGCAGTGCGAGGCCGATCATGGAGGCGAGCCACCATCCACCAGAGGCAAATGCCCAGGCACCCAGGGCAGAGCCAATGGCGCCGCCGGTGAAGAAGATTGCCATGAACAAGCCGTTGAGCCGGCTGCGCAAGTCCGCGCCGAGTTCGTAAATCGAGCGCTGCCCCGTCACCAACGTCATGGTGACGCCGAAGTCGAGCAGGATTGCAGCAAGCGTTAAAAATGTGAGCGCAAAGGTCGAACCTTCAGAGATTTGCGTCATCAGAAAAGCGGCCGCGACACTGACAAGGCCGAATGCCGTTGCCGGCCGCACCAATCCCTTGTCAGAAAGGCGCCCAGCGATGGGCGAAGCAATTGCGCCCGCAACACCGGCCAGGGCGAAAAGCGCAATGCCATTATGACCCAACCCAAAGCTGGGCCCGGCAAGATAAAGCGGCGTCACGGTCCAGAACAGGCTAAATGCGGCGAACTGACAGGCCTGATAGGCGGCGCGCCGCTGCAGGACCGGCTGCGTCGCGAGAAGCTGGGCCATCGACTTGAGCAGCTGGCCGTAGCTCAATCGACCCGCCGCAGGCATGCGGGTCGGCAATTGCGTCCATAGAAGGGCTCCAAGCCCGACCATAACGATCGCGGAAACATAAAACACGGTATGCCAGGAGCTGACGCCGGCAATTAATCCGGCAATCGGCCGCGCCATCATGATCCCAACCATCAAACCGCTCATGATATTGCCAACGACGCGACCCCGAACGGCATCCGGTGCAAGGTTGGCAGCGAACGGCACGATCATTTGGACAGCAACCGAGCCAAGCCCGATGGCGAGCGAAGCGGTGAGAAAGGGTCCAGGTGTGGTGGAGAGCCCGGCCGCGATCAGGGCAAGAGTAACCAGGCTGATCATGGTCACAATCAACCGACGATTTTCCAGGAGATCACCCAGTGGCACGAGGAGCAGCAACCCGAGGCCGTAGCCGATCTGGGTCACGGTCACGATCAAGCCTGTTGCCTCAGCCGGTAGGCCGATGTCGAGTGCGATCGGACCGGCGAGTGGCTGGGTATAATAGAGGTTGGCGGCAATCAGGCCGCAGGCGGCGGCCATCAGAAAAGTCATGCCGGCGGAGAGACCGGCCGGGCGCTGCGACTGGGCGAGGGAAGCTGGAGTTGTCATGGAATGTGCCTTGGGAGAAAGGAGGCGGGCGGGTTGATCAGTCGAGAATGCGCAAGATTGCTTCACCGGAAGGGAGCAGCTGGCTCTCCAGCTCTCCGGTCTTGCCGGCGATACGCACGCCCTGCAGATAGGAAAATAGCGCAAGCGCGGTACTCGCGGGATCGGCGTCATGGCGAATTGAACCATCTAACTGGCCATCGCGAATGAAACCTTCGAGCCGCGTGACGAGCTTGCGATTGTGTCCTGCGACCCTGGCGGCGATCTCGGCATCGGACAGAACCAGTTCCACGGCGGCACCGATGGCCAGACATCCACGCCTGCCGGTCTCACCACAGGCGGACATGGCATAGAAACTGACGACGCGGGCAACCTTTTCGCGACCGGTGGAGGCGGAAGACAATGCCTGTTCCAGAAGGTCAGCTCGGACCTGCTTATAGCGGTCGTAGGCAGCGACGAAGACGTCACGCTTGTCCTGAAACGCCTTGTACAGGCTGCCGGCAGTCAGTCCCATTTCGGCTTTCAGTTCTGCGATGGAGGTTCCGTGATAGCCCCTCTCCGAAAATATGCGGATCGCCGCATCCAGAGCTTGGGTCATGTCGAACTCGCGGGGGCGCCCGACGGAGCGATGGGAGTGTCTTTCGGAATTCATTTGGCGGCCTATTAGGAAACGATCGTTCCCTAATAGGCCGCCAAAGGGATTTGGTCAAGCCGCTTATCTATCGGCATCTATTGGAAAGACGAGTGGCGCGAGCTTAGATCGAACCCGTTGCAGTTGATGATGCCCCACATTGCGCTTGGTATCGAGCACATTGGCTGACAGGAGCTGCAGCGTTGGTTCAGAGCGCAGACAAGTTGTCCGTGGGCATTCCACCGTGAATAAGCAAGCCGTCGATCTCCAGGCATTCATGTCCACGGCGTCGACGGAAGCGTCTGAGGGCGATCGATCGCAAGAGCCCATGCCGGGGAGTTTCAGACTACATCCTGCTCATCGTGACAGTTCCTGAGCAACCGCTGCCCGCCCCGGTCCCCTTGAACCTGCCTTTCCCTTTGTCGTTCTTTATCATGCCGGTGAGGATGTTGCCGCCCTTGCGGCCTTTATGGACGAATGTGAGGGTCATATTAATAGTCCCATTCCTCGCGACTTTCCCCGAAAGCCCCGAGCTGGAGGATACAACGCCGTCATTTACCAGGATGGACGTTGAAAGCTCACGCCAATCACCGCAGTCCGTCGTAGCGTGCCTCGTTAGCTTCCACACGCCATTGAACACGCTCAAACCAGCCGCCACGCAACGATTTCCGCGAACTTCCATTCCGTTGCCACAGACGAGGGGGCAGACACGGCCACCGGCCGCCTTCAGACTATTCACGAGCTCCTCGGTGGGGGTGAGCGAGGCAAGCTTGATCCCCTTGCGTTCGGCATAGGCTTGCAGCGCCTTCTGACTGCCGCTACCCCATTTGCCGTCCACCTGCTCAAGGCATCCGACACGCACCAGTTCCCTTTGGGTGATCAGTGTGAGCTCGCCGGCACTCATTTGGCTGGTAGGATCGCTTGATCCCTTCAAGCCTGGTGTGGTCTGCTCAAGTTTAGCAAGTTCGGGTGGCACGCCGGTGACCTTCGGCAGGGCGGCACGCTTGAGGTCTCCCTGCCCCAGTTCAGCCGTCTCCCGTTCCTTATCACGCGCTTCAATCGCTGCGATTTTCAGTTTCGCAAGCGTGACGAAGGCGCCGCTTGGGTATTGCTGAAGGTAGGCTTCAAAAAAGTTCCTCTCGGTCGCGTCCTTGATGGAATTCCAAAAGGAAAGCTCCACACTTCTGTCGGTGTCCGATGTGACCACCGCCGAGTTCGTTGGCGTCTCGGGAATTTTCGCCGGGTTCAGCACAACCGGGCCCGTCAGTGAGGAACTATCCCAGGGAATCTGCTTACCGCCGGTGACCTGCAAAACGGCGCGACGCACAGCAATCAGGTCATCCGTTATGCTCTGCCCGGGTGTGCCGAGGTGTTGAAGCAAGGCCGACGTAAACGGGGAGTTTCGACCGGCGCCGTCAAGCGCAACGTTTCCCGGCTGCGTGGCGAACGCAATCAGCGACCCCACACCTGTATCGAGCTTGGCCAGGCCTCGACCGACGACCACGGACCGTGTTCCGAGCGACCGGGCCAAAGTCGTAGCGAGCGGATTGTCACGGCAAGCGTCGAGGAAAACCAGATTGACCTTGGCGTTGCGCTCCATGGCAGCAAGCACGAGTTCGATCGGCAGCGCCTCGAAGTCTAGATCATTGTTCGATTTCAGCTGCGCGTCGATCGGGATGATATAATTGCCACCGTTCACCTGCAGCCCGTGACCGGCATAGAAAAAAAGCGCCACGTCTGCGCCTTCGACCTTGCCGACGAACTCTCGGATCACTCCCCGCATTCCCGTCAAATCGAGGTCCCGACCCGTTACCACCACGAAGCCCAGTGCTGTCAATTTCGACGCCATGTCGCCGGCATCATTCTGCGGGTTCGCGAGCTGAGGTGCGTGTCTATAGGCGGAGTTCCCAATGACCAGCGCGACGCGCTTTTCGGCCCAGACGGGGGAGCCCACAAAAAAGAGCAAGAGCACGACAGCGGCACGAAGGGAATTCATGAAGCAGCTCCACCACTCCGATCCCGAGCCGAGCGTTTGACAGCCACAGCGCGCAACCGTTGCCGTCACTTCATCGGAGCGGCCCCAAAAGGCCGCGACGGGAACATCAAGAATGATCCTGCCGGAGCATGTAGTCAATCGACGTCGGAAAGCAGATGAGATCAACAATCGACGGTTGATGGCCTAAAAAGGAGCCTCCTGATCGTATGGTTACTCCAAACTGCCCGCATGGAAAAATGGATAATCCTGACTGCTCGTAAATATCCATCCGTACTAGTTCAGAATGACTAAAGACCGAGTGGCTCCCACTACTGTAGATTTAGAATCTACTTAATTTCGAAGGAGCGAACATGGTGAGGATCTTTCTCGTGCTCACAGCGCTGGCCGTCCCGATGGTCGCAATCGCTGATGATGAAACTGACCGTGCACAGGCCGGTGGACTAGAATTTCGCGCGCTGAAGAAGTGCGTACGAAAGGCGCCCGTGGGCGAGTTCGATAGAAAATGCGACATTCCAGCAGTCGGGTGGCCAGGGGCTGAAGGACTTTGGCTGCCTAGTGTCTCTCAAGGTGCCGGCTGAACAATCTGTTTAGCACGTACCCGAGCTTCGTCGCCTTTCGTGGGAAGCATTTCCAGAATAGCACTCGACTTGGATCCGTCCGACGAATTGGCTCATCGGGGCTGCCCTAACCGTCATGGGCCGGCCCTCGCACCGCCGCACGACCGGCGCTCCCCGGATGTGCCGACTTGAAGGGTTGCGGCGGTTCCGTCGACAGCGCCTCCCGGATGGCGTCCGTGATCGCAGAAACGACAAAGTCCGCCTGCGTTTCCTCAACGAGGAACTTCCCGGCTTCGTGTTCGTCTACGTCTTGCCATAGGGCTATGCCGACCCGCGCTCCAGGAGCCAATCGCTTCAGGCGACGGACAAGGAATTTGGCGTGGCGCATGGATTCTCGATCGAGAGCAGTGAGAACGATGGCATGCCGACCCTCTATCGGCAGCTCCTTGATTTTTTGCGGCCTGAGAGCTTCATGGCTGAAATAATTGACGTCCGCGCCTTGTACCCGCAGAACCTGCAGGAGCATCATCGCCGTGACATCGTCGAGCGCACTTCGCCCTCCTAGGCAAAGCACGGATCGCCCTTCACCGGGAGGGAGTTCATAATCGTTCTCTTTTTCATCGGTGTCGCGGTCGGGATCTTCGCTTTTGTCTTTGTCTTTGTCTTTGTCTTCGTCTTCCTCTTCAACCGCGATCTCCTCGAGGTTGGCAACCAGTGTACCTGCACTTTCGGCAACCCGTACTCCTTGCTCTTCCGTCAAGGCACCACGCATACGGTCACTTTCGGCCAGAAGCAGCGCGGGAATGGCAACCGTGTCGTAAAATTCGACGAGGTACATTTCCTCAAGCATCTCCTCTGCATTATCCGTTGCTTCGTCCGGGTCTCCCGCCAGCAACCGTTGGTAAAGGCGCTCCTTTGGATTGAGGACGGGCTCATTGCCCAACAGAATTTCGAGGAATTCGAACTGGCGGACGTGACGGCCAAGCACAACCAGGCAGACGGTGAGCGGGGTCGACAGTACCAGTCCAACCGGGCCCCAGAGCCAGGCCCAGAAGATGGCAGCAACAATGATCGCAAGGGGAGACAGTCCTGTGCGAGACCCATATAGCCAGGGCTCGACAACGTTGTTGCTTACAAGCTCAAGGGCAATGAAGAGCCCAAGCGTCAGAACCACCAAGCTCCAGCCAGGAGCTGCTGCGAACGCGAGAAACAGCGGCAAGGCAGCAGCAATCACCGGGCCGATATAGGGCACGAAGCGCAGCACGATCGCAAGCATCCCCCACAAAAGTGCGTTTGGAATCCCTAAAAACCAAAGGCCAATCGCGAGCGGCACCCCATAGGTGATGTTGACGACAAGCTGCATGAGCAAATACTGGCCCACACGAGCGCCCGCATCTTGAAGCGCCTCGGTCGTTCGATGAAGATCGCCATACCCGACCAGCCGGATGAATCGGTCGCGCAGATCCTCCCGCTCGAACAGCATGAAGATGACGACGACGATGACGAGGCCAGCGGTTGCCAAGGGACCTAGCAGCGGATTGATGACGCTCATCAGGATTTCGACCGGGCGCTGCGGCGAAAATATCTCGACCAGAAGCGGCTTCGGTTCAGGCGCGGTCACGGGCGACACAGCCACATCTTTTTCAGGTCGGCTGAGCTCGATGCTGATCCGCTCCATCACCCGGCTCAATCGATCGAGTATCTGGCTGTCCGACCCAGCTTCTTTTAGGGAGCGGACCTTCTCGACGATATTTGACTGGTATCTCGGCACATCCCGCGCGACCTCGCTGATTTGCAGCGCCACTATGACGCCGAATGCAGTGAGGAAAAGGAAAGCCATCGTCACAGTCCCGGTAACCGCGACCGCGCGAGGGCAGCCGGCGCGGCGCAGCCTTGAGACAACGGGTGCAAGAGCAAACGTCAAAAGGATGGCAATCGCCAGGGGAAGGAAGACGTCCCTGGCAATGTAGAGCACCGCCACCGTTGCAGCAATTGCTGCAAGCGTTGGCAGCTTCGAAGTCTCGGCAGTGGCCCGTGACAAGGTCAGCGGATGCAATTCGGCGGCCATATTGACCGGTTCTTTCCCACTCTTGCGCGAAAATCTCAGCATCAAATCTCCCGGGACCTTCCAGGCGTGCCCCTTCTGGTCTTCAATTGCGAACCCTCTGGCCCGGTGGTTCTCTGGCTACGGGCAGGCGTCATCAATCCATAGGCACTGCCGATCAGCACGACCGACCAAGCTGATAATATTAGAACGGACGCACAAATAAGCCAGAAGGCGAGATCCCGACGGCAAAGGCCAACCTGGCCTGCAAAGTTGCGGGACTTGTCGACGCCGGATCCCCCGGGTGGCAGTGGTCGGGGTGATGATGCGCGGGTATGGTTCGGCGGCGCGCGAAAAGTTCATTCCTTGGGAGGTCTGTATGGCGACTGGCGAAGTTGCCGTGATCAGCCGTCTGTCGGTCAACGACGTGGACGTGCTTCGGCGCGTTGGCCTCGAGGCGCTTTCCCCTGAGCCGTTTGCCTATGCGAATGTATCTGCAAATTAGGTCCACCTTACCGGCCGTCATTGGCGCCTTCATCTGAACCAGCTGGTGTTTGTCGCTTTCCTCGATAGGCAGATCTGAGACACGCTGACCGATGCCGCAAGCATCGTTCGGGTATTGCGCATGATCCTCGCCGAGGGTGGATCAGCGTTTCCAAAGCCATGGCACGATCGTTCGACCGGCGTGAAAAGTCGCTATTCTTGCCTGTTCGCGGCGGAGTTGTAGCCCAATTTGAGTAAGTGCCTAAGCATTGCTCCCCAATTTCAGTCGTGCTGGTATCCGCTCTCAATTGAGGGAGCGTTATGTTTGACGATGAGATCGACGTCGAGTGCCCCGAGTGCGGCCACGAAAACGGGACACCGGTCGACCGAGTGAGGGACGACGAGCACCTCCCCTGTGAAAGGTGCGGAAGCACCATCGCGCTGGGCAGACAAAAGCATTTGCTCATCATCGAGCACGTCACCAAGAACATCGCGAAACTCAGGCGCTCGCTCGCCAAGTTCAGGCAAAACTCTCCCACTGCCCGCCGGAGGCCCCGAGGAAAATCATAGATGGGACTGCGTCCCCTCGCGCTTTGAAGGCTCCCGTGATTTCAAAAGCGTCGGATGGCCCAGCCATTTCGCGAGCATCCTTGAACGATGAATGGCGCGGAGCAGGGAACAATAGGAAAGTCGCACGCGTTTTAGCGAAAGTTTGAGGATAGCTTAATGCGCTCTACTGCGGATCCAAGGAGGTCCGTTATGGCAAAGCATCCAAGATACGTATCGCCGAAATCGAAGGGCTTGTACCCGGATCGAGATCTGGACTGTCAGATGGCAATGGAAGATGTTTTCCAATCGGTCGCCGAATATGGCGAGGCCGCCGGCTGGACCGAGCGCGAGGTCGCCGACGCGTTGATTGAACTGGCGCATAACCGGTGGTTCATGCTGGATGCCAAGGAAAAGATGTTCGAGGAAGCGGCCGGCGTCATCATTCGGAAGGGCAAGGCCTGCCCACTCCACTGAGCTACTCGGCCTTCATCTTCCGGCGATTAGGAGAAAATCAAGCGGGAACGGAACCGATTTCATCACGGGCTATTTGTAGGGCGCGCCCGTTGTGTTCCATCTTGCCGGCCCGCGCAAAGCAACACATTCATGGCCCCTTAGTCGCCTTTCGGGCCATCTCTTTTGGCATCAATAAATTAGCAATCCGACAAGGAACAAGGTCTGCATAGGTGAGTTGAGACTCCGAGAAGGAGTTTCCTATGGTTTTTATACGACCTGAATTCGATTGCCGGGGCGGCGGAGGGGCTGACGTCTCAGGGCTGATCGCATCGATCAAATACGCTCTGGCTTCTGAAGCGCCCTTCGATACGCAAAATCTCTGCTTCAGAGTGCTCGGAACATCCGTCGTCATAGAGGGTCAGGTCAGCCACTGCAGGGGCGACGATTTTGTCCGCCGTATTGCTGAGGATATTGCCGGCGCTGACCGGGTACTCGTGCGCATCGGTTGTCCTCGCAGCAACGGACTTTCAAAAACAGACCACAGCACAAGCAAGGAGAACGGTGATGCTTAAAACAGGCGGCAGCAGCGAGAACATCGCAAATATGCTGACAGCACACGAACGCGAGCCGACCGATTTCCCCGACGATAGCCCGCTCGGCAAGGGCGATTTGCGCGAACCGCGCGAGCCCGTGCCGGAATTTGACGAGGACGAAGACGATCTCGACGAGACCGAGGAAATAGAGCTCGACAGCATCCTTGATGCAGACGACCCCGACGACGACTTGCCTCCTCCGGAATAGCAATGGTCTGACCCGACTTTTCGGAAGAGAAGATGGAACCCGCTATCGGCATCGGCGTTTTCGTTTTTGTGGAAACCCTGAGCCCCCGATCAGGGTGACGCCTTCACCATCCCTCCGGAAGTGAAGCCCCCGGTAAGCCAATGGCCTCGTCGTCCCCGACGGGGCCATTCCTTTTCATGGCCCTTAATTCGGGGGAATGCCCAGCTTTTGACCATCAAGGGCAAAACGGGAAGATTGGTTGGCCTGCCTGTCTCGCGCCAGCGTTACGAAACTTTCATTTTATCATCATGCAGATTGTCACGGACTGTCACACGCAACTGTTAGCAAGCGCCCCGGCTTCATCGTGCCACCGATCCTGGTGTCCGCCATCCTGCAAGGAGCGTTTTGCAAATGAGAGTCTCCGTCACTACCTCCGTATTCCTCGGCCTGATGGCTAGCGTCGCGTTTGGCGCGCCAGCCGCAGCCGCCGAAAAGACGAAATTCGAGTTCTGGTACGGCCTTTCGGGCGATCTTGGCGAACGCGTCCAGGATGCCTGCAAGAAGTTCAACGAGAGCCAGACAGAATTCGAGATCGTCTGCACCTCGCAAAACGGTTACGACACCACCCTGCAAAACACGATTGCCGCCTACCGCGCCAAGAAGCAGCCGGCGATCACCCAGATCTATGATGCCGGCACGCTCGACATGATGCTGTCCGGCGCCTTCGTGCCTGCAAAGAAGCTGATGGCCGACAATGGCTACACCATCGACTGGAACAACTATTTCGGCGGCATCGCCAACTACTACGCAACGGCGAAGGGCGAGCTGAACTCCTTCCCGTTCAACTCCTCGACCGCGATGTTCTACTACAACGTCGACGCCTTCCAGAAGGCCGGCATCGACTTCAAGCCGGACACCTGGGAGCAGGTCGAGGAAGCAGCCCGCAAGCTGAAGACGGCCGGCTTCGAATGCCCGCTCGCATTCAACTTCGACACTTGGCCGCTGATGGAGCAGTTCTCGGCGATCCACAACCAGCCGATCGCAACCAAGGCGAACGGCTATAACGGACTGGACGCCGAGCTTGTCGTCAACAAGACCAAGTTCGTCGACCACGTGAAGTTCTTCAAGAAGATGGCTGACGAGAAGCTTTTCGTGGTCAAAACCAAGCAGCTCGGCATGGACATCGTCCCAGCCTTCACGTCCCAGACCTGCCAGATGATCCAGACCTCGGTCGCCGACCACGGCACGATCGGCAAGACCCTTCCTGAGAATGTGAAATGGGAAGTCGCCATATTGCCGGTCTGGAAGGGCACCGAGCGTCAGAACTCGCTGGTCGGCGGCGCATCGCTCTGGGTGCTCGCCGGTCGTCCGGAAGCGGAATACAAGGGTGCAGCCGCCTTCCTCAACTATCTTGCAACTCCGGAAATGGCCGAGTGGTGGTCGACGGTGACGGGCTACATCCCGGTGACCAAGACCGGCTTCGACGCCATGAAGGCCAATGGCTTCTACGACAAGGCTCCCTATAAGGGCCGCGAACTCGCCATCCAGAGCCTGTCCTTCACCCCGACCTCGGAAAACACCCGCGGTATTCGGCTAGGCGGCTTCACGCAGATCCGCAAGGAGTTCGCAACCGCCCTTGAAGCAATCTTCATGCAGAACGCAGACGTACAGGGCGAACTCGACAAGACGGTGGAACGCGGCAACGCGGTTCTGCGCCGCTTCGAAAAGACCTACGCCGGACAGACGCTGAACTAAAATCTGATCCGCCCGGAGCCTGCCACAATATCGGTGGGCTCCGATCGCTCTTCTTGCGCATTGGAATTTCGACATATGGACAAGCGCGCGGCCTTTCGCAGCTGGTGGCTACCCAGCCTATTCGCCCTGCCGCAGATCATTTTGATCCTGCTCTTTTTTTATTGGCCCGCTGTCGCCGTTTTGCGATGGGCCTTCACGTTGGAGCCCCCATTCGGCGGTGCTGCCGAGTTCGTCGGCCTTGCCAACTTCCAGGAAGTCTTTGCCGATCCGCTCTATTGGAACTCCGTTGGCGTCAGCCTGGCATTTGCGCTTTGTGGAACGCTTGCCACCATTTTCATCGGTCTTGTTCTTGCCCTTGCTGTCGACCGGCAATTGCCGGGCTCCGCGCCGTTCCGGTTCCTCTACATTCTGCCCTATGCGATTGCGGGACCGGCGGCCGGTATGGCCTTCCGTTTCATCCTGTCGCCCGAGCGCGGGCTGATGGCCTCGGTCAACGCGGCCTTTCCGGACTTCTGGAACCCGGCCAAATACGGCAGCCACGCGCTCATCCTCGTCATCGTCGTCTTTGCCTGGAAGTGGGCGGGCTACACCTTCATCTTCCTGCTCGCCGGCCTGCAGTCGGTCCCGCGCTCCCTGATCGAGGCAGCCGCGATGGACGGCTGCGGCCCGATCCGCCGCGCGGTCGATATCCAGATCCCGTTGCTGGCGCCAACGCTCTTCTTCCTGCTGGTGATCATGATGACCGAGGGTTTCGTCGGCGCCGATACCTATGGCATCGTCGCACGCACGACCGATGGGGGCCCGAACCACGGCACCGACGTGATGGTCTACCGCATCGTCGAGGAGGCGTTCCGAGGCCTGAACTACTCGGGTGCCTCGGCCCAGAGCCTCGTGCTCATCGGCCTCATCATGATTTTCACCTTCATCCAGTTTCGCTTCATCGAGCGCCAGGTCCATTACAAGTGAGGCTTCCATGATCCAGCGGACACCCTTTGCCAACGCGCTGACCTATGGTGTGATGATCTTCGGCTTCCTGCTTTTGATCGGCCCCTTCATCGTCATCGTGTCGGGCGCCAGCCAGACCTTCCAAAAGGTCAACGCCATACCCTTCAGTTTCGTGCCGCAGGATCGCCTCTTCGAGAATATGGGTGCTGCCTGGTCGCGCGCCAGCCTCGGCACGGCGATGCTGAACAGCTTCGTCATGGCGAGCCTGGTCACGGTCGGCAAGGTAGCGCTGTCGGCGCTGACGGCCTTTGCCATCGTGTTCTTCCGAACACCTCTGAAAGGCTTTTTCTTCTGGATGGTGTTCATCACCCTGATGCTGCCGCTCGAAGTGCGCGTGGTGCCCACCTATGCCGTCGCCGCCGACCTGTTCCAGCCGATCCGCTTGCTGATTTCCGCCGTCACCGGCTTCGAGGTCTCCGTCGACTGGAACCTTCTCAATTCCTATGCCGGCCTCACATTGCCGCTGATCGCCACGGCGACTGGGACCTTTCTCTACCGCCAGTTCTATCTGACCCTGCCGGACGAACTGGCGGAGGCTGCGCGCATGGACGGGTCAGGCGCAATCCGCTTCTTCATCGATATGCTGCTGCCGCTGTCGCGCACCAACATGCTCGCGCTGACCACGATCATGTTCGTCTACGGTTGGAACCAGTATCTCTGGCCCCTCCTGATGGTGACGGACCCGCAATACAAGACCACGATGATGTCGCTGGTTGCACTCCTGCCAGCTGACAACGGCACGCCGGACTGGAACGTGACGCTTGCCGGATCGCTGATCATCATGCTGCCACCGCTCATCGTCGTCGCCGTGCTGCAGCGGTGGTTCGTGCGCGGCCTCGTAGCCACGGAAAAATGACCCCGCTTTCCCCAAACAGAAGAAACAGAGAGGTCCGCGCTCATGGCTGACATCGCAATCCGCGCCGTGCGTAAATCCTACGGCAAGAACCCCACCCTGCATGGCATCGACCTCGCCTTTGCGTCGGGAGAATTCGTCGTGATCCTCGGCCCGTCCGGCTGCGGGAAATCGACGCTTCTGCGGATGATCGCCGGGCTGGAGGAGATCACCTCAGGCGACATCGCGATCAACGGGAAGGTCGTGAACCGGCTCGAACCGCGCGAACGCGGCTGCGCCATGGTCTTCCAGAACTACGCTCTCTATCCGCACATGACCGTTGCGGGAAACATTGGCTACGCCTTGAAGGTGGCGGGCGTCGCAAAGGCGGAGCGCCTGCGCCGGATTGAGGAGACCGCAAAGATCGTGGGGCTTTCCGATTATCTCGATCGCAAACCGGCGGCGCTTTCCGGCGGTCAGCGGCAGCGCGTCGCGATGGCACGCGCGATCATTCGCGAGCCGAACGTGTTCCTGTTCGACGAACCGCTTTCGAACCTGGACGCCAAACTCCGCGTCACCATGCGGGCCGAGATCCGCAAACTGCATCAGCGCCTCCAGGCAACGTCCATCTTCGTCACGCATGACCAGGTCGAAGCAATGACGCTGGCCGACAAGCTGGTCGTGATGAACAGGGGTGTGGTCGAACAGGTGGGCCAGCCGCTCGACATCTATCACCGTCCGGCAAGCATCTTCGTCGCATCCTTCATCGGCTCTCCGGCAATGAACCTTTTTGATGCCGTGGTCGACGTCGACAACGCCTGCCTCACATTCGGCGGTACGAAGATGCCGATCGAAAGAGGCCTGGCCACCCGACTGGGCGCAAGACAGATCACGGTCGGCATCCGCCCCGAACAATGTGTCGTTGCGCCTGAAGGCGTCTCGATCAAGGTGGATTTCATCGAGGAGCTCGGCTCCGGCCGCGTCATCCACTCGGAACTGAACGGCTATCCCTTCGCGGCCACAGTCGACGAGCACACGCGCGTGCGGCCGGGCGAGAGGATCACCCTGGAACTGCCGCTCGCGCACCTGCATCTCTTCGACAAGGAGACCGGCCGAAGGATCGAGGTCGATCTGGAGCCGCGTGCCATCCGCAATTCCGCTAGCCAACCGACACTCCAAGCAGTCTGATCGTTTTCATAAATCAGGAGAACCGTGATGAACGACATCATTTCCGCCGTAGGATTCTGCAACCGGACGGGCAAGGGTGACCTTTCGACCCTTGATGCTTCCCTGCGTGAGATTGCAGAGACGGGCGCTGACGCCTGCGAGATCGGGATCTATGGCGAAGAGGTCGTCAGCGGCGGCCGCATCATCGAAGACCGCGTCCAGCGCGTCGCCGAGATCACGAAGAGGTACACTTTCAACAAGCTATCGCTGCACGGCCAGATCGTCTCCAACTTCATGGATCGCCAGCACCATCATCTGCAGAAGAAGGTCGTAAGAGCGATGCTCGAGTTGTGCGACCGGCTTGGCGCGGGGATCCTCGTCCACCACTCCGGTGCAGCACAGCTTGCCGCCGGCGAGAACGCCGCTGACCTCGACAAGATGGAACGTGACGCGCTCGCAGAAATGGCCGAGATTGCCAAAGGCTACGGCGTTCGCATCGCACTTGAGAACATCTTCACGACGGAAAGCGGCCAGTACCGCCAATCCCCGAGCCAGGTTGCCGAAACGGTGCGGGCGATCGGTTCCGACAACGTGGTCGCACTCATCGACTTCTCGCATGCCTATATCGAGGCCACGCATCGCGGGCTCGATTTCCGTAATGAACTCAGGGCCATGGCTCCGGTGACCGGTCACCTTCATGTTCACGACAGTTTCGGCCTGCCCTGTACCATGAACCGCTTCTATCATCCGGCGGAAGCAACCGCGCTCGGCATCGGGGACCTGCATTTGCCGATCGGCTGGGGCGACATTGCTTGGGATGACATCTTCTCTGAGCTGACCTTCCTTCCCGATACGACGCTGATCATGGAAATCAGCGCCGAGCGCTTTGCCGATCAGCAGCTGGCGTGCCTGGAGCAAGCCAGGCGACTGGCGGCAGGCGTGGGGCTTAGGCGCGCTGCTTAACGTGCCACCGACGGCCCTGGCGGACAGCTGAATGGTGCTTCCGGCTTGTCGCAAGCAAGGACACCGGCAGGATCAGGTGTTACCGAGGCGCGCCAATCGACGAGAAGTGCGCCTCAACGTGGCAAACCTGCGCGCAAGCGCATCTGGTCTGCGCCTCTCAGCTGCGGGGCGTCGCCAGAGACCGGCCATATCGATGACGTCGTCTCCTGGCGATGACGTGAGGGGGAACCGAAGCTTTTTCCTTCGGCTTTGTTTGCACAGCCTTTCGCGGTCGACCACCGCTACCACTTTCATGCAACGAACAGAACCGGCGATCAGTGTCCCAATCGCCGGTTCGACCGTCTCACCGGTCGCGCGGTGGACAACAGGGGATACTAGCGGGTCTTCCTGTCATCGAGATCCACGCCTTCAAGCCTCGCCATCAGTGTAGCGCGATCCTCGACTGACCTGAGGCGGACGGTCAAGGCGGTACTCTTGACCGGGACCTGCGGAGGCAGGGACAAGGCGATACCTGGGATGTTCTCGGCGGCCCACTGTCTGAATCGGGGCAGCTTGTTTGCGCCGCTGATCGGCAAAGTATGACTGTATCTGAAGCTCATTGCTTATTCTCTCTGTATGCGGATTCGGCCGGATAGGTCGGCATTTGAGGGATCAACCCCGGGAGGTTCCTGGCGCCGCTCTTGCCGTCGCAGGTAGTGGCGCCAGGCATTCATCGTGCGCGACTGACCCTATGGCTGCAGACGGACTTAACTGGTCGCCGATACTTTTCGAGGTGCGGGAACGTCGACACTGGTCTAGCGCCTCAACATGAGGATCTCGTCGAGCGCCGATTTTTTCCCGGTTGCGCCGGTCGGTGGCTCCAAACATTCAGACGCGGCATCCAGGGTGCGCACGAACTCCGAAAGTTCGCGGTCATCAAGCTTGTCCGCCGCCGCGGCGAGCGAAAACCAACGCCGCTGCCTTTGTGCTTTTTCCCGCCAATCAACCAGTGTCCCGCGCACGTTCAGCCCAAACACAGCCACGCGGCAGGCAACGCTTGCGCCGTTATCCAGGCGTTTCATGTAGCGATAGGTCGTCACCGGCGCCTTAGAGAGGACGCCAATGACACCGCCCTCCTCCAACGCTTCCCGCGACGCGGTCTGGCGGGGCGCAAAACCCTTCATTGGCCATCCCTTGGGCACGATCCACCGCCCGCTGCTGCGCGACGTGACGAGCAAAATCCTTGCCTCGCCATTCTTGGCGATGCGCCAGGGAAGAGCTCCGACCTGCTGCATCTCTTCCGGGGCAGCCTCCTCAGCGGCGCAATAGTTCTTATTGGTGTCCTTCATTTTCCGCTCCCCCTGCCAAACGCGCAGAGAACTGGCGGATGCGCGCTCCGTTCGCGCACGGCGCACGAGTTGCGGCGGGTGGCAGCGCAGTGCGTCTTGCACCACGGGCAACGGCGAGCAGAAAGGGGAAGATGCCGGTTGCAACCGATGCAAACGGGGCGGGCTGGAGACGCGGGCATAGATACACTCCGTCAATAATGAACCGCACTGTTGGTCAGTGGATTCCCGGAGCGGCGGGGGCTATGGCGGCGTTACAGGATCAGGGTAGCCGGCTCCGGGTAAGGGAGCGTGCTTGCTCGATGAGCCGCGATATCCTGATGAAAGTTTCCGTATGCATACCCCTCACATCGCCCTTTCGTGCGAGCACATCAATGGGCAATTTTGTCGCGCCATACCCAACGCAAGAGCGCCATAGAAATCGCGCGTTCAGGTAAGCGGCGGTAAAGGCTCAGTTTCGGATAACTGGTTTTCAGAACACGGCTCAATCTTTTGACGAAGACGGACATGAGCCCCTTGCCCCAAGATCGCTCGGGCGCTGCTCACCCGGCCCAGAGCCCCCACCACAGGCTAATCTTCGGTGACGGCTGAATGAATGCATCAGCGGTAGTACAAGGTACCCAGTGCCTTCGGGGTTGGCAAAGGAGCGGTGCAACGCTGCTTGACGGAAACCGACCCGCCAAAGTCCTGAGACAATTATGGCGTCGCCTGTGAGGCATCCGACGTTCGCCAGAAGGGGCGCTTGATTTCGACCAGCTGTCGTCGGGGATCGCCGGCTTTGGCTGTAGATACGTTCGCCAGGATGAAGCTGGCGAAGGGCGTCTGTCCAGCCATGTTCGAGCAAACGTCGGTAGGCATCGCGAACTTCTACTCGGAACAAGGCGTCATTCAACCAACGCTTGGTTTGTAAACGTCGAGGTCCGTGCCGCCAGGATAACAGAAACCTCCAAGCGGCGCAGTTTAGCCGCGTACATTGTTAGCCGGTTGAACCATGCCAGTTTGTATTCGCACTTGGGTCCCGGATACGGATTGCCATTCCTCAGATAGAGACGGCCGATCACCATGCCATCAACGGCGGCTTCGACATAGCGGCTGTGTGTATCGCCTAGATCAAGCTTGGACTGCGTTCCAGGCCGCCGTTCTCGCGCAGCGCATAACCGTTAATCAAGTCCTCGAACATGTCGAGATTGTCCCCGGCGGCTGTCAGATCTCTGGCAGCCCAGCCTTTCGGAAGCCGTCTGCAAAGTGGTCTCGTACAGATGCATCGCGCAGCGGCTGGGAGTTGAGCCAATGGCCGATCGTGAAATGAGGGTGGGCGATCAGGAACAATTCTGCTTCTCGCCGCGCCTCCTCAAGGTGGCCCAATTGCGCAAGCGTAGCAGCCAGGAATTTGCGTGAGTTGGTACGGTACGTGTCTTTCCTGCGCAGTGTAGCCGTTGCCGCCTCATAGTCACGCGCGGCGTATTGCGCCTGCCCAAGATGACAAAGATACCAGCAGGCTGGATAGGGATTGAGCCGCAGAGCTTTTTCAATCTGTGCCAGTCCGTCGGCAACCCTGCCGTCCAGCACGGACATGTCCGACATGGCGGCCCAGGTGTCGGCGTGGTTGGGGTCTAGCTCCAGGGCCTTGGCGAAGGCGGCTTCTGATTCCTCCCATCGCCGCTCATAAGCCAAAATAGTCCCCAGAACGTAACGGCAGCCGGCATCGTTGGGGTCCAGGTCGACGGCCTTCTGCGCGAACGTCACCGCCATCTGACGGTTAGGATCTTCGGGCTCGCCGAAGTGAGTCCAGGCCAGCCAACGATTATAGGCGAGCAGACCGAGCGCTTCGGCATATGATGGCTCAAGCTCAACCGCGCGCTGAAGCAACACATAAGCCTCACGCGCAGTTTGCGGCGACTCTTCCGTCAGCAGGCGGGCGCGCACACACAGATCGTACGCCTCAAAATTCTTCGGCCGATTGCGCTGCGTCGGGATGGTCAGTCGGCCGATGAGGGCTTCAACAATCTTGGCGTTAACTTCATCCTGCAATTCGAAAACGTCTTCCACCGTCCTGTCAAACCGGTCGGCCCACAAGTGCTGGCCGCCAAGCGCGTCGATCAATTGTGCATTGATGCGGACACGACCCATTGCGCGTCTGGCGCTCCCCTCGAGGACGTAGCGGACGCCGAGATCCTGGGCGACGAGCCGTACGTCGACCGGCTTGCCCTTGTAGCCGTACACGGAATTGCGCGCGATGACGAACAGGCCAGCTGTACGGGAAAGGTCGGTGATCAGGTCTTCGGTCAAGCCGTCGACGAAAGGCGCGTCCGCTTCATCCCCACTCGTATTCGTGAACGGCAATACAGCGATCGAGGGACATTCTGGCAGCGGCAAAATGCTCTGCAGCGCATCCGGCCAATGCCACACGTGCACCGGGCGAGCCAGGTTCTTTAGGTAGCGTTCGCCTGCATCAAAGAAACGGTCGCCGATCTTGCCGACGATCTCGCCGTGAACTTTGGCTGAAATGCAGATACCTCCCGGTGCGGCCAGCGTCTCTAGGCGCGCCGCGACATTGACACCGTCGCCGAGAACGTCTGAACCGTCGTCAATGACATCTCCCAGATTGACCCCTACACGCAAAAGCAGGCGCCGGTCTCCGGCAGCTTCGACAGCAGTGGTGGCCCGTTGCATTTCCAACGCTGCTGCGACCGCGTCCACCGCGCTACCGAATTCGATTAAAAATCCGTCGCCCATGACCTTGAAGATGCGACCCGTGTAACGCATCACAGCCGGCTCGATAACGCCAGAACGGAGTTTCCTGAGGTCGGCCAGCGTTGCGACTTCATCAGCCTCCATCAGGCGTGAATATCCCACCACATCGGCAACGACGATGGCGGCAAGGCGACGCTGAAGAGATTGATCCGTCATGTTGAGGACAAGCCTAACGACCGAGCTCGCAAGGTATTGTTCAACCGCGAGTGAGTCAACAAGTCGCAAGAGGTAATGCCAGGCGACCTCCGCCTCCATCGAGGATTGAGCGACTTTATCGGCGCCCTTTGTCTTCGGATGGGAGACCTACATCCAGTCGAGCCGCAGGCGCGCGTGTGCGATATCGGCCACGACCGAGACTGCGAGTGAACGTGCATCCCTCGCCTTGTCGAACAGGCCGATCGGCGCCTTGATGCGAGAAAGCAGACGCTCATCTCCCCCGCAATCACGCAGGAGCTGGCAGCGTTTCGCATGGGTCCGGCGGCTGCCAAGGGCGCCGATGTAGAATGCATTCGACGTCAGCGCCACATCGAGCAGCGGCAACTCGCGATCAACATCGTGGAAGAGGAGCGCGACGGCGGTGTCGCCGTCTAGTTCGTCAGGCGAAGGCACTTGCCCGCGCTCGAGCACGACGGTCTCGTAGCCGGCCGCAACAGCAACGCGGGCAACCGCATCGATCTCGAGCGGAGTGCCGGCGAGGATGACCCGCGGCCTCGGCCGGTAGGCGCGCACAAAACTCTCGCCGTACCAGCCGCTTGCCTCGCTGCCGTGCTGCAGCGAAAGGGCGCGCTTGCCAGGATGATAGCGTAGACCCACCGGCGAGCGATGTTGGAGGGTGGAAAGCGCCTGGCGCAAGACTGCCGCATCCGCCAATACATGGATCGCAAGGGTAATGCCGCCGCCACAGGGCAGGACAATATCAAAGAACGGGGACCCTTCGCCAAGTCGAAGCGTGCGATCAAGGCCCTTTCCAAGAGCGGTGATGGTTTCGGCGGCCACGGCCGCTTCGGTGCAACCACCGGAGACGAAACCGCAATAGAGACCGTCACTGCGCACGACCATTTGCGCGCCGAGGGCGCGCGCAGCGCCGCCACGAATTTCGACGAGCGTGATGAGGGCCGTTGACTGCCCCTCTTCGAGCGATCGAGCGGCGAAAGACAGTACTTCGATTGCATCGTCCGACAGGAAGGCAGCGCGCGGTTCTGGCGCAAGCGTTTCCGGATCGGCGGCGATGCGGATTGTCATCTCACTCCACTCCCTGCGTTCCCCGCCAACGGCGCACGATACCCGGATCGAGATCAAAGAGATCGAGCACGCGGCCGATGGTGTGGTCGACCATGTCTTCGATGCTCTGAGGTTTCGCGTAAAAGGCTGGGACAGGCGGATAGATGATGCCGCCCATCTCGGTCACATGCGCCATGTTACGGATATGGCCGAGATGAAGCGGCGTTTCTCTGAGCATCAGGACGAGGCGACGACGTTCTTTCAGCACCACGTCGGCCGCACGGGAAATGAGGTTGTCCGTCGTGCCCGTGGCGATCTCGGCCAGCGTCTTGACCGAACAGGGGGCGACGATCATGCCGAGCGTCTTGTAGGAGCCAGAGGAACAGACGGCGCCGATATCCTTGTTGGAATGGGTGGTCGTCGCCAACGCTTCGAGGTCCTGTCTGGAAAACGTCGCCTCGGCCGCAAGCGTGATGCAGGCCGCGCGCGACATGATCAGATGTGTCTCGATCTCGAGGTCACGCAGCAGTTCGAGGATGCGCTTGCCGTAGACCACGCCCGACGCGCCCGAAATGCCAACGATCATGCGTCTTGGATGCGTCATCGCCTTATCCCGCGCTTTTCAGGAGTGCTGCGGCGCGCGCGCAGGCCTCGTCGCTGATGCGGGCGCGCACGCCATGGAAATTCGGGCCGCGCGTCGCATCGAGCCCCATCCGCGAGGTCGTGCCGATGCCGCTGGCGGAGGGGTCGAGCGCATTGCCTGGCAGGCCTTCGATGATGACGACGTCCTTGTGCGGCTGGAAATGAGTGGCAAGCGCCCAGAGCACCTCACTGTCTCGGGTGATATCGACATCCGCGTCCACCACGACCACGGTCTTCAGGTACTGGTCCCAGCCGAGAAGTCCGAGCATGACCTGCCGCGCCTCCCCTTCACGCGTCTGGTTCATGGCGATGTAGGCGTGAAAATGCGTGCCCGACGAGGGGTAGTGTACCGCGGTGATCGAGGGAAAGCGCGCCTTCAGCTTCTCCACCACCTCGGCCTCGCGCGGCACGCGGCCGAGATTGAGGTGTTCGGCCGAATTGCCGCCGGCCACGCTGACGAGGATGGCATTGCGCCGGCGCATGACGGTTTCGACGGTGAAAAGGTTGTTGGTCGAGCGGTCGGAGGAATAGCCTGTGAACTCGCCGAACGGCCCCTCCTCCACATGCGCCTCGGGATCCAGCACACCTTCGAGCACGATCTCGGCATGGGCGGGAACACGAATGCCGTACTTTGGTGTCCGCACCACCTGAAGCGGCTCGCCCATCAGGCCGCCGGCAACATCACGTTCGTCTTCACCGAAGGCAAGTCGGGCAGAGGCTGCGATCATGAAGAGCGGATGGCCGCCGATGACCATCGCGACCGGCATCGGCCTGCCCTTCTCCTTGGCCATGTTCATCAGCCGCCAGAGATGGCCACGCGAATGCAGCGAGGTGGCGAGCGAATTCTTCGAATGGATCATCGCGCGGTGGTAGCTGAGATTGCCGGCGCCGGTTTCGGGATGCTCGCCGATGATGATGCCGCTGGTGATGTATTTCGCCCGGTCCGTGTCGAAGTGCTTGAGCATCGGCAACGCGTTGAGATCGACGGCATCACCCGAGACGATCTCCTCGGTGATCGGACCTTCCTTCAGGACTTCCGGCGTGAACGGCCGGTTGGCGCGCGCCTGGTAGGCCTCGTGCAACCTGTCAGCGGTCGAACCGAGCAGACGGGCGATACGATCGCGTGAGGCAAAGATGTTGCAGAGGACCTCGCTGCCGACGCCGCTGACATCCTTCAGGTGCAGCATGGGATGTCGCCCCCGCTCAGCCAGGTTCCAGATCAGCGCTGTCGCATCCTGATCGTCTAAGACCGGCTGGTCGATGGTGATGACATCTTCGGGGTGCTCCGCCCTGTAGTCGGCGAGGAAGCTGCGAACATCTTGCTTGTGGTACTGGGTCATTTCTTAGCCTCGACGCGACTGGGGGGTGACGGCGCCCGGAATGGGCGCCGTCGTCTTTACTCAGGCAAATTCCTTGTGCTTGCCCGTGGCCCGGTCGACACCGGCATAGCTATCCTTCAGACGCGCCTGAGCGTCCCTCAGGTCGCGCGGCGGCGGCGACGGATCGATGCCGACGAGCTTGGCGATGTTGTTGCCGAGATAGCCTTCGAGATCGTCCTCGGAGAGGTTGATGCCGTGCGGCGGATCCTTGCAGAGCACTTCCAGTTCGCGCAGCCACATGCCCGGATCGTTCGGCGGGCTGTCCGTGCCGAAGACGATCTTGTTCTTCGGCAACTGCTGGGCGAACTCCACGATGCGCGACTGGAAGCACCAGCCGGACTCGCAATAGACGTTCGGGGTATCCATCGCCATCCAGAAGGACTCGAACGAATAGTTGCCGCCGGTCTGGATGCCGAAGTGACCGATGATGAAGTTCACCATCGGGAACTCGCGAATGATCGGATAAAACATCGTCGGGATGGTGTACGGGCCGTCGCCCGTGTGGATGAGCACGACGACGCCGAGTTCGGCACACTTCTTCATCGCCGGACGCAGCCAATCAAGCGCGCGGTCGGGGCGATAACCGTGCATGTTGGCGTGCAGCTTCAACATCTTGAAACCGTATTCCTTGACGTGGAATTCCAGCTCCGCAGCGCCGTTTTCAGGTCCCCAGCGCGGGTTGTAGTTGAAGTTGCCGATAAAGCGGTCCGGGTACTTCTGGCAAAGCTCGGCGCAATAGGCCATGTAGTCGCGAATGCCGTCGCGACCCTTGCGGTTGCCGTCGCGGTAGCCGGTGTTGCCCGGCGGCGGCTGGATGAAGCCCATGTCGATCCGGCGCGGCTTGCCGTTGATCATGTAGGGACCGTCCATCAGCTTGAGCATGCGCTCGCCGGTGAAGGGCTCGCCCGTGTGACGCCATGCCTCGTCGACGAGGTTGGTCGGGTGAAGATGGGTATCAATGATCATTGTTCACTCCGTTCAAATTTACGCGGCAAGGGCGACGCCGTGCTGGCGCAGATACGCCTCGGCTTCCTCGACGGTGGCCGGTGGCTTCGTCGCTTCCAGCCCGATCATCCGGGCGACGTTGTTGCCGAGGTAATCTTCGAGCGTATCCTCATCGAGGTTCAGGCCCTGCGGCGGCTCGTGGCAGAGAACCTCCAGGAGGTTGATCCACATGCCCGGTTCGTTCGGCGGCGTATCCGAGCCGAAGAGGATCTTGTGCTTGGGCAGAACCTTGGCGAATTCAACGATGCGCGACTGCAGGCACCAGCCGGATTCCACGTAGACGCTCGGTGTGTCGAGTGCCATCTGCATCGGCTCAAACACGTAGACGCCGCCGGTCTGAACGCCGAAATGCGCCAGGATGAAGTTGACCTCCGGAAACTCGCGGATGATCGGGTAGAACTCCGTCGGGATCGAGTACGGTCCGTCACCGGTATGCACCTTCACCATCAGGCCGAGATCCGCGCACTTCTTCAGTGCCGGTCGCAGCCAGTCGAGCGCGCGGTCCGGGCGGTAGGCGTGCATGTTCGCCTGCAGCTGCACCATCTTGAAATCGAACTCCTTGGCGTAGCGTTCGATCTCTTCGGCGCCGTTCTGGGTGCCGTAGCGCGGGTTGTAGACGAAGCAGCCGAGGAAGCGGTCGGGGTGCTCGGTCACCATCTTTTCCGTGTAGGCCATGTACTGGCGGATGGCGGCCTTGCCCTCGAGATCCATCACCTCGTGGGTGTAGATGGTGTTGCCTTGCGGCGGCTGAATGAAGGCCTTGTCGATCCGGCGCGGCTTGCCGTTCACATAGTAGGGGCCATCCATCATCTTCAGCAGCTTGTCGCCGGTGAACGGCGGTCCGTCGTGTCGCCAAGCCAGGTCCACCAGATCGGTGGGATAGCAGCTCAGGTCAATAATCATAGGTTTCTCCTGTCGTAGAGGGTCCGGTCGATGCGGGGCCGCGCGATGAACGCCATGCCGGCCAAAGCCAGGCCTGGATCCGCGATCTCAGGAAATGCCGAAGACGGAGGGAACAAGCCGGCGCATAAGCTCCCAGGGCGGGGCAACCGGGTGTTCCTTTGGTGATCAGCATCGACATCGCAGCCTCATCTTCCAACAGACGGTGAGCAATTGTCGGTGCTTCTACTCGCCTTCAAAGGAACCACTTCGCGCGATTCTTGTCAACTCGAAAAATGAGCTAACAAATTGTTTTTAAAGCTATTTTTGTCGTTGAAAGCAGCAGCAACCGCCCGCGCTGGAGGGGCGCGGGCGGCTCAGACAGAAAGGCTTACGCAAGCGCCGTCCGGCGTGGAGATTCGCTGCTAAGGCACCAGGCATGCACGCAAGTTTCTGTCGATACTTTCGCGGTCGAGATTGCGGCCGATGAACACGAACTTCGACTTCCGTTTGTCTTCGCCCCAGGCGTGGTCCGGGCGGAAATCGACGAGCTTGTGCACGGCCTGAAGCACGAAGAAGCGGTCGTCGCCGGCAACGGAAACGATGCCCTTTGTGCGGAATATGTCGTCGCCGTGCTCGCCGAGGTAGCCCTTGAGGAAACCTGCAAGCTTTTCGCCGTCGAAGGCTTCGGGATAGACGAAGGAGTGGGATTTCACCGTCGCGTCATGCTGGTGCGGCCGAAGCGCGGTCGCGTGCGCGCGTCCATGGTCATGATGATGGTGGTGCCCATGGTCGTGATGGGCGTGATCGCAACACGGCTCCTTGCAATCATGGTGGTGATGGTGCTCGGCGTCGTGATCGTCATCCATGTCGATGTCGAGGATTTCCGCCCGCTCGCGCACATAGGACGGCCGGAAGCCCTTGACCCCGAGGATGTTGGAGAGATCCACCTTGCCGTAGCTCGACCTCAGGATGGGTGCTGTCTGGTTTAGCCTGCGCAGAGATGTTTCCAGCGAACCGAGGGCATCCTCCCCGGCAAGGTCTATCTTGTTGACGAGGATGCGGTCGGCCGCGACGATCTGGTTGACCGCCTGGTTGTCGCTGCCGTCGAGCACCGGATCGTAGAGATGCTGGTCGATGTGCATTGCGTCCACCAGCGTGACGACGGCGTCGAGCTCCACCTCGTCGGCCACGCTACGGTCGACGAAGAAGGCGGTGGCGACCGGCGTCGGGTCGGCAAGACCCGAGGTCTCGACGATGATGTGGTCGAACTTGTCCTTGTGGCTCAGGAGCTTCTTCATCACGTCGATCAGGTCGTTGCGCACGTCGACGAAGCAGCAGATGCAGCCGTTCTGCATCTGGAAGATTTCCTCGTCCGAGGCGAGCACGAGGTCGCTGTCGACGTCCACTTCGCCGTATTCGTTCTCGATCACTGCGATACGGTGACCGTGACGCTCGGTGAGAATGTAGTTGAGCAGTGTCGTCTTTCCTGATCCGAGGAAACCGGTGAGGATCGTGATCGGGAGTTTCTGCTGGCTCGCAGGTTCGATATGCATGTTCATGCGCCCTTCTCCCTCAAGGCTTTCAGGATGTCTTCCGGTGTGATCGGATAGTGGTGGAAGCGAACGCCGATGGCGTCGTGGATGGCATTGGCGATGGAAGGGCCGATGGCGATGATCGGATCTTCGCCCACACCCTTGGCACCCCAGGGACCACCCGGGTCGGGCGCTGCCTCGAGGATGATCGTCTCGATGTCGGGCATGTCCATCGACAGCGGCATCTTGTAGTCGACCAGGCCCGCATTGAGTGAGCGCCCGGTCTTCTTGTCGATGACGTAGTCCTCGGTCAGCGTGTGGCCGATGCCCTGCTGGATGCCGCCCTCGATCTGGCCTTGCGCCGCGATCGGGTGAATGACGCGTCCAACGTCGTGCACCGGCACGACGCGCTTGACCTCGACGATGCCTGTTTCCGTGTCGACGTCCACCTCGGTGAAATGTGCGGCGAAGGAGTAGGATTTCGTCGGCTCGTAAGTGCCGTTGGCAACGATATTGGCGGCAGGAATGCCACGTGAGGGCCCCATGGCCTCCGACACCGTCATAGAGCGATCTGGCTCGGCGATGAGGAAGACCTTGCCTTCGGAAAGGTCGATGTCGTCGGGCGAGACCTGAAGTTTCATCGCTGCCCGTTCGAGCACGGCGGCGCGGACCTTGCCGGCCGCCATCTTGGCGGCTGTGCCGACCAGATAGGTCGTGTGGCTGGCAAAGGCCCCGATGTCCCATGGAACCACGTCCGTGTCGCCATGGATGACGCCGACGTCCTCGAAGCGGACCCCGAGTTCTTCGGCAACGATCTGCGCCAGCGCCGTATGGGCTCCGGTGCCAAGTCCGGCAGCGCCAGTCAGCAGCGTCACCGTGCCGTCCTCGTTGACCTTCACCGTGGCGTTGCCCTGTTCCTTGATGCCGGGATAGGCAGACGAGCCGTGCATCTCGCAGCCGATGCCCCACCCTTTGCGGATGTGCGGGCGCTTCGGATCTGGAGCCCGGTCGCGGTTCCAAAGCGCCTTCCAGTCGAGCACGTCGATGCCGTGCTTGAGGCAGATTTCAAGCCCGTGACCGAGGATCGGATGGCCTGATGGCGCGATGTCGCCGGCGCGCACCACGTTCTTCAGCTTCAGTTCGGCCGGATCCATGCCGAGCCGTTCGGCCGCTTCGTCCATCTGGATGTCGAGCGCATAGTAGCTCTGCACCACGCCGTAGCCGCGGAAGGCTCCGTTGATCGGGGTGTTGGTGTAGACGCACCGCCCCTCCAGCCGCACGTTCTCGCAGCGATAGAGCGAGGTAGCGGCGGTGGTTCCAACGATGGTCACGCCCGGGCCATGGGACCCGTAGGCGCCGGAATCGTAGACCAGCTTCATGTCGCGGGCGACGAGCGTGCCGTCGTTCTTGAAGCCCTGCTTCAGCCAGATCCGGCAAGGGTGACGGGAACGACCGGCCACGAATGTCTCATGGCGGGTGAACTCCATTTTCACCGGCCGGCGGGTTTCCTTCGCCAAAAGCGCACAGAGAAACTCGTGCTGGAACAGGTCCTGCTTGGCCCCAAAGCCGCCGCCCATATGGTCGACGAGCACGCGCACCTTGGTGAGCGGCAGGCCGAGCACTTCTGCAAGGATGCCGCGCACCATGAAAGAGGTCTGGGTCGAGGTCCAGAAGGTCAGCTTGTTGGAACCGTCCCAGTCGGCGATGCAGACGTTCGGCTCCATGTAGGCCGGGTGCGGCCGCCCGCCGGCAAATGTGCCCTCGAGAACGAAGTCCGCCTCGGCAAAACCCTTATCGATGTCACCGCGGTTGACGCGCACCGGGTCGAGCACAAGATTGCCGCCCGGCCCAACGTCGTGGATCAGTGGTGCGCCTGGCTGCGCGGCGTCCTCCGGCTCGAAGACGGCCGGCAAAGGTTCGTATTCCACCTCGATCAGGTCGAGCGCCTCGTCGGCGATCTCTTCGCTGATGGCGGCGACGGCGGCTACGCCCTCGCCCCAGAACCGCACCTTGTCGTCGAGAATGTACTGGTCCTTGGTGCAGGAGGCCGAGCGTGGATGCGGCGACCCATAGTGCAGCACGCGTGGCACGGTCTCGTGGGTCAGCACAGCCTTGACGCCCGGATAGGCGAGCGCCTTGCTGACGTCGATCGACTTGATGCGCGCATGGGCGATCGCCGCGCGCTTGATCTTGCCGTGCAGCATTCCGGGCAGCTTGATATCGCCGGTATACTGCGCCTCACCCGTGACCTTTTCGAGCACGTCGTCGCGCTTGACGCTCTTACCGACGATCTTGAACTCGCGCTGTTCAATGGGGGTGGTCATGTTCATGGTCTTGCAGCCTCCATCTCGCGCGCGGCCGATTTGATCGCGTCGAATATCTTGGTGTATCCCGTGCAGCGGCAGATGTTGCCGGAGAGCCCGAAGCGGATGTCTTCGTCAGTCGGGTGCGGATTGTCGTCGATGAGCTTCTTCGCCATCATCAGGATGCCGGGCGTGCAGAAGCCGCATTGCGAGGCGCCGTGCCGCATGAAGGCATCCTGCAGCGGATGCAGTCGATCGACACCCGGCTGGAGCCCTTCGACCGTCTCGACCGCACGGCCTTCGGCTTCCACGGCAAGCATCAGGCAGGCGTTGACCGGCTCGCCATCGACGAGCACGGAGCAGGCGCCGCAGTCGCCGACATCGCAGCCCTTCTTGGTGCCGGTGAGGCCGACCTCGTCGCGCAGCGCATCGAGCAGGGAGCAGCAGCCATCGACGGCCATCTCGCGCGCCTCGCCATTCACGGTGAATTCGACCATCCGTTTCATGCGAAAGTCTCCAATGCCTGTTTGATGGCGCGACCGGTCAGGACGCCGACCATGTCGCGGCGGTAGTCTGCGCTGGCGCGCACGTTGCTGATCGGCGTGCATTCCTCCATCGCCCTGTCGGCAGCACTCCTGACCGTCTCAGCATCGAGCCTCGTGCCACGCAGCATGGCTTCGGCTTGCGGCGCGCGCAGAACGGTGGCGCCGACCGCACCGAGCGCGATGCGGATGTCGCTGCAGACGCCATCGTCCATCGCCAGGCTGACGGCGACGCCGACGGTGGACAGCTCCATCGCCTTTCGACGGCCGTGCTTGAGATAGGCCTTGCCGGTATTGTCACCCGCCGGCGGCACGGTGATACCGGTAACGATTTCGCCCTTGGCGAGAACGGTCCTGCCGGGGCCGGTGAAGAACTCGCAGATCGGCACCACACGCATGTTGGTGCGGCTGTAGATGTGCACGAAGGCGCCGTCCGCCACCAAGGGCGGAATGGTATCGGCCGACGGTGAGGCGCGACAGATATTGCCAACGACGGTCGCGCGGTTGCGCACCTGGATGGAGCCGAGCGAGGCGAGTGCTGAACGCAGGTTCGGATATCGCTGGCGCACCAGCGACAGGTTCTCCAGCCGTCCGACGGTCACCAGCGCACCGAAGGTCAGTCCGCGCGTCTCGTCATAGGTGATGTCGGACAAACCAGGGATCTGCTTGATGTCGACGACGTTGCGCACGCGGCGCAGCCGTTCGCGGATCTCGACCAAAAGGTCCGTGCCTCCGTTGAAAAGGAATGTGTCGTCGCCGAGCTCGGTGAGAAGACGGGAGGCATGCTCCAGCGTTTCCGCCCGATGATAGTCGAAGCGTCTCATGGAATCCTCTTGGGGTTGGGGATCCGGCGGCGCGCGGCCGCCGGACTAATGGTGTTGTTCTCTAGGCAGGGTCGGCAGCCGGCGCTCCGTCCGCGAGTTCGGCCTCCTCCGGCTCTTTCGCCGGAACGCCGTTGAAGAGAATGTTGAGCAGTGCCGCCGCAAAGGTGCCGACGAGCACGCCGCTGTGCAGGAACTTCTCGATCGCCGCCGGCAGCTGATCGAAGATGTTTTCGGCAACGACCGGCACCATGGCGAGGCCGACGCTGACGGCGACGATGTAGAGATTGCGGCGATTGGCCACGAAATCCACCTTCGACAGGATCTTCACCCCCGTCGCCGACACCATGCCGAACATCACGATTGCCGCACCGCCGACGACATAGCTCGGGATCGATGCGCTGACGAAGGCAACCTTCGGCAGCGAGCCGAGCAGGATCAGGATGGCGCCGCCCGCTGCCACCACGAAGCGGCTGAGCACGCCGGTGATCTGCAGCAGTCCGACGTTTTGCGCATAGGTCGTATAGGTGAAGGTGTTGAGCAGGCCGCCGATGATGTTACCGACACCGTCGGTTCTCAAACCCCGGGTCAGTTCTGCCTCGGTGATCTTGCGTCCGGCCATGTCGCCGACAGCCAGGAACTGGCCGGTCGATTCGATCATCATGACCGTCATGACCGCACAGAGCGACAGGATCGACCAGAACTCGAAGATCGGCCATCCGAAGGCGAGCGGGTGAATGATGCGCACCCAGTCGGCCTCGGCAACGCCGTGGAAATCCACCTTGCCGGCAGCGATCGCGACCACGAAGCCGATCCCGATCCCGATCAGGACCGCAAGATTGGCCATGAAGCCCTTGAGAACGCGGGTGAGGAGCAGGATCGACATGAGCACGATGGCAGCCACGGCGAGCGCGAACGGCGCGCCGTAGGCCGGGTTCGGGATCATGCCGTCCGGACCCTTGATCATCGGCTGGCCACCTGCCGCCCAGTTTACCCCGACGCGCATCAGCGAAAGGCCGATCACCAGCATCACCGTGCCGGTGACAACAGGCGGGAAGAACCGTACCCAGCGGCCGAAGAACGGCGCGACCAGGATCGTGAACACCCCGGAGCCGATGACCGCGCCGATGACGCCCGGCATGCCGAGATCGGGATTGGTGCCCGTCGCGATAATCGAGGGTACGGCGGTGAACGAAATCCCCATCATGATCGGCAGGCGAATGCCGATGTTCCAGATGCCGAGCGCCTGGATGAGGGTGACGATGCCACAACAGAAGAGATCCGCGCTGACGAGCATCGCAATCTGTTCCTTGGGCAATTGAAGTGCGCTGCCGACAATGAGCGGCACGGCGACCGCTCCGGCATACATGACGAGAACATGCTGTAGGCCAAGGGCCATCAAACTTGGGATCGGGTAGGTTTTTTCGACAGGATCAGTCGTATCGGATTTATGCATTCGCTTTCCTCCCAGCGAACAGCTTCCGGCGCGGTGGGAGGGCAACTTCGGCCTCATGATCTGGTCACCGCACGCCGTACAAAGCGGATCATGCGGCTGGCCAAATCAGCAAACAATCGGCACAATCATATTTATTCATATAGTAATTGAATGAATGGACCGGCATGGACATCACGCTGAAACAGCTTCGAGCCTTCGTCACCGTAGCCAATCTGGGGCAGTTCACCCTCGCCGCCGACAGGCTCGGCTCCTCGCAGTCGGCGGTGAGCACGCTGGTTCGGCAGCTGGAGCAGAATTTGAAGCTGCGTCTCTTCGACAGGCATACGCGTCTTCTGCGGCTTACGCAGGCCGGCATGGACATCTTGCCGGTTGCCGCACGTGCCGTCGCCGACATCGATGGCATGGTGGAGAGCTCGCGCGAGTTGAATGCGCTGAGACGTGGCAAGGTTTCGATTGCAGCGGGCACCGTGCAGGCGGCTTTGATGCTGCCGCAGCTCGTCAACGCCTTCACCCGGCTCTACCCCGATATTACCGTCGCTCTCCATGACGTGGCTGAGATCGCCGTCCTGGAACAGGTGACCAACAGCTCGGTCGACCTCGGGATCGGAACCGTGCCGGAGGACGATACCGAATTGATGGGTACCCGGCTGACGACCGACGAATTCCTCATCGTCCTTCACCCGGACGACCCGCTGGTCAGGCTGCGTGAAATTCGTTGGACCGACCTGGTTGATCGCAAGCTGATCGGTCCGCACCGCGGCAATCCGATCAGGGACCGCCTCGAAAACGAGCTGGCACGCAACGGTATCGTGCTGCCCTTCGACAAGGCAATGCAGGAGGTGGCCTTGCCGCTGACGATTATCGGCATGGTCGAAGGCGGGCTCGGCGTCGCGATCATGACATCGGCGGTCACACGGCTTGCGACCTCCATGGGCCTCGTCGTGCGCACGCCGACCGAGCCGCACATCAAGCGCGAAGTCAGCCTGATCCAGAAACGCACGCGCTCCCTCTCTCCGGCCGCCCGGCGGTTTCGCGACTTCCTGCTGAAATCCGTGCACTGACGTTTCCATGGAAAGACGTCTTGTATTCAGACGCGACCTTGCGTTTGACCACGCGCATTTTCCGGCGTTATCTGGGCGCGCTGCTGGACCGCGGAACGGCGGGCAGGCAGGGCGCAGCCTTCGCTGCGCGCGGCGGGCTTTCGGCCGGCCGCCGCTCCCAGCTCAAGCCAAACCAGGAGCAACTCATGGCGCATTCCCTGAAAAGCAGCACCGAAGCGGCACGGTCGAACCGGCCCAACCTTTCCACAGATGCCATCCGCAGCACCAAGGAAGATCTGGCGGCCTGCTTCCGCATGGCGGCGCGCAACGGCTTCGAAGAGGGCATCTGCAACCATTTTTCGGCTGTCGTACCCGGCCATGACGATCTCTTCATCGTCAATCCCTACGGCTATGCCTTTCGCGAGCTGACGGCATCAAAGCTGCTGGTGTGCGATTTCAACGGCACCGTCATCGACGGTGACGGTGAGCCGGAGGCAACCGCTTTTTACATCCATGCCGAAATCCACCGCCGGCTGCCGCGCGCAAAAGTCGCCTTCCACACGCACATGCCCTATGCGACCGCCTTATCCATGACCGAGGGCGCCCCCTTGATCTGGGCCGGCCAGACAGCGCTGAAATTCTACGGTCGCACCGCTGTCGACGAAAACTATAACGGCCTTGCCCTCGACCATCGGGAAGGCGCTCGCATTGCTGCTGCAGCGGGCGACGCCGATATCGTCTTCCTGAAACACCACGGCGTGCTGGTTCTGGCGCCGACAATCGCCGATGCCTGGGACGATCTCTACTATCTGGAACGGGCGGCCGAAGTGCAGGTGCTTGCGATGTCCACCGGACGGGAAGTCCTGCCCGCCGCCCCACAGATCGCTGAGGCCGCTTACCGGCAGATGCGCGAGGGTGACCCGGAGTCGGCACGGGCCCATCTTGCCGCCATCCGCCGGCAACTCGACGCCGAGGAACCGCAATACAGGCACTGAATGCGAACCAGGGCCGATGCCAAAAGCGATCGCATCGGCCCGTTCCAGATCGCCGGTCAACCAGTTGATCAGGCGTCTCTTTCCGTGACGTTGGCCATGCTCGATCGGCGCCTGGCGATCGACAATTAATACGATCCATTTATCAAATAATTGAAATAATGAATTTGTTTGAATTAAAAGCGCGTGCTTAGTTTCCCGCCATAACAACAAGGTGGGGACGACATGGTACGTGAAAATCCAGCTGCGTTGCTCGCAAGACTGATCCCCGATCAGTCCTTTGCCCTCACGGGCGGTACCGTCATAAACGATGACGGCTCGCAGTCGGCAAGCGACATTATCGTCGGCGCCGACGGGCGCATCACGGTCGTCGAGCCCTTTCTCGACACCGGTTCGTGCGGCGCCTGCATAGACATTTCCGGCATGCTCGTTTCGCCGGGCTTCGTCGACGCGCACCAGCATCTCGACAAGACGGGGGTGCTGCGGTTTACGCCAAATCCCTCCGGCACGCTCCAGGGCGCCCGCGAAGCCTTTGCGAAATACGCCCGCACCGCCGGCCCCGACGACATTCACAAGCGCGCGACGCGCACAATCGGGCGATGTCTTTCGCGCGGCACGACCGCGATCCGCAGCCACATCAACGTCGACAAGGATGCCGGTTTCCATGGCATCGAGACGCTGGCCGCCATTCGCGATGCCGAAAAGCACCGCATCACGCTTCAGCTCGTCGCCTTCATGACGCCGCATCCAGGCCAAGACTTCGAGTGGCTCGGCAACAACATCGACGGCGCCGTTGCGCTCGCCGATGCCGTCGGCGGAACGCCCGCCGTTTCCGAGGACCCGCCGCGCTACCTCGACATCCTGTTTTCGGCCGCTGTGAAATCCGGCAAGCCTATCGACCTGCACCTCGACGAACACCTCAATGCCGGCGTGCATCTCATCGACGCCGCACTCGAACGCGTCGAGCGCTTCGGCATGCAGGGGCGCACCGTCTTCAGCCACGTCTCGGTGTTGAGCGCCTTGCCGCGCCGGGAGTTCCAGCGGATAGCCGAGCGCCTGGACAAACTGAATGTCGGCGTGGTGACACTGCCGGCCGCAAATCTCTATCTACAGGGCCGCGACTACGAGATGCTGCCGCCGCGCGGGTTGACGCGTGTCGCCGAACTCCATCGCGCCGGCATCACCATCGCCACCGCCTCGGACAATATCCAGGATCCGTTCGTTCCGACCGGCTCGGGCGACATGCTGGAAATCGCCCGCTGGACACTGCTTGCAGGCCATCTGCGCGGGGACGAGCTCTCAGCTGCGCACAGCATGATCACGACGGCCCCTGCCCGACTGATGGGGCTTGGCAAGGACTACGGTTTCAGACCCGGCGCGCGCGCCGACTTCGTCATTACCGACTGCTTCGATACCGACACGCTGATTGCCGGCGGGCCGGATCGGGCTTTCGTCTTTTCGAACGGGCGCCTGGTCTCGCAGAGCACTACTGAAAACATCCGCCTGAAGGAGAACGCATAAAAGGGAACGGCTGCTCCGGGGGGATTGGGACTGCAATCTAATGGGAGGAATGAAATGATAACTGAAATTTCACGTCGTTTGCTGCTTGCGTCCACTATCGGAATGGCCCTGACCGGAATACTCTGGCAGGACCTCGCGCACGCCGAAGACTTCAAGATGGGCCTTCTCGTGCCCGGCAGCGTTTCCGAAGAAGGATGGAACCGGATCGGCTACAACGCGCTCAAGGGCGTTGAGCAACAGCTTGGCGCCAAGATCAGCTATGTCGAGCTGCAGCAGAACCCGGCCTCCTTCGAAAAGGCGTTTCGAGATTATGCGAGCCAGGGCTACAAGGTCATCCTTGGCCACGGTTTTGAGTTCCAGGACGCCGCGCGCGATGTCGCGCTCGATTATCCGGACACCTATTTCCTGATCTCGTCGAGCGCGATCCACGAAGGCAACGTCATCGGGCTCAATACCGATACCAGCCAGCCCTTTTACCTGATGGGTGTGATCGCTGCGAAAATGGGCGGTAAGGCCGGCCTTGTCGGCGGCATGGAAATCCCGCCGATCCAGCAGGCATTCGCCGGCTTCAAGAACGGCGCAAAAAGCATCAATCCGGACTTCCCGATCAGCGAAGCCTATATCGGCAACTTCACCGATACGACCGCCGCCAAGGAAGCGGCGCTCAGCATGATCTCGCAAGGCGCTGACTTCGTCGTACCGAACGCTTCCGGCGCCACCGTCGGCGGCTACCAGGCGATTGCCGAATCCGGCCCGGACGTGCGCTCCTTCTCGATCTTCAGCGACTTTACCGAGGTTGCCCCTAACAACATTCTCGGGCTCTACGTCGCCGACTATGCTCAAGGCGTGGTCGAAGTGGTTCGCGCGATCAAGGAAGGCCACCCGCCAACGGAGAACGTGGTTTTCGGCCTGAAGGACCCGAAGGTCATCTCGTTTACCTTCCGCGACGACGGTCCGGTCTCCGTGCCGGAGGATATCCGCGCCGAGGTCAAGGCAATCAGCGCCAAGATCGCCGCCGGCGAGATCAAGACCGGCGCAGAATAGCTGCCTCCATGCTGCGACGGGATATCCAGCCGCAGCCACTTCCCGCATCACACCAATGGACACACCCATGGCTGAGATAAACCAGGGAGTGCGTGAGACCGTGAATTCTCAAGCAGCCCAAGCTTTCTACAGGACACTCTCGCAGGCTGCGATCAGCGCCCTGACACCCATCGCGGCAGTTCTCGTCGCACTCGCCTTCGGCGCCCTGCTGCTCTGGCTCAACGGCTTCAACGGCAGCGACGTCGTCACCGTCATGGTCTTCGGCTCGTTCCAGGACATACGCTCGGTCGGAGAAATTCTCCTGAAGGCGACGCCGCTGATCCTGATCGGTGCAGGGCTGTGCGTCGCGTTTCGCTGCTCGATCTGGAACATCGGCGCCGAAGGCCAGCTCTATGTCGGCGCAATCGCCGCAACCCTTGTCGGCACCAGCATCGACGGCCTATCCGTCTGGGTGCATGCGCCGCTTGTGATGTTGGCGGGGGCGCTTGCGGGCGCCGCCTGGGCTGGCATAGCCGGCTATCTGAAGGTGCGCTTTCAGGCAAGCGAGATCGTCACCACCATCATGCTCAACTACATCGCCCTCATCCTCACGAGCTATCTCGTCACCGGTCCGATGCGCGATGCGAGTGCCGCCTATCCGCAATCGGCAAGGCTGGTGCGCGAAGCCTGGACGCCACGCCTGGTAACCGACCTTAGGCTTCACATCGGCATCCTCGTTGCGGTGGTTCTGGCAGTTGCGCTGTACATCTTCCTGCGAAGAAGCAGCCGCGGCTTTGCGCTGCGCGTCGTCGGTCTCAACCCGCATGCCGCCCGCTATGCCGGCATGAACGTCGCCAGGAACGTCATGATCGCGATGTGCATCAGCGGCGCGATGGCAGGCCTTGCCGGCGCCTTCGAGGTGGCGGGCGTCACACGTCGGCTCTACCAGAACATTTCGCCGGGTTATGGTTTCGAGGGCATCGCGGTGGCGCTCTTGGCCGGCAACAATCCGTTGGCGGCAATCCTGTCGGGCGGGCTTTTTGCGACGCTTCGCTCCGGCTCGGAAGTCCTCCAGATCACCTCACAGGTCCCGCAGGTCCTGGTGTTGGTCATTCAGGGCATTGTCATCCTCTCGGTCGTCGCCTTCGCAAAGCTGCGCGACATCCTCAGGACTGTGGCTTGAAAGCATGGAAACTCCCGCGTCGCCGTAGACCGCCCGCGGGAAAACAAAACTTTGGCGATATTCCTGGAGGGTCGAACCCATGGACGACATGATTTCTCTCACCTTTCTCGCAGCGCTCGTCGGCGCCGCCTGGAGGCTTGCCACCCCCCTGATCTTCGCCTCGATCGGCGAGGTCTTTTCCGAGCGCGCCGGCGTGCTCAACATCGGGCTCGAAGGCACGATGCTCGTCGGCGCCTTCTGCGGCTTCGCTGCGGCCGCAGCCACCGGCAACATTCCGCTCGGGCTATTGGCCGGCGTTGCCGGCGGCATGCTGTTCGGGCTCGTCTTCGCCGTCTTCACGATCACCATCAAGGCGGACCAGATCGTGGTGGGGGCGGCCCTCAACCTGCTCGGCATGGGCCTGACGGCCTTCCTCTTTCGCACCTATTACGTTTCGACCGGCAAGGGCATCGAGATCGCCCAGCCGGTCCACATACCCTGGCTGAGCGACCTGCCCTTTCTCGGAGAAGCGTTCTTCCGCCAGAACCTCATCGTCTATTCGACCGTGCTGGTCGCCCTCCTCGCCACTCTGGTGCTTTACCGCACCTCCTTCGGCCTGACGCTTCGCGCCGTCGGCGAGCACCCGAAGGCCGTCGACGTCGCCGGTCGCAGTGTCGTCGGCTACCGCTATGCCGCCGTCCTCGTCGGTACAGGGCTTGCAGGGCTCGGTGGCGCGTTCCTCACGCTTGGCCATTCCAACCAGTTCGTCGAAGGCATCACCTCCGGCCGCGGCTTCATCGCCCTTGCCGTCGTGGTCTTCGCCCGCTGGTCGCCGATCGGCGCCTTCTTCGTCTCGCTGCTCTTCGGCCTCTTTTACGCCCTGCAGCTCATGCTCCAGGCGCAAGCATCGATCGTCGTGCCCTACCAAGTGCTGCAGGCGCTTCCCTACATCATGACGATCGTCACGCTCGTCGCCTTCCGCGGCAAGGGTGCCGCACCCAGCAACCTTGGCCAGCCCTACGAGATGAGGTGATCGACATGTCGGCAAAACCGTTCCTGCGCATCGACAATATCCGCAAACGTTTCGGCCCTATCATCGCCAGCGACGGCGTTTCGCTCGAAATCGAGGAAGGCGAGATCCATTCGCTGCTCGGCGAAAACGGCGCCGGCAAGAGCGTGCTGATGAGCATGATCTGCGGCATGGTCCGGCCGGATGAAGGCGAGATCGTCTACAAGGGACAATCGGTGCGCTTTACAAGCCCACGCGACGCGATCCGCCAGCGGATCGGCATGGTGCACCAGCACTTCATGCTGGTACCGAACCTGACCGTGGCAGAAAACTACATCCTCGGCCAGGGTTCGGCGCTCAGCGTCATATCCGATATCGACAAGGTCCACCGAAAGATCCGCGCGCTTTCCGAGCGCTACGCCCTCGACGTGCGTCCCGACGCAATCGTCGAAGACCTCTCGGTCGGCGAGCAGCAGCGGGTGGAAATCCTGAAGGTGCTATTCCACGGTATCGACCTGCTCATCCTTGACGAACCGACCGCCGTTCTCACCCCGCAAGAGACCGACCGCCTCCTTTCGCTGATGGGTGATCTGGTGAAGGATGGAAAGACCGTCGTCTTCATTTCGCACAAGCTGGACGAAGTGATGCGGGTCAGCAATCGCGTCAGCGTCATGCGTGACGGCCGCGTCGTCAATACGGTCAGGGTCGGGGAGACAAATGCGCGTGAGCTTGCGCGCATGATGGTCGGTCGTGAGGTGCGCATGGAGCTGCCGCGCAGCCCCAAACCGCCAGGTCGCATCGTGCTCTCGGTGGAAAACCTCACCTGCCGCGCCGAGACCGGCCTTCCGGCCGTGCGCGGCGTGAGCCTCGACGTACGCGCCGGCGAAATCGTCGGCATAGCAGGCGTATCCGGCAACGGCCAGACGGAACTATCGCTCGCGCTCTCCGGCCTGCTGCCGGTCGATTCCGGGCGCGTCGTTCTCAACGGAAACGATATAACCGGGCTCGACCCGGCAGAAATCAATGCCAGGCGTTTTTCCCACATTCCGGAAGACCGCCACAAGCACGGCATCGTCTTGCCGCTGTCGCTCAGCGAAAACACCATTCTGCAGCGTTACGACCGAAAACCGTTCGCGACGGGGGGCATGCTCAACCGCAAGGTCATCGGCGAGCACACCCGCGACCTGATCAAGCGGTTTCGCGTGAAGAGCCGGGACGAGAACCAGCCGATCGCAGCACTTTCAGGCGGCAACCAGCAAAAGCTCGTCGTCGCGCGGGAGCTGGCGCGCGATCCCGATTTCATCCTCGTCAATCAGCTCGCACGCGGCATCGATATCGGCGCGATGGAGTTCGTGATGGAGGAGATGCTGCGCCAGCGCGACAGCGGCCGCGCCATCCTGCTGATCTCCACGGAACTCGAGGAGCTGTTTGCAATCTGCGACCGCATCGTCGTCATGTTCCACGGCGAAATCCTTGGCGAATTGCCGCCCGACCGCGCCCGTCTCGACGAACTCGGCCTGCTCATGGCCGGCAACAAAGAGCAAGCCGCACTTGCGGGGTAGACAAGCCGAGGTCTGGCAGGCTTTGATGGGAGCGATGTAACGGGAGGCCGCGCGTATATGAACATAACCCTGCGGCAACTCAGGGCCTTCATTGCTGTGGCCGAGCTCGGCCAGTTCAACATCGCCGCACGCAACCTCCATCTCACCCAGTCCGCGGTCAGCATCCTCATCCGGGATCTGGAACGGGAGATCGGCGTGCGCCTGTTCGACCGGCACACGCGCATGGTCTCCCTCACCCTGGTCGGCCAGGAATTCCTGCCCCAGGCGCGCAAGATCATGAAGGACCTCGAGCTTGCCGTTGGCGACGTGCGCGACAACGCTTCGTTGAAGCGTGGGCAAGTGACGATCGCCGCGGCGATCGTGCTTGCCGCAACGGTCGTACCGCCGATCATCGCCAGATTCCTGAACAAGTATCCGGAGATCTCCGTCAACATTCGCGACATGCCGGAAGAGCAGATAACCCCGGCGCTCAAGCGCCACGAGGTCGATATCGCCGTCGGCACCCTTTCGGAGGAAGACCCCGAAATCGCCGCCACCCCGCTGCTGCGCGACAAACTGATGCTCGTCTGCCGCGAGGATCACCGGTTTGCCAAGCGCAAATCCGTGCGCTGGGCCGAGCTCAAGGACGAGACGCTAATCACGCTTGCCGCCTCCAACCCTTTGCGCAACATCGTCGAGCACAACCTCATTCGCGTCGTGCCGAACTACCGGCCAAAGTACGAGGTACGCTTTTCGACAACGGCGATCAGCATGATTGCCGCTGGAATGGGCGTTTCGGTGCTACCGGAAAACTCCGGACAGCTCGCCTCGGCCGTCGGTGTAACGACAGTCGATCTCATTGACCCCATCGTCATGCGTGACGTCTCTTTGCTTCAACGGCGCCACCACAGCCTTTCGCCCGCCGCCGAGCATCTGAAAGCGGCCTTCATCGCCAGCGTTGCGAAACAGGTCTGAGGCCTGGGAAACGGCCGGTCGTCTCGCTGCCCAGCGCCGTCCGGGCACTTTTCTCCTACGCGCAAAGGCTTGAACTCACACCGATTGCTGTGTGGGAAACCCCTTGGCAGCGCTCCGTTTCAGACATGCACGTTTGTTCGCTGAACGACGCAATGACGAAAACTGCGCGGGAATTCTGTGGTTCCCGTTCGGGCGCGCGTTTTCCCTCATCGTTATATTTCTTGAAACATAACGATAATTGGGTTTACCTGTGATGAAAGGCCCGTTCGCGGATGTGCAATGCGGACGGCCGCGTCGCGAAGTGCCAGCAACTGCCCTAGCTCCGGAACGCCCATGCCCACGTTGCCCCGTCTCAAATCCCACGGTGTCCCCCTTGCTGCCGCAGCCTTGTCCTTCGCTGCATCCCCGGATGGCCACACACCCAAGATCAATGCCCATCGCTTGCGGACCTGGGACATTGCCTCGACATTTCATTGCTCGATCATCGGCACCTGCCTGACGGCGGGAGAATTGCGCCAGGTCCTGATCAGGACCGGACAAGACGATGTGCGCACTGCGACGGACCATACCCTGCACGGTCAAGGCGTGTGGCTTGCTGGTCAACGGGATCAGGCGGCAAAGTTGCTCAACAAGGCGCTCGACAAGCGCCACGAGAGCAGCATCAAGCGCATTCCCCGGCAGGCCGATCAAGACGAACTCCGAAACATCTGGCGCAATTCCTTCGAGCGCGGCGACATCGCCGGCCCGTATTGGGCACTGATGAGCCATCCGGGAACATCGCCAGCACTAATGCGCGAGATCTTCGGAGAAGTGCATATGCTGTCGCACCTTGTCGGCAGCGCAAGTCGGCTCGACATCGCACGGCTGACAGAGCTGGAAAGGGAACTCGAACAGGAACGCGAACGAACCGCCCGGCAGGAGACGCGTCTGAAGGCGGCCGCCGATGAGCGTATCGCCTTGCAACAGCGCCTCCGGCAATTGGAGGAGAGAGCGATCCACGCCGAAGCAATCGCCGCGTCGGTCGCACCCTTGGCGCGCATTGCAAAAAGCACGAGGGGTCTATCCGCAAGCAACGAAGCGGACGTGACGCGCAACGAGGCCTTCGCCCAGCGCCTTGCCGCGTCTGAGGAGAAATCCGATGCCCTTCAGCGGGAACTGGAGCAGATGCAGGATCTGCGTTACGCGGTCCTACGCGAAAACGAAGCCCTCGAGACGGCAATCACAGCTCAGCTCAGAGACGACGGCAGCGCGCCGCCCGCACAGCTCAGCGGCCCCGTGCTCTATGTCGGCGGCCGACGCAATCTGTTTGATCATCTTCGAGCCTACGCAAGAGTGCGCAACATCGACCTCCTCCTCCACGACGGAGGCATGGAAGACAGCACGACGCTCTTGCCCGCCCTCGTCGGGCAGGCAGCGACGATCCTCTTTCCGGTCGATCACATCAGTCACACGGCGGTGGGCCTGGTCAAACGCCTTTGCCGCGAGCAGCAAAAACAATACCTGCCGCTTCGCTCTGCCGGACTTGCCAGTTTCCTCACGGCCATCAGCGGCGCCGGCGGCGCCTATGGACGTTTCTAGCTCCGGTGGTCTGCCAACGGCCGGTTAACGAGAGAGCGTCGTTCACCGGACGATAAGGAACAACCCGCTGACGATGGCAAAGCCCAGAACGGCGATCCGAAGACCGCGGCCGCCGATGCGGCCATGCACGTGCTTTGAGACCGCACTTCCGAGCAGAACCGCCGGCGTCAGGTAGAGGGCGACGAGCAGTTGCTCTGACCCAACGCGCCCGGATATGGCCAGCACGACGAGGGACATGACCTCGCCGACGAAGAAGCAAAGGGCCACCGTTGCCCTTAGCACCGGCGCCTTGGCATGCTGGTAGAGCAGCGCAAGCGGCGGGCCGCCGATACCCGTGGCAGTTTCGGTGACGCCCGTAAACAATCCGACCCCGAGCGCACTCGGCCTGTTCGGCGTGAACGGCGGGGCTATGAGCGCGGTGACGGCTGCGACCACCGTGAACACACCGACGGCAAGATCCAGTTGTTCGATCGAAAGCGCTGCCAGCAGCCAAAGGCCAGCAAACGTTCCCGCGAAGCGTCCGATCGTGATCCAGGTCGCGCCTGACCAGTCGACATGGGCACGCTCTCGCGCTGCCACATGTAGATTGAGCGGCAGCATCAGCAAAAGCAGGGTCACCGGCAGAAGATCGGGCTTCAGCATACCGACGATCGGCGCGACGATCAGGGCGAAGCCAATGCCGAGCGCCCCTTGAATGAAGGCCGAAACGAATGTCACGGCAGCCAGAACGGCAAGAAGACCAAAACTCATCGGTATTGTCCAAGGCGGCGATGTGCTTCGGAGAGCGGATGAATGCGCTGGATCGGCGCTTCGGCAATGGCGGTCGTCGTTTCGCCTCTCACCTCTTCGAGCAGTGCCCGGGCGTCCCAATCAATCGGCCAGCCTTGCCAAAGCCGAAGCTGGCCGCTGGTAAAGACCGCGTCGATCTGATCGCGATTGCCGTAGCGGACAAGCTCCCACGTCAGATCGTGCGAGGGCGTGAACTCGGGCCGATCGAGGTCGACGAGCAGGAAGTCGGCGGCAAGACCTTCGGTGATCGAGCCGGTCACATGAGACAGGCCTGCGGCGTCTGCGGCGCCGGATGTTGCCCGGTCGAGCCACAGCCAGCCACCGCCGCAGGAAGAATCCCCCGTTGCAAGACCAAACCCCGCGCGCTGGAGGCCCTCGGCCGCGTCCATCAGACGGAACGCGTCGGCGCGGGTTCCGTCCGTTCCGAGCCCGAACCGCATGCCGAGCGCTGCCATTTGCAGGGCTGGTGCGACGGCATTCCCCTTCCACAGGGTGGCGACGGGATTGTAAGCGACAGCCGTTCCTGTCTCGCGCAAAAGATTGAGTTCATGCGGCGTGACGAGCGTCGCGTGCGCGAGGAGGACCTGAGGGCCAAGAACGCCCAGATGCGCCAGGTGCTCGATCGGTCGCAATCCTTTCGCTGCCAACGAGCGTTCGACGGCAACAAGGTGTTCGTTGACATGGGTCTGGAACACCACCCCGGACGCGGCTGCCAATTCGGAAACCGCTTTGAGCATTCCGTCAGTTGCGGCCTCCGGGATCGAAATCGCCAGCGAGGGATGGATCAGCGGGTCCTGCCTGTAGGTGGAGACGTGCTCTTCCGCCTGGCGCAGGATGACGCCGGGTTCGGCGATCTGCGCACTTCCCGAAAGATCGTTGCAGATAAAGCCGACGACGCTGCGAAGCCCCACCTCCCCTGCAGCCCGCACCAGAGCGCCGACATGACCCTTTGAGCGGGTGCCGGCATCGACGGCGGTCGTGAACCCCCCACGCAGCGCTTCCAATGCGGCAAGCTTTGCCGAGAGATAGACCATGCGCTCGTTGAGACTGCCTTCCAGCGGCACCCAGATCCGCCGGAAGATTTCCGACGGTTCTCCAAAGACGAGGGCCTTGCCAAGCGACTGGGTCAGGTGCGTATGGGTATCGACGAAACCGGGCATCAGGAGATGGTTGGGCAGGTCGATCGGAACAATCTCGGGGAAGTCCCGGGCGATCGCTTCCACGGTATCGATGCGCTGAAAGACGCCATCGCGCACGACGATGGCTTTTCCGGTGCGCGGGCCATCCGGCAGAAGAACTTGTCCTGGGCGCAGCATGAGGTCGCCGGCGGTCGATAGTTGTTGGCGGATTGCGCTCACTCGCTTGCTCCTTGAGTGGTGGATTGCAGGGGCGCCGCCGCAATTTCGGATCGTCCGGCTTGGCCCCAATGTGAAAAGATGGCGTTGACGACGACGGCGGTGATCGTGCCTGCGGCAAGTCCGTTGCCGAGGATCATCTGCGTCCATTGCGGAAACTGGCTGTAGACACCGGGCACCAGGATCGGCAGCAGACCCATCGAGAGGGCGGCCGCGAGGGTGAACATGGGGCCATGTTCGCGCAGATCGACGCGACGCAGGAGGTCGATCCCGATGACGCCAATAATCGAAAACACGATGACTGCCGTGCCGCCGACGACGGCCTCAGGCAAAGCCGTGGCCATCCGGCCAATCGGGGCGAAGAGCGCGATGAGAACGAGGATGGCGCCCGCCATCGCGGTCACATAGCGAGACTTGACGCCGGTCGCGCGCACGATACCGACGTTCTCGCCGCTGGTGATGATCAGCGATGTGCCGAACAGGCCACCGACGAGCGACATCAGTGCATCGCCGCGGATGGTCGAAGGCACGATCGCATGGGCATCTCCCCGGCGGCCGACGATTTCAGCCGTCGCGATCGTCTGACCGGTCGCCTCCGCCATGGAAATGATCGAGAACACGATCAGCGGGATGGCTGCGACGAGGTCGAACTTCGGCATGCCGAAGGGAAATAATTGCGGAACGGCGATGACCGGCCCGGTGAACACACCCGACAGATCCATGTGGCCGATGGCGAGCGCGACGAGCGCACCGCCGACCAGTCCGAGCATGACGGCGAGCCGCTGGAGCGTTCCGGAAAAGACCCGCGCGGCAGCGACTGTAAGGATGATGGTGATCAGTGCCAGTCCGACCTCGACGGGCGCTGCGAAGCCCTCGCTGCCAGGCTTTCCGGTGATGGTCACGCCATAGATGCGCACAAGATTGACGGAGACCAGCAACAGCATCGTTCCAACGACGATCGGCGGAAAGTAACGCAGCAGCCTGCGGAAGACCGGCAGCGCCAGAAAGTAAAAGAGAGCCGTTACGATGACGGCACCGACGGCTGTCTGGATGTCCGTCTGCTGGGCGATCGCCAGAAAGATGGCAATTGGCGCGCCTCCCGGCACCATCACGAAGGGCAGGCGTGCACCAAACCCCTTTGGCCCGAAACTCTGGAGCATCGAGCCAAGGCCACAGACGAAAAAGGTTGCGCTGATGAGCGAGACTGTCACCCCGTCCGAAAACCCAAGGGCCTTGCTGACAAGAAAGACGGCGGTGATGGGAGACGCGGCCATCACCAGCACGTGTTGAAGGCCAAACAGGAACAGGCTGCGAAGCGGCAGCCCCTCATCGACGGGTTCGACCACTCCATTCAAGTCACTCTGCATGTTTTCCTCCTCCCGGCCTCCTCAAGCTGTTATGCAAATCGTTTTGCATGCGCATCCACTAACACACAATCGCGCCTTTGCAAATCGTTTTGCTTCGGCGCGATCGGCGTGATAGAAGACGTTCATCGGAGGGCTGATGGGAAAACCTACTATCGCCGACCTTGCCAAGGCGGCTGGAGTCTCGGTCACGACTGTTTCGCACGCGTTCAGCGGCCGACGTTACGTCGAGCCGGAAACGCGCAAGCGCATCGAAACGCTGGCGCAGGAAATGGGCTATCGTCCCAATCACCGTGCGCAGCGTTTGCGCACCGGCAGAGCCGGATCTATCGCACTGGTTTCATCGATGCCCTTTGCGGTGGCCGCCGGACCGTCGAGGCTGGGCTTCCTCATGGAAATTGCTGCTGCCGCCGCCGTGACGGCTTTTGCCAGGGGTATCTCCCTTTGCCTCGTTCCTCCACTCGGGCCCCGCGACCGCCTCGACGCGCTTGAGGTGGACGGCGCCATCGTGGTGGAGCCGGAACGAGACGACCCGGTGCTGGATTTCTTTTCGTCCCGCGGGACCGAGGTCGTGTGCATCGGGCGGGCGCCCGACCGGGACGATCTTCCGTTCGTGGATTTGCAGAGCGCCGCAACGGCGCATCTGCTGCTCGATCACCTGCTTGCGGGCGACGGTCAGGTCGGCTTGATAACGGGTGAACAAAGGCGCAATTCCTATATCGAGATGGAGGCTGTGTATGCGCAGCGCATGGCCGGAAGCGGCTTTACGCCACTCGCCATCCGCATCGACGAACAGGGGGGCGAAGAAGCGGCAGCAATCGCTGCTGAAAGCTTGCTGCGCGCCAATCCCTCCATCTCGGCCCTTTGCGTGCCGGTCGACGCCTTTGCGACAGGCGTTCTCAACGCGGCCCGCGCCACCGGTCGCCAGATCCCGCACGACCTTCGGATCGCGACCCGCTATGACGGCATGCGCGCCAAACTCGCCACCCCTCCGCTGACCGCAGTTGATCTGCACCTTGGTGAGGTGGCAGGAGCCGCAGTCAACCTGCTCTTGGCGCGATTGGAGCAGGTGGACGTCGAACCAAGTGATCTCCCGCCACCAGGTCTGATCCTGCGACCCTCTTCGATGATTTCGTGTGATACCATGTGAGGAAGCCTCAAGCCGAGAGTGCGATGGTCGGACCATCCGCGCGGCCGCGTTCAACGTCGTGACTGTCGCGCAGTCGCCATTGCCGCCTTGATTTAGGGCCTAAACGGCCCTTCCCGATGACGGAAGAAGGTGCGGCTGAGCAAATTAAGTTTTGCCAACATGCACGATTGCCGCTAAGGCAGGCGCTGGATATGGTGCTCCGGCAAAACGCAGAGCACTCAGCTGACGAGGATGACTATGGCAACCGGTACCGTAAAGTTTTTCAACCAGGACAAGGGTTTTGGCTTCATCACGCCTGACAATGGCGGACCGGACGTTTTTGTCCACGTCTCGGCGCTTGAGGGCGCAACTTCACTGCGCGACGGTCAAAAGGTCAGCTATGAACTTGGCCAGGACCGCAAGACCGGAAAATCGAAGGCCGAAAACGTCAGGTCAGCCTGAACTTCGGATACCAAGCCTCGGGAATTCGCTTGATTGCATTCCCTCACTTTCCCGGCCGCGCCAGCGGCCGGGAAATGTCTATGATGTCGTCTCGCGAGGCCGTCGAGTCCTCCTTTTTCCAGGCGACACCAAGCCCGATCTTCAGATCAAGAATAACAATAAAGGCGCCGGGCGCGAGCTCATTGAACGGGCGCTAGCAGTTTGCATGCAAAAGACGAGCTTTGTGTTGGGCGCCGACGGCTCAGGGAATATCCACGCTCCTGGACCTAATCCCGTCGAAGTCTCGCCCGCCGCTTCCGCCGGACGATCACTCAAAGAAGGCTCTATCGGACACGCGCGGAGGCGAGCCAGACGCCGCCCACTATCAGCACGGCCCCTCCGATACGGCCGATGTTGCGTCTTGCAACGAGGTTCAAACGACGCCCGATGTTCCGGCGACGACGGCATAGCTGCCGTCCGAGAGCACACAGAAGACGATCGCAGTCCCGCCGAAGATCACCATCTGCCACACTTGATTAAGGGTGGGATCGACGAACTGTGGCAGGAGCGCGCCGAAAAACAGGAGCTGTTTCGGGTTGCTTAGGGAAACGAGCAGACCCTGCAGAAAAAAACCGCTGCGCGGAGGCGCGGATTGCGGGCTTTCCATGGACGCACCCCGATCGCGGATCATCTCCCAGCCGATCCAGCATAGATAGACTGCGCCTGCCAGCCTGGCCCAGTCGAGCCAGTGCCCGGCCAGCGCGACGAGGGACGCCAGGCCAAGACCAGATATCGTGATCATTACCGCGAGGCCGGCGATCGTGCCCCCGACATTTAGGAGACCGGCACGGACGCCATGGCGCATTGCATTGGCGAGTATCATCATGTTGGTCGGCCCGGGTATAACCGTCGCGACAAGGCAGATGGCCGCATAGGCAGCGTAGGTTTCGAGCGTCATAGGGCGATCCTTCGCGCGTCCTGCTCGAACCGGTTGAAGATCGCCAACGGCTTCGATACCCAGAATCGCCCCCCCAACGCGCCCTCGGCGACCATGGCGCGCGCGTGGAGAAGTAGTTTCGCTTGGTCGTTCATGCTTCCACCCTTATGACGGTTCGGAGTATTCCGCTCAGGCCTCTCCTTGCGGATTGCCCGCGGCAAACCCGGCAAGGCGTGCGTAGCCGCGAACGACCTGTTCGCGTTCCTCAAAGGATGCGACCACCTCGATATCGTCGAAACCGTCGGGCGCACGTGCCTCAATGAGATCGATCACGCCTTCCGGCCCACCCCTACGGTTCGACACAACGATTTCCGACGTGGGCGGACGACGCTCGCTATCGTAGGCGCAAAGCGCGGCCTCGACCGACGTGTGGGTTCGCAGATGCTCCGCCAGCGAGTGGGCATCGAGGATAGCCTGGCTCGCGCCGTTCGAGCCCACCGGATACATTGGGTGGGCGGCGTCTCCTAGCAGGGTAATGCGCCTGAACGACCAGCGTGGCAGTGGCTCCCGGTCGCAGTTGGGATATTCATAAAACTCGCCGGTGGCGCAAATGATCTCCGCCGGATCGACGTAGTCCAGGCGGAAACGATCCCGCACAATGGGCAAGACTTGTGCGAGGTCTCCCAGACGGCTCCAGTCCCCGAGGGTGCGGTCGGTTTGCAGCGCGTTGCTGCGGGCCATCACAGCCCAGTTGGTAAGGCGCATGGCCGGGTCGTCCGGGTCTTCCCCAATCGGATAGAAAACAAATTTGGCATAGTTGCCGCCGGCGATCGCCATTGTGCGACCGTCCCGCCATGCCGGCCAGCGCGTGGTGCCGCGCCAAAGCATGACGCCGTTCCAGACCGGCAGACCTTCCTCCGGAAAGAGCGCTGCGCGCACGGTCGAATGAATGCCGTCTGCGCCGACCAGCAGGTCGCCTCGCGCCTGCAATGCCCTTGCGCCTTGGGAAAAGTGCACGGTCACGCTCTGGGCCTCCTGCTCGAAGCCGTGCACGCGGCATCCCGTGCGGATGCTCCCCTGCCCCAGCCGGTCGATGACGGCATTGTGGACAAGGCCCAATAGCCTGCCGCGATGAATGCTGAACTGCGGCACGGCATGGCCGGCCTCGATACCGCGCAATTCCTGCCAGATGACCTGGCCAAACCGGTTCGCATAGATCAATTCGCGCGTGCGGATTCCCGCCGCGTCAAGCGCATCCATCAGCCCGAGTTCGGCCAAGAGGCTGACGGCATGCGGCAGCATGTTAATGCCGACGCCCAGTTCGCGCACCGCGTCGGCACGCTCGAATATCTCAACTTCGAACCCCGCTCGGTGCAGGAAGAGGGCCGCGGTCAGCCCACCAATGCCGGCGCCTGCTATCAACGCCTTCATGGCCTTTTTCCCTGTTGCGGATATTCGAGCTGCATAGCAACCACATCAGCGGTGTCCTGCCCATGGCGGGCTGCGATCTCCTGCAAGGCGCTGTCCAGAGCCTCGGCTGGCGGCTTGTCCGGTATCAGCCGCTCGCCCGCCCAGGACGCGACAACCTTGTCCGGAAGGACGCGCACGCCGTTGCGCGTCGTCACGGCCGCGGGCGAGGCCGCGAAAATCTCGACGTTCGAGCGATAGGTGCGCGACCACGCGTCAACGACGAGCGCGAGCGCAACTTCATCCATCCCCGGCTCGAGTGCCACGCCGAAACGATCGCGGTTCCAGAACGCAACGCGATTGCCCAGCACGGTCGTGACGAAAGGGCGCGTCAGGCGGAATGCGCCGCTGTCATGCCCTGCACTCCAGCCGCCCTGCCCGATAGTGCGGGCGACCGCCTCTGCCTTGCCGCGGCCGGCGATGGCCTCGATCAAGGTCAGCATCATCGGCATCGAGGCCGTCACGCCCGTGGTGGTCGCTATGCCCCGATCCAACACCATACGCCGATCCGCAATGTAGCTGATCGTCGGATGGCGCTTCATCAGTTCCCCGAGATAGTACCAATGGGTCGTCGCTCGGCCGCCGTCGAGCAGTCCGGCGCTGGCGACAACTTTCGCGCCGGCGCAGATGGCGATGATGACTGCCCCACCCTCTGCCTGCTTGCGCAGCCAGGCCGTGACCCCCGGGTCGTCATCACGGCTCATCGCCGGAACGATCACATAGTCGGCTCCCTTGGGATGAAGCGCGTCGAAGGCCCCCATCGTCGCGTCGGCCTCGACGGTGAGCGCCGGGTAGAGCTTGACCGACCCGGCTCCGCTCGAGAGGGTCGTCACATCGGCGATGTCCGCTCGGCGAAGAATTCCAACGGGCATCAGATAGTCCGTCGTTTCCGTCGCGTCGTTTATTGCCACGACGGCAATGAGCGGCCGGGCACGCTTTGGCGGCTTGAGAGCCGCCAGCATGGCATCCGTTTCCGCCTGCGGGATGGCCGGCGGCGCATAGGTTGCGGGTGCTGCCCCGCAGGGTCGCCAGCCAAAGGCCGAAGCCCACCAACGGTACGGCAAGAAGGGCCAGAACTGCGGGGAGAAAATAGCGCATGAGCATCGGCACTCCGTTCTGCTTGCGGCTATCATCAGGGTATCGCGAGCATTTTCTGGCGGAAATGACAGAAATATCGTATTTTCTGCCAATGCACCGTCTGACCTTCATCGTCTATCCCGGCTTCGAGCTGCTCGACACGTCCGGGCCGATCTCGGTCTTCACCGGCGCCAACCGCGCTCTTGGCCATAGCGGCAAGCCGCCCTTCTATGCGGTCGACCTGGTATCGCCTGCGGGTGGATCGGTGACGAGCAGCAGCGGCATTGCAGTGCATACCCGAAGCCTAGACGCGTGCGCCCCTGAGGGGGTCGATACACTTCTTGTCGCCGGCGCTGAAAGCGAGCATCTGCTGCCGGTTCTGGCAGACCCCGCCTGGTCGGTCTGGCTCCCGGAACTTGTCGGGAAGGCGCAACGGTTCGGATCGGTCTGTTCGGGGGTGATCGTCCTCGCAAGGCTCGGGCTGCTCGACGGGCATCGCGTCGCCACCCACTGGGATGCCTGTGCGCCGCTGGCCGCAACGTTTCCCTCCGTCAGCGTCGACGCGGACGCGCTCTATGTCGTCGACGGCCGGCTATGGACTTCCGCAGGCGTGACAACCGGCATTGATATGGCGCTCGCCATGGTCGCGCAGGATGTATCGGCCGACATTGCCGGCGAGGTTGCCAAGCGGCTCGTGCTCTACGCACGCCGCCCCGGCTACCAGTCGCAATTCAGCCCGCTGCTTCACGCGCAGGTAAAAGCCGACAGTCCTTTCGCAGACCTGATTGGGTGGATATTAGCAAACCTCGGCTCGCAGCTGGATGTTCCCAGCCTGGCAGAGCGCGCCGGGCTCAGCGAGCGGACGTTCCATCGAAGATTCGTTGCGGTCATCGGCCAATCCCCGGCCCGCTTCGTCGAAACGGCCCGCCTCGATGCCGCTCGCATGCTGCTTTGCCGCGGACTTTCCTTGAAATCGGTGGCGGCCGAGGTCGGCCTTTCGCCGGCGACACGCTTCTGCGAAGCATTCGAACGCCGCTTCGGCATCACTCCACGCCTGTTTCGCGAGATGCATTCGGAATTTTGACCACCCGGAGGCATGCCCATGACGATTTACAAGTTCGCCGTCTGTGAAAACCAGGAATGGATCGTCCCTGTCAACGCGGAGGACTTCGAGACCTTTCTTGCGATGGACGGACGCGCCATCCAGGGGTGGGTTCCGCCCGTCATGACGATGCTTGAGGCGGACCATGGGGCAGAGGAACCGAGTTACTCCGATTTCCCATGGTTGGGCGAGCACGCGCCGATCCTGAAGAAGCCCGCCGTCGAGGCGCTGGCCCCGGTGCTGACCCGCTATGGGCAGCTTCTGCCGCTGAAGGGCGAGGACGTCTGGCTGTTCAACGTCACCAACGTCCTTGATGCTCTCGACAAGGAGCGATCGAGCGTCGTCTATTTCGATGATGGTGATATTCTCGATATCGAACGATATGTGTTCAAGATGGAGATCATCGGAAGCGCCGAGATCTTCAAGTTGCCGACACGTGGTTCATCGGTCTTTGTCACCGACTGTTTCGTCACGAGGGTCCGAGACTTGGGGATGCGCGGCGTCTCGTTCGCACCTCTTTGGACATCAGTAGAATGAGCGATCGCCGCATTGGGAAAGCAGCGCCGCCCGCTATCGGGAAGGACACTATCCCATCACATATCCGATATCTCGACGAATCTCACCCCGCCACCACACCGTGAGTTGAGCATGTGTGATCGAGGTCTTCGGCCTGCAGATGGCCCGATCGGGTCGGCGCAGTGCCGATCAAATCGCCACTGCGAACTGCGCGCCATCACGCATAATGCGGCCTGCCGTCGGGCCTGTAGTCGAGCACAACCACTTCTCCATCAAGAACGCGCTGATCCCTGAGTTTGAACTTTTGGTCACACATGCCCTGGAAGAAAGGTTCGATGCCGGACTGCGGTAGGATCAGCGGGCAATAGATTAGGCGAAGCCGGTCCAACAGATTTGCCGCAAGAAGTTGGCGGACGATTGACAGGCTTCCCATCGTCCGAATTTCGGCACCGTGGCCCGCGCGCTCTGCCCGAATCTCATCAAGAAATCCGGAACCAAGTACTGTAAAGCCCGGCCAACCCACACGACTGAGTCTGGAGGAAACGACCCAGCCCGGACTTTCAGTCATCCGCCGATAGTCATCGTCTTGGTAGGCCGCAGGTATGTTGCTCAAGGCGTCAAGCGTTTTGCGGCCGATCAGCGTACGATGGGGCTGCGCGTTCTTCTGCGCTAACCATTCCATGAATTCGGGTCCAGTATAGCCGTAATAGGCTGGCGATTCCTGGCCGCGCGCCGCGCCGTCGATCGTCAGGATGATCTCAGAAACGATGTCAGTCATTGCTCATCCTCTTCCCAAGCTTTCTACTCGCCCTCGTGTTTTTGTCCGCAACGAACTGGGTTGTGCGGACGGACAGAGCGCCGACGGCACGCCGCTGGCGTGGAACTGGACACCGCGAACTGTCACAGCTGTCAGACATGATGACGGTCGAGAAGTAGCGTACCAGCGGCATTGCTGCGTTCGACGAAGCAGTTCCGCATGAGGGTTTAGTCTACCAGCCGATGAACCTGCCGAAAATGACAGAGGTTTCGGGATTTCTGCCACGATGCGGCGCGCACGATCATCAACCGACAACTGTGCTAGGGCGTGACTCAAAACAAATCGCCGGAGCCCGCTAGGGTCCGGCAATCCACCATATTCTCATTGCCAACCTGCAACTATGCTGTGTTTGAGGGGCGGTCATGAGTATCGATCATGGTGACGCACCCACTCCATCCCCTCAGCTTCGTTGCGACCCTTCGGCATGAGGTCGAGGAGGGCATAAGTACCCATCATTGCCTCTACGCCACGGCCGAAAGTGGAGTAGGTGTGGAAGACGTTGCCGGCCTCGTCCTTGAAGAAGGCGCTGATGCCCGGCCATTCCTCGCCCAGCTCGCGCCATTGCCCGAAATTGTAGTCGATATGCCCGCTGGCGACCTCCTCGGGAGTGAAACTGACCCGGAAGTCGTAGTTGAACGGGCTGCTATTCGAGGACACCCAGCAGAACTGCCACCCCATGCGGCGGCGAAAGCGCTCGATCTCGGCGAGAGGCGCCCGTGAAACGGCGATCATGGCAACGTCGTGCTGGGCCAGATGCATGTTCATACCATCGGTGTGGTCGGCCATGAAAGAACAGCTCGGGCAGCCTTGCTTCCATCCCGGCGCGAACATGAAGTGCTGCACCAGAAGTTGGGATCGTCCCTCGAAGAGATCGGCGAGCGTGCGAGGGCCATCGAGCGTATCGAACACATAATCCTTCTCGATGCGCACCCATGGGAGCTCGAGCCGCTTTCGAGCGACCTCGTCGCGATGACGCGTAAGCTCCTTTTCCGCCTTCAGCAAGTCCCGACGGGCGGCTAGCCAGTTATCGTGTGAAACGACAGCGTGTTTCATTGTCAGTCTCCTCGGGTTGGGGTGTTGCCGCGAGCTGCGGATATGCAAATCAGCCATGGCGGCAAGTGAAAAGCTCATCAGGGGCTCACGACCATTTGGCTGATCGGCCCCTGTGGCGAAGCGGGGAGCGCGTGACCATCCGTGCGAGCCGACGGTCGACATGCAGGCCCTCAGGGCCAAGCTTGGGCTCGCCTTGAAGCCTCGCCGTCCGGCCAGGTAGCCACCCACTTGACGACCGACTGGCCGGTTCCTTGTCTGCGAACTTCGGCATTTCCGATCCTTCCTCCACACCGTATCCAGCGATTATGTGGCAAGAGGCTATCGTGAGTGGAGGGTCGGGTGGGAGTTACAAGTGTGGCGGGATCCACATGGACGCGCTGACTATCGTGGCAAAGCGAACATTTTTCCGAGGATGACTGGCGGCGCTGACAAGGTCGCGCTCGTTCGCCTCCCGCCCGCGCCCTGCCGAGGGCGCGTTTCTCACCCGTGGTCGCCTTGCCGCTGGCGATATTCCGCCAGTCATCCAAGTCCGTCGGCTTTTGCGACCGAAAGCTGCCGGGAGAAACGCCTGCAACACAGATTTCTCGCCCACCCGCTCCTTGTTCAAACAGCATTCGGCAAAAATCGCGGTTTCCCTTGCAATACTTGCCTTGCCGAGGGGTGCCAAGTGCTGTGCCTGGGAAGCCCAGAGCGCATACGCAGCCTCCCGTCCCCGCAAACCAGAGGCAGCCAGAAAGTTACCGGCAGATTTCGAGCCGACGAACAGGGTGCTGCGCTCACCGTAGCTGGTAAGCGGTTTGCCGGCGACCTGCGCGCCGATTGGCCGATTGACGCCAAGGGGACCCTGGCGCTTCCTTTGTGACGCCATGAGAAACGCCATATCATCTCCGTTTAGAGCGGCGCGCCCCACATATTGTACCCGGACGGACGCTGTCCCGCGGCGCGTCATATCCAGCATCTCTGCTGCCTTGCTGGAAATATCGATCAAACGCCCTTTGTGGTAAGGGCCACGATCATTGACGCGCACAACGACCGACGAGCCGTTTGTGAGATTTGTCACCCGCACGTAGCTGGGCAAGGGAAGTGTCGGATGCGCGGCGGAGAGGCGGCCCGGATCGTAAGTCTCGCCATTTGCGGTCCGCCGCCCCTGAAACCCCGACCGTACCAGGAGGCAATGCCGCTTCGATCGTAGCCCGGTTCCTCCTTCGGATAGTAACGCTTGCCTTTGACCACGTAAGGCTTGCCGACCAGACTGGTCGTGTCGGGCGTAGATGTCGTGGTGCAGGCTCCAACGAACGCACAGAACATCATAATTGCCAACCACCGCATGACTTTAATGGTCGCTGCTATTCCATCTCCCATCCCGTCCACCATCGACTGCAACTCGACACGCGACCGCAATGCGCAGTGGAGACGCGAGACAGGCGACGCAGCCGTGAGGGGCTGGTCGACACCAGGCGCAATCTGGGGCGTGCCGTTGGTCCGCTCCATCTATGATACCTCGGTAAAATGAGGCTACGAGCGAATGGTTCCGCCCTCCCGACCCAGGGCATATCTGCCCGTTCTTCGCGATCAGAGGCGGAAATAAAAAGTCGAGTTCGTCGACTGTGTCGCACCGATGAAAGAGCACCGTCTATTTGGGTGTCAGCGGCAGAAGCGAAACGATGGCTGAATCGCATCGAAGGCGAACTTACCCTCGCAGACGAACCAAAGCCGGCGCTTCGCCCCGGCCGCCGATTTATGTCGTACCCTGCTTACGAACTGCAGACCGGGAGGTCAGGCGAAACTTCTAGCCTTGAAAATGGGAAGGAAGTTTTCGCCCGGCGCCTCCGCCGGTCTTTCCTCGGCTCTTCGGCGATCTCCGCTCAAAAGTCGCCAGTGGCTCGCGGTTTCTGTTACGCCGCCTTATCCGACGACAGGGCGACCACGGTGGCCGGAAACCTCAGCACCCGCGTCGGACGACAGTGCGAGAAAGCGAAGCGCCGACACGAAGCCTATGGCGGCGATAAAGAGGAAGGCGGCGCGAATATCCGGAAGCATATTATGATCGCCTCCTCCCCCGCCCAGATAGGATGCGAAGCGAATGACGGCTGCGGCAACGGCGATGCCAAGCAGTTGGGAGAGTTGCTGCAGCATCGCCGAAATCGTCGTCGCCGCGCTTCGCTGAGCAGGCGGTACATCCGCGAAGGCGATTGTCGTCAGCGCCGTAAACTGCATCGAGCGGGAAAGGCCGCAGGCAATCAGCAGCACCCACATGACAATGCGCGGCGTTTCTCCGTCGACGAATGCGAAGGCACCGATCGTCGTGGCGGCGATCATGCCATTTACGACAAGAAGGCTGCGGAAGCCGAAAAGACGCAGAGCCGGTGTGGTGACGCTCTTCATCAAAAGGTTGCCGAGAAAGTAGACGAAGACCAGCGAGCCCGTCTCCACCGCATTGAAACCCAAACCAACCTGAAAGAGCAGCGGCAGCAGAAATGGCGTCGCATTGACGGCAAGCCGCCCGGCGGTGCCCGCCGAAAGCGTTGCGAAGGCGAAAGTCGGGATCTTCAGCACTGTCATGTCGAGCAGGGGATGCGCAGCGCGCCTCAGATGGCGGACTGCAAAAAAGCCGGCGAAAAGACCGGCGACCAGAAGGCCAAGTGAAGCGGTCCCACCCGAGGATGAACTGGAAAGCTCCAGACCGCCAAGGGTGAGTGCGAGCGCGCCTCCAGTCAGCAAGACGCCGGTCACATCAAAGGGTCGCGCTCCCTCCGCAGGCACGCGCGGCACGAAAAAGGCAACGAGCACGACACCGAATATGCCGAGAGGCAGATTGATGAAGAAGTTCCACTCCCAGCCGGCGTGGGTTGTAATCCAGGCACCGATCAGAGGGCCGATGACGGGGGCAATCAGAGCCGGCCAGGTGATGGTGGCGATCGCCCGCACCAACTCCGCCTTCGGTGCATCGCGCAGTACGAGCTGACGCCCAACCGGCGTCATCAGCGCTGCGGACGCACCTTGGAAGAGCCGAGCCACGGTGAATTGACCAAGCGACGCCGAGAAGCCGCAAGCAACGGAGGCGAGCGTGAACAGCGCGATAGCGGCAAGAAAGACCTCTCGCGCGCCAAAACGCTCGGCGAGCCATCCGGCCGGCGGAATAAACACGGCCATCGCAAGAAGATAGGCGGTGAAGCCAATGTTGAGCGTCACCACATCCGTCGCGAAGGCCTTGGACATGGCCGGCAGCGAGGTTGCGATGATCGTGCTGTCGAGCATCTGCATGAAAAAGGCCACGGCCACGACGGCCGGGACGATGCGGGTGCGGTGAAACGGAAGTGGAGAAGAGGAAATGGAGGACATCATTCAAGAAGAAGAGAGGGCGGAGACGCAGGTGCGCCGCCGCCCGAACCTACAGGATCAGTTGCTGGCAGCAACTCTTTTTAGAGCTGCGTCGTAGAAGGAGCGGTCAATCCAGCTCTCATAATTGACTTTACCCTTCAGCAGCCCGGCTTCGGCCATGAAGGCCTCCTCCCCCTGAAGCGCTTTCACTGCCGCATCCGTGATTTCCGGGTCCTGGAAAAACTTTCCATCCGGGTAGGTGGCGCGGACTGCCTTGTCACTGCTGCCTGTCTCCTTGACAAAGATCGTAGTCGTCTCCTCCGGGTTGGCGTCGGCCCAGCGGGCAGTCGCGATATCGACAGCCAGCAGACGTGTCACGATTTCAGGATACTTGCGGGCGAATTCACCGTTGACGCTGAGGAGATGTGGAACCGCCCAATCGGGGCTGCCCGACACGCCGGCGTCGAAGATCACCCGCGCTCCGCCCTTTTCAACAAGCGTCTGCACAGGGCCGGTGCTTTCCACGATGGCATCGACGTCACCACGGGCCAGCGCCGGGCCGGAACTGTCGATACCGAGGTTCAGGCTTTCCACATCCGCGAGGGAAAGACCTGCGGCTTTCAGTGCCTTGGCGAAGGTCGAGTGACGCACCGTGCCTGAGAGATAGGCGACCTTCTTGCCCTTCAGGTCCTCAATCTTCTGGATCGCAGACTCCGGCTTGACGACGATCTGCGTCTCGTTCGAGCGGTTCCAGCTCGAAAGGCCGATGAGCTTCACGTCGGCCCCGGTCGCCGCCAGGCGAAGCGACGGGTTGTTGCCGATATAGGTGAAGTCGATCGCTCCCGAACCGAGCGCAACCGTGGCAGCGGAACCGCCATCGAATGTCGTCAGCTCGATCTTGATGCCGTCCTTGGCGAACTCGTCTTCCAGCAGTTTCTTGTTGCGATAAAGGATGAATTTCAGGTGGCCCGGCGCGGTCGAGCCGATGCGGATGACCTCGGGCTTCGCGTCGTCGGCAAAGGCCGGCGCGGCACCCGCCACCGGCAGGAACGATAGCGCCAAGGCGAGCTTCAACAATGTGCGGCGGAGTGGATTGGCTGTCATGGATGGATCCTTTCGAAATCGCGTGTTCGTTGGAAGAGAGGCTGGGGCTCAGTTCGGGCCGCTTTCGCCGTCGCCGCGCCAGCGGGTGGCGCGTCGTTCCCCAGCGACGAGCAAGTAGTTCAGGAGGAGGCCGATGATCGTCAGCGTCAGGATGCCGGCATACATCCGGTCTGTTTCCAGCATCAGCGACGAATTCTGGATGAGGTAGCCGATGCCGGATTGGGCCGCGAGCATCTCCGCGGCGATGACCGAAAAGAGCGAGGTCTTCACACCAAGCCGAGCGCCCGCGACAATCGAGGGAACGGCCGAGGGCAGAATGACCTTCTTGAAGAGATCCCAGTCGGACGTTCCCATGGAACGCGCTGCCTTCACCAGCAGTGGATCGACCGACTTTACGCCGACGATGGTGTTGATCAGCAGGAAGAAGACGGCCGCGTAGAATGTGATGGCGATCTTTGACGCCTCGCCGATGCCGAGCAAAAGGATGAAGACCGGCAGCAGCGCGAACTGCGAGGTATTGCGCAGGGTCTGGACGAGAAAGTCCGAGGCCTTTTCGAAGAGCGGATAGCGCCCCATCAAAAGACCAAGCGGTACGGCGACAACAACGGCAAGCGAAAAGCCGATCGCGGCGCGCTGCAGGCTGATGCCGATGTGGTCAGCAAGCTGACCCGAGGCGATCATCTCCCACAGGACCGAGAGCACCTGGCTGAGTGGCGGGAAGAACAGCGCGTTGATCCAGCCGGCGCGTGGCGCGATCTCCCAGAGAAGAGCGAAGGCGACGAGCGCCGGCAGGCCCAGCGTAATAGTTGAGAAGGCTTCACCGAGAACCGTCGGCGGTTTCTCCGCGGCACGCTTTCGGCGCGATGATAATGTCCGGCGGAGCGGCAGGTTGCGGTCGGCGATCAGACTCATCGGATCCTCCCTTAGTTGGTGTAGTTGGATGCGAGCGCCCAATCGCGCTGGGCCTTGACGACCTCGTCACGCAAGCTTTCCCAGACGCGGCCGCGCGGGCGCGGCAGGTCAATCTCGACGATTTCCTTGACGCTCGCCGGGCGCGCGGTCATCACGACCACGCGGTCGGCGAGGTAGATCGCCTCGTCGATCGAATGGGTGACAAAGACGACGGTCGTCTTGATCTGTTCCCAAATGCGCAACAGTTCGCTTTGCAGGATGTCGCGCGTCTGGGCGTCAAGCGCCGCGAAGGGCTCGTCCATCAGCAGCACCTGCGGATCGGTGGAGAGCGCCCTAGCGATTGCCACGCGCTGCTGCATGCCGCCGGAAAGCTGCGAGGGGAAGCGGTCTTCGAAGCCCTTGAGGCCGAAGAGATGCAGGAAATGACGTGCCTTCTCGCGACGCTCCGCCGCCGGCACACCACGCACCTCCAGGGCATATTCGATGTTCTGCAGCGCTGTTCGCCAGGGAAAAAGCGCATATTGCTGGAACACATAGGCGGTGCGGGCATGCGGTTTGGAGACCTCGATGCCGTCGATGCGAGCGACGCCCGAGGTCGCTTCGGTCAATCCGGCAATGACATCGAGCAGCACCGACTTGCCGCTGCCGGACGGCCCGACCAGCGTGATGAATTCGCCGCGTTTGATGGTCAGGTCGACGCCATCCAGCACCGCAATGCGGCTCGAGGCGACGCCGTCCACCGTTACGGTCTGGCCCTGTTTGAGCGTAAAGGTCTTGCGCAGCGCGCTGACGGCTATGCGTTCCATGGTCGAACTCCCTTCAAACCTGCGCCACGCGGATGTGACGGGTCGGATCATCTTGCGCGCCGCCGGCGCGGCCGCGGTTCCACCCGAGCGAGCGGGCGTAGGCGCCAAAAAGGTCGCGTTCCAACACCTCGGCCTCCGCGATGCCTGTTGGTCCGTGCGCCGCCTCGGCGACATAGAGCGCATCCGTCGGACAATAGATTTCGCAGAGAAAACAGGTTTGGCAGTCGTCTTGCCGGGCAATGATCGGCAGACCCGTTTCGTCGCGATCGAAGACGAAGGCGGGACAGATCCGTTCGCAGATATCGCAGCGGATGCAGCGGTCGGCGGAGATAACCTCGATCATCGCTCAGCCCTCCCGAACCGTCTCAAAAGCGAGATCTTCACGCACGGCGCTCACCTGATCGAGCCCGGAGACGACGATGCGGCTCGCCTGCCCGTCGTCTTCGGTCGGAAAGTCACTCCGGCGGTGCACGCCCCGGCTTTCCGTGCGCAAGAGCGCAGCCGCGACCGTCCAGCGGGCGCTCGCCGTAACCGACGCCACCTCTCGTGCGCGAAGTCGGTCGATGCCGACCGCGGGCTTTGCCTGGTTGAGGCCGGCCCACACACCTTCCAGAATGCGGTGACTTGTCTCCAGGGCGCTGGCCTTGCGCCAGTAACTCCTGTCGAGCGGCACGATCTCCTCGTGCACCGCGCGGGCGGCGGCCGCGAGATTGACGTCTTCACGTTCGCCGGCGCCGCGCAAACCCGTCGCGCCGAGCGGCCGCAAGCGCGCCGCATCACGGGACTTTCTGCTGCTCGCATGCCGGGCGGCGCCGTGACCGGCCCACCAGCCGCTGGCAATCGCCCAGGAGGCATTGATGGCCCCTCCACCGGAAACCCCACCCGTCACGTTTTCGCGGCTCGCCGCGTCGCCGGCGGCGTAAAGCCCGGTAATGCCGGTGCCACAGTCGGACGAGACGATGCGGATACCGCCGGTGCCGCGCACGGTGCCCTCGTATTTGAGGTCGACCCGGAACAGGTGCTCGAAGGGATTGATCCCCATCCGGTCGTAAGGCTGAAAACAGTTCGGCTGGCCACGACGCAGCCAGTCCTGCATCGCGGGTTCGGCAAGATCGAGCCGGGCATAGACCGGGCCGGACAGCAGGGCCTCGGCCACTTGCCGCTCGCCGCCGCCGATACCGTTCGTCACCGGCTCACCGCGGGCGTCGCGCAGCACCTCGCCGTTCTCTCGGTAGAAGGTCGCCCAGCGAAAAGGCAAGCCCTTGTTCAGCGAGGAACCGTGCGGGGCGAGCGTGTATTTGCCGGTGAATTCCATGCCGGAAAGGGACGCGCCGGCCTCTGCGGCGAAGAGATAGCCATCACCGGTGAGCCCCGTGCCACCGAGGATGCGTTCGAAGAAGGCGCAGCCGCCGGTGGCAAGCACGACGGCACCGGCCGATACGGAGAAGCTTGCGCCATTGCGGCGAGAAAGCCCCGCAGCCCCCCCGACATGATGATCGTCGCCAAGCAGTTCCAGGATAGGATGGTGGTCAAGGATCGTGACACCGGCCTTGTGCACACGCTGGCGCATGAAGCGCATGTAGTCAGGACCGCGCAGGTTGGCGATATAGAGGTTGCCATCCTCTTCGCTCGGAAAGGGATAGCCCCATTCGACGAGCTTCAGGAGGTTTTCGTAGGCGCGGTCAGCCGCGCGCAACATCCAGCGACGATCGGCAAGGCCGGCAGTGCGCTTGAAACGCTGCTCGACCGAGGCTGCGCGCCCTTCTCCCGGCGGCACACACCACGTTCCCGTGTTGGACGGAGCCGTGGCACCGCTCGTGCCGTGATAACCCTTGTCAGCCAAGACGACGCGCGCGCCGGTCTCGGCAGCGGAAAGCGCCGCCCAGGCGGCGGCGGGGCCCCCACCGACAACCAGCACGTCCGTTTCGATGTGGCGCCCGTCTTCGGTGGGCTGTTCCTTGCGACGCGATGCCATGATGTCCCGGTACAGAAAAGGAAGCGTTGGCCGGCTGTACGGCCGGCCGTTTCACGATTGCGGATCAGGCTGCGGTGGAGAACCAGGACGGTTCGTTGCCAGCCGACCACTTGATGTTGCAGCCGATCGAGGGCACCTGGCCGGTGCCGACAGCTTCGCCCTTCAGGACCGCGTCGACCGCAGCGCGCAGATCCGCACCCGTCACATCCTTGCCGTTGCCGGGCCGGGCTTCGTCGAACTGGCCGTGATAGGCAAGCTTGCGATCTCGGTCATAGAGAAAAAAGTCCGGAGTGCAGGCGGCACCAAAGGCCTTGGCGACACTTTGCGACGCGTCCTTCAGATAGGGGAAGCCATAGCCGTGAGTCTTTGCCTCTACACCAATCCGCTCCAGCGTTTCTTCCGGATGCGCCTTGGCGTCGTTGCTGTTGATCGCGACGACGGCAAGCCCCTGCGTGGCATAGTCGCGCGCAAATTTCGCCAGTTCCTCGCGGATCAACACCACGAAGGGGCAGCGGTTGGAGATGAAGGCGACGAGCAGCGCCGGGCTGTCCTTGAACTCGGCCAACGTGAACAGGTTGCCATCGGCATCGGGCAACGTGAAGTCCGCCGCGCGGGTTCCAAGCGTAATGGGATTGGATTCGGTTTTGGGCATGGTATCCTCCTGGCAAGCCAATAGAAATATTACCTCATAAAACACATAGATTTTATAGATAACAATTTTCTCCGGATTGCAGGCCGCGGAGATAATCTTGCTGCGCAAGGACACAAGGCTCGGATTCTCGTTTCGGAGTGGCGGTCTTTTGGCAGCGCGCGCCTCAGTCGAACTCGCGAAATTCTACGGCGCATGAGCGGACAACAATCGCTCGCCGCGAAGCTTCACTGCCTGATCGTTACGCACGACCCGGACCTCAAACTTGAGGATGCCCCCTGGCCACAGCTGCGAACCCTGTTGAAGGACCTCATCCGGATCAACGGTGCGCGAGACGATCAGTACCGTCACGAACGACTGCCGACGCGGTCGGAACCAGCCCGCAGTTTCACTCTGAGGGGGAGATCTAGCAACATGGACCTCGGCAAATCAACGGGCGTGCGAGACGTTTTGGACCTGGCGACGCAATACAAAGCCGCCGCCGTCAAGCTGGGTGAGAACCCATCCAGTCCTAACCATCTTCCGCAAAGGCTGCTGGCTCTTCATGCCATCGAGCTTTATCTCGATGCTCTACTTCAGGCGAAAGGCCTCGATGACGAGCCGATCCACAACTTCCAACATGACCTTGGCGAGCCGGCCCGAAGAGCGGGGGCCGCAGGACTTGTCTTGCGCAAGCGCACGCTGGCGCATCTGGCAACGCTCTCCTCAGCTCAAGAGTATCTCATTGTCCGATATGCTCCTGAGCTGACGTCCACGCTCTCGCAGGTGAACCGGGTTATGACGACGCTTGAGGAGGTCTCGCGGAAGGTCCCAAAGATGGTGAAGGCGACCAAGCCCCATAAGTGAACTTGATCGCTGGCGGCCAAAGGGATGGCGGGTTTTCCGAGTTGGACCCGCACTCGAAGGTATGTCAGACAGTGCTGCCCGAGATTTGCATTCAGCGTTGACTGGATCTTATCAAAAAATGACTCGCAACAAAATTCCCAAATTGGAAACTTTGTGCTTGTTTCCAAATTGGGAATTCGTTAAATAGGGACTCAAGTGAACGTTATCGCTAAATCTGCGCTGGTCAGCTTTTGGAATAGCTTGCCGAAAGGCGGCCCCAGAGAGACCGCGCGAGCCGCAATGACGGAATGGTATACTACCGCATCGAAGGCGAGCTGGAGTAATTTTAGCGAGTTAAAGAAGACATTTAACTCAGCGGATCTGGTGGCCGGCAACAAGGTTATCTTCGACGTCGGCGGCAACAAGTACCGCATTGTGGGGCTGGTCGCATTTCGGTCCAAGCGGATTTTCGTCCTGTTTGTCGGGACGCACGCCCAGTACGATGCGATCGACGTCAAAGAACTCTGACGTGAAAGGAAGTCGACATGTTGGATTTGAAAGGGTTTCGGACGCTTCAGAGTGAGGCCGAGTACAACGCCGCACTGAAGGAAGTTCGGCCATATTTCGAAGACGAACCCGAAGAAGGCTCTGAGGAAGCTGCGCACTTTGACGCGCTCGTCCTTCTGATCGAACAGTACGAGGGCAAGCACTATCCAATCCCGACGGCGAGCCCCGTTGAGGTGGTCAAGTCGGTGATGGCTGCGAACAACTACACGCGCGCCGATCTCGTGGCGGTCATTGGTTCGAAAGCGCGGGCGGCCGATCTTCTGAACGGAAAACGGGAAATTAATCTGGATCAGATTAGAAAGCTCAGCAAAGAATGGAACATCCCGGCTGGTTCACTGATCGGCGAAGTGGCGGCCTAAGGGATTCCGGCTAAGCTCGCCCCATCAGCCCGATTGACCAGGCGAGCAACGTCGTTGATGCGCTCGATTACGACCCGAATCATTCAACCCCGGACGATCGAATTCGTTCTTTCAGGTTCGAGTCGGGCCGGGCCCACCATACCACCATACTGAGCGCTAAACGGCCAACACTCAGTTATCAAAAAGAGCGGCGAGCCCCGGGGAAGCTGGCAAGTGCCAGTCGATACATTATGCGATCTCAAGCGCACAGAACGGGAACAAGAGGCATAGACGCGGCCAAGTGTCAATGATGCGAAGTGAAGGGCTACTGCGAATGGGAGGGCCGTCGAGAAGCGTCTAACTATTGATTAGTTCGAATATGCGGCTCTCACTTCACGCCCGGGGGCATGCGCCGGCCCAGTCCAACTGACGATTTCGCGGAGCCGGGAGCCACGTCGTCGCCATGTCGGGCAATCAGCGTCGGTGCCTTCCGAAATCCGGTATCGTATCGAACGAGGCCGTACGCCTCGCAGACCTTGGCCGACATCAAGACCTGCAACTCTTGACTGTCGTCGATATCGAAAGACTGGACCACACCGGAGCTGATGGCGAAGACCTCGTGCGGCTCGAGGCCGCTGTTGTCCATCAGGATCACTTCATCCGCAATCCGCAGAGCTTCGGTCAGCTTCTCGAATGACCCTTTGTGCCGCCTGCGAATGTCGCCCTCCGGGATGTCGTGGCCGCCCTTCAAAACGCGCTGCCTGACACGCTCGACGTTCGTCTCAACGGAATCCAGGGCGACGTAGTAGAGGCCGACTGTGAACCCGGCTGCCTTTGCCTCGCGCATCAGCCGGAGCGATTGCTGGCTGCTTAGTGTGGATTCGAAGATGAAGGATTGCCGGGTTTCGATCATCTCGGCAATCTTACGAAGGGCGGCCTCAGAAGCTCGCCGTTCCTTGGATTTGCCTTCAGTGGCCTCAGTAAGCGCACGGGCGATTTCGTCGGCGTTGATCCACGCGCCTTCTAGCTTCAGTTTCGCGAAAGCAGAGGACTTGCCGGAGCCATTCGGCCCACCCAGGATCACGCACGACAATTCCGGCATGAACGATCACTACCTCACGGTAGCCCGAACGCGATCTTTGCGCTCGTGTTCGGCCCGATCCTTGGCCTCGTTCTGTCGGTCCTTGGCAGAGATAGTCAGACCCAGACGACGGCTTTCGGCCAGAGCTTCCCGGCCGATCTGCTTCAGGGCTTGTTTGTTCTCGCGATATTTTTGCAAGAGCATTGTCAATCTCCTATTCCATCCTCAACATAGTGCGTTCAGCCGTCAGCTGCAAATATCACTTTTGCCAAGTTCCACCGATGGCAATGGACCGAGGAAGACCGCCTCAATGCGAGCTCCGGGATCTTCCCTTCCTATCTCTGACTCGACCCGCGGTTTACTGCGATGGGGGACGGCTCGGCCTCCCACCGAGCGCCGGAGCTTTGCGAAGAGGTCCATCGCGCCTCGAGCTTGATTAATCGGTTTGCCGCCCTTGGAAAATAATCTGGCGGTACCTGTAGCTCGATGGTTCGCTGATAACCAATTGGTTGCAGCTCCGAGTCTTGCCGGGCCCACCATACTCACCACACCAAACGGCTATCGCCACTAATGATGGGCAAATTGGCGAAAACCTGCTTCGTCTAATCTTGACGTCCGCATCAGTTGGGGGGGGGCTTTTGAAATGCGGGAGGAACGCAAAAAAACCTCTTCGGCCTGCCATCGAACGAGTGAGGAAAACACTCACGGCAAAATTCAGGGGATTTTGCCGGGATTGCGGAAAACACCTTTTAGCCGAAGAGAGGGCGGCCGGTCATCTGCGCTGATGCGTCGATCCCCATGAAGGGGCGAAGGGGGCAGAGCCCCCCGGCTCCTCCCCTTCATGTCAAATCTTGCGGCACCAGCCGCACCGTCAAAGGATGAGCGCCCTCTATGCGGGCGATGCGACTGAGGGGATCCCGGTTGTCCCTGACAGAAAGGGACTCGACTGCGCGCTAACTGGCCGCAAACTTCACCCATTGCATGATTGCGGGAGGCAGACTGGGTGATTAGGCTCCGCGGCATTGCGCAGATCCTAGAGCCAACGAGGATGATGATGGCGATCGGTACGGTAAAGTTTTTCAATCACGACAAGGGGTACGGTTTCATCTCACCTGAGAACGGTGGAACCGACGTGTTCGTTCATGTGTCCGCGGTCGATGGCACAGGTCCGCTTCGCGATGGTCAAAAGGTCAGCTACGACATCGGGCAAGACCGAAAGACCGGAAAATCGAGGGCCGAAAACGTCAGGGCAGCCTGAGAGCGCAACCCGCCATCCCAGTCGATCCCTCGTCAGGGCGCGAGGCACTCCTCACATATGCCGCAACCGTCGACGTCCATTCGTGAGGTCAGGCGCTTCTTTTGACAAAAGATGCAAACCGTCGTCGCTTGCGCATCTCGTTTGTCGCGCGTGGGCGGAATGATTTCGATCTTGTGATCTGAAACTGCGTTCGTTGCCACCTGGTCCATGTCGAAGCAAAGCTCCGCCGTTGCAGCTCTAAGGCTGCGACCACCCGTGGCCGGGCAGCCAAAGGCCGGGGGGCCTGCCCTCCGGCCAATCTCATTTATGCGCCGTCATGCATCGCGATCGATTTCGACGATTTCGGTCGGCCCTTCCATCTCGCGCACACCCTGGAACGAAGGGTGTCGAAGCTTTCCATCTTGCGTCCAGGCGCGATACTCGATGTCGGCGACCAGCAGCGGCTCGGAGAAGACGGCGCCTTTGCGCTTGAGCGCCACCGGCGGTCGCTTCGCCGGGATCGCGTCGAGCAGTTCACGAAGCTGTGAAGATTCCTTATTGCTCCACCCGGTACCGCAGCCGCCAACATAGACGAGACCGTCACCCTTCTTGGCGGCCAGCAACAGCCGGCCGATCGCGCCTGGCATGGTCGACGGCTCATAGCCGACGATCACGAACCAGTCGCGCCGCGCGCATTTGATCTTCAGCCATTCCGGCCGGCGGCCAGAGTGATAGGGCTTGTCCCGACGCTTCGCGATGATGCCTTCGAGCCCGAGCTCGCACGCAGCGCGGAAGAACTCGGCGCCGTCAGCGTCCACCTCCTCGGAGAAGCGTATCGCGCCGGTGCGTCCGGCGACGATCGGCTCGAGCAATTGCCGGCGCTCGGACAGCGGCAAGGAGCGCAGATCGCGCCCATCGAGGTAGAGAAGGTCGAAAGCATAGAAAATGATCTCGCTCGGCTCGTGCAGGCTCGGCTTCTTGCCGACGGCACGTTGTAGCAGACCGAAATCTGAGCGGCTCTGGTCGTCGAGCACAACCGCCTCACCGTCGATAATCATAGACGTGTGGCCGAAATCGCGGGCCTCGGCGACGATCGCACTGAACTTCTTCGTCCAGTCGTAGCCGCCGCGCGTGATCGCCCTCACCTCGCCTGGCTCAACGTGTACGGCCAGTCGATAGCCGTCCCACTTCACCTCAAAGGCCCATTCCGGGCCTTTCGGCGGTTCGTCCACGAGGGTTGCCACGCATGGCTCGATCCGGCGCGGCATCGGATCTGCCGGTTGCGCTGGTGGTGCGCTCTTTGCTGCTTTGGCCATTCAACGTTGACGATTTGCCCGCCTCTGGATCATTGCGGCTAACGCAGCGAGCCGACTTTGGGGCAACTTGACAATGAAAGTATCAATGTCGCGTCCGAAGTTCGACCAGGCCTTGTCGCCGTCGATACCCTTGTCGATCACGCCGGCCTCTTCGAGCTCGGAGCGATCCATGTTTATGCGTGCAAGGGAAATCTGCAGCAGATCCGGGCCGGTGATCATCGCCCCACTCCCTGCTGTCTGAGGTTCATCGTTCCATGAGAAGATTGCCGCGCTGCGTTGTCCGGTTCCGCGGACTCTTCCTCCTCGATGGCCCTCTGATAACAATCCTCGATATCCTGGGCGATGCCATCGGCGTCATAGAGGTAACCATCTGTGCCGCCGTCAGTTTCAATGATCTCAGCCAGTGAGTTCATTACCACGCGACCGAGGTGTTGCAGGGCGTCGCGATGATGATCGGCGCCTCCGCTCGCGAACGCTTCGCGCGCCTCGTCGATCGCTTGACGCATGGCCTGAAATGATCCGTCGATATGAAGCTTCGTGTTCACAGCACCGCCTCCTCAACGCACGGCTTGGTGCAACAGACTCCTAACGCAATACTCGTGGATAGGTTCACTTTACTATCGACAGACAGCTAAACGCCACAATTGATTCGCTATCGGCGATCCGCAATCACCCCTTGGTGTGTTGCTTTGCCATCAGTTCGGCGCATACTTGACCATCGCTGGGCAGTTTTTAGGGCCCCGACGACTGGAAGATCATCGCGCTTTCGCCCCAGTACAGGAGGTCGTGTGATGTCTCCCACGGCCAATTCAAAGGTACTTCTTCCTCACGAAATCGACGAGATCGAACAGATCTTCCTGTACGTCCTGCGCGGGCTCGGTGTGCCGCGGAACAGCGAGGCCGCAGAGGCTATCGCCATACGAATTATCAATTGCTACCAAGGAGGTGTTCGGGAAAGCGGCGCGCTGAAGTATATGATCGGCTTCTATAAGACGCAGGCGTTGAACGAGAACTCCGACGCGGTCACCCTGAGCAAACGATTGGTGTCCATGGAGGAGATTGCAGGAGCCCTGAACACCCGGATCATTCAGGACGAGCTCGAGATCCTGCAACGGACGTTCGATCGAGTGTGCACCTGGTGCGGTATCCCGCCCTATGGAAATCGGGCCGATCGACTTGCCCGGCACATCATCGATGAATTCGGCAGCGGTTTGAAAGACGAGGCTGCGCTGTTCGAGAATGCGATGTGGCGGGAGCAGAATTCCGACGCCGCGACCTATCGGTCGGACGCGTAGGGAACGTTCTGCATCGGCGGCCGTTGTCTGCATTGCCGATGATCCACCCCCAACGGATCAACAGCAGGGCTTCCATCGAAAGTTTTAAGAGTGGCGGCCCTTTTGGTGTAGCACGGTTGGTATAGCACGCGCGCTCTAGGCCCCGTCGAAACGGACGGGGTCATTCTCAACAAACCCTTCCTCACTTCATTGACTGCCTCCCCAAATCTGGGCGTTGACTCTCACAAGGCACGAGAACATTATGAGAACATTCCACGGCGATGCGCCCGCCAACCTGAAAACCGACGAATGAAATACTCCAGTCCCAACTGGAGAAGGAGAAGCCATGCCCGCACCTCAATTGCAAATCCATTCCGCGGACGATAGCCGGCCCGTTGACGAGGCCGCGGCAGCCGTTGCTTGGCACGCGGGCGACAAGGATGCCACGATCCGCACTCTGCTCGACGACTGCCGGCACCTGCGCGCGCAACTTGCTCTGGCCGAAGGCTCGATGAGCATCGGCTTTGCCCGTGGCTGGCGACCGAGCCTCGACCGCCATGAAGGCGACCAATCATGAGCGACGAACTGGGGGCCACGAAGAAATCAACCGACGGCCCTTGGGTGCACCTTTGTGAGCACCCTGGCTGCAAGAAATGGGGTGGTTGCGGATACGCTGTCGGCAAAGGTCCGTCCAACTGGTTTTGCTACGAACACCGGCCGGCGACGTGGCCGCCGTCAAAGCAAGCGTAAATACCGAGCGCCGGGCGGGGGCGCGTTTTCCAATTAGTGCGGCACAACACCAACCGGCAATGAACCTGCCAGGGAGAAAACCTGTGCCCGATCACGACCAGCTCGATCAAATGATCTATATCCACCTCACCACGACGCGCGGTCCGTCAAAACGTGCGCTTGCCGGCACGGGAAAGTCGCGACGGCGTGAGCGACCGAGCGCGCACTCGATCGCCACTGAGATAGTGAAGGCGATCCACGTCAATCATCGGATCGAGCGATATGGCGTCACCGTGCCGGAAGTCGAGATCATTGACCTACTCGCTGAAGAACTTTGGAACGTGCCCGCTGTGACAACGAAGGAACTCGTCGGTATCGACGCCAATAAGCGGGACGCCGCCAAACGAACGATCACCAACGTGCTACTGGCCGCCCTTACCTCCCGATACGAATGCACTTTCTTCAGACCCGAGTATCGGGGCATGGGGGCGTCGTCTTATGGGGCGCGTTGACCATGCCGCAGCCGCCAGATGGAACCCGCGCCACTCAGATCCGTTTTCCTTTCGAAGGGAGTAACGGCAAATGGCAACCAAAGACACCAATGCAACGCCTGAGCAGGCAAAGCCGAAAGATATCCACCAACCGGCGGATCGCAAAAAGCACCGCGACGAAGAGTCGATCGCGCCGCCAACTGTTCAGCCGCCTGGCGCTAAGGATACCAGCGAAAAACCTGAGGTGAATCCCGTCACTGGCGTGCGATCTAGGGTATTGGAGGCGGTGGCAGTTTCGGTCATTGTCGTCTGACTTTACGTCTTCGCTGGGTCCCTGCCCAATGCATCACAGATTTTCTGCCACGATTTTGCGCCCATTCCCTTCATCCGCAACGCGTCTGTCGTGGGTACGAGCTTCATGTCGTCTGCGGTCTCATACCCACGCCGTTTGAGCTCGCCGAGCAGCTTTGGGTTTCTCAGCCCTAAATCTGAAAGCTTCGTGGTCATGCCAGCATAAGATCAGGCTTTCGCACACCGCACAATTTGGAGGATTTTCCAAAAGGCGCGGAATTAGTCGCCGCACGTGATAGTCTTAGAACGAGCCCGAGTGATCCTTTCGCCTACCCGGGCTTCTTGGCACAGCACACTTTCGGCCCCGTTGGTTACTCTCTGAGGCCATTTTTTGAAGGCAGGAACCATTCCTGTGTTCCGGCGTTTTCCCCTAGTCCTGACCCGCTTTGCACGATCGGACAGGCACAGAGCTTCACAAAGTCCCCAGTGAAGTCTCCCGATAAGCGCCTACGGCCTCGTCGCGCTCAACGACGGGGCCTTTCTTTTAATGGCCTTGCTGCTAGGAGGCTTACGGCCTCACTGTGCCTTGATGAAAAAACATCTGCCATTTCGCCCCGTCATGCTTCCAAATGGAGCTTCGCAATACGCACCGCGTTGAACCGTCTGAATACGAGGTCTTTGTCTCGTAGGTCAGGAGGACAGCGTCCTTCGAGATGGGCGTCAGAGCGTAGTTTGCTGTCCGAAGTTCTCCATCAAGGATACCGCCCTCTTCCACAAGCAGATCGATGGTAGTCGTTCGGTCGTAAACGCTGCCAGAAGCTCCAAATTCCACAAACCCGTCGGCAAGCAACATTTCGATGGCCGCCCTGGAACGCCTCACCTCGGGACGATGAAGGGCCTCTTCGAGAGACTGCATTTCTTCAAGGCTGGGGACGCTGGTCAACATTGGCACCTCGTTAGGCCATACCGCTAGAACTTACTAACGATCTCACTTCCTGCAACTGTCTGTCTGATCTACGCCCACCCCGAAATCTAGGGGACACTTTGCTCCTTTCGGTCGCAACTGGTCTCGTCGAAGCTTCCGCTCCTACCGCAACGGAGAAAGCAGACATGACCAACAACGACCGGCGCGAAATGAAAGCCAGCAATATCCCCGCATTCGTCGTCGACGTGATTGAGGCCGGGTGCGACATCTGCGCTGTCGGACCCGAAAGCTACGTTATTGGAGATTTGGACGGGCAGGATGCCGCGATCGAGGAGCTAAAACGGATCGGGGAGCGATACGGCGATCGTGCTCCGCTGAAGCTTGAGATCATCGCCTATCTGTGGTCGATCGGCCGATACATAGAGCTTGGGTCCAGAAGCACGCGGCAGTAGGACCCAGGAACGGGCGAGCCAGCCTATTTGTCGAAGCGGTGCAGAAACGACATCCACAGTCCCTCAAGAACCATCATGAGGTGATACAGAGCGAAAAGACCAATCGCCGCAGCAAATGCCAAATACCCGAAACCCAAGATCCACACACAGTGTGCGCTTGTGCAGGGATCATTGTTTACGAGGTACGAATAAGACCACGGCACGAACGCTGAAACGGCAATGATGATCATCAATCTGTATCTGGTTAGCATAAGGGTTCCGCCTCAATTGCGCGGAGAAATCAACTGAAAGCTGCAAGCTTGTCAATCCGAAATCCCGTAGGGGATGTGAATTCCAAACAGCGGTATCAGGAGCCGACGTTGCAGCCGGAGATCACTGAGCGGGCTCCGCAAGCGTCGAGCCGGGCGGTTCAGCTGAGCTTCAGGCTTGAGGAGCCAAGCTGACGCTAGAAAGGATGCGTCAAATGAGAATTCTAATATCCGCCCTTGGCGCCGTCGTCCTGGTAGCATCTTTCGGGCTACCGCTAAACGCCGCGCCTATTTACGTGCCGAAACCGGAACAAGTGCAGACCGGCGATGTCGAACAGATAAAGCACCGGAAACATCGTCATGAGCATGCGGATCGCCACTGGAAACGGAAGTACGCCCATCGTCACTGCGGTTACTACGACAGGTGCTACCCCCGCTATTCCCGGTATTACGGCTATCGTGACCATTACCGATACGGCTATCGAGACTACTATCAGCGGCGGCAAGGCGTGACGGTCTACTTTAACTTCTAGCCGGAAATCTCGCTTAACACCGCCCTTGGGATACCCAGGGGCGGTTTTGGAAGCCACTGACTGCTGATAGGCTCGATCATGACAAGCTGATCCATGCGTTGATGTACGGCAGCACGGCTTGTCATCCCCAGGACGTACAGCCCCTTTTTCCAAACGTCTTGCAGCACAGCTCTCGAACCATTTCCGCGGTGCCCGCTTCCAAGGCACGTCCTCGACTTCGCTGAGTAAAATCACAACTTCTGAAATATATTAGAACGGGTGCAGAACGCTCGCGGCACGAACAAGGATCGGATTCCGTTCTATCACCCAACCGGGGGAGGAACATTCGCGAACCTGAGGTAAAGGTTTGGGCTTAGAGGAAAATTGTGAACCTAGGACTTAAGTCTGACCCTTTCCGAAAATGGTCGGGGGAGCATTGCGGAATCTCGGCACCCTTGCCATTACTAGTTGAGCGTCAACCGCACTTGGCGCGAGTGACCCCAGAGCACGCATCAGGCAACGCGAGCGCTCTGGGGTCAGCAAATCCAGGACGGCGATCAACATGAGGTTCAGTGAGCGAAACCGCTCCTCGTTGCGTGCCTCGATTCTCTCATAGTTTATACGGCTCCCGTCCGGCTCCTTCTTGGCGGTCGACTGGCGCCGATCCCACTCGTCGAGGATGGCATTCATGCCGTCGATCTCGGATTGCGTCGACCGCCAAAAGGCGCGCGCCTCGCATAGGCGAGGAACGTCGTTCTGTTCATCGGATTTATCTCTTTCTTAATGGTGGACTTGGTAGTTGTGTCCGCGGGCCAGCGAGCGGAAGGGTTGCGGAGATTAGTTATGAATTGGTCGCCCGATATTCGGCGCTCGTTCGTACGCCGGCTCATAGCTTCCATCGTCTTCGCCTACTTGTTGCGGCGGCAGCAGCGAGACGAGCGGTTTTCCCAATCAGTGTTTGCAGTCGCTCCAGGCGCAGCGAGAACATGGCATTCGCCGCCGCCCGTTCCACAACGATTGCGGATACGCACCTTTTCTGATGAACAACTGTCCGCGTATTTAGCGGCCGGCCTGACCCGGTATCCCACAGCGATACAGCGCCTGTTGCGGACCATGCGTGAGCCATTTTCCACGTCGCGGAAAGTCTTGAACCAGAACATAAGCGCTATGCTGGCATTATCAGACCAAATGCCCTTCATCGCATCGCTGGGACCCGAAGAGCGCTACAAAGCTCGTCATCGGCTGGTCAGAGATTTCTGTGACGTCATCGCAGAGTGCGTCCGTTCCGACAGCGGAATCGAGGATCCGACACAGATCTAGAGCTAACAACGGCTGTACCGCAATAATGCGGGCGGTTATTTGGAGATCAGAAGCGAATGGATGCTTTAGGTGCTATCATTCTGGTCGCAGGGCTGTCCTGGCTGACCAGAAGACCTCTAGCTGAAAGCCTCTTGCGCGACATCGACAAGAAGCGAAACCTACCCGTAGAGCAAATTGCCGTCCGTGGCCGGTTCCTTGACTGGCTCGCGGCTCTGCCGGTTTGGCCAGGAGCCGCGCTGATCGTCATCGGTGCCTCCATGATCTTCTGGCTCTGAGAGACCGCACTCGTTCAGTCTACCCCTCGAGCATCGCGAACCCCACACCGGCTTTGCGGGTCGATTGAAAGTGATTATTTTAGTGATGTCTTTCCTACTATGCAGGAGGCATCCATGGGGCTTGGCGGCACAACGGTTCGGGGCGAGTTTCTGGGCAGCTTTTCTATCGCGTCCATTGACCCGGTCTTGGGGGTTTTCGAACTATCAACTTCGGCTGGAACGACGATCGAGATGCTGCTTGACCGGTACAGCGCCGAGAAATTGATGTCGGCACTTGCGCAGTTCCTAGCCCAAGGGCAGGCAGCGGAGTTTGACGACGGGATGTGAAGGTTTCTAGAGACCGCGAGCTATTTAGAGAGGAAAGGACATGCCCACTTGGGGGCGATCGCGCTGATCGCATGTGTGTTGTGGCTCGATCGAAGAGCCCTCGCGGAGTGGCTCATCGGCATTCTCAACCCAAAGCGGGGCCTTCCCGCCGATCAAATCGCCGCCCGCGGCCAATTGCTTGACCAGATCGCCGCGTTGCCGGGTTGGCCTGGCGCCGCGATGATCGTCGTCAGCGGGATTGTGATCTTGATGTAAAAAGGCTCTGGAGCGAACGCGGCCTTTCGAGGAAACCTCAACCGTCGGGCAGGTCAGATCCTTTTGGCTTGGAAAAGCGCACGCCGACCCCGCCACCATTTTCCGGGATGAATTCTAATCCAGCAGCTTCGAACGCGATGCGGATCGCCTCCAACGTCGCGGCATACCCCGGACGGCCAGCCTCAATCCGCGTCACGGTCGCCGCCGTAATGCTGGCGCGACTTGCTAAATCACGAACACCCCACTTCAAGGCAGCTCGCGCCATGCGGATTTGATCGGCGGTCAACATTATAACCTTGACATAATCTTTGTATGATTCAAACTCTCTGCGACGGTATAAATCGGCCACGCATGGTGCTTGCGACACCTTGCGTGGCCTGACCGCAATTCAAGCTATAGGGAGCTCGGATCATGGCTGATTCTGAGATTAGCAGAACTTTGCCTGCAATCACGCGTGGAAAAGATAATCCCCAAAATGGCACCGCCGAAGGCCTGCCGCGCCTCATCGATCGTCGCAACCTTCTCCCAGTCGCCGCACGTTGGCTGAGCCCACGCATCGATGAAGCGCGCGTCCTGCCGAGGGAGAGTGGGCCAACACCTGTCAGAGAGATGTGGCCGCGATGGTACGCGTGCCATCAGCAGCGCCTGCGGGCGACGCACCTCAGACAAAAGCTTGAAACCGAAATCCTAAAGGCGACCGGCGGCACTCCGGCTGTCGAGATACCGATACCTGGGACCGATCGGCTTACCTCGGTTCGCTCTTTTGCCGACATCAATCGCCTGGCCGCTAAGCTGAACAGCGAACAACTGTCAGAGGCACGGGCTGAACTTCGCCGGCGTCGGAAGCAATGGAGAGAAACGGATCAGCGTCTCGGATACGCCGATGCCGTCGCCCGAGAACAGGAGCTCGCACATCAAGCGGGCATAGCCGGGCGCGTAGTGCGGATCACAGCGCCCTCCTCGCTGATCGAAGTCACCGCAAAGCTTCATTGCCTGATTGTCATGTGCGATCCGGGTCTGGAGCTCGACCTTACGCCGTGGCCGGAGCTACGCAGATTGTTGAGAGACCTCATGCGCATCGGTGAACGAGGCTGAGAGCGGTGGCCTCTCGGCGCTTCGATCGACACGTTACCAACAAACGTCACCACGAATTTCGACCAGCCTTGGAGGGCAACTTCAATGGATCGCGCGTATCCAGGCCAAGAGCCAAGCATTCGCGACACATTGGCACTGGCAGCGCAGTATAGAGACGCGGCCGTCAAGCTTGGTGCCACCTCGCCAAAACCGGCGCACCTTCCGGTTCACCTTCTGGCTCTGCATTCGGTTGAACTCTATCTGGATGCGCTCCTGCTTGCCAAAGGCCTCGACCACAAAACGATCCACGGCTTTCAACACGATCTTGGCGAGCGGTCCAGGGTAGCCATTGATGCCGGGCTCGTGCTGCGTACACGCACGGCGGCACACTTGGCTACCCTCTCCTATACCAAAGAGTATGACGCCGTCAGATATGGCCCAAGGCAGGCTTCCAAGTTCTCCCAGGTGAACCGGGTGATGGCGACACTCGACGAAGTCTCGCAGAAGGTGCGAAGGGTGTTGCGGCCCGTCCCGTAATCAAGGACTGGGTGCGGTTGGCTCGCCGCGGCGAAATCGGACAAATAATCGCGATGCGTTGTAGCCTTACATGCAGACATGGAAATATACTGAGCTCCCAAGTCCAACGGAAAGAAGGACGAGAGCGTGCACGAACATAGTGTCGAAAATGGCCCCAAGGGCGCAAACTCCCCGACCGAGCTTCAACACCTTGCGCAGAAGCTTGCGGACCTGGCCGAACAGATCAAGACGATCACGGCGACCCCCATCGGCGAAACCGTCTCCCTGCACGAAAGCGACGAAACATCTGGGCAAGCATCGCTCGAGTAGCGGAGGCGCCACATAGCCTCTGCATAAGCCGACGCCGATTTTGCACCCCAAGATCGTTCGAAATCACTCTTTTCAGGTATGGCGATCATCCCGATTTGCGCCTAGAACCTGGCGCACGGTGGCAGCCGTCGGGATATTCGATGAGCCGTACGAGGCGGCGCGCTCGAATATCCCACGCGCGCGCTCACCGATCGGTCAGGTCGTCGGCCTTCACTCGCCCGCAGGCTTTAAGGCAGGGTTCCGCCCTGCCCCAAGGAGACGGAGCGGAAGGCTGAGTTTGCGGTGGACCATTCCTGCCCGCGACTAACTCGAATTGACTAGTCAAATCCCCTAAAAATTCATTGCTTCCAGTCGTCGCAATTGCGAGAATACACCTGTAATTGCGCAACCGAAAATCACACGTAAGAGAAGAGATTCGTGCTGGTTTTATTGCCGCGCAGTTCCGCAATTTAAGAGAAGCGCGCCTCGATTGAGCCTCCGCCCCCTGCGGAGGCTCAATCATTTTGTGGGTGTCCGAATTCTCGGAGAGGACCGGGCTCCCTCACCTTCCGTGCCGCGACAACGATCGGGCGATATCGATAACATCGTCCCTCGCCGCCGTCGGGTCGTCCTTGCTCCAGGCGACTCCAAGCCCGATCTTCAGATCGACGCCGCGCACCGGCCGAAGTTCGAAGTTGCGGTTCGGCAAGTTCTTCGTCCATTCCGGCGCAAAACCGATGCCCAAGCCAGCCGAGACCAGCGACACGAGCGAGAAGGTGTCATCACAAGGTCAGCCCATGGGTCTCGAACACCTCGGAGAAGTACCGTTCCGAATAGGAGAGGTTCTGACGAGAAAAGGCGATGATCTTCTCTCCCCTCAGATCCTCGATATTGATCTCGCTTCGAACCACCAGCGGGCTCGTCTTTTCGACCGCCAGCAGATAGCGCTCATGCGCAATCGAGAAGAAGCGCAAGGAGCCGATGTTTTCGACCGGTCTGATGAAGCCGAGATTGATCTGGCCATTCTCCAGACCGCGGATGATGTCTGAGGTCGAGCCGCTTCTGATATGCAAGGCAACATCTGGGAACTTCCGACCAATACGCGCGAGAAACCCCGGCAGCACGCCGATCGTCGCGGGATAGACGGTTCCGATCTTGATCGTGCGGGCCGCCTTGCCGGCAACCGAGCGCGCCACCTCGGCCGATAGCCCGACGTCGCCAATGATGCGCACAGCCCGATCGTAAAACGCCTCCCCTGCCCGCGTCAGTTCGACCCGACGCGTCGACCGCTCCAGCAGCCGGACCCCGAGTTCCTTCTCCAGCGCCTGGATGTGCGCACTGAGCGCCGGCTGGGCAATGCACATGCGCGCCGCCGCTCGATTGAAGTGCAGTTCCTCGGCGACCGCAACGAAGAACGAGAGTTGGCGCAGTTCCATCGCGATGCTCCACACCTTCCGACGACAGCCTAGTTCCGATTGTGCTCAGCGAGCCCTGCCTTGCGAAAATTGCACAGCACACAGCCGGACGCGCGCTCGCGCGCCCGGCGTTAGGTCGTTATAGTCCGGACAGAATCACCTGGAGCCACATTGCGCTCCGAGGTTGTAAATAGGCTGCTAAATTCGCCACGTCAAGGCGAAATCGATACGGAGAGGCGATTTGTTGCCAATGCAGTGCAGAATGGCTCGAACTGCTCTTCAGATGAGCGTCAAAGAGCTGGCTGAGGCGGCAACGGTCTCCACCAACACGATCGTTCGCTTCGAACGCGGTGAAGAGCTCAAACCGCGCACGGTCGCCGACATTCGTTCCGTTTTCGAGCACGCCGGCGTAACCTTCATCGATGGCGATTACGCGGGCAGCGGTGGCCCTGGCGTGAGATTGAACAAGTAGCCCTTTCCACGCCGTCAGGACAGCCGCCCGCATAGCGCGGCAGGAACTGGGTCAGCGCTTCTTTCGCAATCGCGGCGATGAGCGTCCGGAGGCACCGTCCCTGTGCTTGCAATCTGGGAACTGATTGCATCCGCAGAACACAGTACCATCCCGATTTCGCTTCTCAACGATCTGACCAACAAGGCAGATGGGACATTGGCGCAAGGCCGTACCTTCGCTTGTCTCGAAACGGATCTCGTCGCCCGCGATCTCACAAAGCTCCCGGATATATCGTGATGGTTCACGACTGTTGGTGATCAGATACACGCCGCGGCTGGCACGAGTGAGCGCGACGTAGAAGAGGCGCCGTTCTTCAGCATAGGCGAACGTCTCTGGTCGGGGAATGACCAGATTGAGGAGTTCATCGTCCTCAATCCGACTTGGCACGCCGTAATTGCCCTCGCTGACGTCAAGCAGGATCGTGTAATCCGCTTCGAGCCCTTTCGCCCGATGAAAAGACAGTCCGCAAACATCGATGTTCGCGAACGTGGGCAGCCGCCTCTCGAACGGATCGACGTTGTTGTAGCGCCAGAGCACAAGCACTTTGAACTTGGAACTTGATCCATCCCGCCGGTCGTCAGCAATTGTCTCCAGGAACTGATCGAGCCGTTCGAGAAGGCGGTGACAAGCGATCGCGAAGTCCGACCGCCCCGCGTTGTCGTCGATGGGAACGACCCTGATCGAACGCGGAACCGCAGGCCGCGTGGAACGCACTGACTTTGTGATCTGCTCCGGATTGCGCTGGACGAATTTTGCCGCCGTTTCGGCAATGAGCTGGTTACAGCGATAGGTCTGCTCAAGACGCCCCCGCCAGCTCGCTCCGAAATTCGCCTCGAACTGCGTGAAGATGGTGATGTCAGATCCTGCAAAGCGATAAATCGACTGCCAGTCGTCGCCAACCGCGAACACTTTGCTGAATGCCTTCTGCTGCCTGAGCGCCTTGATGAGATTGGCGCGCGGCTCGGAAATGTCCTGAAACTCGTCGACGAGGATGAGCGAGTACGGACTTTGATATTGTCCGCCCTGTACCAGCCGCACGGCGTCAGCGATCATCGAGTCGAAATCGATGCACTGGGCTTCTTCCAGCTTACGGGAGTATTCTTGCGTGATCCTCCACACGACGCGCGCGTAGAGCTTCGCCCGTTCCTTGTCGTGCAGGCCTTTGGCGCGCTCCAAGAGCATGTCGAGCGTAAAATGGCTCGCCCGGATATGTTTGATGCAGGTGGCTATGAGCTTGTGGTAGTGCTTGATCACCACCGGCTCGAGCACCTTGGCTAATTCAGTATAGCTCTTGCGTTCCAAAGGAACTTTTCGCCGCACCAACTCGGCCTCGAGGACACCAAAAAGCGTTTCGCTGCTCGCTTGCGCAGAGGTGGTCTCGAAGAAATCAATCCCATATCGTCGATACGCCTGCCGTTTGCTCTCGGCGTGCTCGGCATAGTTCGCAAAGGGTGAGGTTCCGTCGGCATCGATCGCAAAATGTTCATGGATGGTGCCGGTCAGCGGATAGTAAAAATCAGGGTGCAAATGCCGCAGGGTGCCGTCGGCATCCTTGACCTCGATTTGCCTCTCATATGTGAATGCGACGGAGTGCAACCATAACCAGTTCGCGATCTTCTGTTCCTGCAGCGATTTGACGATGACGCCGGAATGCGAGCCAATCGTGGCCGAACCCCTTTTGAGGCGGTCCGATACATAGCGGCGAAAATCCACGTCGGCATCGAAAACCTCCGCCGGGATGTCCGCTTTCGGATGCACCACGAGCAGATCGGCCCATAAACGGGCGAACTCCGGATCGGTCTCAACGAGGTCCTTGATGATCGTTTCGATCACTTTGGTTTCGCCGCTTGGATGATCCACCCAATTGGCGAGTTGCGGTGGACGCCCTTCGACCTCTTCGATGATGCCCCGTCCAAGCGCATGAAACGTCGTGACGCGACATTGAAGCGCGCCTTCCTCGACCTGCAGCTGTCGTGCAATTCTGGTCCTCAGCTCAACGGCCGCGTTCTTGTTGAAGGCGAGGAGCAAGATCTCGTCGGGACGGTAGAGCTGCTTTTCCAAGGCATAGGCGACCTTGCCGACCATGGTCGCCGATTTTCCGGATCCAGCCGAGGCCACAAGAAGATTGTTGTCCTCCAGGCGAATACAGGCCTCCCGTTGTTGATCTGAAAACGACCGACCGTCGAGATCGTCAAAGAACGCTCGAAACTTGACGAGCTCAGTTTTGACGAAGGCCTCGTTATAGGCGTGACGAGCGTTGGGGTCGGTCAGAATAGCGAAAGATGCCGGCAGGGAGCCTTTGAGACTGGATGGCATCAACAGTGCATCCAGAAGCGGGTGAGAAAGAGCAGCAGCAGCGTTGCCGGTCACGCTTGCGATCACTCGGGCGACATCGGACTGGGCAAGGTATTGGTTGTTGCCCTCGACGATCTGACGAAGCGCTACATCGACGTCGTGCCAACGGTCCTTTTCGGCGCTGATGAGTGCAAAGAGATGGGTGTTGACGAATGCACGGATGTCAGCGGCCAATTGCACGGCGGCTTCACCCGACAGCCCTGGTAGTTCAACGCTTCTGCCGCGTGATCGGATCTCGACATTGTGCCAGAGCAGCGCCTTGCGGGTCGATACCGACACGATATCGAAACATGCGACGTCAAAGTCGTCACCCTGGATGACCCGCACACCCTCAGTTTTCCGAGGATCAACGATCAGCCTCCATTTCCCAGATGGAAAAAGCCTGGCAAGAAGGCCTGGTCGATATGTCCGTGCCTGGCGGGAAAACAGTTTGTTCAAAGCCACATCGACATGCCTTGGAAAGTACCCCCCAAACAGCGTTTATCGTCTAATAAATCCCGCTCACAAGCATTTACTTTGGGAGGGCGGCTTGCCCTGTATCATGGTTAGAGATGCCGGACGACGGCATCAGTCGAGGCAGCATTTGTCGTTTTGGGAGGCAACAAATGAACCTGGATGAAGACAGCATTCCACCGAATGATATTTCTTTGCTGCAAAGCGTTCTCGACGCGTGGTGCCACGATCAGAAGATCTGCCGCAAGGACGCAACGGAGGAAGCCAAGCTCCTGATCAGCGAATACCGCAGGGGTGTTCGTTCGCAAATAGGCTTCATCGACGCGCTGGTGAAGCATCAGTAAAGCACGAATTTCGCATTGGGCCCGCTTCGGCGGGCCTTCCTTCGCGTAAGCAAGCCCGGCCGGAACCAGTCAATCGGATCATATCTCGAGGGCTGCCGCGATCGAAGCGAAGCAACCGCCCGAGACAGTTTTCATCCGCCTTCAACTTGGCCTGCGGACTGTGCGACGGCTTTAAGCCGCCACTCAGTTGGTTTCGAACCGCTCAAGCATTTTTTTAAGGATAGTGTTTTCCTGGCGAAGCCGTTGCACGACCAGGCCTTTCAGACGGCGGTTCTCTTCATCGAGCGCCGCGAGATCACCACTTGCTTCGGGCGTAGCGATAACCGTCGGGCTGCCAATACCACGACCCTTGCGCGCCAAGCCTTGGCGCTTCGGCTTCTTTTGTGGTGGGACAGCCTTCGGGCGATCCACTTCCAAGGGCAGGACCCGAGCAGAACTGGCAGCATCTTCAATACCACGGCCGCCTTCTGTTGGGGCCGCCAGATCTGCGATCGGAGCACTAGCCTCGATTACGGCACCCTCGTTTGGCAAAACCTCTGCAGTGATCTCTGGAGAAGGCAGCTCCATGGGCTGAGCCGGTTCAAACAGATGCGGTGCATCCGTCTCCGCCGCGCGCGCAATGGCTTTGAGATCCGTATCGCCCCATATTGAAGGCTGGCTGGCCGTCGACCGCCGGCGAGGCGATTTGACTTCGACAATAAACTTTCGCTGCTGCGGTTTCATGCGGCTCCAATGATTAAGGGTGCGAAAACAGGTTACGGCGTGTCATATCGCCCAAGCATTTTCTTGAGCTGCGTATTCTGCAATCGCAACTTTTCTGCAAGCTGGCGTCTTAGCTGCCGGATGTCCTCGTCCAGTGTGGCCATCTCATTGACGAAAGTCATCGGCGGCTGTGGGGCACCGGAACTGCCATCTCCATACTCGGCGACCTTCGACACTGCAACATCCACGGCGCCCGTTTTCCGACTGGGCCTCCGCCTTTTCGTCGCTGCTGGCTGTGGTGGCCCGACGGGTTCTGGAAGGCCCCCCTGAGGGTCGACAGTTGCCTGCTCGACTGTAGCAGAAGACGTCCTGTCCTCTTCGTCAACCGCAGCAACTGCAGTATCGCTGCTCGCAACGTCGAGGCTGCTTTCCTCCTTGCGCAAGGCTTCCACAATCGGATCGACAACTTCGTCTGCCGGGTCCTCGGCCTCGGTTTCAGGAGGATTTTCCGCCGCCTTGTCCGTTCGTCCCCGGGACGCCAGCTCGACCAGATATTTCCATGGTGTTTTCATAGTGGCCAACCCGATCAAATGGCACCGGCATTCGCCGCAGCCCTCAAAGAAGCTTCAGCCAGAATGCGATGCAGGGCCAATCAGGCTTTTCCGAGCGGCCCTGCACTGATTGATCAGTGGCCCAACCGCTTGCGCAGTTCGGCATTCTCGGCCCGCAATTTTTCGGCAAGCGTCTTACGCAGCCGCGCGTTCTCTTCTTCAAGTTGGAGAAGATCTGCAATGCCGTCGAGGACGGGAGTCGCCGCCGTCGGCTGCTTTGCCCCACGGGTTTTCGCAGCAACCTTGGCCGCCTTGGTTGCCTTGGTCTTGGCTACGGCCGGCGAAGCTACCGAGAGGTTCCCGTCCGCAGACTTGTCCGCACGTTTCTTCCGCCCCCTCGCCGGCTGGGCGGCTGCCGGTGGTTCAGCGGTCGCGTCCGATACGACATTCTTGGGCCGCGGCCCCCGGGGCTTCTTAGGCGGAGCGACTTCCGCCGCCGGCGCGGTCTCTACGATTTCGGTATTGCTCTCGTCTGCCATCAGTGTTTTTCCTCTTAAACCCATCAGCTTTTTCCGTTGCGCGTAAAGCAGAGTCAACAACCTCTTATCGCGACGTCATCTCTGCGTTGATGAATGACGCCATCGTCGACGGCCGCGCGTTCATGCGACAACGCTTGCGGCAAGGTTTTTATCCAAGGGCGTACCGGAATCAGGAAAACAGACCTTCCCTCCCCTGAGCTATGCGCTTAGCGTACATGAGCAGTTTCTGATGGACCGCAATCCTCCTTTCCGGCACGAGACTTCCCGTGGCCAGAGCCAGGCATTTCCGAGAGGCACGGCATGAAAGCTGAAGAAATTTCGCTAATGTATTCCGCTCTCCGGACCGACGGCGCTGTTGTGGAGATCGAGTTCAATCAGGAAATCGCCGCTTCGCTCGCGCGGCTTCCGGATGACCCTTCGCTTTACTTCGATTTGAGCCAACCACATCTCCTTGTTCCGCTCAAGCAGTTGGTCAACGCGCGTGCGCGCGAAAGAGGCATCGTCAATGCCAACCGCCACATGGTGGCGGCGGCGAAAGGCAGTCTGGAAAAACGCAAACCCCTCACGGTTCAGTCGTTAGGCAACGAGCTGTGGCTCGTGGTGGATGGGAATTCGACTCTGCTCAACGCGCGTCATTCTGGTTGGCGGGCGATACCTTGCTGTATGGGATGACCAGACACATCTGAATATCCCGCCGTCGATCGAACGGGCACTCGCATGCGCGGGAGCCAATTTCACCGAAAAGCGGCGATTGCGTTGTGGAAATCCTTAGCATTTCGCTCCACCCCGCTGGGACGCCAGATGACAAAAGGGATTTCGTCGGGCGAGACTTCGCCCGTCACCAGGAGGGGAAAACAATGACAACAACCAACCGAGCACGGCTTGACCAAAGTCCAGAGCAAGGCAGCTGTCGAGGCGGTCTTCGCCGCTGTGATCGCGGCCGCCAAATCCGGCGGCGAAACTTCGATCCCGGGCTTTGGCAAGTTCAAGGTCAAGGACATGCCCGAGCGGGAGGCGCGCAATCCGGCAACCGGTGCGACCATCAAGGTTGCTGCTGCGAAGAAGTTGACCTTCGCGCCGGCCAAAGCTCTCAAGGACGCGCTGAACGGCTGATACGGCTGGGAGGTTCGGGGCAAGAGCGCGCACCACCTCACGGTGATGCTATCTACTTGCCTCGAACCTTCAGCGATTGCGGATTGTGCGATAGAGCCGGTCGGCTAAGGCCTTGGCCGAAGTGGCTCGGTTAGTAGACGCGAGCCTTCTCATGTCGTCCGTTCAAATCCTGCCGGGCCCACCATTACTAATATGATGTAAGCGCCCGCGCATGCGAGCCCTCGCCTTTCCGGGGCCGTCATTTGAACAATCCCGTATCAGCATCGAAAAAACTCCTCGGCCAGCTAAATTTCCCTGAACGGCTTGATATTTTCGGTGTTTCAGCCCGAGATGAAATATCTGCGAAATCGAACACTCAGACGCCCCGCCCTTTCTCTTGTCGTCTGAGAGGAAGGGCTTTTTGCGTTCCTTTTCTCCACGCGAGATGGCTGCTTTGGACCGAACCTCCCGCCTTGTTCGGAATCGAGCCGCAGTCGCATAATTGTGAAGCTTGAACCAAGACGTTCGCCCCTTAGCCCCATCCAGCAAAACGCACCTTTAGTGCGAATCCTTTGGAACCCCGTTCCCACGCATACCTCGCAGGAAGTCGAAGTCGGCTCCTGTATCGGCACCTGTGACGTGGTCGTGGTACAGCATGTTGTAGCCTGTGGTCGGTCTCTCGATCGGGTTTTTCCATTCGGCCAGCCGCCGTCCGATCTCGGCGTCCGGCAGATCGAGATGCAAGCGTCGGTTTGGTACGTCAAGCTCTATGAAGTCACCATCACGCACGATCGCGAGAGGCCCACCCGCTGCCGCCTCCGGGCTCGTATGCAGAACCACGGTACCGTATGCTGTGCCTGACATACGAGCATCGGAGATACGCACCATGTCCGTTATGCCCTTCTTCAGCACCTTCGGCGGCAAGCCCATATTGCCGACCTCTGCCATTCCGGGATAGCCGCGCGGGCCGCAGTTCTTGAGGACCATTACGCAGGTCTCGTCGATGTCGAGATCGGGATCGTTGATCTTGCGTTTGTAGTCGTCGATGTCCTCGAACACGACTGCCCGTCCCCGGTGCACCATGAGCGAAGGTGTGGCTGCAGACGGCTTCAGCACCGCGCCATTGGGAGCCAGGTTGCCCCTAAGCACTGCAATGCCCCCTTGCTGCGCCAGCGCGCGTTCTGCCGGCAAGATGACATCCTCGTTCCAGTTGGTGACGTTCTTGACCTCCTCCCACTGCGTCTCACCCGATACTGTCAACGCATCCTTGTGTAGCAGGCCCGCCTCGCCGAGGCGCTTCAAGACCACCGGTAGACCGCCGGCATAGAAGAACTCTTCCATCAGGTATTTGCCGGAAGGCATGAGGTTGACGATAGTGGGCACGTTTCGACCAAGCCGGTCCCAGTCGTCGAGCGTAAGATCGATGCCGACCCGTCCGGCGAGCGCCAGAAGATGCACGACAGCATTTGTCGAGCCTCCAATCGCACCATTCGTACGGATCGCGTTTTCAAACGCTTCTCTGGTCAGGATGTCGGACGGCTTCAGGTCATCCTTGACCATCTGAACGATCCGCCGTCCGGTCAGTTGTGCCATGACACGGCGGCGGCTGTCGACGGCCGGGATCGCGGCATTACCGGAAAGGGCCATTCCGAGCGCTTCCGCCATCGACGCCATTGTCGATGCCGTGCCCATCGTATTGCATGTGCCGGAGGATCGGCTCATCGCCTGTTCGGCGTCGAGGAAATCTTGCCTGCTCATCGTACCGGCCTTGATCGCCTCCGACATTTGCCAGAGCGCAGTACCCGAACCGACGCGTTCGCCTCGAAACCAGCCGTTCAGCATGGGACCACCGGTCACGACAATCGACGGAATGTCGGTTGAGGCAGCTCCCATCAGCAAGGAAGGTGTGGTCTTGTCGCATCCGACAAGCAGAACCGCACCGTCAATAGGTTGCGCCCGCATCGTCTCCTCGACGGCGAGTGCCGCGAGGTTGCGGTACATCATGGCCGTTGGCCGGTATGTATTTTCCGAGGCCGAAAAGACCGGTACCTCAAGAGGGAAACCGCCAGCTTCCCAAATGCCGGCTTTCACCTTTTCAGCGAGTTCACGCAGATGCCCGTTGCACGGGGTCATATCAGACCAGGTGTTGAGGATGCCGATCACCGGCCGTCCATCGAACAGGTCGTGCGGGTAGCCTTGATTTTTCAACCACCCCCGATGGTAGATGCTGTCGCGCGAGGTGCCGCCGTACCACTCCTGTGAACGAAGCTGGCGCGGCCAGGTGGCGGGTTTGAATGTCATTGATGCTGCTTTCCGGTTTTGAGCCTGTTGCGGGCGTTGCGATCTCACGCAGCCTACCTCGTTGCCTCCAAGAAATGCGGAAGTCACATAACAGTCAAATCATCAATGAATATCATTTCATACCAATTGCGTCATATTACGCTGGTGACTAAAGAGACCGAATGAAAGCACGCTACCTCAAACTCAACCACCTCAGATTCATCGATGCATTGAAGCGACGGGGAAAACTGAGCCTCGCGGCAGAAGAGATGAACATCTCGCAGCCAGCGGCCTCCCGCACACTGGCCGATATAGAGGGAATCGTCGGCCAGCAGATCTGCAGCCGCAATGCTCACGGATTTCTTTTCAACGAGTTCGGAAACGTTTTAGCAGCGCGCGCCAGCCGTGTGGTTGCGGAGGTTGAGAATATCGGCCGTGACGTCCGTGAGGTCGCTGACGGTCTACGCGGAAGGGTGAGGATAGGCGCGGTAACAGCGGCAGCCGTCGCCCATGTCCTGCCTGCATCGCTTGCGCTTCGCACGCTCGCCCCGAACGCGCAATTGCAGGTGGACGTGGAACCCAGCCTGACACTGATGCAGCGGATGCGCGCGGGCGAATACGATTTCGTGCTTGCCCGACTGAGCGCTGCCGACGATCCCGGCGCCTACGACGTGCGCCCGATCGGAGAGGAGGTGCTGAGCTTCGCTGTTCGGGAAAAACATCCGCTTGCGGATCGCACGCAGCTTAGTTTCCGGGACCTCTCTCCCTTTGAGTGGGTCATCCAGCCCGCCGGCTCGCCGATCTGGACGACGGTCGTCGATGCCTTTCGCAGTGAGCGAGCGGACTTTCCGGAGCGCATCACCTACTCCGCCTCGGTGCTACTGACGCTTGCGACCGTGTCCCGGACCGACGCGATAGCGCCTTTTGCCCGCGAAGTCGCCAATCTTTTGACCGCCGAGGACCTAAGCGCACGGATCGTCACCCTCGACATGGCCCGCGGGGTAAGCGTGCCAGCCTACAATGTCATACTTGAAAAAGGCGTGCTGCTCTCGCCACTCGCGCAGCGCTTTCTATCGCTAATCGAAGCAGAGATCACGCGCCCTATCCCTTGACCCCGGACGAGATCATGATTGCCTCGGTGACCTTGCGCTGGAAAATCAGGTAGCCGATGGCTACAGGAGCCGCACCAAGCAATGCGACCGCCATCAGCCGCGCATAGGTGACGCCGAATGCGTCGTTGACTTGCGTGATGCCGACCGTGATCGTCATCTGCTCCTCGGAGGTGATGACAAGGAACGGCCAAAGGAATGAGTTCCAGGCCATGATGAACGTGACGATCGCAAGTGCAGTCGTGATCCCCCAGTTCAGCGGCAGGAACACCTTGAACAGCAGCGTGAATTCTCCGCCTCCGTCGAGCACTGCCGCTTCACGCATCTCCTTGGGCACTGCGTCAAAGAACTGCTTGTAGACCACGATGACGACTGGGACGATCAACTGCGGCAGGATGATGCCCGCCCAGCTGTTCACGATACCAAGGTCATTTGACAGGATAAATTGCGAAACGACCAGCGCCTGCGCCGGCACCATGTAGCTCATCAAAATGATGCCGAACAAAAGCTTACGGCCCGGAAAACGAATTTGCGAAAGGGCATAGGCGCACATCATGCCGAAAAGTAAGACGATCGCGGTGATGCAGATCGCCGTACCGATCGAGTTGACATACCAGCGGAGCAGGTTGGTATTGAAGATCGCGTGCGCATAAGAGCCGAGATTGAACTCGTCTGGAATGATGCCCGCGCCTTCGATCACCCGCTGTTCGGTGCGGATCGAAGTGACGAAAGCCCAGTAGAGGGGGAAGGTCCAGATCGCGCCGACGACTATCGTAAAGGCGGCAAACAGACGATTGATCAGTTTATGCTTGCCGTTCATCGCCGACCCACCACGCGCAAGAGTTGGAACTGAACCACCGACACGACGATGATTACCAGGAAGAGCACCAGCGCAATCGCCGAAGCGTAGCCACCGTGATTGAGCTGAAATGCCTCGCGGTAGACCTGCATGAGGAGAACGTAGGACGAATTGAACGGGCCGCCCTTTGAGAGGAGATAGATCTGATCAAAGATCTTGAGCTGTAAAATGAGTTGCAGTGTTAACACCATCGCCGTGATCGGCCACAGCAGCGGCCAAGTCACGCGTCGGAAGCGCTGCCAGGCAGTGGCACCGTCGAGGGTTGCAGCTTCATAGAGATCGGCGGGAATGTTGCGTAGTCCCGCGAGGAAGAGCAGCACGTTGAAGCCATTGGTCCACCAGACCGTTACGGCCGCGATGACCGGCATGACCCACGCGGGGCTCTTGAACACAGCAACGGGTTTGCCCACAAGCCACGTAAAAATATGCTGCAGGACGCCGTATTGGTAGTCGAGCATCCAGCCCCAGATCTGGGTGACAACAGAGACCGGCAGGATATAGGGGATGAAAAAGAAAACCATCGCCAGCGCTTGCATCCGACCGCTCAAACGGTTGATCAGCAGCGCAAAACCGAGCGCGATTGCCGTCGTGGGAACGACCGTCAGCAGCAGGAAATAAGCGTTGTTCTTGAGGGATGTGTAAAATAGTCGGTCGGCGAAAAGCCGCCGGTAGTTATCAAGCCCAACCCAGTTCCCGTCGCCGACGAGCGGCGCATCGGTGAAGCTTAGCTGAACAACCTTCCAGGCCGGATAAGCGAAGAAGACGAGGTAGGTGAGGCAGAACGGCGCGATAAGGGCAAGCGCCGTCAGATAGGACTTTCGTCGCTTCGACTGCAAGGACATCGGCTGGCTCCCGGCGCTCTACGCCGCAACTGGAATCGCGGCCCGCGAATGCGGGCCGCGAGGCGGTTTGTTACTGGAGCAACGGCTGTAGCGTTGCCTTCATCTCCGCGACTGCATCGGCCGGAGAGAGTTGGCCATGCACCGCCGGAGCGACCAGATTGTCAACCGCGTCGTAAACTGGAGAAGCTACACCGGCGATGGGGCTACGAGGATCGAATGCGGCGTTGTTGGCGAGGCTTGCATAAGTCGCGTTTGGCTGAAGCTTCTGATATTCACCGCTTTCGACCGTCGCCTTATAGGCCGGAATGTGACCGGCTTCTGCCCAGGAGAGCGAGTTCTTCTCCATCCAGCCGATGACCGTGAGCACAGCTTTGCGCATTTCCGGGCTCTCGTCCTTGTTGGCTGGGATTGCCAGTGCGTGCGAATCCGCCCAGGTGGCGGGTTTATCGAGCAATTGCGGAATCTCGACCGCACTCCAGTCGAACGGCAGCTTTCCGTTGGCGCCAAGATCCTTCAGCGTCGGCACTTCCCAAACACCGTTCATGAAGAAGGCCGCGTCACCGGCGCTGAACAGCGCCACCGAAGCCTTATACTCGGCCTGCTCTGGCGTGTAGTCGTTGCTGCGCCAGTCGGCCATGATCTCAATCGCCTTTTCGGCCTTTGCGGCATTGTCGCCCGCCAGAACCTCGCCGTTGGTTATCAGTTCGCCACCCAACTGCGACAGCAACGTGTAGAAAACGCGCCAGGTGCCGCCACCGCCAGCCGTTTGGTAGGAGAGCGGCGTCTTCACGCCTTTTTCCTTCAACTTGGCCAGAGCGGCGTTGAAGTCGTCAAGACTCTTGATGCCAACAAGGTTCCCCTTGTCATCGAGGTATTCGGTGCCTTCCAGCGCCTTCTTGTTGTAGAAGAGCACGATCGCATGGATGTCGAAGGGCACGGCATAGAGCTTGCCATCATCGCTGCTGGCCGCCTTGACCGAACTGTCAAAGAAGTCCGCCTTTGCAAGGCCGGCTGCCGCCAGGTCCTCGTCGGTGATCTGCGACAGGCTACCGTCGACCAAACCGAGTGGGAGCCGCGACAGGTGATAAGTCATGATGTCCGGGCCCTGTCCGACGCCGACGGCCGTGCGGACCTTGGCATAATACGGCGCGCCCCATTCAAGCGTGGTCGACTTGATCTGGATGTCGGGGTGTTCCTTGTTGAATTTCTCGATCAGCGACTTCATGCGCACGCCGTCACCGCCGCTCAAGAAATCCCACCATTCAACGTCGATGGCGAGTGCCTGTCCGGCGGCCGCACAGAATACCGCGGCCGACAGAAGCATGCTTTTCAATGTCTTTCCCATAGTCCTCTCCCTCCAATGGGTTGCTCGGATCCGGCTAACGATGCCGGACGCCGTTCTTGTCGAAGATCAAAATCCTCTGCGAGGGCGCGTCAAGCTTGAGGCGGACACCACGCCGATCCGCCCGCGAACCACGCTGTTCAAACACGATCGAGGCACCCGAAGGCGTAGCGCCATAGAGATAGGACACACCGCCCAGTTCCTCGGCGACATCGATGGTCACCTCTATTCCGCCGGCTCCCTCCTGAGCCACGGCAAGATGTTCCGGCCGCACACCGACGGTGACGGACGATCCCACGGGCAGCGGTTCCTTCAGATCGACGTCGAATACGCCGTCCCTGCCACCCGCCAGCACGACGCGCCCGCCGCCCGGACGGACCTCAGCAACCGTGCCCTCGAAAAAGTTCATTGCCGGAGAGCCGATGAACCCGGCGACGAACCGATTGTCAGGGTCGTCGTAGAGGTCGAGCGGCCTGCCCGCCTGCTGCACGACCCCGCCACGCAGAACGAAGATCTTGTCGGCGAGAGTCATCGCTTCGACCTGGTCATGCGTGACGTAGATCATCGTCGCTCCGAGCTTTTCATGCAGCCGGCTCAATTCGAGGCGCATCTGCACTCTGAGCTCGGCGTCAAGATTTGAGAGCGGTTCATCGAACAGGAAGACCTCCGGCGCGCGCACGATCGCGCGACCGATGGCGACGCGCTGGCGCTGCCCGCCAGACAATTGCGAGGGCTTCTTTTCAAGTTGATCGGTCAGCCGCAGAATGGCCGCAGCGGCCTTCACTTTCTCGTCCACCTCGACCTTCGGCCGCTTCGCAAGCCGCAGGCTAAAGGCCATGTTTTCGTAGACGGTCAGATGCGGGTAGAGCGCGTAGGACTGAAACACCATCGCCACGCCGCGCTTTGCGGGCTCGACATCTGTGACGTCACGCTGGCCGATCTCGATCTTGCCGGCCGTTGTCTCCTCGAGTCCGGCGACCATGCGCAGCAACGTCGATTTGCCACAGCCGGACGGCCCTACGAACACCGCGAATTCGCCGCGCCCGATTTCCATATCGACACCTTTGATGATGTCGAGCGCACCGAAACTTTTCCTGACGTCGGTCAGTCTTACGCCATTGGCATCCATCTTCATCTCCTCCTGTCTGGCAAGCCTCCCTCCCGCTCAGGCCAGTGACAGTCGCAAAACGTGGTAGGACAACGGCGGCAAAGCGCCACGAACGACAGAACCATCCTCAACGCCGACGCCTTCGCCGTTGCGCGGCTTGATTCGATTGGGATTCTCCGACGTGTTGGCGAGACGTATGTCCTGCCCCTGGCCACCCATCACGAAATGCTCGATAAGGGTCGCAGCGCTGAAGCCGGTCAGTTGGAGGTTCAGGTCAGCGGCCTCCGTCAGATGACGGTTGAGAATGAATAGCGTCATGCTCTTTCCGTCCTTCGCAAGGACGGCGCTGGCGTCGATGTACGAAACGTCGTCTTCGACCGCACAGTCATAGGTCGGGGCGTCGACGGCGACGTTGAGTGCCGTACCGCGGCCGTAAAGCGAGGCGAACTGATACGGATAGTAGATTGTTGTCGCCCAGGCTTTGCCACCGCGTTCGGCGCGGATCGGCGCAATGACGTTCACGAGTTGGGCGATGCAGGCAATCTTGACCCGGTCAGAGCGCCGGATGAACTCGTTGAGCAGGCCGCCGACAAAAAGCGCGTCTTCGAGGTTGTAGTCCTCTTCCAAGAGCGCCGGTGCTTCCGGCCAGTCCCATGTCGTCCAGTTCTTTTTGTCTTCCTCGCGGCGGTGATACCAGACGTTCCACTCGTCGAAGCAGATGTAGACGTTGTGCTTCGAACGCTTCTTTGCCTTCACATAGTCGATGGCGCCACCGATCGCCTGGATGTAGCGGCCGGTTTCTTCGATCTTGCCGAAGAAATTCAGCGTATCGTGGCTGTTGTTGCCGAAGTATTTGTGCAGGGAGATGTAGTCGACGTTGTCGTAGCATTCTTCGAGAACCTGGCGTTCCCATTCGGGGTAGGTCGGCATGGCATCGTTCGAGGATCCGCAGACGATCGTTTCCATGTTACGACCAAAGGCTTTGACGGCTTTGGCCGTCTCATCGGCAAGGCGGCCGTACTCCTTGGCCTGCTTGGCGCCAATCTGCCATGGGCCATCCATCTCATTGCCAAGGCACCACATGTTAACGCCGTATGGTTGCTCGACGCCGTGGCTCCGCCGCAGGTCGCTCCAGTAGCTTCCAGAGGGGTGATTGCAATATTCGACGAAATTGCGGGCTGCATCAATACCGCGCGAGCCCAGGTTGATCGCCAGCATCATGTCGATGCCGGCATCCTTTGCCCAACCGGCAAACTCGTTGATGCCGACGTGGTTGGTCTCCTTCGAGCGCCAGGCAAGATCGAGACGAACGGGGCGCTGTTCCCTCGGTCCGATCCCATCCTCCCAATTGTAAGCGGAAACGAAATTGCCACCAGGGTAGCGGATCGCCGGGATGTTGAGCCCACGCACCAGTTCCAAGACGTCCTTGCGGAACCCTTGCTCATTGGCGGTCGGGTGACCCGGTTCATAAATGCCGCTGTAGATGGCACGGCCCATATGTTCGATGAAGGCCGAGTAAAGCCGATCGTCGATCTCAGCGATCGTGAAATCGCGGTGGACAGCAGCACGAATTTTCATATTTCCTCCCAGTGGGTATGAACCCCATAAGGAAGGGATGGCGTGCCGCTTGCTAAATATCAAATCATATTGGCCTATCCTAACTTACCATAATTGGCATTTTAGGGATGCCGGAAGTTCCAATAAGAGTGAGGAATGCACATTCTAGATCTTGCCTGGGGGTACCGGAATCCGGGAAAATAGACCTTCAGATGGGCGGCGACCGTGGCCCCCTCCCGCGTTGGTGCCATGCCACGATTTCGACAATCAAGGAGCGGTCGAAATTTCTGCAACCGCTCCTTTGGCATAATTGCCTCTCTACCCAGCAATCAGGCTGCAGCTGTGACGCCCTTGACTGCAGCCGCGCTGGCGACCGGCGCTTCCTGAGGCTTGTAGGTATCCTTGGCGAGGTCGGCATGCATTTCGAGGCCTCGGCGAAAAAGCTCTCACAGCTAGCCTTGTCGTAATTGGTGTGAATCTCGAACGCTGCCACAACGCTTCTGACGCCCGATCGCTTTTGAATATACGCAATGCCCTATAACCTTATGCCGAGCTTGAAATTTAGATTTGCCTAATATCTACTAGCGGTAATTGTACTATGCACTGCTCCAAGCTCGTGATCATGGGATGCCTTTGCTGGGGATGGTTCATGTTTTTGGTCCGCACCGACCTCGATGAAGCCATCCAACGATGGCGCGACATCATATTTGCATCCTTGCCATCGGACCGACTTGGCGCTTACGTCGCTTTGCGCAAACATGATCTGACAATCGAACTTCACGACGTCGACGAGGACAACGATCTTCTCGTCTTTGCCTCCGATGGCGTAGCGTTGGCCGAACGATTTCGTTTGGCTTACCCCTATGTCGTGACATATGCAGGCAATCCCGGCTATCCGCTAGAATATCTGGTTTGGCTTTCATTTCACATGCAAGCAAACTTCGATCGGCTAGGTGTCCTCGAAGTGAGTGCGACTTATGAGGACCAAGACGGCGAAGTCGAAAGCATGTCTGCCGTTGCGATGGGCTTCTCGCACCAGACGGATCTTGAAGAATTTATAGATCGGTTTGATGGTCAGGACCTGAGCCAGGACCCCCACTTCGGCCACGAGGTGTATGTCTCCGAAGTCAGAGGCCCCTCTCCATCCCTGGGTTCGCCGATGATCCCGCCTCCGCTGGACGCCGGTTGAAATCGAGGATCCTTGAAATAGCCCGGCGGTTGCTGCGTAACTCGAATTGATTAGCCAGAGCCCCTATAAATTCATTGCTATTCAGCGTCTCACTTGCAACAATATACCTGTAATTGCGCACCCACAAAGCACACGTTAAAAATGAGATCCGTGCTGGTTTTTATTGCCGCGCAATTCCTCAATTTACGAACGCGCACCTTGATTGAGCCTCCGCCCCCTGCGGGGGCTCAATCATCTGCGCCGACCTCCGAAGTCTCGACGTTTATGACTTCGTGAGACGGTGCGCGTGTGCGCTGGTGGTGATAGAAGCTACTCTATTTCCGGAGGCAATGAGGCGGCTCGCAACAGATATGCAATGAGAGCAAGGATCAGCACCAGGACGCGAAAAATCGCATAGCCCCCAACGGTGTCCTTGCTGCAGGGTGCCACGAGGCGGCCGACATGAATTAGTTTATCATATGGCCGTCTTGTAGCTCGCGGAAGACCTGGCCTGAACAACCGGATGGATTCTCTGGGACTGCACTCTTCGTAGGCACCATAGACCGAGGCGCGTTCCTAGGCACCCACGAGAACGATTACGCCGAGTGGGTGATAAAACAATAGCAGATGAGCCAGCATGAAGTAAAAGCCATACCCCTGCGACCCCAGGAGGAGATCTGGTTCTCCAGATTCCGGAGGTCCAGGTGACACCTTCTGGTTCTTCTCATTGGCTTTGCCATAACTAGATGGATTGATATCGAAGAGTTTCGCGTCCACGCTTGTCCGAACGTAAACATCATAGTCGTTTATCTGCAGCAAGCCGCCGTCAGTAGGCGTGTAAAGCTGCGTCCCGAATAACGCGAGCATATCGTAGGGGGAACAGGACCAATGGTCTTTGAGCGTCGAGAGTTTTTTGGTTCCCAGTTTCGGAACACACGTTATGAACTTGGTTCCCCCGAGGTCTCTCCTCCCGAATGGGCCGTCCAGTTGGCGACTATCGTGCGTAGACCTCGGAACAAGCGTATAGCTACCTCCCACGGTATCTGATCCGTCCTCCGTCCAGCTTACATCTTTGACGTCAAAGGCTGCCTCATACCATCTCCCATCAGGACCTTGCTGGCGGAATGCGAGGTAATGAAAATCTGCTCCTTGATTGTCGTTCTCTGGCACATGCGTGCAACCCTCAAGAAAGCCGCTTTGAGGCTTAATCTCCCACCACCCGTCCGCCAGCCAGCCCCCCCACGCGCCACTGTAGATCACGGCGACCTTCACAGTCGCGTTCCCAATGTTGGATATACATAACCGGCTGCCCGAAGCCTCCACTTGCTCAGCTGGCCAGCAAAGGAGCGGAATAGAGAGAACGAAGAGCCGGAGGAACACGAACGAAGATATTGCACGCATTATCTTCATAACCCGGCTCCATTCGCACGCTCGGAAATTATCACCCGAGGCGAAGGGCTGAACAATTCGCCTATTCGATGTAGCCTTGACGTTGCGCCTGGAGCTGTTTTCGCGACGCCACGCGCCGAGCGGCGAGTTTAATGAAAGGTGCGATCTCCGGGCGGGGGGATGGAGCCAAAGGCCTTCGGTTGCCAAGTGCATTCAGAGGGCGGTTGAGCAAACCTCACACTATAAATAATAACAACTCGTAGCCGCCGTCGCTGGCGGCTGTCTCAAACAATCAAAGCTCGACCTCGCAGCCTAACCCCATCTTTTTCCCGCTTCCAGATGAAGGCGCCTTCCCCCGCAACAGTGGTCGCGGCGCTTCCGCTGTGAAGCTAGCCCATAGTGTCTACTTCAACTTCCGTGGAAAAGCGGCACTATGTGAAGCTCGGACCAAATCTGTTGACCCCTTAGACCAGCGTCTTTTGTGCATCGCGCCAGTTCAGTCCGACAAGCAATACTCGCCTCGCTCCTTTTTCATGGAGGAATCGAATGGACGTCGTAGATTTTCCAAGGATTGCCGCGTGGAGCCTGCTAGCAGGGCTTGCCTTCGCAGATGCTCACGCGGCTGATCCGGTTTATGAATGTCGACGATTGGCTGGATCTGTCGAGGAGCCGAACAACAAAGAGCAGATCGGGGTCGATCTTCCATTTATCGATACGTCCGCGGCGACGACAGCATGCGACGAGGCGGCGCGTTTGAACCCGCAGGACCACGCAAGCGAATTTCGGCGAGCCCGCGCCTACATGGCGCCAGGCCCAAAGCAGGATATCCGGTTTGCGCTGTATACGTTCTCAAACGCTGGTGGGCTGGCGAGAAGGAACGAAGGGACGATCGGCAAGGATGTATCCGACTGGTATCGCCAGGCAGCCCGGAACGCTGTCACGCCAGCCACGTATGAGAAAGCAGCAAAGGCCGGCGATGTCGAAGCACAGCTCGTGCTTACGTTCCTTCATCAGGAGCCACGTTTCGGCGCTCTTGATGAAGCGAAAAGCCACAAGTGGATGAAGGCGGCCGCCGAGCAAGGGAATGCAAAGGCGCAATGGTGGATGGGGCAGAAGGCTGAGGCGCGTGGAGAATTCGAAAAGGCGCGGGAATGGTATCAGCTGGCAGCCGACCAGAACGACCCGTCCGGCTACTTCAGCATTGCAATGCACTACAAGCTCGGAAAGGGTGTACCCGAGAACAGGGACGAGGCCGACCGCCTGTTTGAGATTGCCGCGGAACTTGGCAGCAAGACTGCGGCCGAGCATTTGGAGACAGCCGCACATTCGCGGCGTGAGCGAAGCCTGATGGCTGATGGAAAGACGATCGTGGTGCCAGCCGACTACACGGAGCCGGACGAGCGAGAGATCGGGCTAGCCTTCATGCGCGCCTATGCCCAATACGGAAAGCAGACTGGGTTTCGCAGTTTCACCTATGGCCTGTTCGCCGATACGGCGTGGGAAATTGAGATCAACGGGATGCACAAGGAAGGCTGCGTCAAAGGCGGGCAAGGCTATACATGCGCTTTCGTGGCAGATTTGACCTACCGTCGCTCGAAAGAGATGATCTCAGCGCTCGGCAATACTCTACAGGGCCAGGTTATGAGTTCAGCCGCCGACATGATGACGCGCAACGGGTCCAAGCGACAGGAAGAGGTTTTCATTCTTGGCTCGGAAGGGTGGTACTCGCCAACGCTTCAGATGCAGGCGCAGAAAGGAATGGTTGCAGCGATGGGAACTGTTGCTGAGGCCGTGGGCGGCACGGCATGCGGACTAGACGCGGTTAGCGGCGGCGAAGGCTGCTGAGGACCTTGGTACGGGGTTGCCGCGCTTTCGCAAATTGCACCGCCATGAAGCGGCTCTCGCACGCTATGGGGGCTCATGATAGCGACGATTTCCTTCCGAAGTAGCTCCACTTTTTGTTGTGAGGCCTGCTTCGTCGTAGTCGGCATGGTTGCACCTTCGTTCTGGTCCTTGACTATCTTTGTTCCCCGTAATTTTAGGGGTTTCTTATTGACCGAAGCGACAGTAAACGGCCTCGCGGCGTAAGCGAAAGGTTGGCCGGTTCAATTGGCTCACGCAGAAATGCGATACTTGTGCATGTCTGGTGATGCGATGACGGGCAGCAAATGTCCGTTCTATTTGGTTCCGCCGCAGGGCGCGGCGTAGACCGACGGTAGGGTTTCCAGACGATTAGCTAGCTCTGGCACAGCCAGCCGGCTGAAATCACAATTCTCTTATGTAGCTACGATATGAATATTTCTCGTCAGCATTTGGAGTGGCAATGCGAGAGAAAAAGCTTCGTGAGACCGAAACCATCTCCGAAACGATCCGGGAATTGGCGGTCCCGGGGATGAGGCCAAAAGCACTGATCGAAGCCGTCAAGGCCAGACATCCAAGTGCTTCGAAAAAAGAAATCGCTCGAGCGGCGTTTCTCACCATCATCCTGTCTGCTGAGTATGCGTCGGAGGACGCCCAAGCGCTCCACGATCTAGCAATCGAGACATCCGACGGAGACGGCGCTGAATAGGGAAGTCGATCGGTGATTGGTGAAAAGAGAAGGATCCGGCCGCATCACCTCTGCGGTAACAATGAGGCAGCCTCACATTAGGCGATGGTGAGCAACCCCTTTTGGACGGCTGTGGTCGCATCCATACTGGCGCCGCGCTCATCTCCAAGGAAACCGCCAACCCCTTTAAGGTCGCGGGCATTCAAATGAAGCTCATACGTGGTCTCCAGGGTTCTCTTCCGGTGCTGGCCGGAGAGAGACGTTCTCACTGTCGCCGAGTAGAGCCCGGGAGGAATGTTCAGCCCGTCAATGTGGACATCACTCTGCGCTATGAGACCTACGATTTTTCCTCGCCTCGGCATTTATACTCCTCGCGGATTTCTTCGGAGCGGCGCTGCTCTTATTCCACGGCGCACCAGTCGCGAATATGCGAGATTGCAAACCGCATCTGAAGCCCGCGATATTCTACGACCAATTTGTCCGCTTCGCGGCGCATGAACTTGGCAACGTAGTTGCGAACCGCACCCGCCTCGTCGACCACTTCGAATACATACGTCATCGGACAGACCCCTAAAGATTGAGGGTGTTATATTCCGTTCTGCTTGAGTGAGACTTGTGGGCCGTAATGCGGGACGAGGGGCAGTGCATAGCACTTCGTCGGACCGGCGCGCTTAACATTAGAAATCTCTTGATTTCACCCCTTGTGAGTCTGGCCACAGTCCGAATACTGTTAGTTGTTCAGAGGGGGCGGTGGCAATGTGGACGACGAATTGGCCAAAATCGGCGGTGACTTCAGAAACGATTGTCGTGCTTCGCCGAATTTTGCGAGACTGGTGCGATGAGCGCGGTCATCGCGCCGATAGTCAGGAAGGCAGCCGAACCGCCAAAACGCTGATCAACTGGTATGAGTTTGGCGTGACCGACGCAGACGAGCTGGCGAGGCTGATCCGCGACGACATCGTAATTGCTGAAGCCTGAGCTGTGGCCGCCATGCGGGCCATTGTTCGGGACTTTGTGATGGGAGCACTTGGTTGGACCGCATGGCACCAAGCCGGCCGGGACGGGAAGTTTTACTGGCGGCGCTGGCGTAAAGGGCACTGGGAATTCCGAGAAATGGCAGACGACGAGCAGGCCGACGCCCTCATCGACTGGTCGATCAGGTGAACGACGAAGACGGGTCGAGCGGCGGCTGGCTGCCGTTCTCTCGAACAAGGCCCGCAGCCTCTCAGTTCACGATCCATCAAACCGCTTCAGCAATTTGCCGGGCCGCATCCTTCCCACCACGTTATACAAAAGGGGTGGTCGCAATTCCTGCAACCACCCTCTCACGCGACGTTCTCTCCACTCGACGATCAGGCTGCAGCCGCGGCCTTGACAGAAGCGGACGTCTTCGCAAGCGGCGCTTCGTAGGGGCCGTAGGCAGACTTTGCGGTCGTGTCCCTACAGGTGGTGTAGCTCGGCGGTAGCGAAGCCGCTCGCGAGCGCGCCCTCAACAGCGCCGTAGTGAGCGGGCGGCGAAGCGGTGGTCATCGATGTTCTTCGGTAGGGTCGGGTTGC
>NZ_JACVBE010000018.1:0-155054 GCF_014852185.1 Ensifer sp. ENS07 | reverse complement strand
GTTGAGATCTCCAAAACCCCAACAGGATAAGCCGAAAGGCCGGAAGCGTGGCTGTCCCTCAATCATCATCGCCATCTCAGTGATCCGTTCTCTCAGCGGACGCGGTCTCTTTCATGCCACCTCCTTTGTTGCGACGGTGGGGCGCGCTTTCGCACGCCTCTTCCTGTCAGCTCGGTTGACGCAGTGACTTGAATGAAGCCCTCAACTCGTCGACTAGGGCTTGCGGCTGTTCCCAGGCTGCAAAGTGCCCGCCCTTGGCGAGACGATTATAATGGATGAGCTTGGGGAATGCCTTCTCCGCCCAGGATTTTGGTGCCTGATAAAGCTCGTCCGGGAAGGCGCTGACGGCCACCGGGATCTGCACGCCCTTCGGCTGGAAGAAGGCAAGCTTGTTTTCCCAATAGAGCCGTGCCGACGACACGGCGGTATTGGTCAGCCAGTAGAGCGTGACATTGTCGAGCACGTCATCGCGCGTCAGCCCTTCCGGCTTGCCATCGAAGACGCGGGCGATCAACTCGTAGCTGCGGGCATCGTGGTCGAGCATCCAGCTCGCAAGCCCGATCGGCGAATCCTCAATCGCATAAAGCGTTTGCGGACGTTTGCTCATCTCCTGCGCATAGGACAGCCCGTTCCGGTAGAAGAAGTCGAGCTGCTCATAGGCGCGGCGCTCGTCGGCCGAAAGGTTCGCTGGTGCCGGCTGGCCGGCATCGAGGCTCTTCTGGATCTCGTCAGGCACGGTCGCCGGCATGTTGGTGTGGATCCCGAGCAAGCCCGCCGGCTGCTGCAGCGCCATCTGCTCGGTAACAGCGTCGCCCCAGTCGCCACCCTGCGCGACGTAATGGGAATAGCCGAGACGCTGCATCAGCACTGCCCAGGCGCGCGCGATCCGGACAGGGTCCCAGCCGCGCTCCGTCGGTTTGCCGGAGAAGCCGTAGCCGGGAAGCGAGGGGATGACCACGTCGAAAGCATCGGCTTCCGTGCCTCCATGCGCGTTCGGATTGGTCAGGGGATCGATGATCTTCAACTGCTCGATGATCGAGCCCGGCCAGCCGTGGGTGACGATGAGTGGCATCGCGTTCTTATGCTTGGAGCGCACGTGAATGAAGTGGATGTCAACGCCGTCGATGTTGGTCACGAACTGCGGCAGGTCGTTGAGTGTCTTCTCCACGCGGCGCCAATCGTAGTTTGTTGCCCAATAGTCGGCGAGCTTCTGCATGGTGGCAAGCCGCACGCCCTGGGTGCCGTCCGCCACCAGTTCGCGATCCGGCCACTTGGTCGCCGCGATGCGCTGCTTGAGGTCGGCAAGTGCGGCATCACTGGCGTGGAATTGGAAAGGGCGGATGGATTCGTCCGTGGCCGGTTTGGCAGCCGACGTGATTTGGACGTCGCCGCCGGCGGAGACGCCCGCCGCTTGAGCGGCGAGCGGAGGAAGCAGGATCGCGATCGCGCCCGACAATGCCAAGGCGGCCAGTCGGCGGTTTTGGACAATGGGCATGGAACGTCTGAACATCATCATTCTCCTGGTTCGATTGGCGAGGCGAGGAACCGCCTCGAAAGTCCGGGTTGGGAGGTTGCCGGAAGGTGAGCGGGCGCTAGCTCCCGATACGGTAGCGAGCGGCCGGCGTTTTCCTGGAAAGGTTCGGCATCAGCTTCTGCCGTGCGGCCTCATAGGCTGCCCAGTCAGCGGCATCCGGCAGCGCTGGGATAGTGATCACTTCGCCCTGGTCGAGGCCGGCAAGTGCCGCGTCCACCATGTCCTCGGCGCGCATGACGATCTCGCTCGGCACGTGTTCGATGGGGGTGCCGGCAATGCCCCAGAAATCGGTGGCGGTCGCACCCGGCAACACGGCCTGGATGCGGATATTCTTCTCGGCAAGTTCCTTTTGTAACGACAGGGTGAAGGCCAGGACGAAGGCCTTGGTGCCGCCATAGACGCCGTTCAGAACTTCCGGCGCCACGCCGACGATCGAGGCGATGTTGATGATCGTGCCAGTGCTGCGCGCCGCAAATCCGGGTGCCACCGCATAGGTCAGCCGCGTCAGCGCGCTGACGTTGAGCGTGATCATCTCGTCCATCTTGTCGACATCGGAGGCGAGCAGCGGCGCCGTCGCGCCGACCCCGGCATTGTTGACCAGCATCGTGATGCTCGCATCGCTTTCGAGGATCTTCTCGACCCGCCTGACATCATCCCTGTTGCCGAGGTCCGCGGCGACGACTTCGATGGCGCGGCCGGTTTCGTCCGCCAGCCGGCGGGCTAGATCGTCGAGGCGTACGCGGTTGCGCGCGACGAGAATGAGGTCATATCCGCGATGTGCCAGGCGGTCAGCATAGATCGCGCCGATACCGGACGAAGCACCGGTGATCAGTGCAGTGCCTTTTGATTTGCTCATTTCAAGCTCCTTTGCTTGGGTTGGAGCCTCGATGGTACGGCCGAAAGATCGCGTCTCAAATGTCGTAATTCCGTCTTTTCAGGACATAGCCCGCCTGGGCGGACGCGAACCAAATTTCGCCGTGACCATGCGTGTGCTGTGTATCCGCGATGTGTTCGGAAGCGGCGTCTGTGTATCGCAATGTTTGAACGGCCGCGGACGGCGGCAAACCGATACGAAATGCCCTGGGACTTCTGCCGCTGCGCCTTAGCGTCAGAAAGCGAAACGGGGCCGACATGACGTCGGCCCCGCTATCGTCTGCAAGCAACTCCTTGAAAATACAGGTCCTTGAAAATACAGGAGGCTCAGAGATTGTAGAGACTGCGCGCGAACGCGCCGATGCCCTTTGCGTCGAGCAGGTTGAGCGGGGCACGAAACGTTACCCGCGCCACGCCCGGATGGCGGCCGATCTCGATTGCACCTGCGATCGTTGCCCGGTTCATCACTTCGGGAACGCTGAGACCGAGCAGGTCCGCCGCCCGCTCCAGCCCGTTCGTGGTCGCATCGTTGAGGTTCGCGCCCGTGCCGATGAAGGTGACCGGGGCGTCAGCTTCGACCTCTCGGACACCGTGCTTGCGGGCAAGTGCCGCCACCCGCGTTCGTTCCGCCTCGTCAAGCGGACGTGCAAGGAACGGTACATCTTCCAGCACCGGCAGAAGGATCGGCCCGTCGATATTGAGCCCCTTGATGACATGGACCTCCAGCGTCACCGTGCCGGCGACGTCGCAGGTATGGCCGGCAATTTCGCCGTCGCCCTGCAGGGCATGCATGTCCCCCATATAGATGCCACCACCCGGTACCTTGACCGGGCAGATCAGGATCGCGCCTTCCCGCACGGTATTCACGTCCATGTGGCCGTCAGTCTTATGCTGGACGAGTTCGTCCGCGGTCAGGGAATAAGCATGTGGTGCGTCGGTCAGAAACTGGCCGAAATCGCCGGCATTGTGCGAGTCCGGCATCGCCTTCGACGGCGTCGTGCCCAATTGGCCGAGGAATGGCCGAAGCCTTGTGGCAACACCGATGAGGTCCGCTGGCGCGAAGGTCAGGATCGGATGCTGGATCGAGCCGTCCGGCAGGGCCAGCAGCCGTTCCGCATCCGTGGCAAAGGTCTCGGCAGTCGCTTTGCCGACGGTCAGCCCCACCTGGCGCTCATCGTCGAAGGCGATCGTGTAGCCGTTGGTGAAGATAAAGGGCGTCGCGTCCGCGCCGCACTTCTCGCAGCGGATCGCAGTCTGGCCGGTGCCCTCCACGCGCGTGCGCGGCCATTCCGTGCCGCAGCCCGGGCAAACGGCCGCGCAGAAGGGATCACCGTTGAAGCGACCAGCCACCACCTCGTCGTTGCCCGAGGCCGTCGCCGCGGACGTGACGATCAGCGATCGGATCCGAATGGCAACGGCGTCGCCGACTTCAGCGCCCGCGACCGCCACAGGGCGCGTCACCTCATGTCCGCCGCGGATCTCCGGCGTGATCATCGGCCCCCAACATCCGGGCGCCGTGTTCGCGATGATGACACCGCCATCGGCGACAGGCCCCAGCATCGGCTCGGCGGGGTCGAGTATCCCGTTGGTCAACTCGTTGACAAATACTGTCCGAGCCCCGGTCGTCTGGCGCTCTCTCGTTTTCTCCAGCATGTCACTTTCCTCCAGGTTGATTGGCATCAAAGGTTCGGGCCGCCCGTCTCGGCGGTACTATCGTCAGTCGAAGAACGGATCGGCAAGCTCCTCGTGCGGCGCCCCTTGCAGCAATCCTGCTCCCTTCTCAGCAACCGTTGCGGATCCGGATCCGGAGACGAGTGCGGCAAGAAGCGAGGGTTCTCTCGGGTCGCTATCCCAGGCGCATGGTGCCGCCGCGAGCGCGGCGATGGCGAAAACTGTCGCGAAGATACGCATGATGGCTCCTTCCGTTATTGATGTCAGCAGCGGCGTTTCGTCGCCGAAGGCTCGAAACGTGCTCGCGGCCAGAGTGTCTCTTGGACGTATCGCGGGTGCGTGCAGCAGGCCGCGAAACTGTATCCTTGTGTAAAGGCCCGAACCGGCGCGCCCCTTCGGGAGGCCTCACGGCACCTCGTCAGCTAAGAAGCGCTGTCTGACACAAGCACCGGCTTCTGCCGATAGAGGCCCGGAAACAGACGATGCAGCGCGCCGATCTTCGGTTTCTCGTAGATGACCACATAGGGCTGGCCGGGATTGTTGTAGACGTAATCCTGGTGATACGCCTCGGCCGGGTAAAAGGTCTTGCCGTCCTCGATGGTCGTCGCAATCGGGCGGCTGAAAACGCCGCTCGCATCCAGTTGCGCGATATAGTCGGTGGCAACCTTCGCCTGCTTTTCATCGCGCGGAAAAATCGCCGATCGATATTGCGGTCCGCTATCGGGTCCCTGCCCACCAAGCTGCGTCGGATCATGAGCGACGGAGAAGTAGATCTCGAGCAGCTTGCCGTAGCTCACCTGCTTCGGGTCGAACGTGATCTCCACCGCTTCGGCATGCCCTGTGGCGCCGGTCTCCGTCTTTTCGTAGGTCGCCGTCGCGGCGCTGCCGCCCGCGTATCCTGACGTGACACTCGCGACGCCGGCCACGTGCTGGAACACCGCCTGCACGCCCCAGAAGCAACCGCCGGCAAAGACCGCCGTCTGGCGGCCGTCCGTCGGCGCGATATCGTGGAGCGCCATCGGCACAGGCCTGGTCTCCTGTGCCGCCGACGGCGGCCCGTTGAGAACGAAGATCAATCCGCCACCGACCATGGTTGCGGCGACGAGAAGGCGTCGCGTGAAGGCGGACCAGGTGCGCCCGCGCCGTTTTTCATTGTCGCTCATGGCAAACTCTCATCCAAAGGTGAAAACGAAGGCTTCTGCGCCGGGTGCGAGAAAGCGGATCTCGAAGGTCCGCTCCCGGGCTGCTCCGGACTGGCGGACGAGTTGATAAAGGCGGGTCGCCGTAACGGTACCTTTGCCGGCCGCATCGATATCCGCGCCATGGTCCGCGCCCGGCGCCACCCCATCGATGGTTATCTGAAACGGGACCGGCCTGCCGCCGGCGCCAGGGCCGAGCACCAGGTGCAGGTCCCGCGCGCGGAACCGGTAGGTGATGCCGCCGCCGGCCTCGTTGAGGCGTGCCTCTTCGGCGCCGACCGTCCAGTTGCCGGTCAGCCCCCATTCATTGAGCCCCGGGTTGCCGACCGTGTACCGCGCGGACGTATTGGCCGAGACGCCCTCGGGCGAGACGAAGTTTGCGGCACGCGCATAACCGACATAGGTCTCGCCGGATCCGAGGCGTGCCAGGTCCGGCGAGGCCTCGGCACCCCCAGCATTCGGCTTCACCAGATCGTCTTCGGCCTTCTTCTTGCCGGCGGCTTCCGCCAGCAGATCCTGGATCACCCGCTCGGACCCTTCATAGTCGCCCTCGCCGAAATGGGTGTAGCGGATCTGCCCCTCTGCATCGATGAAGTAGTGGGCCGGCCAGTAGCTGTTGGAGAAGGCGCGCCAGATGGCGAAGTTGTTGTCGATCGCCACCGGATAGGTGATCTTGAAATCGCGCACCGCCTTCTCGACGTTGCCGATCTGCTTTTCGAAGGCGAATTCGGGGGCGTGCACGCCAATGACGACCAAACCTTGGTCCCGGTACTTCTCCGCCCAGGCCCGAACGTAAGGGATGGTGCGGATGCAGTTGATGCAGGAATAGGTCCAGAAATCGACGAGAATGACCTTGCCGCGAAGCTCGGCCGGCGTCAGCGGCTTCGAATTCAGCCACTGAACCGCGCCGTCGAGCGACGGAAATTGCCCTTCCACCGGAAGGTCGCTGCGATAGGCCGCCTGTCGCGTATCCTTTGCGGCAAGGGTCATGCGGGTGCTTGCGACGTCCACGGGCGAAGCACCGCTGCGCAGGCGATCGAGGATCGACTGTTCGACGCCCGACGTGCTGGCATAGGAAAGCTGCGCCAAAAGACCGGTGTCGAGCCCCAGTGCGATCGCGCCAACACCGGCGAGCACCGCGACGCCGAGACCCTGGCGGATGCGGTCGCCAAGGCCGAGGAAGCGCTTCATCGCCGCGAATACTCTGGCACCGGCCAGGACGGCGAGCGCCAGCGAGGTCGCAGCACCGGCCGCATAGGCCACAAGCAGCAGCGTGGTCTGCGCATTCGCGCCGTTCAGCGCCGCCCCGGTCAGCACCAGACCGAGCACCGGTCCGGCGCAGGGCGCCCAGAGCAATCCGGTCGCAACGCCAAGGAGGATCGAGCCGCCGATGCTGCCCTTCTCCCCGGTCGCAGCCTTTCTCGACAATCGGTTGCCGAGTTCCACGAGCGGACCGGTCACAAAGGCGGCAGCCCGCGTCGAGAGCAGCGTCACGCCGAAGACTGCGAGCATCGCGATCGCCGCGTAGCGGCCATAGGCGTTCGCCTGCACCGCCCAGTTGCCGCCTAGGGCTGCAAGCGAGGCGATACCCGCAAAGGTCACGATCTTGGCGAGCAGCATCGGAAGAATGCTGGTGGAAAAGGGTTGGCCGGCGCGGGCAAACACGAATGGCAGCACCGGCAGGATGCACGGGCTGACGATCGTCAGCACGCCGGCAAGATAGGCTACAACAAAGAGGATCATCACCGTCTCTCCGCATGGGATCAATGCCCGAGGCACAGATCGCTTGTCACGTGCGGCAGAGGACCATCGCGACGTATCGCGGATGTTTCCGACAGGAGCGGATTTGTATCTCAGTGCATCAGGGTGGCTCCCCAAACATCGCAAATCGCGCAATCAATATATTCCATGAAATATAACGACATGCCATAGTGCGGCCTGACCGATCCCTCTCGCTATCGTGGCCTTCATGTTGAAATCTCTTGCGATAATCTTCTCAGCCGTGCTCGGCCTTGCCTCAGGCGCCGCCGAGGCGCGTACGATCACCGATGCCGCAGGGCGGACGGTTGAGGTTCCCGATACCATCACCCGCGTACTTGCTGCCGGCCCGCCGGCCTCGGTGCTCACCTATGTTCTGGCGCCGGACAAGCTCGCCGGCTGGGTGCGCGAGCCGACGGAGGAGCAAAAGGCGTACCTGCTACCGTCGGTCCGCGACCTGCCGACCTATGGCCAACTCACGGGCAAGGGCGGCAGCGCCAACGTCGAGGCGGTGCTTGCCGCCAAGCCGGACATCATCCTCGACGTTGGAACCGTCAACGACACCTACCGCTCGCTGGCCGACAAGGTGCAGGCGCAGACCGGCATTCCCTACGTGCTGATCGATGGACGCTTCGCTGATAGCGGCAAGACGCTGCGCGACGTCGGCGCGCTGCTTGGCGCGGCCGCACGCGCCGAAACGCTCGCAACCTATGCCGACCAGCGGATCAAGGATCTGAACGACAGTCTCGCCATGATACCGGCCGATCAAAGGCCGCGCGTCTATTATGGCCGCGGCCCGGAAGGGCTGGAAACGGGGCTTTCCGGCTCGATCAATGTCGAGATCCTGGAAGCCGTCGGCGCCGAAAACGTCGCGGCGGCAGCCGGCAAGGGCAGCCTGACCCAGGTGTCGCTCGAACAGATTCTCTCCTGGAACCCGGACGTCATCATCGCGGCAAGCGGAAAGTTCGCAGCCTCGGCAAAGAAGGACCCGCTCTGGGCCGACGTGAAGGCAATCACGACCGGTCGAGTCTTCACCGCGCCGTCCCTGCCTTACGGCTGGTTCGATTCGCCGCCTGCGATCAACCGAGTGATCGGCGTCGTCTGGCTGCAGAAGCTGTTTTATCCCGACCGCTTCAAGGGGGACCTGAAGGCTGAGACCCGCGATTTCTACAAGCTGTTCTACCAGGTCGACCTGACGGACGAACAAGTGGCCACGCTCCTGAAGGGGGCGGTGCCGGCTTCGAAATGAACCGGAGGCAGGAAACATCGGGCATGCTGGCCGACGGGCGCAAGGGCAATCTCTGGCTCCTCGTCGGCCCCCTCCTCCTGCTCGCCCTGGTGTCGATGTCGGTCGGCAAATATGCCGGCCCGTCGGAGATCGCCGGGGCGCTGCACGCGGCCCTATCGGGACAGCCGAGCGACCCCGTTCTTTCAACCGTGCTCTGGAACGTGCGGCTGCCTCGGGTGGCGGGTGCGATCCTGATCGGCGCAGCACTTGCCGCAGCCGGCGCCACCTATCAGGGGCTTTTCCGCAATCCCCTCGTCTCGCCGGATATCCTTGGCGTTTCCGGCGGTGCCAGTCTCGGCGCCGTCATCGGCATCTTTCTGTCGCTGCCGGTCCTGGCAATCCAGGCGATCAGCTTCGCAGGCGGGCTGCTCGCCGTCGCCGCAGTCTATGCCGTCGGCATGGCAATCCGCGGACGCGATCCGGCCCTGACGCTCGTTCTGGCAGGGATCGCCATCGGCGCTCTCGTCGGTGCCGGCATATCGCTGATCAAGATCCTCGCCGATCCCTATGACCAGTTGCCGGCGATCACCTATTGGCTGCTCGGCAGCCTCACTGCGATCACGCGTCTCGACGTCGTTTCGATCCTGCCGTCGCTTTTGATCGGGCTGGTGCCGCTGGTGCTTTTTCGCTGGCGCATGAACCTGATGACGCTCGGCGACGAGGAAGCCCAGACCTTGGGCGTCGACACGCGTCTTACCCGCGCATTGCTGATCGCGGCGGCAACGCTGATCACTGCGGCGGCCGTCTCCGTCAGCGGCGTCATCGGCTGGATCGGCCTCGTCATCCCGCACATTGCGCGCATGCTGGTCGGCCCGGACTTCCGCCGCCTGCTGCCGGCCTCGATGATATCTGGTGCTGCCTATCTGCTTGTTGTCGACATGCTGGCGCGCAGCATTGCGCTCATCGAAGTGCCGCTCGGCATCCTGACCGCTGCCGTTGGCGCGCCCTTCTTCCTGTGGCTGCTCGCCTCCGGCCGGAGGGCCTGGCTATGACGCTGGACATCAAGAATCTCGCCTTCGGCTATGGCGGACGCACGGTAGGCGAGAATGCCTCCCTGTCGCTTGAGTCCGGCGAGGTTCTGGCCCTGCTTGGCCCCAACGGCGCCGGCAAGACGACGCTGTTCAAGACCGTCCTCGGTCTCCTGCCGGTCAAGGCCGGCGATATTATCCTGGACGGTCGACCGCTTTCCGCCTGGTCGCGGCGCGAACGCGCCAGGCAGATCGCCTATGTTCCGCAGGCGCATGCGGCACTTTTCCCGTTTACAGTGCTGGAGGTGGTGTTGATGGGGCGAGCCCCTCACCTCGCGCCGTTCTCATCGCCTGGCGCTCGCGACCGTCGGATTGCCATGGAAGCGCTTGGCGGCCTCGGCATGGCCCACCTTGCCATGCGCCCCTATACCGAGATCAGCGGTGGCGAACGCCAGATGGCGTTGATCGCCCGCGCACTGACGCAGGAACCCGCCATCCTCGTCATGGACGAGCCGACCGCCAATCTCGACTATGGCAACCAGATGCGGGTGCTTTCGCATGTCCGAGCGCTGGCGGCACGCGGGCTTTCGGTCGTGCTTTCGACGCACAATCCGGATCACGCCTTCCTGGTCGCGGACCGCGTCGCCCTTCTCCACGCCTCGAAACTCAGCGCGCTCGGCTTACCCAAGGACGTGTTGACGCCCGCCTCTCTCAAACAACTCTACGACATCGATGTGGTGATCGGCTCGATCGACGGCAGCGACGCCCGTCTCTGTGCGCCGCGCCTCACCACCCCCTCTATAAGGAAAGGAACTGACCATGGTCCGCCAGAACGAAATCCGTGAGAACGAGGTGGCCGTGGTACCGCCCGCGGCAACCGACGCCGGTCTCGTCTTTATCGGCCGCATTTCCACGCCCTGGACCTCGCGCATGGAAACCCCTCGCCAGGGTCGGCATGACGGCCCGGTCTGCCGTATCGAAATCTTCGAACCCTGGGTCCTGGCGCTGAAAGGCGTGGAGGCGTTCGAGCGGCTGGAAATCCTCTACTGGCTCGACCGTTCGCGGCGCGATCTGGTGTTGCAAAGCCCAGCCAGCAACGGCGAAGTGCACGGAACATTTTCACTGCGCTCGCCGGTTCGGCCGAACCCGATCGGCACCTCGATCGTCAAGCTCGAAGCCGTGGAAGGCTCGAGCCTTCTCGTGCGCGGCCTTGATTGCCTCGACGGTACGCCACTCATCCATCTGAAGCCCGACCGGACGCTGTTCAAGCCGATTGCGCCGCCGCAACGCGGCGACTTCGAGACCGGCGACGGCAAAGCGCATTACTGCCAGAAGGCGTGATCCGGTCGCGATTTGGCAGGGCGCGACGGTCGATCCACGCGCCCTTGCCGCAAGCGTATCAGTCGATGCCGACCATGACATCCGAGGCCTTGATGACCGCATAGGCTTCGCCACCGACCTTCAGGCCAAGTTCGTCGACCGACTCGTTGGTGATCGCTGCAGTCACGATCGAGCCGCCGACGTCGATCCGGACATGGGCGGTGGTGGCGCCCTTGATGACTTCGACAATCTTGCCCTTGAGGCGGTTGCGCGCGCTGATTTTCATGCGGTTCTCCTTCGTGTTGACCAGGCTGAATGTCGCGGTCACCGCATTCAGCCGCTAGGCCGGACGGGGTTTACCCCGGATCGCGGCTGCGAATAGCGGCGTTCGAGGCGAAACAGTATCACCGTCGCGCATGGACGTGCAGTCTCCCCGCAGCATTGTCAGGTCAATCGCGGAGCGTGATCCACACCGGCGCATGATCGCTCGCACCCTCCATGCCACGAACCTCCCGGTCGATGCCGGCACCGGTAAGCTTGCGAGAAAGCTTGCGGCTGAGCAGCATATGATCGAGCCGAAGCCCCGCGTTGCGCTGCCAACGGTTCCGGCGATAGTCCCAGAAGGTGAAAAGCTGGTCCTTCGGGTGGATCTTGCGCAGCGCATCGAGCCAGCCCTGGTCGAGAAGTTCGCCGAATGCGGCGCGGCTTTCGGGCTGGACCAGCGCATTGTCGTCGTAGGAGGTTGTCGGGTAAATGTCGCGCGGCTCCGGAACTATGTTGTAGTCGCCGGCAAGCACGACAGGCAGATCTAGGGCGAAGAGTTCGGCGGCATGTTTGGCCAGACGCTCGTGCCAGGCAAGCTTGTAGACGAACTTGGGGCCTGGCTGTGGGTTGCCGTTGGGCGCGTAGAGACAGGCGACCAGGATGCCGCTGACGGCAGCCTCGATATAGCGCGCCTCGGCATCCGACGGGTCGCCGTCGAGCCCGACACGGGTCAGCACCGGCTCGCTGTCTCGGGCGAGGATCGCGACACCGTTCCACGCGGATTGTCCCTGCCGCACGGCGCCGTAGCCGGCCGCTTCGATCGCCGAGCGCGGGAACTGCCGATCGGGCGCCTTCAACTCTTGCAGACAGACGATGTCCGGCTCCGCCTCGCCCAGCCAGGCGATCAGGTTGTCGAGCCGCCTGTTGATGCCGTTGATATTGAAGGTGGCGATCTTCATTCCGGCGATCGGATCAGCGTGTCAGCCGGGCAGCCCAGGCTGCCACCGCATCGGCCAAGGTCCTTAAATGATCGGCGGTCGAAAAGCCGGAAATGCTCTTGCGCGGTTTGAGATCATGGTCTCCGTCCTCGAGCCACAGGACTTCGATCGCATCGGAAAGCACGTAGTTCTGCACTTCCTCGCGCGTGCCGAATTCGTCGCGGGTTCCCTGGCAGATCAGCGTCGGCGTCTTGAGGCCGGCCAGGTGCTTGGTGCGCAGTTGCTCGGGCTTGGCTGGCGGATGGAAGGGATAACCGAGGCAGAGCAGCCCGGTGATCCTGCCGGCCGCATGCAGCGGATCGGCGATCATGCTCGCGACGCGTCCCCCCATCGACTTGCCGCCGATGATAATTGGGCCTTTGACGTCCAGATCCTCGATGGCGGCGAGATATTCCGGATTGAGCGTGTCGGCGCGAGGCGGCGGCTTGCGCCCCTCAACGGTGCGCCTTGCCGCCATATAGCCGAACTCGAAGCGTGCAACGCGAAAGCCTGCCGTCGCAAGCGCCCCTGCGGTCGCGGTCATCGAAGCCGAATCCATCGGCGCGCCGGCGCCATGGGCAAGAAGGATGGTGACCGCGGCATCGTCGGGTCCGTCGAAGAGAAATTTGTCGCCCATATCAGCCTGTTCTCGGGCGGCTCTGCAGGTCGACATATTGCACGCCGCGCTCCGCCGTTCGCGCCCATTCGCTATCGCTATCGAGTTCGAGATAGCGGGTCCACCAACGCTTCGCCTCCGCGAGATCGCCGGCATCGAATTCGAGTTTCGCCAAGTTGAAGACGGCGTCGGCATAGTCGCCGTCGATCTCGATCGCCTTCCCGAGATGCCTGCGCGCGGCGTCGATCCGCCCCCGTTCGTTCATCAGCCCCGCGAGGTTGAACCAGGCCTCGACGAAGGATGGATCGAGCTTGATGGCGCGGGCGTAATCATGGGCCGCATCTAGCTCCCGTCCGGCTGCCTTCAGGCAATTGGCGCGGTTGAAGGCCGCGACCGAATCCGTCCGGTCCATGGCAAGATAGCGTTGATAGAAGGCCGCAGCCTCCAGGTAGTCGCCATTGGCTTCCGCCTCCTCGGCCAGATCGAAGAGATCTTCCAGGGCGGCATCGTCGGGTGTGTCGAGATCGAAGAGCAATTGCCCATTCAGCTCGCTCAGGCCCTCGGCGCTGCGGGCATAGATCGCATCGGTGCCACCGTGGTGCAGCGAAAGCGCCGTCAACGAGGCGACCGGTCCGGAGCGATGAACGGACCGGGCGATCGCGCTCCAACTCGCGCCGCTGGCAATCAGCTCGGCATATTTCCTGGCGAGGATGAGGTCGCGGAACGAGTAGGGCTCGCTGCCATGCTCGAAAGCGTCGAACAGGGAGAGCAAGTCGAAGATGCGCGGCGAGAGCCTCGCCTGATCGATCAGCGACTGGCGACTAAGCGCGGACGCAGCCGGCACCGACATCAACCCCAAAAGGCGAAGAAAGCCGTTCTCGCTGATAAGCCACCGCCCGGACGAATGTTCGGCATCGAAACGGGCTTCGATCTCCGCCTCGCTCGATTTGGCAAGCAGGCTGCGGCCGAACACCAGATAGGTCGTCTGGCGCGTCACGCCGCGACGCACGTGGCCGTGCTGGCGCTCGACCTCGCGCGCCACAAGCCGGCGCGGGAAGGCCGACAACGCCCCGACGATACCGAATGTCTGGCCTGCAACAGCCATCAGGCTTTCTTCTTCGCGGCCGGCTTTGCCGCCGTCCGCTTGGCTGGCGCTGCCGCCTTGGTGGTTTGCTTGGCTGCCGGCTCGGCCTTGGGCTTGCTCTTTGCAGGCGGCTTCGACTGCGACAGGCTCGCCTTCAGCGCATCCATAAGGTTGATGACATTGCCGCGCTCAGGGGCTGCCGCAATGATCGGCTTATGACCTTTGAGCTTCTCGCGGATCATCTTCATCAGCGCGATCTCATAACGATCCTCATAGTTCTTCGGGTCGAAGACCGTCATCTTCTGCTGGATCAAGGCTTCGGCAAGCTGCAGCATTTCAGGGTCCGGATGACCAACGGGTACATTGCCGAAATATTCAGCGGTTCCGCGCACTTCGCTCGGGTTTCTCAGCGTACAGACGAACATTCCGGTTTCGCGCGCGCCGATGGTCACGACGCGTTCACGGCTCGAAAGCACCAGGCGCGCGATCGCCACCTTGCCGCTCTTTTTCAGCGCTTCGCGCAGGACGACGAAGGTTTCCTCGGCCATCGCGCCGTCGGGCGCGAGATAATAGGGCGCGTCCTGGTAGATCACGTCGACGGAGCCTTCATCGACGAAGGCCTCGATGTTCATCGTGTGATTGGATTCGATCCTGACGCTGTCGAGATCGCTGTCCTCGATGATGATGTACTTCTTGTCCTCGTATTCGTAGCCCTTGACCAGATCCGAGCGCTCGACGAGCCCGAGTTCCGGATCGACCGGCTTCATGTTGATCCGGTTGTGGGTGTCCTTGTGCAGCTGGTTGAAGCTGATGCGCTCGCTCGAACTGGTCGCCGGATAGAGCCTGACGGGGCAACTGACGAGACTGAGTTTGAGATAACCTTTCCAACTTGCCCTGGGCGCCATTGATGTCTCCTACGCGGCCAAACGCATTACGTCCTCGTTTCGGACAGAAGCGGCAGATCCTTGGCAAAGTCGTCGATATCCGCCCAGGGATCGCCGAAAGTATCCAGAAGTCCAGGCAGCGAAGAATAGTTCAAATCCTCCGGAGCGTCGATAGTCTCCAGATCCGCCCACTGAAGCGGGGCCGAAGCCGGCAGATTGGTGCGTGCCCGCAGCGAATAGGGAGCGGCCGCCGTATGGCTGCGGGCATTGCGGTGGAAGTCGATGAAGATGCGCTTGACGCGGTTTTCCTTGCCCATGGTCGTGGTAAAGGTCTGGGGTGCGGTCGCCGCCAACCGCGTCGCTATCGCGCTCGTTGCCTGGTGTGTCTTCTTCCAGTCCAGCTTCGGCTTGACCGGCACCACGACGTGGATGCCGCTGCCGCCAGACGTCTTGACGAAAGGAACGAGGCCGATTGCTTCCAGCTCGCCGCGAATATGGACCGCTGCCTCGACCACGTCGCGCCACGAGATCCCCTCGCCGGGATCAAGATCGAAGACGACGCGATCGGGCTTCTCCAAGCGCGTGCGCCGCGAACCCCAGCTATGAAGCTCGATCACGCCGAACTGAGCGAGCGCCAGATAACCCTTCGTGCCTTCGATCGAGAGGAAGGACTTGCTCTCGCCCTCGGAATTGGTCGCGTTGAAGCCGACGATGGAGGGCGGCATGCCGGTGAAGGGATGGCGCTGGAAGAAGCAATCGGCCCGCTTCCCCGTCGGGCAGCGGAAAAGCGACACCGGTCGTCCGAGGATATGCGGCAGCATGAAATCGCCGACGAGCGCATAGTAGACGGCAATGTCGAGTTTGGTCGGTCCGGATCTTCCGAACACCCGGCGGTCGGCGTTGGTCACCTGGATCGTCGCCAGGTCGGCGTCCGTGATCAGCCGCTTGCGCGGCGCCGTCGCCGGGGCCGAAAGCTCGACATCGCGAAGCCCCTTGAACACCGCATGCCGCAAGACATTGTCGGTCGTGCGGTTGGAGTAGTGGATGCGGGCGGATAGCACCGGCCGCACCCAGAGGATTTCCTTGGGCGCACCGTCCAGCGCGGTCTCCCCCCCGCGCAAGGCTTGCAGCCGGGCGAGTAATTGCTTGGCTGTCGCCGCATCGAAGCCGGTGCCGACCTTGCCGCGGTAGTGCAGCTCGCCGCCCACCCACTCCCCGAGCGCCAGTGCCGCCAGCCCCTCGGCCGCCTCGGAGACGGTGTAGCCTGCGATCACGAAGTCTTCGCTTTTGAGCGCTTTGGTCTTGGTCCAGGTCTGGGTGCGTCCGCTGCGGTAGGGTGCGGAGGCACGCTTTGATACGATCCCTTCCAGCCCCAGCTCGGCCGCCTGATCGTAGAGCCCGCGCCCGTCACCTTCCACATGATCGCTGAACTGAATGGCGGAACGGCTCGATATCTGCCCTTCAAGCAGCTGAGCCAGCAGACCCTTGCGCTCTTCCAACGGAACTTCGGTGAGATTCCAGCCGTCGAGATGGAGGATGTCGAAGGCATAGAAGACGAGCTTGCCATCGGTCCCGGGTGAAAGAGCCTCCTGCAACAGCGAGAAGCGGCTGATGCCCTTGTCGTCGAGAGCGACGATCTCGCCATCGATCATCGCTTCCCGACAAGGCAACTTTCGGAATGCGTCTGGCAGATCGCCGTAGCGTTTCGTCCAGTCGAGCCCGCTGCGCGTGATCAGCCGTACGGAACCATCCGAGAGATCCGCCATCGTGCGGTAGCCATCGAACTTGATTTCGTGCAGCCAAGTCTGTTCTCCCGGTGAGGCCCCGGGCGGTTTCGGGATAGGGCTGGCGAGCTGCGGCTCGATCCGCTGCGGCTTCGGACCTTTCACAGCGCCCGGCAGCGAACCAGGCTTGAGGACGGCCGGCTTCGCCGCTTTAGCCGGCTTCTTTGGCGGCTCGACCAACTCTTCGATGCGCCGCCCGCTTTTCACGCTCTCCGGGCGTGCCGTCAGAATGTCGACATCAGGATCGGCGGCTGGATCATGCTCTTTGAACAGCAGCCAGTTGCGCGTGTCGTCGTCTCCCGGTTTCGGCTTCAGCCGCGTCAGCATCCAGCCGCCATTGAGCTTCTCGCCGGCTAGACGGAACTTGAACGCGCCGGTTCTCAGGCTCTTTTCGATATCGTCCATCGGTGCCCAGACGCCGGTGTCCCAGACGATCATCGGTCCACCGCCATATTCGCCTTCCGGGATGACGCCCTCGAAGTCGATGTAGTCGAGCGGATGATCCTCGGTCTCGACAGCCAGCCGTTTGTCGGCGGGGTTGAGCGACGGCCCCCTGGGGACCGCCCAGCTTTTCAGCACGTCGCCGACCTGTAATCTGAGATCATAGTGATCGGCAGTGGCATGGTGCTTGTGCACGACGAAACGATTGCCCTCCCCGCCACTTCTTCCGGCAGGCTCCGGCGTCCGGGAAAAGTCCCGCTTCGCACGATAGGTCGTGAGTTTCGACGTCGCCATGCAGCAAAGCTAGAACGTGTTCGCAAAGGTCGCAATATCCGCCACGGCCAGGACACGCGGCACAGAAATTTCGGAAAACAATTGCTTTCTCAACTCGGCTCACCTAAAAACTCGATGAATTTGGAAAGCCGCCATGATCGAAAAGCAGAAGCCGCGACGCTCCCGCGGCCGTCCCCAGGTCCGACCGGACGACGAGACGCGCCAGGTGATCGTCCTCGCCGCCGAACGGCAATTCTGCGACCTCGGCTACGAGGCGGCGAACATCAACGTCATAGCTCAGAATGCCGGCGTTTCCACCAAGACGCTCTATCGGCTGTTTCCCACCAAGGCCGATCTCTTCGAGCGCGTCATCTCCCTCAGGATCGCCGAGTTCGTACTGGAAGCCGATGAAGAGAACCTGGAAGATCTGGGCGTAAGGGGTGGCCTGGTGCACCTGCTTGCCGCCTACGGACATCTCGTGCTCTCGCACGACACGATCGCGATCATCCGCCTGGTGCTCGCCGAGGCAGAACGCTTTCCCGAAGTTGCTGCCACCTTCTGGGAACAGGCGATCCAGCGGACAAGTGCCACCTTGGAGCGATGGCTGAGGACGCAGGTGGCCCACGGCCGGCTCGCGGTGGCAGACCCGCGTCTGACCGCAGGCATGCTGCGCGGCATGATGGCGATGGAGCCGCAACGCGCCGTCATGATGGGTTGCCTTGGCACCATCGACGAGGCGACGATCACGGCGCGAGCAGAAAGCTGCGCCGACATTTTCCTGACAGGCGCCTTGCCGAGATAGAGCCGTCGCTCTCCACGGCAAACTTTGGCGATGTCATCCAGCTGTCATCAAGCTGTAACGTGAGACAGTATAACTCTCCGCGCGGAAGCCCTTCCGCCGGACGCATGAGGCGTCGCGACCAGCCTTCGGCATGGCCTCCTCCCCTTGCACGTCCGGTGATTGTTATGCGTTTGTCCGCGAAGCTTCCTCTCGCTGCGGCGGCTCTGGCCGCCTTTTCCATTGCTGCCACCAGTCTTGCCAGCCTGACCGTCAGCGGCAATCTCTCGTCACGCGCGGCAATCGAAAAGCTGGAGGCGCTCGCCGATGCCCGCCGCAACGAGCTACGCCATTACCTCACCACCGTGGAAAACGACCTGCGCAATCTGCAAGCACAGAAGTCCGTCGCCAAGGCGCTAACCGACCTCAATGGCGCAGCCGCCAAGTTCGGGGAAAAGACCGAAAGCGAATTGCAGCGCCGCTACCTGGCGGAAAACCCCAACGCCGAAGACAAGCGCGCCCTCTACAGCTCCGCCGGCGTCGACGACTACGACGCGCTGCATGCGCGCTATCACCCGTTCTTCCGGCGCTTCGCCGAAGCCCACGGCTATCGCGACGTGCTGCTCGCCAATCTCAGCGGCGATGTCGTATACGCCCTCAACAAGAAAGGGGATTTTGGCGTCAACCTCAAGGACGTGGCCTGGAAGGACACCGGGCTTGGCCGCGTCTTCCGGGAAACGGCCGAGGGAACGGACAAGAGCAAGCTCGCCTTTGCGTCCTACGAAGCCTATGCCCCGCTTGGCGGCAGCCCCGCTGCGTTCGTCGCCATCCCCCTGGAATCGATTGACGGCAAGATCGGCACGCTGATCCTTGAAATGCCGGATGGGCGCATCGGCGAAATCGTCGGCAACCGCACGGGCCTTGGCGAAACCGGCGAAACGATTTTGCTCGACAGTAACGGGTTCTTCCTCGCCGACAGCGCCGCCACACCCGGCAACGATATGCTGAACGCCCGGATCGTGGCCGACCAGCCGGCGGAAGACGGCATCGTCAGCAGCAGGCTTGCGGATTTCCGCGGCGAGGAAGCCCAGATGGCGGCCACCAATCTTGATGTTTTCGGCACGCGCTGGACCATTGCTGCGGTCATGACCTCGCGGGAGGCCTTTTCCGCGGTTACCGCCTTGCGCAACTGGACGCTCGCGACCGCGCTTGCCGTCCTCGCGGCTGCGCTGGCGATCTCCATCTGGTACTCGCGCCGACTGACGCACCCGATTACCGGTCTCGTCCGCGACATGAGCAGGCTCGCCGATGGCGACACGACGATCAGCGGTGTTGGCGGTACCCGCAAGGACGAGATCGGTGACATGGCCCGCTCCGTCCTTGTTTTCCGGGACGCTCTTCGCGACCGTGCCCGCCTCGAAACCGAGGCAGCGGAGACGCGAACCATGATCGAGGAGGAACGGCACGGCCGCGAGACGACCCAGGCCGAGGTATCGCGCCAGATCAACGAGGCCGTCGAAATGCTGGCCTCGGGGCTCGAACGCTTGTCCCACGGCGATCTGACGGCCCGCATCGACCGCCCCTTCGGCGCCGGCTTCGATCGCCTGCGCTCGGACTTCAACCTGTCGCTGGAGAGCCTGGCGGTCACGCTCGGTGACGTGAAGGCGAGAAGCGCCGAGATCGACGGCGAAACCGGCGAGATGCGCGACGCCATCGGCCAACTCGCCAAGCGCACCGAACATCAGGCGGCGACGCTGGAGGAAGCGACCGCGGCGCTCGGCGCAATCACCGCCACCATCGGCCGCACCGCAGAACACGCCACATCCGCAACCACGATCGCCGCCGCTGCCAAGGCGAGTTCCGATCGTTCGGGTCAGGTGGTGATGAACGCCGTCTGCGCCATGGCCCAGATCGAGAAGGGATCGGTCGCCATCTCTCAGATCATCGGCACGATCAACGATATCGCCTTCCAGACCAACCTCCTGGCGCTGAACGCAGGGGTCGAGGCGGCGCGTGCCGGCGAAGCGGGTAAGGGCTTTGCGGTCGTTGCCCATGAGGTGCGGGAACTCGCGCAGAAGTCGGCGCAGGCCGCCCGGGAGATCAAGGCGATCATCACCGCGTCGGCCGAGGAAGTGGCGAAGGGCGTTTCTCTCGTCAGGGCCGCTGGCGACGCGCTCGACGAAATCTCCGGTCAGATCCACGCGATCAACGAGCAGACGCTGCAGATCGCGGGCGACGCGCGCAACCAGGCAACCGACCTGCAGCACATCAACCAGACCATGCTGTCGCTGGACGCCGTGACCCAGCAGAACAATGCGATGGTCGAGGACAGCACCGCCATGACCCACAGGCTCTCAGGCCAGGCATCCGCCCTGTTCGATCTGGTCGAGCGCTTCCGCACGACATCCAGCGGACGTCGATCTGAAACGGCCGCGGTGGAGCGGGCTGGCCTTCGCCGCACGGCCTAGCACCGCACATCGGCGCCGCCATCCAGACGCATGGCTGCCACCGCTTTGGCGCCGCGACCACGGCCTTGACGCTTCGCCGAACGCATTTTACGCCATGGCGGGAGTGCTCATGGAGCGCGGGGAAATCATGCGGATAGCCAGCCTTGCGATGTATGTCAGCCCTCAGCCGCTCGCGGCCGCAACGGCAACGCTCTGGGCGTTCCTGCGCGACGACCTGCGGCGCGAGGGCCTGACGGATGTGCCCGACCGATTGGACGCCGTCCTCCATCATGCCGATGCCTGGCTTCATCCGGCGCTGCTGCTCGCGCAGACGTGCGGTTATCCCTACGTGCGGCATTTGCGCGGCAAGGTTCGCCTTGTCGCTACGCCGGTCTACGGGCACCCGGGCTGCGACGGGCCCGACATGTGCAGCTTCGTCATCGTGCGAGCAAACGCACCGGTCCGTTCCCTTGAAGATCTCCGGGGGACACGGGCTGCCATCAACGATCCGATCAGCAATTCCGGAACCAACCTGTTGCGCGCCGCGATCGCGCCCCGCAGCCGCAATGGCCGGTTCTTCTCCTCTGTTGCCGAAACCGGCAGCCATTTGGCAAGCATAGATGCGGTTGCATCGGGCACTGCCGACGTGGCCGCCATCGACTGCGTGACCTATGGCAATACGCAACGTTTTGATCCGGAACGCGTGGCCGGTCTGCGGGTCTTGACCGCCACTGCCAGCACGCCGGGCCTGCCTCTCGTCACCCGCGGCGACGCCTCGGACGACGAGCTTTTGCTGCTGTGCAGTTCACTCGGACGGGCGATTACGGAGCCCAATTTGGCTGAGGCCCGCGCTGTGCTTTCCCTAAAAGACTTCGCGGTTCTGTCGGATGCCGATTACGAGCCTGTGGCGGAACTGGCGCGGTTCGCGCATCGTCTCGGCTACCCCGAGATCGCCTGAAGACGCGCAGTTGAGTTCAGGTACGTCAGCCTGCCTGTGCCAGCGCCACCGCATCGTCGCCGGCCGGGAAATGGAGCTGGCCGGACAAATCGTTCGCCGCTTGCCAGACGGCCTCCGCGACGTCGGCCTCGGTCGTCACCAGAGACGGTGCTGCAAATTGGGCGAAGATCGGCGCTGCGAATTCGGCATAGGCCTCGGGGATCAGGTCCTCGACCCGCATCGTCGTGTTGTGAGCAAAGCGCGTGGTTGGCGCGTAACCCGGCTCGACCAGCTTGACACGGATATCGAAGGCGGCAAGCTCGTGGGCAAGCGAACCGGTGAAGCCAGTGATCGCCGTCTTGCTGGCGGTATAGGCGGCAGCCAGCGGCATGGAAGCAAGCGTCACGCTGGAGGTGACGTTGACGACGACGCCGGACCGGCGAGCACGGAACTGCGGGATCACCGCCTGGGTCATCGCCATCACGCCGAAGGTATTGGTGTCGAAGACCTTGCGGATATGGGACATCGGCGTTGCCTCGAAGGCACCCACCACGCCGATGCCCGCATTGTTGACGAGCGCATCGATCGGACCGCTTTCCGCGATGGCGGCTGAGACGCTGTCGGGATCGGTGACATCGAGTGCCAGCAAACGAAGCCGCTTCGAATTCGGCAGAATATCGTGTCGGGGCGAGCGCATCGTGGCAATCACGCTCCAGCCTTCGGCATGAAAGCGGCGCGCAGTCTCCAGCCCGTAGCCGGAAGAGCAGCCAGTGATCAGTACGGTCTTCATAGCGGTATCCTTCGTGGTTGCGATGGAAACGGAGTACTGCGCGGACTGCGGACGTTCTACGGCTTGAAGTCCTGATTTTATTTGCTAGCATCCTGAAATGACCGATCCCCTCTCGCAGCTTATTCAGCTTCTCCGCCCACGCACAGTGTTCACCAAAGGCATCAGCGGTGCCGGCCGCTGGGCGGTTCGCTACTCCGAATTCGGTCATCCGAGCTTTTGTACCGCCATCGAGGGATCGTGCCGGCTGGCAGTCGATGGCGAGGCGCCGGTGACGCTGCAGGCGGGCGACTTCGTGTTGTTGCCTCGCACGCCCGGCTTCACCATCTCGGGCTTCGATCCGGTTCAGCCGACCTTCATCGATCCCAAGGCGGCGCCGTCACCGGTCGGCGAAGTTCGCCATGGCAGGCAGGACGGCGAACCGGACGTGCGCCTGCTCGGCGGCTATTTCGTCCTCGAGTCGCCCGACGCCGGACTGCTCGTTTCGCTGCTGCCGGCATTGATGCATCTGCGCGGGATAGAACGGCTTTCGACGCTCATCCGCATAGTGGGCGAAGAAGCACGCGACGTACGCCCGGGCCACGACCTGGTCCTCGCACGCCTTGTGGAAGTGATGCTTGTCGAGGCGCTTCGATCAATTGAAGGGGAGAGCGCGGCACCCGGCCTGTTGCGCGGGCTGGGAGATGCGCGGCTGGCGGTGGCCATTCGCCAGATCCACGCCGATCCCGCCCATCCCTGGACCGTGACGGAGCTGGCGCACGAGGCCGCACTGTCGCGCTCCGTCTTCTTCGAGCGCTTCACGCGCGCCGTCGGCGTGCCACCGATGGAGTATCTGCTCGTCTGGCGCATGGCGATCGCCAAGGACCTGCTGCGGCAACGCGAACTGGATCTTGCCGCCGTCGCCGAACATGTCGGCTACAGCTCGGCAAGCACCTTCAGCACGGCCTTCAGCCGCCATGTCGGGCAACCGCCAGGGCGCTACGCGCGCATGGCGGCTGCCCAATAATACCGGCACGGCTTCTCGTGAGAATTGTCTCAAATACAGAAGTCAGCCACATTTACACCCTGCTCTCTGGCCTATAGACGAGCCTTGGGGCCCGTAAACGGACCCCGGGCCAACAGAGAACCGCACCTCATGCTCCGACGCCTGTACGATTGGACAATGTCGCTCGCGACACGGGAAACCGCCATTGTCTGGCTTGGCATCATTGCCTTTGTCGAAAGCTCGATCTTCCCGGTTCCGGCCGATCTTCTCTTGATCCCGATGGCGCTGGCGCGCCCGGAACGGGCCTGGCGCTATGCGCTCGTGGCGACGGTCTGCTCGGTACTTGGCGGCATCGCCGGCTGGTATCTCGGCCATTATGCCTTCGACACCATCGCAAGGCCATTGCTCGAGTTCTACGGCAAGCTCGACACCTTCGAGCATCTGAAGGCCTCGGTCAACAGTGAGATGCTGGCATTGCTGCTCGTCACCTCGGGCCTGGCGCATCTGCCGCCGATCAAGGTCGTGACCATCCTTTCAGGCGCCGCCAACATCAATCTCGGCCTGTTCATCGTCTCGGCGATCATTGCCCGCGGCGCGCGATTCTTCCTGCTCGCCTGGCTGCTGCGCCGTTTCGGCGAAGAGATCCGGGATTTCCTCGAAAGGCGTCTTGGCGCGCTGGCGGGCGCGGCGGCGACAGTCCTGATCTGCCTTTTCGCCGCACACCGCTTTCTGTCCTGACGGACCGCGGCCGGAATTACCTGCGCGGCAGTGAGAGCGGCGCAAGCGTCCCCATTGCGCGACCCTTCGTGTCGTTCTCAGCCGCCTTGCGGCAAGCGTAGTCCTGCGCTTCCTGGAGCTTTGCGAGCGCGCCGTCATAATCGATCAAGGTCGGGCGGCCATCACTGACGACGCAAGTGCCGTCCACGTGGACACGCTCGATCGCCCGCTCGGCCGCGCAATGCAGGAGATTGCGCAAGGGGTCGTAGACCGGCTGCATGGCGTGGTGCCTGAGATCGACCACCAGGAAATCCGCCTTCGAGCCGACGGCGATCCGGCCGATGTCGTCCCGGCCAAGTGCCCGCGCGCCGGCGGTCGTCGCCGCCTCGAAGATGTCGCCGGTGGATACGTCGAAGACGGACTTGCCCGAGAGCCGCGCGCAGATCATCGCCTGGCGCATTTCTTCGAGCATGTTGAACGGATAGCTGTCGGTTCCGAGCGCGACGTTGACGCCGGCGCGGCGGTAGCGGCCGACCGATTCCAGTGCCATGCCGCTGCGCGAGAAGGTGACCGGGCAATGGGCGACGGTCGTCTGGCGTTCGGCGAGCAGACGCAAGTCGATCTCCGTGCGCTGTCGCGTCCAGGAATGGCTGTCGACGAAGATGCAATGACCAAGGATCAGGTCCTTGCCGAGCAGACCCAGCTTTTCAAGATATTGTACGGCCGTCAGCCCGTGCCGGCGCAAGAGTTCTTCGTGCTCGGTCATGGTCTGGGCAGCATGAATGGTGATCGGCATGCCGCGCTGACGCGCTGCCGCCACCGCATCCTGCAGCAGTTCCGGCGAGCAGGTCTCGATCTGCGACGGTGCGACGACGCCGCCAAGGCGGCCCGATGGGTGTGCATTCGCAGTATCGACGACCTCAAGCGCTCGCGCAAAGGCATCGCGCCCCCGCGCCCTGTCCCAACGGAAGTCAAGACGATGGCTGTCTTCGACGTGCCATTGCGCTTCGCGGAAACCCGGCGCGACGAAGGTGCGTGCACCACTCTTGGCAAGCGTCGGCAGCCAGCTCGCATGCGGGCCGGCAATATCGAGCAACGTGGTGACGCCACTACGCATCAGGTCGCCGACCATGACCGTCAGCGACGCCTCGATCGCATCGTCATCGATTTCCAGAAGGTTGGAGTATTCGTAGAGCGCATTGCCCCAGAGCGCTGCCGTCCCCATGTCCTCGAAGATGCCCTTGGAGATCGGCTCCTCGCCGGAATGGCAATGCACGTTGACGAAGCCCGGCAGGATCATCCGGTCGCGGCCGGAGCTTTCGCTGACGAACGGACCGTCATAGTGGCCGCCGACATGCACGAAGCCCTTCTCGTCATAGGCGACGTCGGCGTCGTTGAGATAGACATGGCCATTAAGCTTGCGGTCGAAGGCGACGAGCGTATGCGCTTTGCGGATGACGTGGATCTCTTTAGTCATGCGTGGTCCTGAAATATTGCTCAAGGAAACGGCTGTAAGCCCCCATGAGAGCGCTGAAAACGAAGTATACAACAGCCGCGAAGACATAGCCCTCCAGCACCGCGATGCCCTGCCATTGCGGGTCGCGCATGGCGGTGCGGACGGTGTCGAGGAAGTCGAGCAGACCGACGATCGTCACCAGCGTTGTATCCTGGAAGAAGCCGATGAACAGGCTGACCAAGGGCGGAATGACCTTCTTCAGCGCCTGCGGCAGCACGATTTTACGCATGATCTGCCAGTAATGCAGACCCAGCGAATGGCCGGCCTCGACCTGCCCGTTGGGAACCGCCTGCAGGCCGCCGCGCACGATCTCGGCGATATAGGCGGCGGCAAAGAGGATGATCGCCACCTGCGCCCGGACGAGCTTGTCGATGGTGATGCCATTGGGCATGAACAGGGGCAGCATGACCGTCGCCATGAACAGGATGCTGATCAGCGGCACCCCGCGCACGATCTCGATGAAGCCGACGCCGAGGACGCGGATTGCCGGAAGGCTCGATGCGCGGGCGAGCGCCAGCGCAATGCCAAGCGGGAGCGCGCAGGCAAGCCCGATGAAGGAGAGCATGAAGGAAAGCGGCAGCCCGCCCCATTGCGTCGTGGGCACGACCGTGAGGCCGAAATAGCCGCCCGCCATCAGCACATAGAGCACCGGCAGGACGACGGCGACCCAGGCGATCAGCAGTCCCCGCCCCCAGACCTTCGGCATCATCGAGACGAGGCAGGCGCCGAGAAACAGAAGCATCGCCGTCAGCGGACGCCATTGCTCTTCAAAGGGATAAAAGCCGAAAAAGATGTAGCGCATCTTCGCCGACAGGAACGGCCAGCAGGCGCCGCTGGTCGCCTTGCATTCCGCCGGCGTGCCCACAAAGGTGGCGTCGACGAAGAGCCAGCCGATTGCGAGCTTGGCGAGCGCAAAGACCGTGCCGAGGCAGAGGATGGTGATCAGCGCATTGCCGGGCGTGCCGAAATAGGCGCTGAACCAGCGGCTGCGCGATGCCGGTGGCGCTTCGCGGCTCGGCGCAAGCGTCGCATTGCTCGCGAGGGTGTCGACCTGTGTCATGGCTCAGCGCTCCCTCAGCGCGACCCGCGCATTGTACCAGTTCATCACCAGCGAGATCAGGATCGACAGGCCGAGATAGACGCCCATGAAAATGGCAATGGCTTCAATCGCCTGGCCCGTCTGGTTCATAATCGTGTTTGAGACCATCACCAGATCCGGATAGCCGATGGCGATCGCGAGCGAGCTGTTCTTGAACACGGTCAGATAGGTGTTCGTGAGCGGCGGAATGATGATGCGCAGCGCCTGCGGCAGGATCACGAGCTTCAGCGTGCGTGCCCGCGACAGGCCAAGTGCCGTCGCCGCTTCCCACTGCCCCTTGCTGACTGCCTGGATGCCAGCGCGAACGATTTCCGCGACATTGGCCGACACGCTGAGCGTCAGCCCTAGCAGAAGCGCCACGAATTCGGGGCGCAAATGATAGCCGCCGCTCAGGCGGAAGCGGCCGAGTTCCGGCACATCCCAGGTGACCGAGATGTTTGCGAAGAGGATGGTTGCGGCGAGCGGCAGCAGAAACGCGATCGTCGCGAACAGGGCAATCGGCCGCTCCTTGCCGGTTACGATGCGGCGGCGGCCGAGAATGCGCGCGGTAACGACGGCGGCAGCGACGCCGACAACAAAGGCCGTGACCAGCGCAGCGAAACCGCTCTGCCAGTGCAGCGCCGGCGTGACCAGACCGCTGTTCGACAGAAAGACGCCGGGAAGCATCTCGATCGCCTGCTTGACTGGCGGAAACACGGAGATGATCAGCGAATACCAGAGCAGAAGATAAAGCAGCAGCGGCACGTTGCGCAGTGCTTCCACATAGGCAAGCATCAGCCGCGACAACACCGGATTGTGCGACAGCCGCCCGATGCCGACCAACAGCCCGAGAACAGTGCCGAACAGGGCAGCGAGCAGCGAAACCTTGACCGTGTTGGTGATGCCGACGAGGATCGCGCGGCCGATCGTATCCGTCGGCTCATAGGTGATGGCAGATTCGGTAATGACAAATCCGGCCTGGCGCGCCAGGAAGCCGAAACCGGTCGCAATATCCTGCTTGGCAAGATTGGCGCTTGCGGTGCTGAACATCACCCAGGCGATGAGCAGCACGACGCCGACGGCGATCACTTGATAGAGATAGGCGCGAATGCGCGCGTCATAAAACAGGGGCATCGGCACCCGTCCCTTGGAGCACAATGATCTCGGGCCGGCGCGACCCAAGATCATAACTTGATCGATTTCTATCGTTTATAGTACGGCGGCATACCGCGCGCACTCTCCACGGGCCGATTAGGCACCATGTGGAGACGTGGACCCGAGCGAAACGCGCGGGCCCGTCGATTCTCAACGGAACGGCGGTGCGTAGAGCAGGCCACCTTCGCTCCAGCGCGTGTTCGGGCCACGCGTCAGGCCAAGCGCGGTCTTGGTGCCGAGGTTGCGCTCGAACACTTCGCCGTAGTTCCCGACGCCCTTGATGATGTTGTAGCCCCACTTGTTGTCGAGGTTCAGCATCTTGCCGAGTTCTTCGCTGACGCCGAGCATGCGCTGGATCTCCGGATCCTCGCTCTTGGTCATCTCGTCGACATTGGCCTGGGTGATCCCACGCTCTTCGGCAGCCATCAGCATCCAGGCAGACCAGGAGACGATGTCACGCCAGTTGGAATCGTTCTGGCGAACGGCCGGCGCCAGCGGCTCCTTGGAGATCGTTTCCGGCAGCACGACGTAATCGTCCGGGTTGTTGGCAACGGCGCGGATCGAGGCAAGGTCCGAACGGTCGGACGAGATCGCCTCGCAGCGGCCGGAGAAGAAGGCGTTGCGGTTTTCGTCCGGGCTTTCGAAGACGACCAGCTCGAACTTGCCGCCGATCGTACGGAAGAAGTCGCTGAGGTTCTGGGCGGTCGTGGTGCCCGGCAGCGTGCAGATCGCTGCGTCGGTCAGTTCCTTGGCGCTGCTGACGCCGAGCGACTTCGGCACCATCAGACCCTGGCCGTCGTAGAACACGGTCGGGCCGAAATCGAGCCCGAGTGAGGTTTCGCGCGAAAAGGTCATGGTCGTCTGGCGCGACAGCATGTCGATCTCGCCGGACTGAAGCGCCTGGAAGCGCGTATTGATGTTGGTCAGGACGAAGTCGACCTTTTCCGGATCGCCGAATACGGCAGCCGCCACGGCGCGGCAGACATCGACGTCGAAGCCCTCCATGTGACCCTTGGCATCGGCCGTCGCAAAGCCCGGCGTGCTCATCGAGACGCCGCAGATCAGCTTGCCGCGGGCCTTGACGGTTTCGAGCGTCGTCGCGGCGTTGGCAGCGGTCGCGGCCACCAGGCCGACGGCGATGCCGGCAACTGTCGCACAGAGCTGCAGAATCCTGCTGTTCATGAATTCCCTCCCATTGGCTGTTCCCTTTCAGGCCTTCTCAGGTCGCGCGGTCCTCTCCGCACGCCTCCTCCCGAACCGGCCGGCACCGGTGTTGTTTGTCGGCGCCTGCAATTGCATACGACAAGAGAATACAAAAATCAACATTATTGTATACAATATTGACGACCATTTGGACGGGCGCTATCGAAGACAAGGGACATGTTCGGCCGGTCCCCGATCGGCCCGTTGGGGAGGCAACCTTGTCTGAGAAATCTAGCCGCAGCGAAGTGGTCTACAAGCTTTTGCGCCAGGCGATCCTGGAACAGGCCCTGAGGCCCGGAACGAAACTTTCCGAAGATACGATCGCCGACCATTTCAAGGTCAGCCGTACCAGCGTTCGGGCGGCCCTGGTCCGGCTCAACGCAGAAGGCATTGTCGATTTACGCGCCAATAAGGGCGCCTGCGTGGCCGAGCCGACATTGGAGGAAGCCCGCGACATCTTCGCACTGAGACGCATGCTCGAAGCCGAGGTGATCCGACGGCTCGTCGCCGATCTCGACGCCGCCGGCGTCAAGCGGCTGCAGCAGCATGTCCGGCAGGAGGAGACGGCGCTTACAGATCACGGCCCGCTTTCGATCCGGCTCGCTGGCGAGTTTCACATCCTGCTTGCCGAGCTTACGGGCTCACAGGCGCTGACGCGGTTCGTCCGCGAGATCGTCTCACGCTGTTCGCTGATCCTCGCTCGCTTCGCGCGGCTGCATTCGCCGGAATGTGCCGTCGACGAGCATGTCCAGATCATCCGCGCCCTGCAATCGCGCGACACCGCCACGGCGGAACGGATCATGCTCGAACACCTCGACGCGGTCGAGCTTCGCGCCGAACTCGACACCGACAAGACCGAGCCGGATATCTCCGCGATCCTGCAACGCTACGCCCGCAAGGGGTGACGGCGCCTCAACTATTCGGTCGAGAATACGACTTTCTTTCGCCGATCTGCGCCACCATCTGTCGCGCGGCAACACACCAGGCGCGGCATCTGCCTCCAATATCTGCAACGATACCGGTTACACCGGGTGGGTCTTGCAAGAGAGGGAGTAAGACATGCCAATTGAACTGGAATTCATGAGCAAGCAGGTTGCCGCGGGCCGGCTGTCGCGACGGGAGTTTCTCGGACGGGCCGCGGCACTCGGGATAACCGCCGCCTCGGCGAACCTGCTGCTTGGCCAAGCGGCCCGCGCCGCAGGGCCGGTCAAGGGCGGAACACTCAAGGCGGGCCTCGTCGGCGGGGAATCGACGAACAGCCTGGACCCGGCAACCTGGGCAAGTCAGGTCCCCTACACGCTCGGGCGCTGCTGGGGCGAACAGCTCGTCGAAGTCTCGCCGACGGGCGAGATCGAGTACCGGCTTGCGGAAGCCTACGAGGCGACGCCGGACGCCAAGACCTGGCGCTTCAAGATCCGCAAGGACGTGACCTTCCACAACGGCAAGGAGCTGACCCCGGCCGACGTGGTGGCGACGTTCGAGCGTCATGGCGACGCGGACTCCAAGTCTGCGGCCCTGCCCTTCGTTCAGGACTTCGAGACGATCAAAGTCGATGGCGACAGCGTGGTCATCACGCTGCGCGCGCCCAATGCCGACCTGCCCTATATCGTCAGCGATTACCACCTGATGATCCAGCCGAACGGCGGCAAGGACGACCCGACGGCGGGCATCGGCACCGGCCCCTACAAGGTCGTGTCCAACGAGCCGGGCGTCAAACATATCGCAGAGCGGCACGAAGGTTATTGGGGCTCGGCCGAGCGCGGCCATGCCGATCAGATCGAAATCGCTGTCATCAATGACTCGACCGCTCGGACCGCGGCCCTCCAGAGCGGCCAGATCCACATGATCAACCGCATCGAGCCCAAGGTGGTCGCCCTGATCAGTCGCCTTCCCGGCGTCGTCATACGGAATGTGCCGGGCAAGGGTCACTATGTCTTCATCGCCCATTGCAACACGGCGCCTTTCGACAACAACGACCTGCGCCTGGCGCTGAAATATGCCGTCGACCGCGAGGAGATGGTGGCAAAGGTGCTCGCCGGCTATGGCACCGTCGGCAACGACACGCCGATGATCAAGGGCTATCCGCTGTTCGACAACGATATCGAGCAGCGCGTCTTCGATCCGGACAAGGCGAAGTTCCACTACAAGAAATCCGGGCACAGCGGCTCGGTTCTGCTTCGGACCTCCGATGTCGCCTTTCCCGGCGCTGTCGATGCGGCACAACTCTTCCAGATGAGCGCCGCCAAATGCGGGATCACAATCGACCTGAAGCGCGAACCGGGCGACGGCTACTGGTCGGACGTCTGGAACAAGCAGCCCTTCAGCATGTCCTATTGGACCGGCCGGCCGACGCAGGACCAGGTCTATTCGATCGCCTATCTCTCCAAGGCCGAGTGGAACGACACCCGCTTCCTCCGGGAGGACTTCGACAAGCTGATCTTTGCGGCGCGTGGTGAACTCGACAACGCCAAGCGCAAGGCACTTTATCATCAGGCGGCGATGATGCTGCGCGACGAAGGCGGCGTCATCGTACCGATGTTCAACAACTATATCGACGCGACCAACGACAAGGTCGGCGGTTGGATCGACGATCCGAACGGCGAACTGATGGGCGGGCACGCGCTGACGAAATGCTGGCTCAACGCCTAAACCAGCGACGCGAATGACGGGAGGTCCCCACGCGGCCTCCCGTTCTCATCGACGGGTTTTCAAGCGGTACGGCGCAGTGATACCGTGCCGTCTGTTGCGCGCTCCACCGCGATGTCGTGGTAGCGGGCAAGCGTCATGTGCGGCGTTCCCTCGGCGGCCGCATGCGCACCGGTGACGACGACGACATCGGCCCCGGCTGCGAGCCCGGCCAGAATTCCGGCCGGTGCGTCCTCGAACACCAGGCAATCCTCCGCACGCACGCCCAGCCGCTCGGCCGCCATCCGGTAGCCCTGTGGATCGGGCTTGCCGATGGAAACATCCTCACCGGTGATCATCAGTTGGGGCGTCGGAATGCCGGCGGCCGCGAGACGGCGCACGGCGAGATCCAGCGGCGCGGACGTCACGATCGCCCACCTTTCCGGCGGCAGAGAATTCAGGAAATCAACCGCACCGGGGATCTCGACAATACCTTCAACGTCGGCGATCTCGGCCAGCGCCAGGTCGTAGGCTTCCTTCTCCGGATCGATGTCCGGCAGCTCGAGATTCCGGATCGTATCGACGGCGCGCACGCCATGTACGGTTTTGGTAAACTCGACTGGGTCGAGACCATTGCGCTCCGCCCATGCGCCCCAGACACGCTCGACCACGGCCATGGAGTTCAGCAACGTGCCATCCATATCGAACAGGAGGGCAGCAAAATTCTTCGTGAAAACGGATGAAGGCGCGGCGTCCAAGGCAATCCCCTGAGATGATGAGACGGGCGGCAAAGGCTTCGCCCAGCGGAGAAGCCACACCTACTACCGGAGAGCCGCCCGCACAATGCCATTTACGCCACCGATGCCAACGCTCACTCGACGCGCCAGGCAGCCTTGCTCGCCGTCAGGAAGTCGATCGGCCCACCCGCCTGATCGTCGTCGAAGATGGCGCAGGAGAGGATGCCGCTGAACACCGCGCCGGAATCGACATTGGTGCGGTTTCCGACCGTGCGCGGATTGGCCGTGCTCGGCGTGTGGCCATGACAAAGGTGCCGGCCCCAGTACTCGCCGGAATAGTCGTCGGGCGGCCGGATCCAGAGGAAAACCCCGTCGTCCTGCTGTTCCAGCGGCCGCGTGTCGTCGACGCCCGCATGAACGAAAATGCGAAAGCGCTCGACCAGGATCGTCGGCAGCTCCTTGATCCATTTCAGGTGCCGCCCGGGAACCGTGCCGTCATAGGAGATCAGCGTCTCGCGGCCACCGTTGACCAGCCACCAGTCGACATCGCTTTCACCACTGCTGGCACCCCAAAGCATTTCCTCGTGGTTGCCCTTGAGGGTCAGCCAGGTCCAGCCGGGCTTCGTCGGACCAGCCATGATCAGTTCAATGACGGCGCGGCTGTCCGGCCCCCGGTCGATCAGGTCGCCGAGAAAGATCACCCGCCCCGTTGGCGCATAGTCTTCGATTTCATCCAGCAGCGCGCGCAGCTGGTCGAGGCAGCCGTGAATATCGCCGACGGCGAACGTCAGATGCCGGACGGCCATGCATTCACTCTCCAAATTCCGATAGCGGGCGCCGGCCGGTTCGAGGCCGAAAATATCGCCAGATCAAGGCGCTATAACATGCCTTTTGCGGAAAGGATGCAAGATGCGGCGGCCGCGACGCGGACCCGTGCGACAATTAAGAATGAGGGCCGCCGTGTAAGGAGCCACGGGCGAGATGCCCGCACTTGGGAGCCACTATTGTGCCGTCCTGATGTCAGCGTCGGGAATGACCCTTGGCGATGGTCGAGCTGGCGATCGACACCGGGTCGCTTGCCGGAAAAGTATCCTCGAGTCCTTCGTCGAGTTGCTCTTCCATCGCATCGCGATCATGCGCCCGGCGCGCGTTCGGCAGGGTGCCGCGACGCCCCCCTGCCTGGTCGCCGGCGGCCGCGACCGTTTCGTCGGCCGCAATGGCCGCATGCAGAATTTCCTTTGCCTTCGCGATCGCGTTCAGCCGGTTAAGGGATCCGGCCTTGTCCTGGGGACACATCACTGTCACCACCTCATCGCCGTCGCCTATGAATTCGACGGTGAACCCTGAGCGACCGGCTCTTTCGGCAGTGACCTGCAGGCCGACGATGCGCATCGGACCTCTCCTTCCTTGGGCTGTCCCGAAGGGCCGAGGCCGCGTTGGCCGTCTCGGCCGTGGCGGGAACGAAATCGGGGTGTGTTTTCAAGGAAGCGTCGAGGCCGGGTTTTGTTCCGACCGTGGGCAAATTTACGGGCCGTTAAAGGGCGCCTGGAAACCCTGAGGAACGCACGGGGCTCGCCGGCAAGTCGTTGGTCGTATCCGCGGCCTGGAACGCCGCCCCGCCGCCCGGCTTCTTCGTGCAGCTCGCAAAGGCATCAAGGCCCGGCTTGTAGACCTTGGTCTCGACATTCATCATGCCGAGCACGGTATGAAACAGGTTGTCGTGGGATTTCGGCTGCGCCGTATCCTTGGCGAGGCACGCCGTATCGACACCCATTGCCGCCTGGTAGGGCTTCGAGAACCACGCGATAAACGGCACCTGCGTCTGTTCGCGCGGGGCGATGGCATAGGGCGCGCCGTGCAGATAGATGCCGTTCTCGCCGAGCGACTCGCCGTGATCGGACATATAGATCATCGCGCCGGCGATCTGGTCCTGATGCTTTTCCAGCAACCGGGCGACACTCGCCACCACGTAGTCGGTGTAGAGGATCGTGTTGTCATAGGCGTTCGTGATTTCTTCAACCGAACACTTCATCAGTTCGGGCGTGCGGCAATCGGGCGTGAAACGCCGGAACTTCTCGGGATAGCGCAGGTAATAGGACGGTCCGTGGCTGCCGAGTTGGTGGAGCACGATCACGCTGTTCTTCTTGGTCGCCGAGAGCTTCTTGTCGAGCTCGCCGAGGAAGATCTCGTCCAGGCATTCCCCGTTCTTGCAGAGCGGGCTGTTCTTCTGGTCGGTCATGCTGGCGAAGTTGATGAGGTCGGCAATGCCCTTGCTTCCGGTGTTGTTGTCCCACCAGGTGGTCGAAACGCCGGCGCGCGTCAGCACGTTCATGAGGTTTTCCGTCGAGCGCGCCTTCCAGTCGCTGTACTCATCACGCGGGTAGACGGAGAACATGCAGGGGAGCGACGTTGCCGTCGCCGTGCCGCAGCTCGTGGTGTCGGTGTAGTTGACGACGCCCAGAGCCTTGAGTTCCGGATTGGTCTCGCGCCCATAGCCGTTCAGCGAGAAGTTCATCGCGCGCGCGGTTTCGCCGGCAACGACGACGACAACGACGGGCTTGCCGGCAGCGGCAATCCGCGCACCCTGTCGGGCATCGGTTGCGAGTGGCTGCACGACGATGTTGCGCTGCTTATAGGTCGAGGATGCATATCGCACGGCAGCCGAAACCGGCCCCGTCGGGTTGAACCGCTTCATCAGGTCCTTGTGTTCGCGGATCACGTAGGCGACGTTTGCAAAGTTCGCGTAGACCAGACCCCCGCTGACGAGGAGGCAGGGAATGATCACCGCCAGGTTGACCGCAGCATTCGACAGGAAGGGCCGGTAGCGGAGCTTGAACCAGATCACCAGCAGCGACGGAAGTACCCCGTAAAGCAGCAGATGCGTCGCCAGACTGCCGGTCAGGAGGTGGCTGGCTTCGGCCTGCGTCGTCACCGCCGCGTTGCCGATCATGTCCTTGTCGATGATGACGCCGAAAGTATCGATGAAGTAGGAGGCGGCGGCCGATACCATGATCAGGAAGATCATCACCGGCTTCATCACATATTTGACGGAGGCCAGCGTCAGGCCTGCGAAGGTCAGCAGACACAGAGCCGCGCTGAAAGACAGACGCGCCGTGAGGGAATCGTCGAAATAGGCGACCGTGTGTGTCCAGAAGGATTTGTTGGTGGCAAGGAGCAGATAGGCACTGACAAGAGCGCTGAGCGCAATACTGCCGATTTCGGGGCGGCGAATACCTGAAAATCTCAAAACTGTAGTCTCCTGCGGTGACTGCAAGAGCGCCTGGGAAGGGCGTTGCAGGCACGGGCATTCAATCGAGATGGAGGCCGCGTGGCGGCCACCTGCTAGGTTGCAGCCTCCCCCTCAGCCGTTGAGATACGACGGACAAGCTGTCCAAACCCCGTCAAGATTGCTCATTGTTGCGCCGATACGCGCGCTGGTAGGTGTCGCGCAGGCAGTTGGCAGTCCCGGCGAAAGCCCATATGGTCGGCGGTGGCCCTGTAATATCGAGACGAATCAATGCGCCTGCTCCTGGTCGAAGACAGTCCGCGACTGGTTGAACTGGTCGGTGAAACCATGCGGGATGCGGGCTGGCGCCTCGATGCGGTTTCAAGCGTGGCCGATGCCGAAACGGCGATCGCGGCGCGCGAGCATGACCTGGTGCTGCTTGACCTCGGGCTGCCCGATGGCGACGGCCTGTCGCTGCTTCGCCGCGTCCGCCTGGAGTATCCCGGGCTGCCGGTGCTGATCATCACGGCCAAGGGCTCTGTCGACGAGCGCATCGCCGGGCTCGACGCCGGGGCCGACGACTATCTCGTAAAACCGTTCCACCATCGCGAACTGCTTTCGCGCTGTCGCGCGATGCTGCGGCGCAATCCCCAGGCCGTACAGCCGGTACTGGAAGCTGGGACATTGCGCTACGACCCGGCAACCGCCGACCTCACCTGCGACGGCACGGTGGTGCCCTTGCCGCCGCGCGAGCGGTCGTTGATCGAGATCCTGATGCGCGAGGTCGGTCGCGTCGTGCCGAAGCGAAAACTTGAGACGGCCCTTTCGGAATATGGCCAGGAAGTCACGCCCAATGCCCTGGAACTGGCTGTTTCAAGGGTGCGCAAACGCCTGCAGCCGCTCGATACCGGCGTTCAGATCGAGACGGTGCGCGGCATCGGCTACCTCCTCAGGCAAGCTCCATGAGGAGCCGAAACCCTTCCCTGATCGGTATCGTAGCCCGCCGCATCATCGCCTTTTCGCTGCTGGCCATGGCGATCCAGATCGGCGTCGTCTTCGCCGACTACTGGTTCGACGACGACAAGCTGAGCGTGCTCATGCTGCAGCAGGAAACCGAAAACCTGATCGAGTATGTCCAGGTGCGCGACGGCGTGGCGCGTTACGAGCCCAATCGCGACGTGCGCGAACGCTATCTCGACCGGTCCGACGACAACGGCGCGATTTTCCTGCGTATCCGCACTGCGTCCGGTGAGATGATCCATTCGAACTGCACGGCCGAATGTGCCCAACACTTCCTGCCGCTCAACGTCGACGCGCCGCAATTCTGGAAACGCCTCATCGCGCCGGGCAAACCTTTCAGCGTTGCCGGCGGCCAGACTTTCGATCGGGGCGGCCTGGTCGTCCTGGTCGAACTCGCGATCCTCAACGATCCGAACGGCTTCATGTACGGCGCCTTGCTGCACGAGATGTTCGATTCGATGATCGTGCCGATGACGCTAATGTTCTGTCTCGTGATCGGCGCGACGATCTGGTCGGTGCGCAGCGCCTTGCGGCCGGTCGCCATGGCCGCGCAGGCCGCCGACGCCCTCGACCCGCGCGACAGCAATGCGCGCCTGCCGTTGACGCGAATGCCGCAGGAAATCGCCCGTCTCGTCACCGCAGTCAATCGGATGCTGACCCGGGTTGCCGATCTCATCCAGTCGCAAAAGCTGTTCTCGTCGTCGATCGCCCATGAAATCCGCACGCCGGTGTCGATCGCCAAGATGGAACTGAGCCGCATCGACGACCCGCGGGCGCGCAATGCGGAGCGCGACCTGGACGCACTCACCCATATTCTGGAGCAGTTGACCTCGCTCGCGCGCGCCGATGCCGTCGATCCCTCCGCCTACCAGCGCACCAGCCTGTCTCAGATCGGCGCCGCCGTTGCGGAGGCGATTGCACCTTTCGTCTTCGACCACGACAAGTCCCTCGAATTCGTAGACGAAGGCACGCCACAGATAACCGCCATTCCGGCGCTCGTCGAAAACATGCTGCGCAACCTCATCGAGAACGCCGTCAAGCACAACCCGCCGGGGACCCGGATCGTCCTGACCTGTGGCCCCGGCCCGGTCGTCTGTGTCGAGGATGACGGCAAGGGGCTGATCGACCTCCCGGAGCACAACGAAGACCTTGGCTATGTAAAAAGCTCCGGGCAGCTCGGCCTCGGCCTGAAGATCGTGCGGCGCATCAGCGAATTGCACCAGGCAACCGTCGCGGTCGATACGACGCCTGGCCGTGGCACCCGGTTCTCGATCGATTTTTCCGCCGCCCTGTCGGGCTGACGAGCCCGACGATAGGGACAGCACGCGCCCGCGCGTGCATCGCACATTTTTTAGGCGCGATGCATATATTTCAATCCAACGCCGGTTTTTGGATGCGGATTTCATGCCCAATGCTGCGCCATGTGCTAATGGCGTGCCCAAGTCCGTACCTCCCCTCCCGAGAGGCTCCATGTCGAAGGCCCGCGCGTACATCAAGCGTTTCATCCCATCGCTCGTTCCGATCAGCCATCTGGAACGCCTGCGTGCGTCTTTGGGCGCGCTTCTTGGCATCCTGCTTACCGGCTTGATCAGCAGCTATGCCCTCGGGGCGGGCGCCAGCCTGCCGCTGCTGATCGCGCCAATGGGCGCCTCGGCCGTCCTTCTCTTTGCCGCCCCGGCTAGCCCGCTCGCCCAACCCTGGTCGATCGTCGGCGGCAACACCATCTCTTCGCTGATCGGCGTGACCGCGGCGTTGCTGATCCCGGATCCGGTCGTCGCAGCCGCAGTCGCCGTCGGGCTCGCAATCGCGATCATGCTGCTGCTCGGCTGCCTTCATCCGCCGAGCGGGGCGGTTGCGCTGACCGCCGTGCTCGGTGGCCCGGCGATCCACGAGGCGGGCTACTGGTTCGTCCTGTCGCCGGTCGCCATCAATTCGGTCGTCATCCTCTTGATCGCGCTGGCGTTCAACAACGTGACCGGTCGCCGCTACCCGCATCTTGCGCAGGCGCCGACGCTGCATGGAACGAGCGACCCCGCGCCGACGCACAGGCTCGGCATCGTCCCCGAAGACCTGCAGGCCGTTCTCGCCCAATATGGTGAAGTGGTCGACGTCAGTCCCGAAGAGCTCGACGCGTTGATCCACCAGGCGCAGATCCGCGCCTTCAACCGCCGCTCCGGCGAAATCACCTGCGCCGAGATCATGTCGCGCGACGTCGCCACGGCCACGCCCGAGACGACCTTGCGCCAGGCCTGGCAGACCCTGATCAAGCATCACATCAAGGCGCTACCGGTCGTGACTGAAAAGGACGGCCTCGTCGGTATCGTCACGCAAACCGATTTCATGAAACACGCAATGCTCACATCGCAGGGCGGCATCCGCCAGCGGCTCGGAAACGTTATCGGCTTCGGGCCGAAAACACCACGGCTCGTATCCGACATCATGACCCGTAAGGTGCAATCCGCCCTACCGGAAACCATGATCGCCAAACTCGTGCCGCCGATGTCCGACATGGGGCTGCACCATATGCCCGTGGTCGATCCGGATAACCGGCTGCTCGGCGTCGTCACCCAATCGGATCTCATCGCCGCCCTCTTTCAGCGCCGCCTCGAACGGGGCGAAGAGCGCGACGTCGCTTAGGCCAAAAGTTTCACCGGAGGTTCCTCGCCCGCAAAATAGAGTGCCACAGCAAAACCGCTGTGCACCTTTGTACGACTTGCTTTCTGCAACACGACCTCATCGATTCAAGGCATGTCGTCATCCGTCGCGTAAATTCATTCGATTGACTTATTCATTGGAATGATGTAATTTCAGTATGTCATGAAAAAAGAAACCTCGCCCCGCCCGACCAAGCAGGACCGCGGAGATGTCACCCGCGAGAAACTGCTGACCAGTTCCATCGACGTCTTTGGCCGCTACGGCTTTGACGGCGCAACCACTCGCATGCTCGCCGAAACGGCAGGCGTGAACCTCCAGGCAATCCCCTATTACTTCGGCGGCAAGGAAGGCCTCTACGTCGCCGCTGCGGAGCACCTTGCCTCGATCATCATCGACCACGTCGCAGACCTTCGAAACGCGGTTCTTGCTCGCCTTGCCCACCTCGACAGCCAAGGCCAGCCGTTGGAACCCCGGGAGGCCCGCGACATGCTCACCCAGCTGGCGCAGCACATGGTCGCCCTCTTCGTGAGCCGTCAGTCCGAAAGCTGGGCGCGCTTCATCATCCGCGAACAGATGGAGCCGACGGAAGCCTTTGAGCGCGTCTATTCCAACGTCATGGGCCCGATGATCGGCATGGCCGGCAGGCTGGTTGCCACCATCCTTGGCGAGCCTCCTCAATCGGAACAGGTCCGGCTGAAAACCCTGTCCTTCGTCGGCAGCATCCTGGTCTTCCGCATGGCCCACGCAGCCGTGCTTCGGCAGATGAAATGGCAGGCGGTCGGTCCTGACGAGCTCGACCTCTTGCGCCGACATGCTGCCGAGCTGGTCGCGGCCATTGGAAGCAAGCGGGAGGACCGGTCATGAACAAGCCGGCAGTAGCCCTTGTATTGCTTGCCGGCGCCGCGGCCAGTGCCTGGTGGTTCGACGTGCCGCAGCGGCTCGGCTGGATCGGCACGGAGCAGACCTCGGTGCTCTACGGCAATGTCGACATTCGGCAGGTTTCACTCGGCTTCCGCGTCAGCGGCCGCATCGCAAGCCTTGGCGTCGACGAAGGAGACGTGGTCAAGCCCGGGGACGTTCTGGCGACGCTGGACGCCGTCCCGTTCGAGCAGGCGGTCGCCGCGGCGCAGGCCGATCTCGGTGCGCTCAGGGCCAACCTTGCAAAGCTGAGGGCGGGGGCACGCCCGACCGAGATCGCCCAGGCGCGCGCGACCCATGAGGAACGTCTGGCCGATCTCGAAAACGCCAATCTCGCTTATGAACGCGCCCGGCAATTGCGCCCGAACGGCACCATCTCCCAGGCCAATCTCGACGAGGCGAATGCCAACAGGGCGGCAGCCGCAGCGCGCGCCACCTCCGCCCGCGAGGCCTTGGCGCTCATCGAAGAGGGAAGCCGGATCGAGGATATTGAAGCCGCCCAGGCGCAGGTGCTTGCCGCCGAAGCCAAGCTCGAAAGCGCCCGCACCTCGCTTGCCGATACCCAACTGTTCGCGCCGAGCGCCGGCACGGTCCTGTCACGGGTGCGCGAGGCTGGTGCCATCGTCGCGCCTTCCGACACCGTCTACGTCGTCTCGCTGAACGAACCCGTCTGGGTGCGCGCCTATGTGGCGGAACCGGACCTTGGCCGGGTGCATCCCGGCATGGCCGTCGAGGTCACGTCCGACAGCGCCCCGGACCACCGCTACAAGGCGACGGTCGGGTTCATTTCACCGGTCGCCGAATTCACGCCCAAGTCGGTGGAAACGCCGGAACTGCGCACCGATCTCGTTTATCGCCTGCGCATCGTTGTCGACAAGCCGGGCCCCGATCTCCGGCAGGGCATGCCCGTGACCGTGCATCTGCCGGAAAAGGCTGGAGCCGCGCAATGAGCGACGAGGTGCCGTTCGTTCGCATCGCGGATGTGGTCAAGCGCTTCGGCGATGCCCCGCCGGCGCTCGACCATATCGCTGGCGAAATCTTGGGCGGGCGGATCACCGGGCTCGTCGGCCCCGATGGCGCCGGAAAGACCACGCTGATCCGCCTGATGACCGGGCTGATGGTGCCGGACGAAGGCAAGGTCGAGGTTCTCGGTTTCGATACGGTGGCGAATGCTGCCGATATCCAGGCGGCCATCGGCTACATGCCGCAACGCTTCGGCCTCTATGAGGACCTTTCCGTTCAGGAAAACCTCAATCTCTACGCCGATCTGCGCGGCCTGCCGCTTGGCGAGCGCGCAGCGACCTTCGACGAACTGCTCGAATTTACCGACCTCAAGCGTTTCACCACCCGCCTTGCCGGCAAGCTCTCCGGCGGCATGAAGCAGAAGCTTGGCCTTGCCTGCGCCCTGCTGCGCAAGCCGAGGCTGCTTCTCCTCGACGAACCGGGCGTCGGCGTCGACCCGATCTCGCGCCGAGATCTCTGGAAGATGGTCGAAAACCTGACGAAGGAGGGCATCGGCGTCGTCTGGTCCACGGCCTATCTGGACGAGGCAGAGGCCTGCGACAGCGTTTTGCTCTTGAACGAAGGCAAGCTCCTGTTCACGGGTAGTCCCGCCGAATTGACCGCCAGGGTCGCCGAGCGCGTCTTCAAGGTATCCGGCATTACCCATGGGCGGCGCCAGAAGCTCGCAAGCTATCTCGACGACGACGATGTCGTCGACGGGGTCATCCAGGGCGAAGCGATCCGCCTGGTCATGAAGCCAGGGACCAAACCGCCATCCCCGGGCGGACATTCGTCCGCATCGAGCGTGGCGACCACCACGCCACGTTTCGAGGATGCGTTCATCGACATGTTGGGCGGCGGTCCCGGCGGCCGCTCCAAGCTCGCGGAAACCCAGACCCCCTTCCCGACCGACGGCGAACGGCCGGTCATCGAAGCGCGAGGACTGACGAAACGCTTCGGCGATTTCACCGCCGCGGATGCGATCACCTTCGACATACCACGCGGCCAGATCTTCGGGCTCTTAGGCCCGAACGGCGCCGGCAAATCCACGACCTTCAAGATGTTGTGCGGGCTGTTGAAGCCCACGGCCGGCGAAGGCCGCGTCGCCGGTTTCGATCTACGGCGAGACGCAGCGGAAGCACGCAACCGGCTGGGCTACATGGCGCAAAAATTCTCGCTCTACGGCGATTTGAGCGTCGGCCAGAACCTCAGCTTCTTTGCGGGCGTCTACGGTCTTGCCGGCGCGCGCAAACGCGAACGCATCCAGTTGATGACGGAAATCTTCGGCTTCGCCCGCCTGCTCGACATGTCGGCGAAAGATCTGCCGCTCGGCCTCAAGCAGCGTCTGGCACTCGCCTGCGCCGTATTGCACGAACCGGAAGCGCTGTTTCTCGACGAACCGACCTCCGGCGTCGACCCCATCACCCGGCGCGAATTCTGGACCCACATCAACGGCCTTGTCGAAAAGGGCGTCACCGTACTCGTCACCACCCACTTCATGGACGAAGCCGAATATTGCGACCGCATTTCGCTGATTTATCGCGGCCGGTCGATCGCGCTCGGCTCACCGGACGAATTGAAGGCGCAGGTCGCCAGCCCCGAGCTTCCGGACCCGACCATGGAGGATGCCTTCATCGCTCTGGTTCAAGGCTCGGAGGAGAAGGAGGCCGCATGAGCGCGCGCGCCGCAACGACCGAGGGCCGGGCCACGAGAGCCAGACGCTTTGCCGCGTTGGTGCGCAAGGAAAGCTATCAGATCGTTCGCGACCCGAGCAGCATCCTGATCGCCTTCGTGCTGCCGATGATCCTGTTGTTTCTCTTCGGCTATGGTGTTTCGCTCGACACGACGCAGACCCGCATCGGCCTCGTCGTCGAAGAAGAGGCCCCGCTGACGCGCGATCTCGCTGCGGGATTTCAGGCCTCGCGTTATTTCACGGTGGCGGTCGGTCGGGACCGCCGCGAGTTCGAGGAAGACCTAGTGCTTGGCCGGGTCCGCGGCATCGTTGTAATCCCCAAGAGCTTCGTGGCCGACTACTCGGCCGGTCGGCACCCCGCCTTGCAGGTGCTCGTCGATGGCTCCGATCCCAACACCGCGAACTTCGTCCAGAACTATGCGCAGGCGACCGTAGCCAATTGGGAGCGCCAGCGGTTGAGCGACAGCGCCGGCCGGCCGCCGGCGATCTCGGCCGAGCAGCGCTTCTGGTTCAACCCGGAGCTGACCAGCCGGAACTTCCTGGTGCCGGGCTCGATCGCCATCGTCATGACGCTGGTCGGGACGCTGCTCACCTCGCTCGTCGTTGCACGTGAATGGGAGCGCGGCACGATGGAGGCGATGATGGCGACGCCGGTTTCGGCAGCCGAACTCCTTGCCGGCAAGCTGCTGCCCTATTTTATTCTCGGGCTCACCTCGATGACGCTCTGCGTCCTCCTTGCCGTCTTCCTCTTCGGCGTTCCTTTTCGCGGCTCGGTCGCAGCGCTCTACGCGCTGTCAGCGACTTTCCTGATGCCGGCGCTCGGTCAGGGCCTGTTGATTTCTGCGGCGACCAAGAACCAGTTCCTCGCCTCGCAGCTCGCGCTGATTTCGGCGTTTCTTCCGGCCTTCCTGCTTTCGGGATTTCTCTTCGAGATCAATTCGATGCCGACGGTCATCCAGTGGATCACCTTTATCGTGCCGGCGCGCTATCTGATCCCGAGCCTGCAGACGGTGTTTCTGGCTGGCGACATCTGGCCGATGTTCGGCAAGTCCATTGCCGCCATGCTCCTGATCGGCAGCGTGTTCTTCGCGCTCGCCGCCCGCAGTACCCGCAAGAGGATCGGCTGACATGTGGTGGACGAGACTGAAGGCCCTGATCGTCAAGGAGTTGCTGGCGGTGCTGCGCGACCCCAAGGGGCGCACCGTGCTGATCGTACCGCCGATCCTGCAGCTTCTGGTGTTCTCCTACGCTGCGACGCTGGAGGTCACGAATGTCGACGTGCTGGTGCTGAACCGCGACAACGGCCACTGGAGCCAGGATCTGATCGAGGGGATCGACGGCTCGCCAACCTTCCGAAGCATCCGCTTCACCGACAGTCAGCAGGAGGTGCGCCTGGCGATCGACACCCAGCAGGTCATTGCGGCGATCGAAATCGGCCCCACCTTCTCGCGCGATATCGAGGCCGGCCGGCCGGCGGAGGTGCAGGTCATCCTCGACGGCCGCCGCTCCAATGCGTCGCAGATCGTCTCCGGTTATCTCGGCCGTATCGTCGGCACGCTTGCCGCCGAGACGCCCACCGGCAAGCGCATGGCATCGGGGGCGGTCACCGTCGTTGCCCGCAACTGGTTCAATCCAAACCTTACCTACCAGTGGTTCATGGTTCCGAACCTCGTCGCCAGCATCGCATTGTTGATCGGTCTTATTGTCACGGCGCTATCGATCGCGCGCGAACGGGAGCTCGGCACTTTCGATCAACTGATGGTCTCGCCGCTTCGAACCCACGAGATCCTGATCGGCAAGCTGATCCCGCCGATGATGATCGGCCTCTTCCACATCAGCATTTACATCCTGGCGGCCGTCTTCATCTTCGGCGTGCCGCTGCGCGGCTCGCTGCTTTTGCTCTACGGCAGCGCGGTGTTCTACCTCGCCTCCGTCGTCGGCCTCGGCCTGTTCATTTCTGCCCTGTCGATGACGCAGCAGCAGGCGATCCTCGGCGCGTTCCTGTTCATGGTGCCGGCGATGCTGCTTTCGGGTTTCGCCACGCCGATCGAGAACATGCCCTCCTGGCTGCAGCCGATCACCTATGTCAATCCGCTGCGCTACTTCCTCGTGATCGTGAAGGGCGTGTTCCTCAAGGACATTCCGGCGGTCGAGGTGGCGCGACAGACGATCCCATTGTTTCTGATCGCCATCGTCACCCTCTCGGCCGCCTCCTGGCTCTTCCGTCGCCGGCTGGAGTGATCAATCCTTCAGGAAGCGCGCGATCGCCGCGATTTCATTCTGGCGGATGTCGTGCCCGCCCGAATGCCACTCGATCTCGGTTGCCGCGCCCTGCCCCTGGAAATAGTCCGCGAGCGCCTGGGTCAGCGGCGCCGGGCAGATGGGGTCACGCTCGCCGGCGGTGATCAGGACGCTACGCTCCTTCAGCCCCGCATTGTCCTTCGGGCGGAACGGGATCAAGGGATGCATCAGCACCGCCTTGTCGAAAACACCACCTTCGATCAGCACGTTGGCAAGGATGTTTGCGCCGTTGGAATAACCAAGGCCGATCACCTGAGAAGCCTGATGCTCCGTAGCCAGCGCCTTGACGAAGCGCGTCATCTTTTCGGTGGCGCGAGCAAGGTCGGCCATATCGTAGACACCCTCGCCGGTGCGCTTGAAGAAGCGTGCGGCGCCAAATTCCGAAACGTCGCCTCGTGGCGAAACGATCGTCGCGTCGGGCAGCAACTCGGATGCGAAAGTGAAGAACTGGTTCTCGTCACCGCCGGTCCCGTGGAACACGAAGAAAATCGGCTGGCCGGGCTTTCCGGCCTTCAGCTTGTGAACATAGCCATGATCTACCATTTTTGTCTCCTGGGGCAGGCCTCCGACGGGTCGAAGCCTCGTGCGAACCTGCCTGATTTCAAAGCGTTGACTTCACGGTTTCGACGAAACTGTGAACCGACCTGTGCAAGATCGGGTAGCGAAGGCTCGCCGCGGCGGCGAGCCTTCTTGGCGTCTTAGTCGATCTTCTGCAGGTGACTTTCGAGGATCGGGCGCAGGTGCTTGTGCTGCTGCGGCAGCTTCAGCGCCTCGCCGAGATGGGCGAGGTCCTCGTCCCGGTCGAAGCCAGGCTCGTTTGTCGCGATCTCGAACAGGACGCCGCCCGGCGTGCGGAAATAGATCGCCCAGAAGTAATCGCGGTCGATGACCGGCGTCACCTGATAGCCCGTGTCCATCAGTGCCTTGCGCACCTCGAGTTGCTTTTCGCGGTTATCGACCGCGAAGGCGATGTGGTGCACCGAGCCTGCCCCTTGCGAGGCGCGGCCGATATTCGGCATCGTTTCGAGGTCGATGACGCGGGCATCGTTGCCGCCGGGAACGATTAGACGAGTTACACCATCCTTGCGGTCAAGTTCTTCGTAGCCCATGAACTTCAGAAGTTCCGCCGTCGCACCTTCGTCACGCAGGCGCAGTGCTGCCGAATGGAACCCGCGGATCGCATGATCAGCGGAAATGCCGCCTTCCGTCCAGGGCGTGCGCCCATCGTCCCTGACCTCGACAAGCGCAAAGCCGTCACCATCAGGACCGGCAAAGTTCAGGCGCTTTTCACCGAAGGTTTCTTCATCCTTGAGACCGGTGGCGCCGAGCGTCGCCAGCCGCTCTTTCCAGAAACCGAGCGAACCTTCGGGCACGGAGAAGACGGTGGTTCCGACTTCGCCAGTACCGGCGCGGCCACGCGGCATCTGCGGGAACGGGAAATAGGTCATGACGGTACCAGGCGTGCCGGCTTCGTCGCCGTAATAGAGGTGGTAGACATCCGGCGAGTCGAAGTTGACCGTCTTCTTGACACGGCGCAGGCCGAGCGACTTGGTGAAGAACAGGTTGTTCTCGCGCGCATCGTCCGCCATCGAGGTGACGTGATGCAGACCCTTGATCTGATTGAGCATTGCCGTGATCCTTTCTTCCGGCGCCACCGGGCGCTCCGTTGGGTCTTAGATGCGCCTATCCGCTTCTCGGCGAAAGACGGCCGCAACCAAACGCATTGTCAACAGATCGTTGACGACACCTAAAACTCGTCAACAGAAGCGAGTTGCAGCGGCGACTTGTGAGCCCTCGCCCCGATGCTTAAGATCGGCGGGCGGCATCTGCTGCAACGACGCGAGGAGGGGCGCGCATATCTGTGAAACATCGCTTGGTCCTTGCGTTCCTGCTGTTGCCGCTGCTTGCAGCCATGCTGGCATGGAAAGGCTATGCGGTCACGACCGACAGCTACTTGCGCGAGGCAGGTGCTCAGGCGACCACGGCGCTGCGCCTCGCCGTCACCGCGCTCGACGGCCACCTCAACCGCTACCAGGCGTTGCCGGCACTGATCGCGGATCATGACGATGTCCGCGAGCTCGTCACCCGCCCACGGGACCGGCGACTGCGGGAGGCCGTCGACAGCTACCTCAAGGACATCAACGGCCTGTTGCAGTCCTCGGACATCTACGTGATCACGCCGGATGGCAACACCATCGCCGCCAGCAACTATGACGGGCCGACGAGCTTCGTTGGGCAGAATTTCAGCTACCGGCCCTACTTCCAGGAAGCGCTTCGCGGCGAGCAATCGCGGTTCTATGCACTCGGAACCACGTCGTTGAAACGCGGCTACTTTTTCGGATCCCCGATCCGGGTCGGCAACGAGATCCGCGGCGTCATGGTGTTCAAGGTCGATGTCGAGCGCATCGAAGCGTCCTGGCAGGGCGGCGAGTACAAGATCTTCGTCTCCGACCCGGAAGGCATCGTCTTCATGTCCGGCGATCCGGAATGGCGCTACGCGTCGATCCTGCCGCTGACGTCGGACCGGCTTGCACGAACCGAGGCCTCCAGGCGCTACGCCGATGCGACCGTACATGCCCTTCCCGTGTCGGAGCGCGTTTCGTCCGACCGTCATTTCCTCACCGTCTCGGCCGAAAACTCAAGCCGCGAATACCTTATGCTTTCGCAGCGGATGCCCGACGCCGACTGGACGGTGAATGTGCTGGTCGACACCGCGTCGGTGCGAACACAGGCGCTGACGACTGTTATCGCCGCTCTGCTTCTGCTCTGCCTTGCCGGTCTCGGCGTCGCCATCATTCTCCAGCGGCGCGCGCGGCTCAACGAGCGCCTGTCGATGCAGGCGGAAGCACAGGCCGAGCTGGAACGCCGCGTAGACGAACGCACCGCTGACCTTGCCCGCGTCAACGGCCAGATCGAGGAAGAGATCGCCGAACGGCGGCTGACGGAGAAGCAACTGCGACGGACGCAGGCCGATCTGATCCAGGCCGGAAAACTGGCAGGGCTCGGGCAGATGTCCGCCGCCCTCTCGCACGAATTCAACCAGCCGCTCGCCGCCGCCAAGACCTATGCTGACAGCGCCGCACTGCTGATCGAGCGGGGTCGGTCCGACGAGGCGACGGACAATATCCGCCGCATCTCCGGGCTTGTCGACCGCATGGCGGCGATCAGCAAGCACCTGCGCAATTTCGCCCGCAAACCGAACGAGAAACTCGGGCGGGTCCCGGTCGAGGAAGTGGTGCGCGACACGATGGAGATCGTGTCGGTTCGGCTGAAGGCGGCGGCGGCGACCATCGACATCGATCTCGGCAACGAACCGCTCGTCGTCCGGGCCGGCTCGGTCCGCCTGCAGCAGGTGCTCGTCAACATCATTTCCAATGCCGCCGATGCCGTCGAGGGCCTTGACGACCGCACCATCCGCCTGCGTGCGAAGCAGGAAGACGGCAAAGTCGTGCTGACCGTCAGCGACCGCGGCCCCGGCATTGCGCCGGCGATTGCCGAACGTATCTTCGACCCATTCTTTTCCACAAAGGGCGTCGGCAAGGGGCTGGGCCTTGGCCTTTCGATTTCCTATAACATTATCAAGGATTTCGGCGGAAGCCTTGTCGCCACTAACCTTGCGGAAGGCGGCGCCGAGTTCCGCATCGAACTCGCTGCCGAAAACAGCAATGCCCGGGAGGCCGCCGAATGATCGAGAGCCGGATCCTGCTCGTCGATGACGAAGAGGATGTGCGCCATTCGAGCGCCCAGGCGCTCGAGCTGGCCGGTTTCCGCGTCGATACCTTCTCGGCCGCCGAACACGCGCTCGAATTCATCAGCTACAGTTTTCCTGGCGTGGTGATCAGCGATATCCGCATGCCGGGCATGGACGGCATGACCCTCCTGCAGCGCATCCGCGAAATCGATGCGGAGGTACCGGTCATCCTCGTCACCGGCCATGGCGATGTGCAACTCGCGGTCCGGGCCATGCGCGAAGGCGCCTATGACTTCGTCGAGAAGCCCTTCGCAGCGCAGATGCTCGCCGGCACGATCCGCCGGGCACTGGACTGGCGCGCGCTCGTTCTTGAAAACCGCCGGCTGAAGGCGGTTGCCGGCAAGCGCGACGACATCGAACAGCGGCTGCCCGGTCGAAGCCAGGTCATGGTCGATCTGCGCTACCGCATCCGCGCGCTCGGCGCGGCCGATGCCGATACGTTGATCATCGGCGATACCGGCGTCGGCAAGGAGGTGCTGGCCCGCACGCTGCATGATCTGAGCACCCGCGCCAACAGCCCGTTCATCGCTATCAACTGCGCCGCACTGCCCGAAAACCTGATCGAAAGCGAGCTCTTCGGCCATGAGCCCGGCGCCTTTCCCGGCGCCATCCGTCCGCGCTACGGCAAGTTCGAACATGGTCGCGGCGGTACGATCCTGCTCGACGAGATTGGCTCGATGCCCTTCGACCTCCAGGCTAAGTTTCTGCGGGTGCTGCAGGAACGCGTCATCACCCGGCTCGGATCGAACGAGCAGGTCCCGCTCGACGTCCGTTTCATCGCCACCAGCAAGGTCGATCTCGAAAAGGAAGTCGCCGCCGGGCGCTTCCGGGCGGACCTCCTCTATCGCCTCAACGTCGCGACGCTCCGCGTCCCCTCGCTTGCCCAGCGGCGCGCCGACATTCCGCTGCTCTTTCTGCAACTGGTCAGGGAGTCGGCCGCTCGCTACGGCCGGGATGAGGTGGAGATCTCCCAATCGATGCTGGCCGAAATCGCCGAGCGCGACTGGCCGGGCAACGTGCGCGAGTTGCGCAATGCCGCCGAGCGGCTGGTGCTCGGGCTCGATGCGGCTCCCGACGACAGCGCGCGATCGGAAAACGGCAACCGCCTTGCCGACAAGGTGGCGGCCTATGAAAAAGGCCTCATCGCCAGCGCAATCGCCGCCCATGGCGGCGCGCTGAAGCCGGTCTACGAGACCCTCGGCATCTCGCGCAAGACGCTCTACGAGAAGATGCAGAAGTTCGGGCTCGACAAGAAACTCGTCGCTTCCGATTTCTCCGCAGAGAACGAGACCTGACGTTTCCGAGCCCGCGAACGAAAACGGGGACGCGATCGCTCGCGTCCCCGCTAAATTTTGAAGGCCTGTGCCTGCTCAAACGTTGAAGGCAGCGCCGATCAGCGTCTTGGTATAGGGCTGCTTCGGCGCCTCGAAGATCGCATCGGTCTCGCCTTCCTCGACGATCTTGCCGTTCTTCATGACGATCACGTAGTCCGACATCGCCTTCACCACCGAAAGGTCGTGGCTGATGAAGATGTAGGAGAGCCCGTGTGAGCGCTGCAGGTCGCGCAACAGCTCGATCACCTGCCCCTGGACCGAACGGTCGAGCGCCGACGTCGGCTCATCGAGGATGACGACCTTGGGCTTCAGGATCATGGCACGAGCAATGGCGATGCGCTGGCGCTGGCCGCCCGAGAACTCGTGCGGATAGCGGTTGCGGGAGGCGGGATCGAGCCCCACTTCCTTCAACGCTTCCGACGCCCGGCGGTCGCGGTCGGCGCGGGTGAGCTCGGGCTCGTGCACGTGCAGGCCTTCGGTGATGATTTCGCCGACGGTGCGCCGTGGCGAAAGCGAGCCGTAAGGATCCTGGAAGACGAGCTGCAGGGTGCGCCGCAGCGGCCGCATCTGCCCGCGGTCGAAGCCGGAGATATCCGTCGTGCCGAAGCGGTAGTGGCCGCTGCTCGGCAGGAGCCGAAGAAGCGCGCGGCCGAGCGTCGACTTGCCCGAACCGGACTCGCCGACGACACCGATCGTCTGCCCTTCCTTCAGGCGCAGATTGACGCTGTCGACCGCACGGAAGACGGACTTGCCGCCGCGGAAGAGGCCGCCACCGATCTGGTAATCGACGCAGACGTCGCGACCTTCAAGAATGATCGGCGCACTGTCGGGCGGAGACGCCTTGCGGCCGCTCGGTTCGGCGGCAAGCAGCATCTTCGTATAGTCGGCCTGCGGCCGTTCGAAGATGTCGGCCGTCGTGCCCTTTTCAACCACTTCGCCGCGACGCATCACGGCGACACGGTCGGCGAAGTGTTTGACGATGCCGAGGTCGTGGGTGATCAGCACGATCGCCATGCCGAATCGCTTCTGCAGCGATTTCAGGAGATCGAGGATCTGTGCCTGGATCGTCACGTCGAGCGCCGTCGTCGGCTCGTCCGCAATCAGCAGATCCGGGTCGTTCGCAAGTGCCATCGCGATCATCACGCGCTGGCGCTGGCCGCCCGATAGCTCGTGCGGATAGCTGTCAATGCGGCGCGCCGGTTCCGGAATGCCGACGAGCTCCAGCAGTTCGAGCACGCGCGCCCGCGCCTGCTTGAACGTGCCGCCGCGGTGGTGAACGATCGGCTCGGCGATCTGGCGACCGACCGGATAGAGCGGATCGAGCGAGGTCATCGGCTCCTGGAAGATCATGGTGACCTTCGCGCCGCGGACCTGGTTCAAGGCCTTAGCCGGCAGTCCGACGAGCTCCTGCCCGCGGTAGGTTGCCGAGCCGGTCACGGTGCCGTTCTTGGCAAGCAGACCCATGATGCCCATCATCGTCTGACTCTTGCCGGAGCCGGACTCGCCGACGACCGCGAGCGTTTCGCCGGTGCGCACATCGAGATCGATGCCCTTGACCGCTTCGACCGTGCCATCAGGCGTCGAGAAGTTCACCTTGAGACCGCGAACGGCCAGGATGGTTTCCTTGGTATCTGCCATGTCAGCGATCCTTCGGGTCGAGCGCGTCGCGCAGGCCGTCGCCGACGAAGTTCAGCGAGAACAGCGTCAGGACGAAGAAGATGGCCGGGAAGATCAGAAGCCATGGCGCCGACTGGATGTTGTTTGCGCCTTCCGAGATCAGCGCCCCCCAGCTCGTCAGCGGCGCCTGAACGCCGAGGCCGAGGAAGGAGAGGAAGCTCTCGAGCAGGATCACCTTGGGCACGACGACGGTCACGAAAACGATGACCGGGCCAATCGTGTTGGGGATGATGTGCCGGCGGATGATCTGCCAATCCGTGAGACCGAGCGCCTGCGCGGCGCCGACGAATTCTCGACGTTTCAACGCCAATGTCTGACCGCGCACGATACGGGCCATGTCGAGCCATTCCACTGCCCCGATCACCAGGAAGATCAGGATGAACGAGCGCCCGAAGAACACGACGAGAACGACGACCAGAAACACGAAGGGCAGAGAATACATGATCTCAACCAGACGCATCATGACGTTGTCGACGCGACCGCCGATGTAGCCCGATGTCGCGCCGTAGACCACGCCGATCCCGAGAGACACGAGGCTCGCAAGCAGGCCGACGGCGATCGAGATCTGGCCGCCGAGCATGACGCGAACCAGGAGGTCCCGGCCGTTGGAATCCGTGCCGAAGGGGAAGTATTCCCGGTCGACCTGGCCGGTCACCTTCAGCGTCTTTCCGTCGTTTTCCGTTGCCACCACCTGGGTGTCGCGGAATTCGTTGGCGCGGTCGAAGTAGCGCGTGGCGCGGGAATCGATCGGCTGTTCGGAAGTAATCGTCGCGGTGAAGGTTTCACCCTCGAGATTGAACTCCTTGAGCGTGACGCGTGCCCGTGTGGCGACGCCTTCCATCACGTCCTGAAGCGTCGACGTATCTGGACGCGGCTCCAGGCTCGGGCTGATCGAGACGTAGGACGGAAACACCTGATCGTAGGTGTGCGGGACGAAGAACGGACCGAGGAACGAGAACAGCGCGATAAGCGCCAGCATGAAGCAGCCGGCCATGGCGGCACGGTTGCGCTTGAAGCGCATGGCGGCGAGCTGGAAGAGGCTGCGCCCCTTTGTTTCCGGCGTCGCCGCCGGGGTCTGGGCGATATCAGTCATGGCGAACCCTCGGATCGAGCAGGCCGTAGAGAATGTCGACCAGGAGATTGAAAACGATGACGAAGATGGCAACGAGGATAACTGTGCCCATCACCAGCGTGTAGTCACGGTTGATGGCGCCAAGGACGAAGTAGCGACCGACGCCCGGGATGGTGAAGATCGTCTCAACGACGGCCGAGCCGGTCAGAAGGGCCGCAGCACAGGGCGCGAGATAGGACACGACCGGCAGCATCGCACCACGCATCGCATGGGTAACGACGACCGTTCGCGATGGCAGGCCATAGGCCTTGGCCGTTCGGATATGGTCGGTATGCAGCGCCTCGATCATCGAGCCGCGCGTGAGCCGCGCAAAAACCGCAAGCTGCGGCAGCGCCAGCGCGATCATCGGCAGGATCAGGAAGCGCAGCGATCCATCCCCCCAACCACCGGCCGGCAGCCATGCGAGCACGATCGCAAAGACCAGTGTCAGCACCGGGCCGACGACGAAGTTGGGCACGGTGACCCCTATCGTCGAAAACGACATGATGGTGAAATCGAGGACGCTGTTTTGCCGAAGCGCGGCAATCGTTCCGGCGGTGACGCCGCCGATCAGCGCAATAAGCAACGCGTAGAAGCCGAGTTCCATCGAATAGGGCAGACCCTTGCCGATCAATTCAGCGACGTTGTTGTCCTTGTAGACGTAGCTCGGGCCGAAGTCGCCGGTCACCGCATTGCTGAGATAGTGCGTGTATTGGCGCCAAAGAGGCTGGTCGAGCTGGTACGTCTTCATCAGGTTCGCCATCGTTTGTGGCGGAAGAGGACGCTCGAGGTTGAAGGGGCCACCAGGGGCGAACCGCATCAAGAAAAACGAAATGGTGACGACGATAAACAAGGTCGGCACCGCACTCGCCAATCGGCGAAGGATGAAGGAAATCATGGACGTGCTCCGGAGGCGACGCGCGACCTTATGACCGCGCGTCGTCTCTGTTCGTTATTCGGCGATGCTCAGGAACTTGCTGAGGTGCTCGTTCGGAGCATTGTCCGCCCAGCCCTTGACGCGGCTGGCAACCAGCCACAGGTCGGCCTGGGTCAGAAGCGGAGCGATCGGCTGTTCCTTCATCAGCAGCGCTTCGGCTTCATGCATCAGCTTCGAGCGAGCGGCCGGATCCTGCTCGTCGTAGGACTTCTTCATCAGGCCGTCGAACTCGGCGTTTTCGAAATGGCCGTAGTTGAAGGTCTTGTTGGAGCCGACGCTGAGCGCCAGGAAGTTCTCGGCATCCGCGTAGTCAGCCTGCCAGCCGGCGCGGGCAACGTTGAACTTGCCGCCTTCCTGCAGGTAGGCGTAGTGCGAGGACACGTCGAGGTTCACCAGCGACACCTTGGCGCCGAAGGTGTTCTTCCACATGTCGGCGACAGCCGTTGCGACGCGCTCGTGGTTCGGGTTGGTGTTGTAGCGCAGCTCGATGTCGAGCGGCTTGCCACCTTCGCCGTAGCCGGCTTCCTTCATCAGGGCGATGGCCTTGTCTTCGCGGTCGAGCTGCGACAGCGTGCCGAACTCGGCCTTGGACGGCTCACCGTAGCTCTCGATGCCCGGAGGAACCATCGAATAGGCGGGGAGCTGCGAACCGGCGTAGATTTCCTTGGCGAGGAAGTCGCGGTCGACGGCCATGGAGAGAGCCTGGCGGACGCGAACGTCGCTATAGGGCTCCTGGCGGGTGTCGAAGGCGTAGTAATAGGTCGCAAGCGACGGCGAGACATGGACCTGCTCGCCATAGGACGTGCGCAGACGGTCGATCTGGTCAGCCGAGAAGTTGTAGACGAGGTCCATTTCCTTGGCTTCGAAACGACGAACCGAAGCCGCCTGGTCGTCGATCGGGTAGAAGATGACCTTGTCGAGCTTGACGTTGGCCGCATCCCAGTAGTTGGCGTTCTTGACGACGGTCAGGCTGTCGTTCGGAACGTGGGCCTGCAGCGTGAAGGCGCCGTTCGATACCATGACGCCCGGCTTGACGAAGTCCGCGCCGTTCTTTTCGACGCTGGCCTTGCTGACCGGAAGTGCCGTCTGGTGTGCGAGCAGCTCCAGGAAGAACGGGGTCGGACGCTCGAGCGTGATTTCGACGGTCTTTTCGTCGATCGCCTTGATGCCGAGCTGATCGGTCGGCAGGTCGCCCTTGTTGACCTTTTCGGCGTTCTTGATCGGGAAGAGAATGTTGGCGTAGCCGGCAGCCGTCTTCGGATCTTCGACGCGGCGGAAGGAGAAGACGAAGTCTTCAGCCGTTACCGGCGAACCGTCCGACCACTTTGCATCGGCGCGCAGCTTGAAGGTGTAGACCGTGCCATCGTCCGAAAGCTCCCACGTCTCAGCAACACCGGGGACGATCTTGGCAGAGGCGTCATAGATCGTCAGACCTTCGTAGAGGTCCTTGAGGATGAACGCTTCAATGTTGATCGAGGTGTGGTGCTGGTCGAGCGTCTGCGGCTCACCTGCGTTGCCGCGATGCAGGACAGCTTCGGCAAGTGCCGGGCTTGCTCCGATGAGCAGCGAGCCAATCAGCGCGGCAGCGCGGAGGTTGAGTTTCAGTGATGCCATTTTGTTTCTCTCCTTCCCCTTGTTTTGGGTTTGTGATCGCAGGAGAGAAGTGCAAATCGTTCGCGAACGCAAGGCGGATTCTGCGGCTGTCTGCATCTTTATCTATAGGAGGGGAATCGACCTATCCCATAGGTTGTATTTTGTTTGCGATTCTTTTCGTCGCCTTTGCGACGGGCATATGACGTGAACAGGGCATTTTTGCGAAATCTACTGCAACGTTTTAGGTCCGCGCTTTTTGTCGGCCGGATTGGGCCTCGAATCATCCGCGATGCAAAGTTTGTGAATTTTAGCGGCAGTTTACGTAATCTGCGCAAAGAAAGAGGGGCGTTGCCGCAATCTTCTTGCGAGACGTTCACCTCCTGTCGACAGACTGTTTCCGAGAGGGCATCCACCGCGGTGGTGTAGCAGACAAAACCAGCGCCCAATGGTTGCATTCACTGCCCTCGGCTCCCCCTCCTCTCAGGCACCACCAGAAAGTGAAAACACTTCACACTGAAGGTGTTGCATCCAGTCCACAGTAAAATCGATTGAAGCGAGTTTCGACCTCTGGCAACCTGCCTTTTGCCCGGTTGTCAAACCACTTCGATGAACTATTGTGCGCCTGACTTCGGTGGGCGCGACCAATTCGCGCGCGCCGTCACGCCGCACGAAAAAGCCGGCCATCGACTTTGCCATCGATGCATTTCGTGCGGTTCAACGGCCGGATTGTTTTTGTGGTGCGCCGCATAGGTTGCACCGAGTATCCAAAGGGAGATAGCGAATGGCATTGATCACATTGCGGCAACTGCTCGACCATGCGGCGGAGAACGACTACGCGCTGCCGGCGTTCAATGTGAACAATCTGGAATACATTCAGGCCGTCATGCGCGCCGCCGATGCGACCGACAGTCCGGTCATCCTTCAGGCAAGCCGTGGCGCCCGCTCCTACGCCGGTGACGCGTTCCTGCGCCACCTCATCCTCGGCGCGGCGGAAGAATACCCGCATATCCCGGTCTGTTTGCACCTCGACCACGGCGACCAGCCGTCGACCTGCATTTCGGCCATCACCAACGGCTTCACCTCCGTCATGATGGACGGCTCGCTGGAGAAGGACGGCAAGACCGTTGCCAGCTATGAATACAATGTCGCCGTCACCGCAGAAGTCGTGAAGATCGCACATGCGGCCGGCGTTTCGGTCGAAGGCGAACTCGGCTGCCTCGGCAACCTCGAAACTGGCGCCGGCGACAAGGAAGACGGCCACGGCTTCGAAGGCAAGCTGTCGCGTGAAGAACTGCTGACCGATCCGGAGCAGGCGCTCGACTTCGTCACCAAGACCGGCGTCGACGCACTGGCCGTCGCCATCGGCACCAGCCACGGCGCCTACAAGTTCACCCGCGAGCCCGATGGCGACATCCTGTCGATCGAAACGATCGCCAAGATCAATAAGAAGCTGCCGAACACCCACCTCGTCATGCACGGCTCGTCGTCGGTGCCGAAGGATCTGCAGGATCTCTTCAACACCTATGGCGGCAAGATGAAGCCGACCTGGGGCGTTCCGGTCTCGGAAATCCAGAAGGCGATCCCGCTCGGCGTTCGCAAGGTCAACATCGACACTGACCTGCGCCTCGCCATGACCGGCACGATCCGCAAGAACTTCGCCGAGAACCCGGAAAACTTCGACCCGCGCACCTACCTGAAGCCGGCAACCGCGCTGATGACCGAAGTCTGCAAGGAGCGCTTCGAAGCCTTCCGCACCGCTGGCAAGGCCTCGAAGATCCGCACGCTGCGCCTGCCGGAAATGGCAAAGCGCTACGCGGCCGGCTGATCCGACAATCCCTCCCCGCTCCGGGCCACCGGATCGGGGAGCAGACGGCTTGCCTAGGCTCACAACACCGATCGGCGCGCGGTTCTATTCGCACCGCGCGCCGATTTCGTTTCAATTGGGAATGCCGCGTGATCGGCCGACGATTAGAACGTCGGCGGCGTGTTGACCCAGAGCAGCACGGTTTCGCCGTCATGCCGGTTCGTCCAGGCGTGTCGCCTCTTGCTCTCGAAATAGAGCGAGTCGCCGACACCGAGATCGTAGAACTGGTCGCTGTCGAGAATGAACTCGACGCGGCCGGAAAGCACATAGACGAACTCCTCGCCCTCGTGCCCGTAGGCGCCTTCGCTGGACGCGCCCGGCTCCAGCACGAAGCGGTGGCAATCCATCTGGTTGCGGCCATCGGCAAGCAGTTGCACCGTGACGCCGGGGGTCGTGCGCGGCCATGTCCGCCATTCGCCGGCCCGAACGACGGCGCGCGTATCCGCCTCCTCTTCACCAGCAAGGCTGGAAACGGTGGTTCCGAAGAATTCCGCGATGTTGTGCAGCACAGCGACCGAGACGCCCTGCGACGTGCGTTCCAGCGTCGAGAGCACCGAGGCGGCGATGCCGATCTCGCCGGCGACCTGCTCCAGCGTCTTGCCGGCGGCGTGCCTGAGGCTGCGTAGCTTGCGCCCGATCTGGTTTTCAGGCCCGTCGCTCGTCGCCGATGGGGGCTGGTCGTCCGCAGCCCCTTCGGCGTCCAGCGCCTCACGGATCGCAGCCGGATTGAGACCACGCTCGGCCCGGAACCAGGAGATGCGCTTCAATCGGGCAAGATCGTTCTCGGTATACTGCCGATGCCCCGTCGGCGAGCGCTCGGGCACGACGAGACCTTGCGTCTCCCATAGCCTCAGCGTCGAGGCGGAAACCCCCGCCAGTCGCGCCGCTTCAGCGACCTTGTAGCGCACTGCGCCCATTCCAATTTCCCTTTACCGCCCAGCGGCGCTGCCCGAATCCTTGCAATTCCGGCGTGTCCGCAACCTTAGCCGCCGCGATCGAGATCTGACAAGAACGGCGCATCAGCAACCGTGGTGTCTCGATCACCAAATTTGATTTGCAATCGACAGTGAAAGGTGTACCACTTCCACAATAAACTTGCAGAAAAAATGCAATATATTAACTCCAGACGACAGGAACGCGCCATGACCAGCCTCCCCGACCGCAAGAACGCCGCCATCTCGCGCGGCGTCGGTATGACCACCCAGATCTACGCCGACCGCGCGGAAAATTCGGAAATCTGGGACAAGGAAGGCAATCGCTACATCGACTTCGCCTCCGGCATCGCGGTCGTCAATACCGGCCATCGCCACCCGAAGGTGATCGAGGCGGTCAAGGCGCAGATCGATCGCTTCACCCACACCTGCCACCAGGTCGTTCCCTACGAATGCTACGTGCATCTCGCCGAGCGCCTCAATGCACTGACGCCCGGCGACTTCGCCAAGAAGACCATCTTCGTGACCACCGGCGCCGAAGCCGTGGAAAACGCCGTCAAGATCGCCCGCGCCTCGACAGGCCGTCAGGCGGTTATCGCCTTCAGTGGCGGCTTCCACGGCCGGACCTTCATGGGCATGGCGCTCACCGGCAAGGTCGTTCCCTATAAGGTCGGCTTCGGCGCGATGCCGGGCGACGTCTTCCACGCCCCCTTCCCGATCGAATTGCACGGCGTCACCACCGAACAGTCGCTCGCTGCGCTGAAGAAGCTCTTTGCCGCCGACGTCGATCCGGGTCGCGTCGCCGCGATCATTCTCGAGCCCGTGCAGGGCGAAGGCGGCTTCTATCCGGCGCCTGCCGCCTTCATGAAGGCGCTGCGCGAAATTTGCGACCAGCACGGCATTCTCTTGATCGCCGACGAAGTTCAGACCGGCTTTGCCCGTACCGGCAAGATGTTTGCCATGGACCACCATGATGTCGCGCCCGATCTCATCACCATGGCGAAAAGCCTTGCCGGCGGCTTCCCGCTTGCCGCCGTTACCGGCCGCGCCGAAGTCATGGATGCTCCAGCGCCGGGCGGCCTTGGCGGCACCTATGGCGGCAACCCACTCGGCATCGCCGCAGCGCACGCCGTCCTTGACGTTATCGCTGAGGAGAAGCTCTGCGAGCGCGCCGAGCAGCTTGGCGGCCGGCTGAAGCAGCGGCTTGCCGCAATCCGCGAGCAGGCGCCCGAAATCGCCGACATCCGCGGCCCCGGCTTCATGAACGCCGTCGAGTTCAACGACGTGAAGACCAACCTGCCGAGCGCTGACTTTGCCAACAAGGTGCGCCTGATCGCTCTGGAAAAGGGCCTGATCCTGCTTACCTGCGGTGTGCACGGCAACGTCATCCGCTTCCTGGCGCCGATCACCATCCAGGACGAAGTCTTCGCCGAAGCGCTCGACATTCTCGAAGCGTCGATCCTCGCAGCGCGTGCTTGATCCTCGACCGGGCGACCAGCAACGCGGGTTGCCCGGTGCATAATTCCTCAATTCAGGATCGACTTGAGGGCAAAATTATGCAGCAATTCAAAGTGCTATGGCGGCCTTAGCGCATCCTGAGGGATGCGCGGCGCTGTAGGTGCTGCGCGCCAATTCAGACGCGCAATGCTCGGGTGCCGGGATTGATCGGCACCCGCAAGAACAAGCAAAAGCGGGCCTGCCGTCTCGCGGCAGGCCATCGCCGGAGGATGCCCGCCATGACCTTGACCCCCGCCTTGACCAAGCACTTGCGCGACGCCGACCTGTTCGCTTCGCTTCATTCCATCCCCACGGCCGGCAAGAATTGGGCTGGCGCAACCTTCGACGTCTTCAATCCATCGACCGGCGAAAAGCTGGCGACGCTGCCGGATATGGGCATCGACGAAGCCCATGCGGCAATCGAAGCTGCGGCCAAGGCGCAAGTTCTCTGGGCGGCAAAGCCTGCCAAAGACCGCAGTGCCGTGCTTCGCCGCTGGTACGACCTGATCGTCGCGCATGCCGACGACCTTGCAGCCATCCTGACGGCCGAGATGGGGAAACCGATTGGCGAATCGAAGGGTGAAGTGCTGCATGCCGCGGCCTATGTCGAGTGGTATGCGGAAGAGGCGAAACGCATCTATGGCGAAACCTTCCCCGCCCCGGCCAACGACCGCCGCATGCTTGTGATCAAGCAGCCCGTCGGCGTCGTCGGCACGATCACGCCGTGGAATTTCCCGGCCTCGATGGTCGCCCGCAAGATCTCGCCGGCGCTAGCCGCCGGCTGCACCATCGTGCTGAAACCCGCCGAACAGACACCGCTCGTTGCCGGCGCGATGTTCTTGCTCGCCGAAAAGGCAGGCTTCCCGACCGGTGTCGTCAACCTGCTCTATGCCGCAGAAGGCGCTGCAATCGGCCGCGAACTTTGCAGCAACCCGAAGGTGCGCAAGATCAGCTTCACCGGATCGACCGAGGTCGGTCGGCTTTTGATGCGGCAATGCTCCGACCAGATCAAGAAGGTCAGCCTGGAGCTTGGCGGCAACGCCCCCTTCATCGTCTTTGACGACGCCGACATCGACGAGGCGGTCGATGGCGCTGTCCAGGCGAAGTTCCGCAATGCCGGCCAGACCTGCGTCTCGGCCAACCGCATCTATGTGCAAGCGGGCGTGCACGACGCCTTTGCCGAAAAGTTCGTCCGGCGCGTCGCCGAGCTGACTGTCGGCGACGGTTTCACGCCTGATATCACCATCGGACCGATGATCGACAAGCACGCGATCGAAAAGATCGAGGCCCATGTCGCCGACGCCGTTTCGAAGGGTGCCAAGGTGCGCGCCGGCGGCCACCGGATCGGCACGTCTGGCACCTTCTTCGAGCCGACGGTGCTAACAGGCATTTCGACAGACATGCGCGTCGCCCAGGAAGAGACCTTCGGTCCGATCGCCCCGATCATCCGCTTCGAGACCGCCGAGCAGGTGATCGCCGAAGCCAACGACACGATCTACGGTCTTGCCGCCTATTTCTACGCCGAAAATCTGAAGCGCGTCTGGCATGTGGCGGAAGCACTGGAATACGGGATGGTCGGCATCAACACCGGCCGCATGTCCTCCGAAGCCGCCCCCTTCGGCGGCATCAAGCAATCGGGCATTGGCCGCGAAGGCTCCCGCCACGGGCTCGAAGACTATCTCGAGATGAAGTATCTCTGCATGGGCAATATCTGACCCATGCGGAGACCCGGCGGCTAGTCGATGATGTGGTAGCCGCCGTCGACATAAAGCACCTGGCCCGTGATCAGGCGGGCGGCGTCATGCGCAAGGAAGGCGGTGGCCGCGCCGACGTCGTCGATGTCAATCAGCTCGCGGCTCGGCGATTTGACCTTGGTCTTTTCGAGTAGCGCGTCGAATTCCGGAATGCCGGAAGCGGCGCGCGTCGCCAGCGCGCCAGGCGAGATGGCGTGCACGCGGATCCCCTTCGGGCCGAGTTCGGAGGCGAGGTATCGGACGGCACTTTCGAGTGCGGCCTTGGCGACACCCATGATGTTGTAGTTTTCCACCACCACCTGTGAGCCATGATAGGTCATGGTGAAGAGCGTGCCGCCGTTCTTCATCAGCGGCTCGGCGAGATGCGCCATGCGGATGAAGGACCAGCAGGAAATGTCCATAGTCTTCAGGAAGCCCTCGCGCGGGACATCGACGACGCGGCCGCCGAGCGTATCCTTCGGCGAAAAGGCGATCGAATGGACGACGAAGTCGAGTTCACCCCAGGTCTTCTCGATCTCCTCGAACACCGCTTCCATTTGCCCTGGCACGGCCACGTCGAGCGGGAGGAAGATCGGCGCTTCGATTTCACGCGCCAGGGGTTCGACGTGAGGTTTCGCCTTGTCGTTCAGATAGGTGACCGCCACCTCCGCCCCGAAAGCGCGGAAGGCACGGGCGCAGCCCCAGGCGATCGATCGATCATTGGCAATGCCGACGATCAGGCCCTTGCGACCATCGAGAAGTTTGGCCTTTGCGACAGGAATGGACATCAATTGTCTCCGATGGATCAGGCTGCGCGGGTTTTAAGCAGTGCAAGCGTGTGGCGGGCGATCATCAGTTCCTCGTCGGTCGGGATGACGTAAAGCGCAACGCGGCTCGAAGGCGTCGAAATCAGCGTCGCGCCGGCCTCGTTGGCGGCTGGGTCGAGTTCGGCCCCGAGCCAGGCGATGTTCTCGGCGATGCGGACGCGGATCTGCGCGGAGTTCTCCCCGACGCCCGCCGTGAAAACCAAGGCGTCGATGCCACGGAGCGCGGCTGCAAGCATCCCGACATTGAGCCCTGAGCGATAGACGAAGTGGTCGATGGCGAGCTTGGCATGGGGATCCGCGCTTGCAAGCAGGTCGCGCATGTCGTTCGAGACGCCGGAGAGCCCCTTGAGGCCGGCCTCGTGGTAAAGCAGGTCGGAAACGGCCTGGGCACTCATGCCGCGCTGCAGGATCAGATAGAGCACGACGCCTGGATCGAGCTGACCGGGCCGCGTTCCCATCGGCAGGCCGTCGAGCGCGGTGAAGCCCATGGTGCTCTCGATGCTGTGACCATCGCGCAAGGCGCACATAGAGGCGCCGCTGCCGAGATGGGCGACGATGACGCGACCACCTGCGACCGCAGGCGCCACATCCCGCAGACGCTCTGAAATGTACTCATAGGAAAGGCCGTGGAAGCCGTAGCGCCGCACACCATCCTCATAGAAGCTGCGCGGCATGGCGTAGCAGTTCACCTCTTCCGGGTGGCCATGATGGAAGGCGGTATCGAAACAGGCGACCTGCGGTACATCCGGATTGATCGCCATCGCCTGACGGATCGGAGCAAGATTGTTGGGCTGGTGCAGCGGTGCCAGATCCTGGTAGCTCGCGAGGCGATCAAGGACGTTCGCATCGATCAGCACCGGCGCCGCATAATCGGGGCCACCATGTACTACGCGGTGGCCGACCGCCCGTAAGGTGAAGCCTTCGAGCGTCAGCAACCAGTCGCGTGCCGCCGCGATCGCCGCCGGCAGATCGCCAACGACGTCGGCATCATAGCTCTTGTCGGTCAGAATGGTGCCGTCGGCCGCTTTCGCCTGCAGGCGGGGACGCGTGCCGATGCCACCGATCTGGCCCTTTATCTGGCGTTCGAGCCCTTGATCCGTGATCCCGAAAACCTGGAACTTCAAGCTCGACGAGCCGGCGTTGACGACGAGAAGCGCATCCATGGTCATACCGCCGCAACTTGCGAGGTCCGCCGGCGCGCCGCATAGAGCGCGGCGACCGCGCAGGAGGCGAGGCGCGTGCGCACGGAGTCCGCCCGCGACGTCAGCACGATGGGCACGCGCGCTCCAAGCACGATGCCGGCAGCGTCGGCATGGGACAGGAACGTCAGGTTCTTGGCGAGCATGTTGCCCGCCTCAAGGTCCGGCACCACCAGAATCTGGGCGCGGCCGGCCACGGGCGACGTGATGCCCTTGATCCTTGCTGCCTCCGGGTCGATCGCGTTGTCGAAGGCAAGCGGACCATCGAGCAGGCCGCCGGTGATCTGGCCGCGTTCGGCCATCTTGCAGAGTGCTGCCGCCTCGATCGTTGACGGGATCTTCGTCGTTACCGTTTCGACCGCAGAAAGAATGGCGACGCGCGGCTCGCCGAGGCCGATCGTCACCCAGAGATCGATGGCATTCTGCACGATGTCGCGCTTGGCTTCGAGGTCGGGAAAGATGTTGATGGCGGCGTCTGTGATGAAGAGCGTCTCTGAATGCCCCGGTACGTCCATGATGAAGACGTGGCTGATCCTTCGATCGGTCCTGAGCCCGGTCGCCGACGCCGCGACCTCCTTCATCAGTTCGTCGGTATGCAGGCTGCCTTTCATCAGCAGCTCGCCGCGACCCTCGCGGATCATCGCCACCGCTTTCGCCGCGGCCGCATGGCTATGCGGCGCGTCGACGATCTCGCACCGACCGAGGTCGAGGCCGTGTTCGGCGGCCACGCTGCGGATTTTTGCCTCTGGCCCGACGAGAACGGGTGCGATCAGCCCCATTTGCGCGGCCTCCAACGCACCGCGCAGAGAGGTCTCGTCGCAGGGATGCGCGACAATGGTGACCGCCGGCGTTTCGTCTCGCGCGGTGGCAATCAGGAGATCGTATTTGGACTGCTCAATCGTCAGTTCGGTTACCTCGGACACGTCGATACTCCCCCATCAGGTAGCGGTGCGATTGCGAATGATCTTGCCCGCCGCGATCGGAACCGGCGGCTCGCTGTCCAGGCGGAAGAGCGCGGCAACCTGCTGCAACCGCTCGGCAGCCACGCCCGTCACGGCTCCGGATGCCTCCAGTACCTCACGAAGGGCCGTAAAGGCACTGCGACGCTCCTCGACCGCCTCCGGTAGCAGCTTCGGAAGAGCGGCGAGCGCCGCAGCCTCGTCGATCAGCAGCATGAAATACTGCTCCCGCATAACGGTCTTGAAGTCGGCCAGGCTCAGTTGCTTTGCTTCCGGATGGGAAAGCCGGAGCCGGCGCACAGCCTCGAAGCCGCGTTCGTCCGCGCCTCCGCGCGCCATGCCGACGAAGGTCAGGGCTCTGGCAAGACCTTCACAGGTTCCGCCCACGGCCATTCTGGCCTTGAGTTCGGCGATCCGCGCCTTGACGAGCTCGCGGTGCAAGAGGCTCTTCTCCGCTTTGCGCGGCGGCTGGTCTGAGTTGGTGTCGATGCCGAGTGCCGCTTGCAGGGTCGGAGCGCCGTAGATGGCGTGGAAGCTTTGCTCCGAAAGATATTCAGCCGTCCGTCGCCAGGTCTCTAACCCGTCCACGATCTGCTGCGACAGCGCCTCCTGCCAGCCGATGAACGGGTTGCCGGCGGCAGCAGGTTCGCGGTTTTCACGGACATAGTCCGCGAGCGCCGACGTCCAGGCCATGAAGGGGTTGTCGGGCCCGAAAAGCGCGTATTGCAGACGCAGCGGGTGCATGTTGCGCATCGCCTCCGCCACGGGCGGCGTTGCCGCTGCCTTGACCATCGGCTGCAGATAGGTGCGATAGAGCGCCAGATTGATCTCCGAAAGCTTCGCCGCGGTGGCGAAACGCCTGTCATCCTCGATGTCGTTGCCGCCAAGCGCGCGGATGTCCTCGAGGGTGCGCGGCTCGCAGCGCATCAGCCATTCTCCGGAGACGAGCGCCCTGCCCTCGGCCGCCTCGCTCGCCGGCGTCAGCACCGCCTCGTAAAGCCCAGGCGGCAGCACGTCGATCAACTCGATGTTGGAGGCGAATTCGTCATGTTCCTTCCGCGCGACGCCGGCGGAGACGAAAATGCCGAGATGTCCCACGGTCTCGTGGACGGTGTAGACGATCGTCTGGCCGTAGGCCCGGATTTCGTCGACGCTGTCATAGAGGTCGAGGATCCAGTCGAGCGCCTGCTGCGGCGGGGTGATGTTATCGCCCTTGGAGCAGAAGACCACGATCGGCGAGCGGATGTTGCGAAGGTCGATCGCCGTGCCGTCCGATGTTCGGATTTCGCCCGCGGCAAGCTTGTTGCCCACGAAGAGTTCGTCGACGATGAACTGCATCTCCTCGGCATTGAGCGTGACGTGGCCACCCCACCAGCGTTCGAACCCGAGGTAGCGCGCGGCTTCCGTGTCGATCTTCGAATAGAGATTGTATTGCTTGGTCCAGAGGGTGTTGGCCGGATTCTGGTTCTCGAAATTCTGCACCAGCCAGGCACCGTCGAATATGCCGCCGCCGAGGTCGCCGGTCAGCGCCGTCAGCCAGCTGCCACCGAGAAGCCCGCCGGAATAGCGCATCGGGTTCTGCCCGTGCACGCCTGCCCAATAGGACAGCGGTGCGCCGGCAATGATGATCGGGCCGAAGAGTTCGGGACGCAGCGCGGCGACGATCGTGACCGCCCAACCCGCCTGGCAGTTTCCGATCACACAGGGCTTTCCGTCCGCTTGCGGATGGCGGGTGATGACGGTTTCGAGAAAGCCGGCTTCGGCCAGTGCGATGTCCTCGATCGTCTGTCCAGGAACCGGATCCGGCAAGAAGCCGATGAAGTAGCACGGATGGCCCGCTTTCAGCGCGACACCTATTTCACTGTCGGCCTTGAAGCCGCCAATGCCGGGGCCGTGGCCGGCCCGGGGGTCGACGACGACGAAGGGACGCTTGGTCGGATCGACCGTGACGCCCTCGGGCGGAACGATGCTGACCAGCGCATAGTTCACCGGCCGGGCGAGCGTGCGCCCATCGGTAACAAGCTGGGCCTCGAACTCCAGCACGTTCGGCGCGGTCTGCGTGCGATGTTCCTCGTATTGCGCGCCGCGCTGACGCATGACATCGAGAAAAAGGATCGAACGTTGCCAGGCATCGAGCGAAAAGGAATAGGCATCTGCGAAAGTCGGGATTGTCGGGCTCGTGGAATGCTTGGGCATGATGTCCACTCCTCGGTGCGATTGAAGGTCAGCCCCGTCGCCAAGGCCAATAGAGCAACGCAATTTGTCGCGCATTGACCTTAGTCAAATCGACTGGCGGCAGAGCGCGATATGAACTCGGCATGATGAGCCAGGACCATCTTTCCGGGTCGCAGGAACATAACAGCGGAGTGTTACGGCGACTTGTCGCCCTTGCGAATTCCTCGCCTTCGACCCCGTTGAAGAAGCATCGTTTCGCTGGTGTTGAGTGATCTTTCGCAGTGCAGCATTGTCCAGAAATGGGGAGTGCGCAAGTCGGGCCTTGAAATTCAGGACACAGCTTGCCAATTGGGGCGAAACCCAAAGGAGTTGCCAGGCAATGAGCGAAACCGAAATGTCCGTAGAGAAACATGTCTTCGAAGCCGATGTGGCGCGACTGCTCCATTTGATGGTGCATTCGGTCTATTCCGACAAGAACGTCTTCCTCCGCGAACTGATTTCGAACGCGGCGGATGCCTGCGAGAAGCTGCGTTATGAGGCGATCGTCTCGCCGGAACTTCTGGCCGGTGACCCGACCCCGCGCATCACCCTGACGCTGGACGAGGAAAACAACCGGCTCATCGTCGAGGACAACGGCATCGGCATGGGTCGCGACGAGCTTGTCGAAGCGCTCGGCACCATCGCCCGCTCGGGCACACGCGCCTTCATGGAGCGCATTGAAGCCGCCCAGGGCAAGGAGGGCGCGCAGCTCATCGGCCAGTTCGGCGTCGGCTTCTATTCCGCCTTCATGGTCGCCGACAAGGTCGATGTGGTCTCGCGCCGCGCCGGCTCGGAGCACGCCTTCCTGTGGTCGTCCGACGGCAAGGGCAGCTACACCGTTTCCGCAGCCGAACTTGCGGACGCCCCGGCGCGCGGCACACGCATCACGCTGCACCTGATGGAAGACGCCAAGACCTACACGTCGCGCTGGACCGTCGAGCGCATCGTCAAGGACCAATCCGGCCACGTGCCGGTGCCTATCTCGATTCTCGAAAAGCCCGATGCCGAGCCTGTCCAGGTCGGGGACGGCACCGCGCTCTGGACCAAGCAGAAGAGCGAGATCAGCAAGGAAGACTACGCCGATTTCTACCGCGGCGTCGCCGGCCAATATGACGACCCAGCGCTGACCGTGCATTTCCGCGCCGAAGGCCGCCATGAATATACGGCCCTTGCCTTCGTGCCCGGCTCCAAGCCATTCGATCTGTTCGACCCGGACCGCAAGGGCCGGATGAAGCTCTACGTCAAGCGCGTCTTCATCACCGACGAAGCGGAATTGCTGCCGCGTTACCTGCGTTTCGTGCGCGGCCTCGTCGACACGTCGGACCTGCCGCTCAACGTTTCGCGCGAGATGATCCAGGAAAGCCCGCTGCTCGCCAGCATCCGCAAGGGCGTCACCAATCGCGTGCTGACGGCGATCGAGAAGCTTGCGGAAAACGAGACAGAGACCTTCGACAAGCTCTGGGAAAACTTCGGCAGCGTGCTGAAGGAAGGCATCTATGAGGATTACGAGCGCCGCGAGCAGCTGGTGGCGCTGTCGCGCTTCCGCACCACTACTTCGGATGAGAGCCAGCGCAGCCTTGCCGATTACGTCAAGGACATGAAGGACGGCCAGTCGGCGATCTATTACTTGACCGGTGACAACCTCGCCCAGCTCAAGGCCTCACCACAGCTCGAAGGTTTTCGCGCCCGCGGGATCGAGGTGTTGCTGTTGACCGATCCGGTCGATAGCTTCTGGGTCACATCCGCGCCCGATTTCGACGGAAAGCCGTGGAAGTCGATCACGCAGGGTGCGGCCGATCTCAGCGCCATCGCCAAGACCGAGGGGGCCAAGGAAGAAGCGCCGCAGGCCAGCCAGCTGGTCATCGACTTCGTCGCTTTCGCCAAGGAGACGCTCGGTGCGTCCGTCTCGGACGTGCGCACCTCCGACCGCTTGACGGAAAGCGCCGTTTGCCTGGTGGCACCCGAACACGGCCCCGACCGCCAGCTCGAAAAGATGCTGCAAGGTGCTGGCCGTCTCGACGACGCCCCCAAGCCGATCCTTGAGATCAACCCGAGCCACGCTCTGATCACCGCCATGGCCGCGAGCCCCGCCGGCGATACGGCGTTCCGCACGGACGCCGTCCAACTCCTGCTCGACCAGGCGCGCGTGCTCGATGGCGACAAGCCGCAGGACCCGCGCGGCTTCGCCGAACGGCTGTCGCGCGTCTTTGATCGCGCCCTCAAGGCTTAACAAAGAAGCCCTGGAAATCTCTCCGATTTCCAGGGCTTTCGCTATTTTCTTCAGGTCACGCCTAAACGAGACACTCAGCGTCTCACGTCGCGTTAATCGCTCTTCGACGCGTCCATCCCGATTTCGGCCAACACCTCGGCCGTATGCTCTCCAAGTCGCGGCACGCCACGCTCGAGCGCAAGCTCGGCGGCCGAAAACCGGATCGGCGTCCGGACCCCGGGCGACGTACCGGCAGCGGCCCCCGAATGCGGCGTATCCACACGCATTTGCCGATGCTCGATCTGCGGATCGGCAAAGACGTCGGCAACGGTGTTGATCGGTCCGCCGGGCACGCCTGCATCTTCCAGCAACTTCAACAGCGTGTCGCGCTCGATCTTCGCGGTTTCGGCGGCGAGTTCCGGCGTCAACGTGTCCCGGTTCTGCACGCGAAGCGCGTTGGTCAGATAACGCTCGTCGGTCGCAAGATCCGAACGCCCGAGCAGGGTGCAGAACTTCACGAACTGCCGGTCGTTACCAACAGCGACGATCAGGTGACCGTCCGAGGTGGGGAAGACCTGATAGGGCGCGATGTTCGGGTGCGCATTGCCGAGCCGGCGCGGCGCCTTGCCCGAGACGAGGAAATTGAGCGCCTGGTTGGCAAGCACGCCCGTCATGCAGTCAAGCAGCGCCATGTCGATCTGCTGCCCCTCGCCGGTGCGCTCGCGCTGAGCAAGGGCTGCCTGCACGGCAATCACGCCGTAAAGACCGGTGAAGATATCGGCGAAGGCGACGCCGATTTTCTGTGGCTCGCGATCGGGCTCACCGGTCAGATCCATGATGCCGCTCATGCCCTGGACGATGTAGTCGTAGCCGGCGCGGTGCGCATAGGGACCATCCTGGCCGAAGCCAGTGACCGAGCAGTAGATCAGCCGCGGATTGATCTTCTTCAGACTCTCGTAGTCGAGCCCGTATTTCGTAAGCCCGCCGACCTTGAAGTTCTCAAGCAGCACGTCCGACTGGGCGGCAAGGCGGCGCACGGCCTCCTGCCCCTCCTCGGTCGTGAAGTCGAGCACCACCGAGCGCTTGCCGCGGTTGCAGGCGTGGAAATAGGCGGCGTCGAGCTTCTCGCCTTCCTCGCCCGCGACGAAGGGCGGGCCCCAGGTGCGGGTGTCGTCGCCGGCCGGGCTTTCCACCTTGATGACGTCGGCACCGAGATCGGCCAGCGTCTGGCCGATCCATGGGCCCGCCAGAATGCGGGCCAGTTCCAGGACACGAATGCCCTTCAGCGGCGTTTCCATGACGGCACCGCTCAGAAGAAGGCCTGAAGGCCGGTCTGGGCGCGACCGAGGATCAGCGCATGGACGTCATGCGTGCCCTCGTAGGTGTTGACGGTCTCGAGGTTCACCATGTGGCGCATGACCTGGTATTCCTCTGAGATGCCGTTGCCGCCGTGCATGTCGCGGGCCATGCGGGCGATGTCGAGCGCCTTGCCGCAATTGTTGCGCTTGACGATCGAGATCATTTCCGGGGCCATACGGCCTTCGTCCATCAGGCGGCCGACGCGCAGCGACCCCTGCAGGCCGAGCGTGATCTCCGTCTGCATATCGGCAAGCTTCTTCTGGAAGAGCTGCGTCTGCGCCAGCGGCCGGTTGAACTGCTTGCGATCGAGACCGTACTGACGCGCCGCATGCCAGCAGAACTCGGCAGCGCCGAGCGCACCCCAGGAGATGCCGTAGCGGGCACGGTTGAGGCAGCCGAACGGACCCTTGAGACCCTCGACGTTCGGCAGCAGCGCTTCTTCGCCGACCTCGACATTGTCCATGACGATTTCGCCGGTGATCGACGCCCGCAGCGACAGCTTGCCGGCGATCTTCGGGGCGGAAAGACCCTTCATGCCCTTTTCGAGCACGAAACCGCGGATGGCGCCTCCGTGCGCTTCCGACTTTGCCCAGACAACGAAGACATCGGCGATCGGTGCGTTAGAGATCCACATCTTCGAGCCGACGAGGCGGTAGCCGCTCTCGGTCTTGATCGCGCGCGTCTTCATGCCGGCCGGGTCAGAACCGGCGTCCGGCTCGGTCAGGCCGAAGCAGCCGATCCACTCGCCGCTGATGAGCTTCGGCAGGTACTTCTGCTTCTGCTCCTCAGAACCATAGGCATAGATCGGATAGATCACCAGCGACGACTGCACGCTCATCATCGAGCGGTAGCCCGAATCGACGCGCTCGACTTCGCGAGCAACGAGGCCGTAGGCGACGTAGGAAGCGCCGACGCCGCCATAGGTTTCGGAAACGGTGACGCCGAGCAGACCGAGCTCGCCCATCTCGCGGAAGATCTCCGGATCGGTCGATTCTTCGCGGTAGGCGTCGATGACGCGCGGCTGCAGCCGGTCCTGCGCATAGGCCCGCGCGGTGTCGCGGATCATACGCTCGTCCTCGGTCAACTGATCGTCGAGGAGGAACGGATCATCCCATTGAAATTGCGTCTTGCCGGCCATGTTTCTCTCCCATCGGATTATTCGGCTCACGTTATCGCAAGGGGTGCATGCCGTTTCAAACGAAATTGAGGCACCGCCTCATGCGTCCGGGGAATGGCCCCTCCCTCGCCATCGAGCAGCCCATGTTGCAAATTCGCTGGAATATGACGACAAGAACGGACGTCCTTCGCTCCGCTTCCCTCCTTGCAGAACAAAGGGCCAGTTCAACGCCAGAGATCAGAAGCAAGCCACGACCATGGCCAATGACCGCCTCGAACGCTTTGCCCACAATCTCGACTGGAATCTGCTGCGCACCTTCGTCGTGCTCGTCGAGGAAGGCAGCATCACGGCCGCCGCCAACCGGTTGCTCCTGCAACAGCCGGCCGTCAGCATGGCGTTGAAGCGGTTGGAGCAAACCGTCGGCCAGAAACTCATCGACCGGCGTCCCGGGCGTTTCAACCTGACCGACGCCGGTGCGCGCCTGCATGCGCAGTGCCGCGATATCTTCGCAGCCGTCATCCGCCTGCCGAATGTTCTTGAAACCGCCGGCGAGGAGATCACCGGCCATCTCAACATCCACTCGGTCAGCCACGCGCATAATCCCGCCTGGGACCGCAAGCTCGAAAGCTTCTTTCGCCTGCACCCCAAGGTCACGCTGTCGGTCACGGTCGCAACTACCGTGGATGTGTTGAGCGCCGTCGAGCGCAATGTTGCGACCATGGGCCTATGCGACGGCAACATTCCCGACTGGCTGAACAGGCGGTTTCACGTGCGCGAGCGCTATGCGCTCTATTGCGGCAGAAGCCATCCGCTTTTCGGGGTCGAAGGCGTCGACTTCAACGACCTCAGGGGCAATCCCTATATCGCTTTCATCGCCGACGTTTTGGGCGGCCAGCACATGAACTCGGTAACCGCCGTGCGCGCGATCGGGTCTTTTGGCCAGCAGGTCCGCGCCGTCTCCTGCAATGTCGAGGAGGTGATGCGGCTGATCGCCTCCAATGTCGGCATCGGCATGCTGCCGGATCACTTGGCATCGCCAGCCGTCGCGGCGGGCCAACTGTGGCAGCTGCCGCCCTATAGCGATCTGCCCACCACCGATGTCTTCCGCATCTCCAATCCGAATGCGATCCTCAATCCGGCAGAAGCCGCATTTCTTGCCCATGTGGCCGATACGGAGCCGCTGGACCACTGCCTCGACGATCGGGCTGACCATCATCAGGATTGATAGCCACCTTTCCAGTTATAAATTTGAACACAGATGACGCCTTGCCTATGGTCCGGCCGACAACCAACGGAGGCGGACATGCAAGACTACGACGTGGCGATCATTGGCGGTGGAATCGCCGGCCTGTCGCTTGCCTATTTCCTGGCACCGCATCGCTCCGTCGTGGTGATCGAGCGGGAAGAAGGGCTCGGCTATCACAGCACCGGCCGCTCGGCGGCAGAGTTCGTGCTGCGCTATAACGCGCCGGAGGTCTGTGCGCTGGCGGCGATATCCAAGAGCTTTTTCGATAATCCGCCCGAAGGCTTCTCGGACGTCGCGCTGCTAAAGCAGCGCGGTGGCGTCATGATCGCCAATGCCGAGAAAGTTGCCCGGTTCGAAGAGGTGTTTGCCGCGGAGAGCCGTGCCAACGCCGAAATTGAACGGCTGACCGTCGACGAGGCGATCGCGCGTGTGCCGATCCTGCGCCGCGACTATGTGGCTGCGGCCTATTACGATCCGCAGTTCTGGGACATCGAAGTCGAGAACCTGTTGCAGGGTTACGTCCGGGGCGCGCGCCGCCATGGCGCGGTAATTATCGAGCGCACGGACGTGCTGGCGCCGCGCCGGGACGGCGACCGCTGGGTGCTGGCGACGAGTGCCGGCGAAGTCAGTGCAAAGACGATCGTCAATGCTGCCGGCGGCTGGGCCGATCCCGTCGCACAATCGTTCGGCGTCGCCCCCATCGGCATCGTGCCGCATCGCCGCACCGCAATCACCGTCGACCTGCCCGAAGGCATCGACGCGCTGACGCTGCCCGAAATCAACGAGATCGATGAAGACTTCTATATGAAGCCCGAAGGCGGGCGGCTGCTTTCCTCGCCCGCCGACGCAACGCCGTGCGATCCGGCCGACGTCCAGCCGGAGGAGATCGACGTCGCCTGGGCTGCGCACTACGTCGAGGAGGCAACGACCGTGCCGGTGCGCCGCATCTTCAAGAGTTGGGCCGGCATGCGCAGCTTCTCGCCGGACAAGCTTCCGGTGATCGGCTTTACCCGCGAGCGTTCGGACTTCTTCTGGCTCGCCGGCCAGGGCGGCTACGGCATCCTCACCTCACCGGCGCTCGGCGCATTCGCCGCAAGCCTCCTCGTGGGTGCACCAGCGCCCGAGGCCTTCGAAGCGACCGGCCTCGATGCCGCAAAGTTCAGCCCGGCTCGATTGGAACGCTAGCCCGAGCAGAGTTGGCCGCAGGCGAGGAAGGCCACGCCCAGCACGATACTGCGGGCCGCGGCGGGGTCGAAACACGACTGTGACGAGGTCTTCGGCAATGCCGCGATCGATGAAGGCCTGCGCGCGCTCAGCCGAAGATATCCACCCGGGCGCGAAGTTGCCCGCTCGCTCGCCCGCGGCCTCGTCTGGAGGGCCCGCGACGCAGCAGCCCGCGGCGAGATCAAGCGCCGTTCTCGGATTGCCAGGCAGGCCTGTCGCTGGGCAGCGGCGGCCTGGGGCTGATCCGCTGAACACGCGCCCCACTCCGGTGGCACGCTCGGTGACACCGTCCGCACGACGAGGCGTTGATGCGGCCGGCAAAACCTGACAGGAATACGCGCGGGAGGACGGTTCATGTATTACGCAATCTTGGCCTACCATACAGCAGGCGTCGTCGAATCCTGGACCGAGGAGGAGGACGAAGCGCTGATGTCCGACCTGCTTGAAGTTCATGACCGGTTCGTCCAGCAGAAGGCCTTTGGCCCGGCCGCACGGCTCGGGCCTACCGAAGGTGCTGTGACGCTGAGGGGCAAGGGCGAAGGCATTGTCACCGATGGCCCCTTTGCCGAAACCAAGGAGCAATTGCTCGGCCTCTACGTCGTCGACTTCCCGGCCATCGACGCGGCAGTTGACGCCGCGCGCGAATTGCGCCGCTCCAATCCGACCGCGATCTACGAGATCCGGCCGATTGCGCTCTATGTTCCCGGCGCGACGCTGGACCCCGGTCCACAGAGCTAGCGACTGCGCCGGTCCTGCGCCGCGACGGCGGCTCCGACCACAAATATCCGCTCGATGTTGATGCGCGCCCCTTGAAGTTGACGGGGAGCGCAGGCGCCTGCGCGCAGCCATTCAAATTTGTTAACCAAACATGCGGGGCTGTGAACTGTAACAGAACTTACAACAAACTGACATTCCGGCTTCATGAAGCGCCGATATGGCAGGGTCATACCGATGACCGGTCTCCCCGGAAGAGGACCTGCTAGACATGTTTCAGTTGAAGAATGTAACCCGCCAGTTCGGCAAGAAGACAGCCGTGAGTTCGGTTACCTTCGACATACCGCAAGGCCAGATGGTCGGCGTGATCGGCCGCTCGGGCGCCGGCAAGTCGACGCTTCTGCGTATGATCAACCGCCTCGTCGATCTGTCGTCCGGCTCGATCGTCTTCGATGGCACGGAAGTTTCGTCGCTGCGCGGTGCTGCCCTTCGCACCTGGCAGCGCGACTGCGCGATGATCTTCCAGCAGTTCAACCTGGTGCCGCGCCTCGACGTGCTCACCAACGTGCTTCTCGGGCGTCTCAACCACCGCTCGACCGTCTTGAGCATCCTCAACATGTTTACCCGCGAAGAACGCATCATGGCGATCGGCGCACTTGAGCGCCTCGGCATCGAGCAGACCGCGCTCCAGCCGGCCGGCACGCTTTCCGGCGGCCAGCAGCAGCGCGTCGCGATCGCCCGCGCGCTGATGCAGCAGCCGAAGGTTCTGCTTGCCGACGAGCCGATCGCCTCGCTCGACCCGCTGAACGCCAAGATCGTCATGGATGCGCTGCGCGATATCAACGAGCGCGATGGCATCACGGTGATCACCAACCTCCACACGCTCGATACCGCCCGCAACTATTGCGAACGCATCATCGGCATGGCGCATGGCCGCGTCGTCTTCGACGGCCAACCCAAGGATCTGACCGCGGCAGCGGTTGCCGAGATCTACGGCGCCGACACAGGCATCGAGGAATCGATGACCTCCACCAGCATCAACATTCCGGCGGCAGTACCGCAGGAAGAAACGGCATCGGCCGGCCTCAAGCCGCTGGCACTGGCCGGCATCTGACGCCCGCCATGATCGAAAGCCCGCGTCAAGGGCACCTCTTTGAAACCCAATAGGATCCGGCCAAGCCGGACACGGGAGAACCTTATGCTGAAGAAAGCTCTTCTGGGCGCCGTAGCGCTCCTCGCCCTCGTCGGCCACGCCCAGGCTGAAGACCTGAAGGAATTCCGCATCGGCATCCTCGGCGGCGAAAACGAAGCCGACCGCCTGCGCAACTTCCAGTGCCTGGTCGACAAGCTGCCGGCCGCCATTGGGGTCGAGAAGGTCTCGCTGTTCCCGGCCGCCGACTATGACGGCGTCATCCAGGGCCTGCTCGGCGGCACGCTCGACTACGCCGAACTCGGCGCTTCCGGCTACGCCAAGATCTACCTCGCCAAGGCTGACGCCGTCGAGCCGATCCTGACGACCGTTCAGACCGACGGTTCGACCGGCTACCACTCGATCATGGTTGCCCGCAAAGATTCCGGCATCACCAAGATCGAAGACCTGAAGGGCAAGAAGCTCGGCTTCGCCGACCCGGACTCGACCTCGGGCTACCTCGTCCCGCTCGTCACGCTCCCGGAAGCGATCGGCGCCCCGGTCAAGGAATTCTTCGGTGAAACCGGCTTCGGCGGCGGTCACGAAAACCTCGTTCTCGAAGTCGTCAAGGGCACCTTCGATGCCGGCACGACCTTCGGCTCGGGCGTCGGCGAATTCAAGGACGGCTACACCTCGGGCAACCTGAAAAAGATGGTCGACAAGGGCATCCTCGACATGAACGACCTAGTCGAGCTCTGGAAGTCGCCGCTGATCCCGAACGGCCCGATCGTCGTGCGCAACACGATGAACGACGACATGAAGGCGAAGTTCAAGCAGTTCATGCTGGACCTGCCGAAGACCGATGCGGCCTGCTTCTCGGCCATCCAGGGCGGTGACTTCACCGGCTACACCGAAGTCAACGCCGACTTCTACAAGCCGATCATCGACGCCCGCAAGGCGACGATCGGCGGCTGATAGACCCGCACCACTCGGGAACGCTGGCCGCCCAAACGGCCAGCGTTTCCCTGTTTGAAGGGGTGCTTTCGCATCCTTCGCCGCATTGTTTTCACGCATTTCCGGGGCGGAAAACCGCTTCGCACTTTACTTGGAAATGCTCAAGAGGCCGGCGAAAGCCGGAACGGTCATGGCAACTTCCCTGCTCCCGCGACATCTGAGCGACAACGGCGCCGTCATCGAGCGTCACTGGCAGGAACTCAGTTCCCGCCGCCGGCTCTATTCCTGGCTTGGCTTCGGCGTTCTCCTCCTGGCGCTGTCGGGCTCGCTCTGGTTCGCCAACGATTCCAATGCCGGCAAGTTCTTCGACCGTTTGCCGCATTTCTTCGATTTCGTCGGCGATCTCGCGCCGCGCGACGGGCTAGAAATTTTCCGCGCCATGTTCGACCTGCCCTCGCCCTATGACGATGGCAGCTTCAAGTACAACTACCCCGAGGGCCGGCTGTACCTGACCGAAAGCTTCTACATCCCCGAATACGTGCACAAGATGCTGGAGACCGTGAACATCGCGATCTTTTCGACGGTGATCGGTACGGCCTTCGGCTTCGTGCTCTGCTTCCTTGCCGCGCGCAACCTGATGCCCAATCCATGGATCCGCGGCATCGTTCGCCGCATCATGGAAGTGCTCCGGGCCTTTCCGGAGGTGGTGATCGCCGGCTTCTTCCTCGCGATCCTCTCGCTCGGCCCCATTCCGGCGATCGCCGCGGTCTCGATCCACACGATCGGCGCGCTCGGCAAGCTCTTTTATGAAGTGGTCGAAAACGCCGACATGAAGCCGGACGAGGGCCTGCGGGCTGCCGGCGGCAACTGGATCGAGCGTGTCTGGTTTGGCATGGTGCCGCAGGTGCTGCCCAATTTCACCAGCTATTTCCTGCTACGCCTCGAGATCAACGTGCGCGCCTCGACGATCATCGGCGCCGTCGGTGGCGGCGGCATCGGCGAATTGCTGCGCCTTTCGATCGGCCAGGGACACCAGGCCAAGACCCTTGCAATCGTCCTCCTGCTGTTTGCGACCATTTTTGCCGTCGACCAGTTTTCCGCCTGGCTTCGCCGCCGCCTCGTTGGCGAGCAGGCCTTCCAGCTTGCCCAGTAGGTGCGTACCATGACCACGACCACACGATTGAACCCGATGGAAATGGACGCGATCGCGAGCCGCCATCCCGACCTCCTCAAATCCTCGACCTCCAGCCGCGTGCGCACCGCAGCCATCGCCGGCGGCGTCGTCGTCTACCTCATCTTCAGCTGGTGGTTCTTCTCGATCGGCCACGTGCTCGGCAATGCCAATTGGGGCATCGCTGGCACCTACCTGGCCGACTGGGTTTCCTATGAGGTACGCCCGGAAATCCACGTCGCCCCCGACCGTACGATGCGTCTCAACTATCAGCGCAATTCGCCGCTCGGGCCCAATCCCAATCCGGACTGGGTGGAGCTCGACAGGCAGACGGTGACGCGCCAGGTCGAGATACCGGCCTCCACCGCGCAGGCGGTCAAGCCGAAGGCAAGCTCGTCGTTCAGCTTCATGGCGCCCGGCTCCGCGCTCGGTGGCACAGCCGCTGCCGAAACGCAGAACCGTATCGAAACCCGGACGGAAGACGTGCTGACGCGCGTCGTCGTAACCTACGACCGCTCGACCAGGATCGAGATCGCCGATGGCCTGGTGAAGGCTACCCATGGCGGTGACACGTTTGTTATGACCGTAGACGGCGTCGACACGGTGAGGCCGCAGGGCCAACTGCCCGCCTGGGCGACACAGAAGCGGCCCGGCGAAAAGATCGTGCTTGCCTTTGGCGCCACCGGGTGGGCTGAAGTGGAAGGCGACGAGGTTTCCGTCCGCAACCGCTTCTTCGGTTGGGCGAACTTCCTGTTCGACACCAACTCGCCCTTCTTCGGCAAAAGCTATGGCGAGGTCGTCGCGCTCATCACATCCGGCGAACAGATCGACCCGACCCGCTCGAACCTTTCGCTCGCCTGGAACAACATCCTCTATAACGCCGAATGGCAGCATCTGGACGTCTGGACGAAGCTGTTGCAGACGGTCGTCATGGCTTTTGTCGGCACGCTCTTTGCGTCGCTGATCGCCTTCCCGCTCTGCTTCCTTGCCGCCAGAAACATCACGCCGAGCTTCCTGACCAACCAGGTGGTCAAGCGCTTCTTCGACTTCCTGCGGTCGGTGGACATGTTCATCTGGGCACTGTTCTTCACCCGCGCCTTCGGCCCCGGACCGCTTGCCGGCATCTCCGCGATCTTCTTCACCGACACCGGTACGCTTGGCAAACTCTATTCCGAGGCGCTGGAAAACATCGATGACAAGCAGCGCGAGGGCGTGAAGTCGGTCGGAGCGACGCCGCTTGCCGTGCAGCGCTTCGGCGTGCTTCCGCAGGTGCTGCCGGTTTTTGCCAGCCAGGCGCTCTACTTCTGGGAATCGAACACTCGCTCGGCGACGATCATCGGCGCCGTCGGCGCCGGCGGTATCGGCCTCAAACTCTGGGAAGCGATGCGTACCAATTCCGATTGGGAAAATGTCGCCTATATGGTGCTTCTGATCTTGCTGGTTGTCTTTATTTTCGACAGCATCTCGAACGCGTGCCGTTCGCGCCTGATGGGCAGCAAGGCACATTGACGACAGCCAAGCATTTGCGTGTCCGCCATCATGATGTTGTCATGGAAATCGGCTAGCTGCGCATCGCATCCCCGCAAACAATCGACCCGCTGCCCTGGCGGGCCGGTCGCTATAAGAAAGTGAAGACCGTGCGTTATGCCATCTATTTCGCGCCGCCGGCGGACGACCGGCTGTCGCAGGTCGCGTCCCGTTGGCTGGGGCGCGACGCCTTTACCGGTGAGGACCTCACGCTTCCGACGATCGCCGGGATTGACGAAGAGACGCAACGCACATTGACGGCTGACCCGCGGCGCTACGGTTTCCACGGTACGCTGAAGGCTCCCTTCGAGCTTGCCGAAGGCCGGGACGAAGACGAGCTCCTAAGTATTTTCGAGTGCTTTGCCGCCGACCTCGACCCGTTCGAGATCCCCGAAATCGTGCTGCACCAGTTGGGCCCGTTCTTCGGACTCGTGCCGTCCGCGCCTTGCGTCGACCTGCTGGATTTGGCCGAAGACGCCGTTCACCGCTTCGACCCGTTCCGCGCGCCGCTGTCGGACGCCGACTTTGCCCGCCGCAAGCCAAACAGCCTGCCTGAGCGCCAGAGGCGCTACCTCAAAGAATGGGGCTATCCCTATGTTTTCGAAGAGTTCCAGTTCCACCTGACCTTGACTGGCCCGGTGCCCACGGAAACCAGCGGCGTGATGCGTACCGCGCTCGAAACCACCTTTGCCGAGCATATCGGCAAGCCACTTCACGTCACGTCAGTCGCGCTCTTCGTCGAACCGGAGCGCGGCGCACCCTTTACTGTCCGCTCCCTGCTGCCGCTCGGCAGCGACACCCAACGAAAGATCGCATGAGATGAGCAAAGAACAGGTTTTGACCAACGCCCGCATCGTCCTCGAGGATAGTATCCTCGACGGTTCGGTGCTGATCCGCGACGGCAAGATTGCCGACATTTCCGAGGGCACGGTTGCCAGCGGCGAGGACTTTGAAGGCGACTATCTGATCCCCGGCCTCATCGAGCTGCACACCGACCACCTCGAAGCCCACTACTCGCCGCGCCCGGGCGTGCGCTGGCTGAAGATCGCGGCAATCCAGGCCCATGACGCACAGGTGGTCACCTCCGGCATCACCACGGTCTTCGACTGCCTGCGTCTCGGCTCCGACGAGGATGGCGGCTTCCAGAAGGGCGAGATGCGCAGCATGGCCGACGCGCTGGCCCAGGCCAAGGAAGAGGGTCGCCTTCGCGCCGATCACCTGATCCACCTGCGCTGCGAAGTTTCAACGTCCGACGTGCTCGAACACTACGAGGACTTCCAGAACGATCCGCAGGTCAAGCTCGTCTCGCTGATGGACCATGCGCCGGGCCAGCGCCAGTTCCAGACGATGGACCAGTACACGCTCTACTATAAAGCCAAGCGCGGCTTCTCGGACGAAGAATTCGCGCGCTTCGTCGAGCGGCAGCAGGCGTTGTCGGCCAAGTATGCCGGTCCGCACCGCACCGCGCTCGCCGAGGCCTGTGCGGCCCGCGGCATCACGATCGCCAGCCATGACGACGCGACCATCGACCACGTCGAGGAATCGATCGGCTTCGGCATCAAGCTTGCGGAGTTCCCGACGAGCTTCGAGGCCGCCGAGGCGTCGCACCGCGCGGGCCTCAGCGTTCTGATGGGCGCGCCGAACATCGTGCGCGGCAAGTCGCACTCCGGCAACATCGCCGCCCGCGATCTCGCCGAGCGCGGCGTGCTCGACGTGCTGTCGTCGGACTATGTGCCCTTCAGTCTGATCCACGCCCCCTTCGTGCTCTCCGACGAACTCGACGCCGTCGACCTGCCAAAGGCAATCGCCATGGTGACGTCGACGCCGGCGCGTACCGTCGGTCTCGATGACCGCGGCCGCATCGGCGTCGGCCTTCGCGCCGATATCGCTCGCGTCCATCGCAAGGAAGGCATCCCGGTCGTGCGCTCCGTCTGGCGCGAAGGACGGCGTGTCGCATGAGCGCGAACAACCAGGGCGGCGCGCTTGTCGTCGTTGTTGGACCGAGCGGCGCCGGCAAGGACAGCGTCATGGGCTTTGCCGCCCGGCATTTCGCGGATTGTCACGACGTGCATTTCGTCCGCCGCGTCATTACCCGTCCGTCGGATGCCGGCAGTGAGGTACATGAAAGCGTCTCGGAAGACGAGTTCGTCGAGATGCAGAAGGACGGCGCCTTCGCCGTTTTCTGGGATGCGCATGGGCTGAAATACGGCATCCCCGTCGTCGTGCTCAGGAATGTCAGGGACGGCATGACGGCGATCGTCAATGGCAGCCGTGGTGCCCTGCCGGCGTTCCGCGAAGCCTTCGGCGAGATCGCCGTCGTCGTTGTTACAGCCGAGACGCCTGTGCTTGCAAAGCGGCTTGCCGAACGCGGCCGCGAAAGTGAAGAGGAAGTTTTGCGACGCCTCAGCCGCCAGGCTCCAGACGTGACCTCAGGCCCGGATGTCAGCGTGATCGACAACAGCGGTCGCCTCGACATTGCCGGAAATCGCTTCGTCGAGGTGGTTGAACGGCTGCGCACTAAGGCGGATCACGCGGTTTAGCGTGATCTGTTTTCGCGGCCCGGCAGGATTTCGGCTCGCGGGCACGCGTCGCGATCCCCATTCCAAGGACACAGACAAAGGTTCCGAACCTCATGGCTCGGGGCCTTTTCTTTTTGCCTGCGGTGATGACGAACCCGGGGTGAGAAATTCCCGAGAAATCAGAGTTCTACGGTCATCTCCTCAAAGCCCCCGCTCTGTTTCACTCGGCCGATCACCCTTTCCTTTTCCGCAGGCTCCATAAATTTCCCCTTGTGGAGCGAATTAATATGTATATACATTATATTCAGTGGAGGCGACCTGATGAACGAACTCTCGACCCGCAGGCAGACATCCGGCATCTGGCGCAATGTGCGTCTCGTGACGCTTGGCGAAACCGTTGACGGTCTTGGCCTCGTCGAGAATGCGGCCGTTGCGGTCGTCGATGGGCGTATCGCCTATGCCGGGCCGGAGAGCGGACTGCCCGCCGACCTCGCACGCAGCCTTGAAGCGACGGACTACGAGGGCCGCGTAGTGACGCCCGCTCTCATCGACTGCCACACCCATCTCGTTCATGGCGGCAACCGCGCCCGCGAATTCCAGATGCGCCTCGAAGGCGCCACCTATGAAGAGATTGCGCGTGCCGGTGGCGGCATCGTTTCCTCGGTCAAGGCGACCAATGCGCTGACCGTCGACCAGCTTGTCGAAAGCACCCTGCCGCGGCTCGACACGCTTCTTGCCGAAGGCGTCTCGACCGTCGAAATCAAATCCGGCTACGGACTGAACGTCACGGCCGAGCTCAACATGCTGCGTGCCGCCCGCAAACTCGAAACGCTGCGGCCGGTGCGCGTTATGACGAGCTATCTCGCCGCACACGCAACGCCTGTGGACTACAAGGGCCGCAACGATGACTACGTCACCGATGTCGTGCTGCCCGGCCTCGACGCCGCCCATGCCGAAGGCCTGGTCGATGCGGTCGACGGTTTCTGCGAGGGCATCGCGTTTTCGACTGCCGAGATCGCCCGCGTCTTTGACCGCGCCAAGGCACTCGGCCTGCCGGTCAAGCTGCACGCAGAACAGCTCTCCAACCTTGGCGGCGCAAAGCTCGCGGCCTCCTACGGCGCGCTTTCGGCCGACCACCTCGAATATCTCGACGCCGAAGGGGCTGCGGCCCTGGCCAAATCAGGTACGGTCGCCGTGCTTTTGCCCGGCGCCTTCTATGCGCTGCGCGAAGAGCGCCTGCCGCCGGTCCAGGCTTTGCGTGATGCCGGCGCGCGTATCGCGATCGCCACCGACTGCAATCCCGGCACCTCGCCGCTGACCTCGCTGCTTCTCACCATGAACATGTCGGCGACGTTCTTCCGGCTGACGGTTGCCGAATGCCTTGCCGGTGCGACGCGCGAAGCCGCCCGCGCGCTTGGCCTACTGGCCGAAACCGGCACGATCGAAGTCGGAAAATCCGCCGATCTGGCAATCTGGAACATCGAGGATCCGGCCGAGCTCGTCTACCGCATCGGCTTCAATCCGCTTCATGAACGCATCTTTAGAGGGCAAAGGATCGGTCAATGACCATCACTCTACACCCGGGCTCCGTGCCCCTCCGCGATCTCGAAACCATTTACTGGTCCGGCGAGCCGGCCCGCCTCGATCCGTCCTTTGACGCCGGCATCAACAAGGCTGCCGCCCGCATTGCCGAGATCGTCGCCGGTAACGCGCCGGTCTACGGCATCAACACCGGCTTCGGCAAACTCGCCTCGATCAAGATCGACAGCGCCGACGTTGCAACGCTGCAGCGCAACCTGATCCTGTCACATTGCTGCGGAGTCGGCGAGCCGCTCGCCGAGAACGTCGTTCGCCTCATCCTGTCGCTGAAGCTCGTCTCCCTCGGTCGCGGCGCCTCCGGCGTCCGCCTCGAACTCGTGCGGCTGATCGAAGCCATGCTCGAAAAGGGCGTCATCCCTGTCATTCCCGAAAAGGGCTCGGTCGGCGCCTCCGGCGACCTCGCCCCGCTCGCCCATATGGCCGCAGTCATGATGGGCCACGGCGAAGCTTATTTCGAAGGCCGTCGCATGTCCGGCGGCGAAGCGCTGTCCGCCGCCGGCCTCAAACCGGTGGTGCTGGCCGCCAAGGAAGGCCTTGCGCTGATCAACGGCACCCAGACGTCGACGGCGCTGGCACTCGCCGGTCTCTTCCGCGCCCATCGTGCCGCACAGGCGGCACTCATCACCGGCGCCATGTCGACCGATGCGGCCATGGGCTCGTCAGCGCCCTTCCATCCGGATATCCATACGTTGCGCGGTCATCGCGGCCAGATCGATACGGCCGCGGCTCTCCGCGCGCTGCTTGCCGGCTCGGCAATCCGCGAAAGCCACATCGAAGGCGATGAGCGCGTGCAGGATCCCTATTGCATCCGCTGCCAGCCGCAGGTCGACGGCGCCTGCCTCGATCTGCTGCGCTCGGTCGCCCGCGTGCTTGAAACCGAAGCCAACGCCGTCACCGACAACCCGCTCGTTCTTTCAGACAACTCGGTCGTCTCCGGCGGCAACTTCCACGCCGAGCCGGTTGCCTTTGCCGCCGACCAGATCGCCCTTGCCGTCTGCGAGATCGGCGCGATCTCGCAGCGCCGCATCGCGCTGCTCGTAGACCCGGCTCTCTCCTACGGCCTGCCGGCCTTCCTCGCCAAGAAGCCGGGCCTGAACTCTGGTCTGATGATCGCGGAAGTCACCTCGGCGGCGCTGATGTCGGAGAACAAGCAGCTCTCGCATCCGGCGTCTGTCGACTCGACGCCGACGTCGGCGAACCAGGAAGACCACGTTTCCATGGCCTGCCACGGCGCGCGCCGCCTGCTGCAGATGACCGAGAACCTGTTCTCAATCGTCGGCATCGAAGCACTGACCGCCGTCCAAGGCGTCGAATTCCGCGCGCCGCTCGCCACGAGCCCTGAATTACAGAAGGCCGCTGCCGCCCTTCGCGCCGTCTCGCCGACGATCGAAGAGGACCGCTACATGGCCAACGACCTCAAGGCCGCCGGCGACCTCATCGCCTCGGGCCGTCTGAACGCCGCCGTCTCCGCCGGCATCCTGCCAAGCCTGGAGGCCTGAAATGGCGGTCGTCGAAGTCAGACAAGGCAACTCGCCGGTCATTCTCGGCTTTCCGCATACCGGCACCGACGTGCCGGCTGCGATCTGGGATCGGCTGAACGATAACGGTCGAATCCTCGCCGATACCGACTGGCATATCCATCAACTTTATGATGGCCTGCTGCCGGAGGTGACCGTCGTTCGCGCCACCTTCCACCGCTACGTGATCGACGCCAACCGCGATCCCGAGGGCGTCAGCCTCTATCCCGGCCAGAACACGACCGGATTGATCCCGGAAACGGACTTCGACGGCAAGCCGATCTGGAAGGACGGAGAGGCACCGACTGAAGCGGATATCGCCGAACGGCTCCGGTCATTCCATGCGCCCTATCACGCGGCCCTTGCCGCCGAGATCGAGCGGGTCAAGGCGATCCATGGCGTGGTCGTGCTTTATGACTGCCACTCGATCCGCTCGCGCATTCCGTTCCTGTTCGAAGGCACGCTGCCGGATCTCAACATCGGCACCGACATGGGCAAGACCTGCGCGCCTGACATCGAGAAGGCGACGGCCGCAATCGCTGCCGCTGCGGAAGGTTACAGCAGCATTCTCAACGGCCGCTTCAAGGGCGGCTGGACCACCCGCCACTATGGCCGCCCGGAAACCGGCGTGCATGCCATCCAGATGGAGCTCGCGCAATCGACCCATCTCGCCGCTGAAGAGCCGCCTTTCGCGCTCGACGCCACACGATCCGCCCTGTTGCGAAAGCCGCTGGGTGCGATCCTGAACCGCATCGAAACCATCGCATTTGACCTCAAGACACTGACAGGGAGCGAGGCATGACCATCAACAATCCGCGCCACAATATTCGCGACGTGCGCGCCCCTCAGGGCACCACGCTCAATGCCAAGAGCTGGCTGACCGAAGCGCCGCTTCGCATGCTGATGAACAATCTGGACCCAAACGTCGCGGAAAACCCGCACGAGCTGGTCGTCTACGGCGGCATCGGTCGTGCCGCCCGCACGTGGGCCGATTTCGACAAGATCGTAGAGACGCTAAAGGACCTCAACGACGACGAAACCTTGATGGTGCAGTCGGGCAAGCCGGTCGGCGTGTTCCGCACCCACAAGGATGCGCCCCGCGTTCTCATCGCCAACTCCAACCTCGTGCCGCACTGGGCGACCTGGGATCACTTCAACGAGCTGGATAAGAAGGGTCTCGCCATGTACGGCCAGATGACGGCCGGCTCGTGGATCTATATCGGCACGCAAGGCATCGTTCAGGGCACTTACGAAACCTTCGTTGAAGCCGGCCGTCAGCACTATGGCGACAACCTTAAGGGCAAGTGGGTGCTGACCGGCGGCCTCGGCGGCATGGGTGGCGCCCAGCCGCTCGCCGCCGTCATGGCAGGCGCTTCGTGCCTGGCCGTCGAATGCAACCCGGACTCGATCGATTTCCGCCTGCGCACCCGCTACCTCGACGAAAAGGCCGAGACGCTGGACGAAGCGATGGAGATGATCGCCCGCTGGACGAAGAACGGCGAAGCCAAGTCCGTCGGCCTGCTCGGCAACACCGCCGAAATCCTGCCGGAGATGGTCCGCCGCGGCATCCGTCCCGACATGGTCACCGACCAGACCTCGGCGCACGACCCGGTCAACGGTTACCTGCCGAAGGGCTGGACCATGGGCCAGTGGAAGGAGAAGCGCGTCAGCGATCCGAAGGCCGTCGAAAAGGCCGCGCGCGCCTCGATGCGCGACCACGTCGAAGCGATGATCGCCTTTCAGGACATGGGCATCCCGACCTTCGACTACGGCAACAACATCCGCCAGATGGCCAAGGAAGAAGGCCTCGAAAACGCCTTTGCCTTCCCGGGCTTCGTTCCGGCCTATATCCGCCCGCTCTTTTGCCGCGGCGTCGGCCCGTTCCGCTGGGCGGCCCTGTCCGGCGATCCCGAAGACATCTATAAGACCGACGGCAAGGTCAAGGAACTGCTTCCCGACAACAAGCACCTGCACAACTGGCTGGACATGGCACGTGAGCGCATCGCCTTCCAGGGCCTGCCGGCGCGCATCTGCTGGGTCGGCCTCGGCGATCGCCACCGCCTCGGCCTCGCCTTCAACGAAATGGTCAAGAACGGCGAACTGAAGGCGCCGGTCGTCATCGGCCGCGACCACCTCGATTCCGGCTCGGTCGCCTCGCCGAACCGCGAGACCGAAGCGATGAAGGACGGCTCGGACGCTGTTTCGGACTGGCCGCTGCTCAACGCCCTGCTCAACACCGCATCGGGCGCCACCTGGGTGTCGCTGCACCACGGCGGCGGCGTCGGCATGGGCTTCTCGCAGCATTCGGGCGTCGTCATCTGCGCCGATGGTACCGACGATGCGGCCAAGCGCCTCGAACGCGTGCTCTGGAACGACCCGGCAACCGGCGTCATGCGCCATGCCGATGCGGGCTACGACATTGCGCTCGATTGCGCCAAGGAAAAGGGCCTGCGCCTGCCGGGCATTCTCGGCAACTGATCCGCTCTCGACCGACATACTCACGGACATACTGATTGGGGCGCCGAAAGGCGCCCCAATCACTTTTTGATGAGACTAGCGTCAGGACTGCGTCTTCCTCGCTCCGGCGCCTTGCAGCTGTTGATAGCAATGCTAGAAAAATCGAGATGCCATCGCATTGCTGGCGACGCGTTGCAGAACATCTCTGTTCGCTCACGCGAGCGCTGGTTTTTTATGAGAAGGCTTCATGCGCTGGGGCGGGTACGGGAGAAGAACCATTAGACATCTTATGTTTGCCACCGGGCTTCTTGCGAGCGTCTTTGTTGCCTCGTCTGCGGTCGCTCAAAACGTGAGTTTCTTCGGCCCTGTTCGCAACGGAGAACGGCACTTTACCGCCTTCCCGGAATTTATTGGCGTCGGAATGAGCCAAGGGGAGACCAAGAAGAGGGACGTGGTCTTCTCGACAATTCAAATGATCGCCATGGCCGCCGGAATTGAGACCAAGGCCCAACCGGGCCTCGGAAGAAACACCATCGGCGTGATCTTCAGAAAGGATGTCGTCAAGAATGGCCGGGTCGACGTCAGCAAAATTGAAGATTTCGGCTTCGACCCCTACTACGAGCGGCTGCTGAACGATACTGCAGCAACTGGCGTACCAAATTGCGCTTCCGCCGTGAACTATTCCGCGGAAGGGCGATTTGACCGCGCTGTCATCGTTGCAAACAGCGATGTCCCCGATCAGGAATTGGCGACCTGCGTGGCGCAGGCCCAGGCGCACGCTTTGGGGATAGCCACGTTTACCTCCAGCAAGGCCGACTTTTCGCGCTTCTTCGCGAGGATCATGATCCTCGCCGATCAAAAGAAGAGATGTCTCCAGGACAACCAGACAAAGTTCACCTGCAGTTTTGTCGATGAGCCCTGGGACTAATTCACGAGCGGCGGAATGTTTTCTTCCCTGTTTTATCGCCGTCGAGCGCGAGCAGCAGCACCAGCCCGGCAAGGCCTGCGGCGCCGCCAAGCAGCGCCGTGCCCGAATAGTCGCTGATCCGCGTGCCGAGCGCAAAAAGCCCGGCGCAAAGGCCGCCGCTCAGGAAGAGGTTCACGGCGAGCAATGAGCTTCCGAGGCCCGGGCGGTCGGCAATCAGGTCCTGGAGGTAGCTGATCGGGATCGTGATCAACGCGGCGGCACCAAAGGCACTGATCAAGGTGAGCGCGTAGATCTGCCAGGTCGCCGTCGAGAAGCCGAGCAGCACCATGTAGCCGATGTAGATCGCGGTTCCGAGCGCCAGCGCCTTGAATGGAACAAGGCTCAGCTGGATGCGCGCCCAGACGAAGATGAACACGACTTCGAGGAAAGCGACGATCCCAACGATGATGCCGATATCGGTGACGCTGCCGCCGATCTCGTCAGTCATGATCAGGGGCAGCACGGCGGCGTTGACGTGCAGCGACGAGGTGATGATCGCAACGGCGATGACGCGCAGGAAAATCCCTGGCGCCAGGATCTCCCGAAAAGACGTCCAGTAAGAAAGCCGCTTGCCGAGCGATGCGTCGGCCCCGCTTTCGTTGGGCAGTTTAAAATAGACGATCAGCAGATTGGCGAGGCAGCCGAGACAGGCGAGCAGATAGGCCGGCAGCATGCTGTCGCCGCCGGCGAGTGCAAAGCCGACCAGTCCTGGCACCAGAACCCAGGACACTGATATGGCCGCGCGGGCGCCCGTCGTGAGCGAGGCGGCGTCATGGCCGCTCATCCGCCGGGCGATGCTGCGCACATTGGCAAAGAGCAGCGTGTAGACCGCGCCGTAGATCGGCAACAGCAACAAGACGCTAACGACGAAGCTCATCTGATGCGGGAGCACATAGACGATGCCGTAGCCGACAACGCCGAAAAAGATCGCCGTCGACATCAGCAGCCGGTAGTTGCCGACGCGATCGGCCAGAATGCCGATCGAAACACTGACGATGACGTTCACCGTCGAGGCAAGCAGGATCAGCAGCGAATAGACGGCATCGCTGAGCCCCAGCTCGTTGATGCCGACGACGGACTGGTAGGGCGAGGTGGCCGCACCGGCAAACCCGAACAGGAAGATTGCCAGCATGCTGATCCGCATGGCCGGGTTGCGCATGGCGCTGAGAATGGTGGAGGTCATGCTAGAATGTGTCCGCGAAGCGGGTGGAGGATATCGCACAATCGCTTAAATTGTGATCGATTTAAGGACGGTGTTATGCGGAAGGCTAAGGCGTTTCAGCGCCCATGCGCGTCGAACGACGCGCGGTGCTTTGAGGGAAGCCCCTACCCGAAACTCGGGTAGGAAATGTGCGAAGCATGTCTCAGGCGCCGCTCGACCAACGCGCCGAAAAGCGGGCGACGGGTTCAAAGGAAAAGTCCTGATCGAAGGGGTAGGCCGGCCGCTGACGGCGGAGGCTCGCGAGCCCTTGGATGTCCTGATTGACGACCCCTTCAGTCAGGGCCATCAGGTTGGGGTTGGCGATCGGCGCCAGTTCGGGCGACAGGTAGCCCGATTTGACGACGAGCAGCCGCACCGCCTCAGGGTCGAGGCCCAGCCGCCGGAAGTCCTCGATGTTGTGGTAGGGCCTGCGCCGTGCCGCGATAACGACATCGATCGCGCCGACCCGCACCACCGCCTGCCGCTCTTTCGCAGGCCCGGGATCATCCAGCGTGACGACCTCGGCCAGCATCTCCGCACGGGGGCTTGCCGGATCGAGGCTGCCGCCGATCTTGAGCATCAACGTTTCGCCGACCCCAGCGGCAAAGCAGGCTTCGACCGCCGGCAGGTCCGTGATGCCGGCGATCAACGCGCCCCGCCAGCCGCGGGCGAGCAGCGCCTTCAGCACGTCTGCGCGATCACCAACGCCGCCGCCGGTCGGGTTGTCGCCGGAGTCCGCAAGAATGATCGGCGTCGTCGTCGCCCGCTCGGCGATATCCAGCATTTCGTTGAGCGGTCCGGTGACCGGACCGAAGCGGAAGTTTCGACGTTCCGACCAGTAGCCCGCGGCAATCTCTTCCGCTGCCCGTTTGGCCGCCGCCCTGTCGGTGGCCGTTACGACCGCACAGGCGGTCGCCCGCGGCTCGTCGGCCCAGACGTAGCCCACCATCAGGTTGGCATCGAGAACGCCCGGCCGCTTATCGATCTCGGGCAGTTGCACGTAGAGCGACTTTGCCGGCTCGTCCTCGGTCGAGGTGCATTCGCCGGGAAGCAGGACCGGGACCGGTGCCCAGGCGATGCCCGGGCGCGTCCCGTCTCTCAGCGCAGATACCAGCATCGACCAGGCACGGGTCATGGTCTCCGGCGTATCGATATGCGGCGCGGTGCGGTAGGCGGCAAAAATATCGAGCTGGTCGATGATCTCCTGGCTGACATTGCCATGCAGGTCGTAGCTCGCCGCCACCGGGCAATTGGGACCGACGACAGCGCGGGCGGCGGAGATCCAGTCGCCTTCGGCGTCGTCCATCCCGTCGACCTTGATGGCGCCATGCATGGCGAGATAAAGCCCGTCGATCGGCAGCGCGTCACGCAGCATTTCGAGGAACTCGGCCTTGAAGGCGTCGTAGGTTGGGCGCGACACGGGGCCGCCGGGCACGGCGCGGGCATGCAAAAGCGGCAGATGCTCGACACCCTCGGCCTTCATGAAACTGAAGTACTCGGCGTCCAGCAGCGTTTGGCCGCGCAGAACGCGAAAATCTTCCTCTGTCATCAGAACAGGCGAATAGGTGCTGCATTCGGTATGGATGCCACCAACGGCGATGCGCATGAGCGTTCCTCTCAGAGGTTCGGGCTGAGCGGCGCGATGGCCGCAAAGCGCAGCCAGTCCTTCGCCGACTTCGGTGTCCATGCCGCCTCGGCGATCGCCGGAAGCCGCGGGAAGACGAGCCGGTTGAAGTAGCCGCGCGAAAGATAATGCTCGGACCAGATGCACGCCTGCACGCCTCTGAGGCGGGCCTTCAGCTCGTCCGGGAATTCGCCCTCGGCCTCGTAGCCGTAGGTGTGGGCGGGTGTCGCCGTGCCGGCCCAGCTTGCACCTGGCTCCTGCCAAGCATCGGCCTGCGCCATGTCGAGGTAATAGGCCTGGCCGGGGGTCATCACCACGTCATAGCCTTCGCGGGCGAGCTCGATGCCGACCTCCGGCCGCTCCCAGGCCATCAGCAGCGTATCTTCGGTCGAGACACCGCCGCCATGCGCCACTTCGTTCCAGCCGGCGAGCTTGCGGCCACGCGCCGTCAACATCTGCTTCACCCGCTTCAGGAAATAGGACTGCAGCGCGAAGGTGCCGGAGATGCCCTCCTGCTCCATCAGCTTCTTGGCCAGCGGCGAAGCGAGCCAAGAACCGTTCGCCACTTCGTCGCCGCCGATATGGATGTAGGCGCTCGGGAAAAGCTCGACCATTTCGTCGAGGACCTTCTCCAGAAACTCGTAGGTAAAGGCAACGGCCGGGTTGAGCGCGTTATTGGGATAGCCCTGAACCGAATGGTAGCTCTCCGGGGCCTCCTGACCGTCTGTCAGATCCGGCAGCGCCACCAAGGTCGCCGTGCTATGGCCAGGGATATCGATCTCCGGCACGACATCGACATGCAGCGCCGTCGCCTGCGCGACGATCGCCCTCACGTCCGCTTGGCTGTAGAAGCCGCCGACAGGCTCAGCGCCATTACCAAGCTGCGGCAGAAGCGGCTCATCCGGCCCGCGCAGGACGCCAAGCGTCGTCAGCTGCGGGTAGGCCTTGATCTCCAGGCGCCAGGCCTCGTCGTCGGTCAGGTGCCAGTGGAAAACGTTGAGCTTGAACCAGGCGAGAATGTCAATCAGCCGCGCCACATCCGCCGTCGGGTAGAACTGGCGGGAGACGTCGAGATGGCAACCGCGCCAGCTGTAACGCGGCGCATCCGAAATTTTGCCGCTCGCCGGAAAGCGGAACTTTTCCGGATGGTTGCGTGCCCCATCCAGAAGCTGGGCCAGACTGGTCAAACCATATTGCCGGCCGGCGCTGCCGCCAAAGCTAAGCCGGATTTCGGTCTCAGAGAGGTCGAGCCGATAGGCCTCAGCCTTAAGACCAGCGTCGGCGGTAAAGACAATCGCCCGCCCCTGCTTCGAGGCTGCCAGGCTGAAGGGGGCGTGGCCCGCAGGGAACAGCCGATGGTACATCGCCAGAACCGTATCGATGGCAGCGACATCCTCGCCCGTCGAGCCGACCGCCGGATAGAGCACCACTGGAAAACCGTCTCCAGGACGAAGCTCAAGCTTCGCTGGCCAGGGCTGCAACGCATAGGGCTGATCGAGCTTGCCGTCCGGTAGCCGCACCGGCGGCGGTTCACTGACGGCATTTTCAAGCAACAGATCGGAGACAGCGACCGGCACGTGACCACCATCGGCAAGCGTCAGATAGGCGGACTTGGCACCGTCGGTGCAGTGGCGCGCGTTGCGGTGCAGGCCGCTGACGGTGAAGGTCCAGCTCCCGCCGTTTTCGATCGTCAGCCCCGCAGGCGGCGCGAATTCGTGAAAATTGGCGTTACGGCGCAGGAACACGGCATTGTCGCAGGCCTTGGGATCGATCACCCGGGTGAGCGAGGTGTAGACGATCCTGAAGCCGGAAAGTGGCGCGCCGGAGAAATTGAACAGCGTGAAGGTAAACCGCCCGAACGGCCCGCCATCCGGCTGCCAGGACGCCTCGAGACGGTAGGAAACCGGGTGCATGCTCTTCCTCCAGAATGCTCTATGTCAGTAGTGGTTTGATTGCGAGAACGTGCGGGCCAACTCAGCCTGTCCGGCGGTCAGGCCGCAATCGACAGGCAGGCAGACGCCCGAAATGGCGGCCGCGAGCGGGCCTGCGAGAAAATGCACGGCATTGGCGACGTCATCCGGATTGACGATGCGCTGCAGCGGATACCAGCGGCGCGCCTCTTCGAAGACATCCGGGTTCGATGCCGCCCTCGCCTCCCAGGCCTGGGTGCGAACCGTGCCGGGTGCCACCGCATTCGAGCGGATGCCGAACTTGCCGTATTCGACCGCAATCAGCCGGGTCAGGTGCAGGAGCCCGGCCTTGGCGGCGCTATAGGCCGGATGGCCGAAGACGTTCATGCCGTTGACCGAGGCGATGTTGACGACCGAGCCGTGGGTCTCTTTCAGCATGTCCTCGACGGCGCGAAAAGTGAGGAAGGCCGCCTCGAGGTTCAGCGCATTGTCCATGCGCCAGATCTCCGGCGTCGTGTCGTGCAGGCTGACGGCACGGGCAGCACCAGCATTGTTGACGAGGGTGCGGACAGCGCCCTTCTCTGCGGCCTTCGCTGCCATCGCCGCCACGCTTTCGGCATTGGTGACGTCACAGGCGACTGCGACGAAGCGCTTGCCGTCGCCAAGCGCCCGCGCTGCCTTTTCGGCGGCCTCCGCATCGATGTCGACGAGCAGAACCACGTCATGGTCGTCGGCAAGCTTGCGGGCGATAGCACGGCCGATATCGCCGGCGGCGCCGGTGACGATCGCGAGAGATTGCGTCATGCGTTGACCTTTCGCGGCACGTCAGTCTCCGAGCAACTGGCGGTCGTCACCGTCGCGGTGGGTCACCAGCTGCTGTTTGATGCGCCGAAGTGTGGCTGTCGCCTGCGGCTGAACCCGATAAGCGACGAGACTGGAGAGGATGTCGAGCAGCGCCAGATAGGCGATGCGGGTGGAGGTGGGGCGGTAGATATTGTTGCCCTCGGGCAGATCGACCGGAACGGTGATGCTGGCAGCGGTGGCCACCGGGCTGCCGCTCTGCGTCAGCGCGATGGTCGGCACTTTCAGTTCGCGCGCAAGCGTGAAGGCGCGCACGAGTTCGGCGTTGCGGCCGGAAAAGGAGGAGCCGATCAGCACGTCCGTCGGCCGGGCCGCCGCCGTCATCATCAACTGCATGCTGTGATCCGAGCTCGATGTGATGCGCAGGCCGAAACGAAAGAGCCGGTTTTGAAGCTCGCCGGCGATCATCGACGAATTGCCGCCGGAACCAAAGGCGTAGATCATTTCCGCTGAGGCAATCCGCTCGACCGCCTGCTCGATCGCGGCGAGATCGAGCGAGCGATGCAGAAGAAACAGCGCGTTCTGCGACTTGGTGATGATGTCCTGGGCGACATCGCCGGTCTCCCGGCTCTTCGGCTCGGGCTTCAGGTAGCGCATGCCGATATAGGCGGTCCGCGCGAGCTGCACCTTGAAGTCGGAGAAGCTGTCACAACCCAACCGCCGACAGAAGCGGGTGACGGTCGGCGGCGAAACGTCCGCCTTGCTCGCGAGCTCGATGATGGAGGCGTTTACCGCGAACTCGAAATCGTTCAGGAGAATATCGGCGATGCGGTTTTCCGACTGGGAGAGCCGCCCCTTTTCTTCCTGCAATGTCGCGAAGATGTCCATCGCCCGCTTATGCCTTGCTTCGGATCACGAGTGAGAGCGGGATGCGGGCAGAAAACCGCTCCCGCTCCAGGATCAGCCTTCTTTCGGCTTATAGGCGACGCAGTCGATCTCGACCTTGCAATCGACCATCATCGACGACTGGACGCAGGCCCGCGCCGGCGGATGAGCACCGAAATACTCCTGGTAGATCTTGTTGAATGTCCAGAAATCCCTGGGATCGTCGAGCCAGACGCCGCAACGAACCACATGCTCCGGACCGTAGCCGGCTTCCGTCAGGATGGCCATCACATTGGCGATCGTCTTGTGGGTCTGGGGGATGATCCCGCCCTCGATGATCTCGCCGTTTTCCATGGCAACCTGACCAGAGACATAGAGCCAGCCGTCCGCCTCGACAGCGCGCGCGAAGGGCAAAGGTTTGCCGCCAGCGCCGACCTGTTCCGCACCATAGCGCTTGATCGTCATCATGAGCCTTCTTGCAAATTATTTTCTTTGATCGTTGACAAGTGACCATAGAAAGCCGAATTTGGCTAGCGAAAAACGCCATTCATGAAAAGAATTTCAATCCAGGGCGCGAATATGCGGGATCCTTTTCTCAATCCATTCCCCTCTTCCGATGCTGCACGCCACTCGATCTGGGAGATGCTGGTCTCCCGCGACATCACTGCCTTTCTGGCAGCCGACTGGTCGATGGTTGCAGACGATTTCGTCGGGGAGAGCTTCATCGGCATCGACGGCCGCCGCGAAACCAATCCGGACAATTGGCGGCTGACCTTCCCGTCGCTGGCCGCCTATCGCGAAGAGTGGCTGCGCCAGGCGCAGGATTTCGCGACACAGAGCTTCGCCGAAGACCCGCGCACGGCGATCTTCACCACGACGACGCTCGAGGACATCGAGATCAACGGTGACCAGGCGTTGGCGCACAAGAAGTTCGATGGCAGCCTGAAGAAGACGGACGGCAGCGTCGACATCCTGAAATGGCAGACGGTCTATTACTGCCGTCTGCACGAAGGACGCTGGAAGATTGCCGGCTTTACCGGCTACCTGCCGAACCCGATGGGCGCGGCTTCCGCGTAGTTTCCTGGATCGCCATGCATCCGGGAAAAATCATGCGCCAGACTTAGAGCCCGCAGCGACCTTAGCACATCCGGCCGGATGAGCGGCGCTGCAGGCGTGACGCAATAGAAAAGGCAACGGCATTGCGGATCTTCACAGCGGCGCTTGCGACCGAGACCAATACCTTCTCCCCGATCTGCATCGACCGCCGGGCCTTCGAAGCCTCGCTCTACGCCCCGCCGGGAGAACACCCGGAAACACCGACGCTTTGCACGGCGCCGATCACCGTCGGCCGGCGCGTCTGCGTTGAGAAGGGCTGGGAACTGATCGAGGGAACCGCGACCTGGGCGGACCCGGCTGGCCTCGTCAACCGCGAGACCTATGAGTGCCTGCGCGACGAGATCCTCGGCCAGTTGCGCGCCGCCATGCCCGTCGATGCCGTGGTGCTCGGCCTGCACGGCGCCATGGTCGCCGACGGCTACGAAGACCCCGAAGGCGACCTGCTGACGCGCGTCCGTGCGATCGTCGGTCCCGATATCCTCGTCTGCGCCGAGCTTGATCCCCACAGCCACCTGACGGCCAACCGCGCCGCCGCATCGAACTTCTTCGTCTACTTCAAGGAATTCCCGCACACCGACTTCGTCGACCGCGCGGAGGACCTCTGGAAGATCGCTGTCGACACGCTCGAAGGCCGCATCACGCCCGTCATGTCGATCTTCGACTGTCGGATGATCGACGTCTACCCGACATCTCGCGATCCGATGCGCTCCTTCGTCGACAAGCTGATGCGGATCGAGAAGGAAGACGCAGACGTGCTTTCGCTCTCCGTGATCCACGGCTTCATGGCCGGCGACGTCCCGGAAATGGGAACGAAGCTGCTCGCCGTCACCGACGGCAAGCCGGAGAAAGGCGCGAGCCTCGCACGGGAATTGGGTCTGGAACTCTTCTCCCACCGCGGCACCTTCATCATGCCGCAGATCGACGAGAGGCAGGCGGTCGATGAGGCACTCGCAGCAACCAAAGGTCCCGTCGTCATCGCCGATGTCTGGGACAACCCGGGCGGTGGTACGGCCGGCGACGCGACAGTTCTGCTCGAAGAACTGCTGGCTCGCGGCGCAACCGACGTTGCGGTCGGCACGATCTGGGACCCGATGGCGGTGCAGATCTGCATGGCGGCCGGCGAAGGCGCCGACATCCCCTTGCGCTTCGGCGCCAAGTCGGCGCCGGGAACCGGCAATCCGGTCGATGGCACGGTCAAGGTGGTCAAGCTGGTGCGCGACGCCGAGATGCGCTTCGGCGAGAGCTTCGCCCCCTTCGGCGATGCGGCCCACATTCGCTTCAAAGGCATCGACATCATCCTCAACTCGACCCGCGCGCAGAGCTTCGATCCAAGCCTGTTTTCGGTGATGGGCATCGACCCGACAAGCAAGAAGATCCTGGTCATCAAGTCGACCAACCACTTCTACGCCTCGTTCTCCAAGATCGCGTCCGAAATCCTCTATTGTTCGGCCGGCACGCCTTACCCGAACAATCCCGCCAAGACCGACTACAAGCGCGCGCCGAAGAACATCTGGCCGAAGGTCGACAACCCGCACGGAACCGAGAAGGGCGCGGCCTGAGGTTTGCGGCACCGTCGCCGGGCGCAACCGACCCTTCAGCGATCGGCAGCCTCGCGAGCCATCTTGATGTATAGCGCGACTTGTTTCTCATCTATATCCGCCGGGCCCAGGAGCTTGATGTGGCGGCGAAGCTTGCCTGAACCCTCCAGGACGGCATGTGGATCGGGCAAAGCGGCGCCCCGGCTAAACTCCAGCGTCACGTGTTGGGCGTAGGAAAAGACGCCGCAGAAGCTGTCCTTGGACGAAAACAGGATGCCGCCATACTTTACCTCTTCGGTGACTGCAGGGCCCGAGGCAAGCGCGATTTCCCGTAGTCGGGTGACGATCACGAACTGATCGCCGCGATGAAGCTCGATCTCCCGCAGAAGGGTCTGGATCCGGTCATCCATCATGCCGCACCCGAAGCGATGACAAACGGCTTGAACTCCGGCGCGGGTTCGCGATTTGAGTAGATATAGAGCAGGACACCGTTCGGATCCTTTACGGCGAAGCCACGATCTCCCCATGGGTGATCCTCGATCGGCAACGCCGGGGCAAGGCCTGCTGCCCTGATCCGGTTATACTCGCCGTCGACGTCTGCGACGCAGAAATTGTAGGTGAGGCCTTCGGTGTTGCACACAGGCTGCCCCTGTTGCGGTTCCATGAACTGGAGGGACAGGCCTTGGCCGAGTTCCAGGCTGATGTACCAGCTGCAGTCAAACGTCAGCCGTGCGGCGAAATATGTCTGATAGAAGTCTCGCGACGCGGCAATCTGGGTGGTCGTGATGCAGGGCGAGGCAGTGGTCGGGCGCACAGGTGGGCTCCTCCTGAGTCATGGCGTTCGTGGGTTGCGTGGTCGGGCCGGGCGGCTAGGCGGGCGTGGCGGAACAGAGTTCGACAAGGCAGCCGTTGAGATCGCGAACATAGCCGACCACTTGCCCCCACGGCTTTTCTTCCGGCGGCTTCACCGGCGATGCTCCGGCCGAAACAGCCTTTTCATAGGCCTCGTGCGGTGCAGAGCAGACCAGCGCGATTTCGAACGCGGCGGCAAGATCGCTCCTGCGGTTCGCGCGAACAGCAAGACCATTCAGCTCCGCCATGGTTTCGCTGGCAAAGGCCAGAGCCGTCACACCCGTCTCCATCTCCGCATAGAGGCTGCTTTCGTGTACGAACCTGCGCTTCAGACCAAAGGCAGCCTCATAAAACGAGACCGTTGCCGGCACATCGGGAACATAGAGGATTGTGTATCCGAAACGGACGGCCATGGTTCGTCTCCAAGGGTTACTCGCCGCCGAAGTCGGCAACGCGCTAAGCGCGCTACCCGAAGCAGCGCGAAGGGTTGCGGGCGATCATCATTCATTGCCAGGCTCTGATCTTGAACAATTCGGACATCAGTCCGAGATCGTCACCAGTGTGACTTCGGGCAAGCGCGCCGGCGAGAACCCGCCCAGGCGCCGGAAGACGCGGGTCATGTGGGATTGGTCGGCGAAACCGGCTTCGAACGCGGCATCCGCAGGACTGAGATAGTGATCCCGCAACAGCCGCAATGCACGATGAAACTGGATGATGGCGGCAAACGCCTTCGGCGTGAGCCCAGTTGCGCGAAGGAGAATGCGCCTGGCGGTGCGCTCGGAGACACCGTGCATCGCGGCAAGCTCGGCGATGCGCAGCCGCCCGCCGGAGGCGTGCAGCGCGCTTATGATGTTGCGGCCGAGCGGCGCCACCTCAAAGTCGCTCTCGGCATCACGCTTGCGGACAAACCGCACCAGGCGGCCGGCAAGCTCCTGCTGGTCCGATGCCGGCACGCAAAGGGCGGCCATGTCGGGCCATTGACCCAGAGCCGCTGCGCCGATCAGGGCGTCACCGTGCAACCGGATCGGCTCCAGGCCCAGAATTCTCTGGAAATGGCCAGGCCGCAGGCGCACGCCGACGAAGGCGGCGCCGGGTTCCAGCGGAACATCGTAATAGCCCGTGGTTGGACCGGTCACGATCGGCGTCAGCTCGCAGAGTGGCAGGGCGTTCAGCGTAAATCGGAGGATGATGTCGCATCGCCCATCCGGCAGGACCCGGTAGCTGCCCTCGTTGCGACTGACAGACGCCCAGACGGCTTCGATCCCGGCATTGGCGTCGGCCAGATGGGGAAGTTCCGTATAACGGCCAAGCGTCATGATACTCTATCCAAGTGCGCTTGATCGCCTTTGAATAGAGGGCGTCGGCGACCGGCAATCCTTACAGGTAGAGCTGCCGGATATCCAGCCACAACGGCCAAACACTGGCCGCGCCCTGATTGGCCGAGACCATGATCCTGGCTTCGACGACGTCAGGCAGCCGCGGGGTCGAGCACGCCCATATCGATGTCGGTCAACTCGACGCGACGTTCGAGCGCGAGGCCAGCCTCGTCGAACAGGTGGCAATCGGCTGCCTTGATGCCTGTCTGGATGGTCTCCTCCGGTCGCACAGCTGCTGTTCCCGGCAGCATGGCACAGAAGTTCTCGCCCTCACCACCGACCGCCGCATAGGCGACCGTATGGGCGCCGAGCCGTTCGATGACCGTTGGCGTCACCTTGAGCGTCAGGTCGCCGGACCCGAGCATGATGTGCTCCGGCCGCACGCCAAGCGTCAGCGTGCGCCCGGCAAGGCCGCTTTGCGGGGTGACGGGGATGACCGCCGTCTGCCCCTTGTAGTCGACCTCGACGCCGGCATCGCTGACGCCCTTGCAGGTGACCGGCAGGAAGTTCATCTTCGGGTTGCCGATGAAGCCGGCAACGAACGTATTGGCCGGCTTGTGGTAGAGCTCGAGCGGCGCGCCGGTCTGGGCAATCTCACCGGCATTGAGAACGACGATCCGGTCCGCCATCGTCATCGCTTCGACCTGGTCGTGCGTGACGTAGATCATCGTTGCTTTCAGTTGCCGGTGCAGTTTCGCCAGTTCGATGCGCATGTCGGCCCGAAGGGCCGCATCGAGGTTTGAGAGCGGCTCGTCAAAGAGGAAGATCTTCGGCTCGCGCACGATCGCCCGCCCGATCGCGACACGTTGGCGCTGGCCGCCCGAAAGCATGCCCGGCTTCTGCTGCAGCCGCTGGTCCAGGTGCAGGATGCGCGCGGCATGCTCCACCTTGGCTTTCAATTTCTCCTCGGCCATCTTTTCCACGCGAAGCGGAAAGGCGATGTTCTCGAAGACCGACATGTGCGGATAGAGCGCGTAGGACTGGAAGACCATGGCGATCCCGCGCTTGACCGGCGGCAGATCGTTGACGCGCTTGTTCTCGATCAGGATGTCCCCCGAGCTGGTCTCGTCGAGACCAGCGATCATCCTGAGCAAGGTCGACTTGCCGCAACCGGAGGGCCCGACGAAAACGACGAACTCACCGTTCCTGACTTCGAGATCGATGCTTTTCAGCACCTCGAACGTCCCGTAGAATTTCTGAACCCGATTGAGATTGAGCTGTCCCAAGAAACTGTCTCCGGCCACCGGCGAGAAGCGGCTCATTTATAGCAGAGTTAGGTGGGGCCGCGAACCGATCTTGTCGGCGCGCGGCCCCGGTGGCCTTACTTGTACTCTTCGAGGCTGGAAGCCGCCTTCTTCAAGGCGTCGGCCGGCTCAGCCTTTCCGGTCACGACCGACTGAACCATCTCGATGATGACGTTCTGGAAGCCCTTGTAGTCGGTAAAGAGCGGCTCGGGACCACCATAGGTGATGCCGTCGATGAACGGCTTCCAATAGGGATCCTTCTTGACGAACTCATCGACCATCGGCGACGGACGCAGCGGCGTCAGGCCAGCGCCGCCCTGAAGCTCGTATTCGCCCTGCGGTCCTGGCGAGGTGATGAACTTGGCGAATTCGATCGCCTTCTCCTCAACGCCCGAGCCCTTGAAGATCGCCAGGCTGTCGGTGATGAGCAGCGTGCCCTCGCCCTTTGCTTCCGGGCCGAGCGGCAGCGGTGCTACGCCCCAGTTGACCTTGGTTTCCTTCAGGCGCGTTGCGGCACCCGAGCCCGCCTGGATCATGCCGACCTTGCCGTCAAGGAAGATGGCGCGGATTTCGTTCTGTTCGTAGGCGGTGGCGCCTTCAACAGAGAAAGGCGTGATGTCCTTGTAGGCCTGCAGCGCTGCGAGCACCTGCGGGCTGTCGATGACGATCTTGTCGCCGTCGATGACCTTGCCGTTGTTGGTGTACACCCAGTGCATGAACTGGTGCATGGTGTTGTCGAAGGTCTTGGCCGGCAGGCCGTAACCGGCAATGCCGGTCTTTTCCTTGATCGTCTTGGCGAATTCGATCTCTTCAGCCCAGGTCTTCGGCGGCGTTTCCGGATCGAGGCCGGCCTGCTTGAACAGGTCCTTGTTCCAGTAGAGCGCCTTGGTCGAGAAGGCGATCGGAACGCCCCACTGGTTGTCGTCGAAGGTCACGGTATCGACGATGTTGGGGTAGTAGGTCTTCTTTTCGTCGTCCGTCATCGGCACCGGAACGATGAGGTCGTTCTGTGCAAACTCCTTCAGCGTGCGCGACCCGACATAGGCCATGGCGACCGGTGTGCCGGCGGCGGCAAGGGTCGTTGCCTTGTCCTGGCACTGGGCCCAGCCGACGACTTCAGGCGTTACCTTCCAGCCCGGGTTCTTCTCTTCCCACTGCTTGATGTACTTCTGGTGGACCGCATCCATGGTGTCGCCGCAGTAGATCCAGCTGATCTCCTGGTCGGCCGCCTTGGCGGTCACGGCGCCCAGCGCGGTCGAGCCGAGCAGGGCAAGGGCGAGCACCCCCGTCTTGAATTGAATAGACACGTTTTTATGCTCCCGTTCTCTGGTGGTTGACTTAAGTCTTATTGTTTCACCGCGCCCGCGGTGAGCCCGCTGACGAGATAGCGTTGCAAGAGGAAGATCACGACGACGGCCGGCGCGATGCCGACGAAGCTTGCCGCCATCAGTTCGTTCCAGACCACTTCCTGGCGTCCGAAATAGGCAAACAGCCCGACGGGAAGCGGCATGTATTCGCTCTTGGAATTGAAGGTCAGCGCGTAGATAAACTGCTGGGCATAGGCGCCGATGAAGGTGGTGATCGCCACCACGGTGATGCCGGGCATGGCGATCGGCAGGATCACCCGGCGCAGCGTATAGAAGTGGCTGGCTCCGTCGACGAAGGCGGCCTCGTCCAGTTCACGCGGGATGCGCATCATGTAGGTGCGCAACAGCCAGATCGCCGACGGGATCAGGAAGGCAACGCCCGGCACGATCATGGCCAGATAGGTGTTGAGGACGCCGAAGGTGCGCATCAGCCGGAAGAGCGGGATCAGCAGCACCGCGCCCGAAAACATGTTGACGGCAAGGAATGCCCCCAAAAGCACGCCGGCGCCACGGAAGTTGAAGCGGGCGAAGGCATAGGCAGCGGGTATGACCAGCACCAGCACGATGGCCGTGACGATGGTGGAGATGAAGAAGGAATTGAAGATGTAGCGGGCAAAGCCCGGCACGCTCTCCCACATCGTAAAGTAGGCGGCGAACGAGCCGTTTTCCGGCCAGAAGCGATAGGGTGACGAGAACAGCAGCCCGAGCGGCTTCAGCGACACCAGAAAGCCCTCGACGAAGGGCGCCAGGATAAAGCACAGGAACACGAAGATACCGGCATAGATTCCGACAAGCTCGTACCAGCGGTAGCGATTGATCAGGGCAGGCTGGCTCATTTCTGTTCCCCCTGAGAAAGGCGGCTCGTCACCCGGAAATAGGCAAAGCAGAAGATCGACAGGAAGATGCAGATCAGCACGGCGCGCGCTGCCCCTTCGCCATACTTCTTCGACCCGATCGCGGTGCGATAGGTGTCGATGATCATCGTCGTCGTCTCACCGTTGGGTCCACCCTGGGTGAGGATCCAGATGATATCGAACGAGTTGAAGGTCGCGATCAGCGACAGCATCGACATGGTGATCAGCGACGGCACGAGCAGAGGCAACGTGATGCGGCGGAAGCGATAGAAACGCCCTGCCCCATCGGTCCACGCGGCCTCATAGAGATCCTGCGGGATCGCCTGCATGGCTGCCAGCATATAGAGCGTCACCAGCGGCACGCCGATCCACACGTCCGTGATGATCGTCGCCCAGAAGGCAGTCTCTCCGCGCGCGAGAAAGGCGATCGGCCCGTTCGACAACCCCATGTTCTGCAGCACGCCGGAGATCATCCCGAACTGGCCGTTGTACATCCAGCCCCACATGAAGATGCCGATGGCCATCGGCACGATCCATGGCGGCATGGTGAGCAGACGGAAAAGCGCCCGGCCGGGAACGGCCGCGTTCAGCATCGTTGCGCCGAAAACGCCGATGATCATCTTGATCGACACCGAAAAGAACGTCCAGATGAAGGTCCGGAAGATGACCTCGGCGAAGGTCTCGTTGAAGATCTTGTCGTAGTTGGTCCAGCCGACCCAATTGGTCGTCTTCTTCAGCGACGCGTCCGTAAACGACAGGATGAAGGTGTCGACCAGCGGATAGGCGACGATCACCGTGACGTAAAGGACAGCAGGAAGAAGCAGGATCCAGGCGAAGATGACTGTGCTGCGTTGAACACTCATCCGTCGCCTCCCCTTACGCCGCGCGGGAATGCAGGGCTTCGTCGAAACGGTCCCATATGGGCCGGAGGTCTATGACGCTCTTCTTGCGCCGAGCCTCGTCCATGGAGAGCGCCAGAATGCCGGCTTCCAGCGCATCGCGCGTCGAAACCGGCAGAGGTCGGCCGTCGCGGACGTGGCCGATGATGTCGGTTGCCATCTGCTCGTCGGCACCATAGTGCTGCGACAGTTCGGTGGCCTTGTACTTGTTCTCGATGACCTTCTTGCCGGTCAGCATCTCGTGTACGTCGAAGTAACCGCGGATGAAATCGCCCTCGGCCATGCCGCGCGAGCCCATGATGCAGAAGCGGCGGAACTGATCCGGCACGTTGAGATTGGTGTGGAAGTTCATGCCGACGCCGTTGGCGTATTCGACGATCGCCACCTGGTAGTCGATGATGTCGCCGTCGCTGTCGAACACCTTGTCGGACCCCATCCAGCCGCTCGGCTTGCGATGGAAGAGTTCGAGGTCGTTGATGCCTTCGCGGGCCGGGTCGTTGGCAGGGATGAAGCTCTTGCGGCCGCCAAAGCTTGCGACGCGTTCCGGCCGGGCTCCAACGACGCCATTGTAGAGGTCGAGGTCGTGGCAGCATTTCTCCAGCATGAAGCTGCCGGAATAGCGCTCGTAGCGGCGCCAGTCGCGCATGAAGAAGGCGCCATGATAGGGCTCGATATGCTCGGAAGCCTCGATCGAGACCACCTGCCCTAGCTTGCCTTCGGCAAGCGCCTGGCGGAGGTCGCGGTACATCGGCGCGTAGCGCAGCACGAGACCGACCATCAGCCGTTCATGGCCAAACTTCGCCATCAGCGCTGCGAGTTCCAGGCTTTCCTGGATCGTCGTGACGATCGGTTTTTCGCTGAAGACCTTCAGGCCGGCTTCAAGGCCGATCCGGATGTGGTCGAGGTGCATGTGGTTGGGCGAGCCGATCATCAGGAGATCGAGCTTCTCGTTGGCGATCAGTTCTTCGGGCGTCGCGTAGGCCTTGCCAGGCGAGATGCCTTTTTCGGTGAGCGTGGCCAGACCGGCCGGGTTCGGATCGACGTATCCGGCGATTGCGAAGCTCTCGTCCATGGCCTTGAAGACATAGCCGAGATAACCCAAACGGAATCCGAGTCCGATGATGCCAACTTTCATGCTCGTCCTGTTCCCCTGCCTTTTGGCGTAATTTATTTTCGCAGACTGGGACAGTTTTTTCAGGCCGTCAACTCAAATCCGCATATTTTGTAAAATTGTGAAATTCATTTTCATATCTCAGGCAAATGCCGACAAAGCAGGCATTCTACAGACAACCAAGAAGGGTGCACGCATCGCAACTCTACGGCAGGAGGAAAGCGGTCCAGACCACTGCACGTTGCGTGAGGGGTCGCTGATCCACTTAGCTCCTCCGTCGGAGACGATCGCGCAAGCGTAGCAGTGTCAGCAAGGTCCGCGCCAGAACGGGTGACGGGATCTTGGGATGATCGCCGACCGTCCCCTTGCGCGCTGCCGGCGCCCGCGGATCGATCAGGAACGCGACGATCAGCGCGTTGCCGATGCCGACGAGGTCCAATGGTCCGTCCGACCGTTGGAGACCCTGATCTCCCTCGTCAAACCGGACGCCCCCGACTTCCACCGAACCGGAGAACACATAGAAGTAAAGGTGCCTCCCCTCCTTCCGGGGAAACGCCACCTTTGCCGTCGCCTCGAGCCTGAGATCGAAGAAATCGATGGCGTTGCGCACGTAGAATGGCGCTCCCTCCCCCTCGGCCCCAACGAGATGCCGCCAGCAATTGAGGGGCGCCGGCTCGATCGGACCGTACTGAATGTTTGGCGGGAGATCGACGCTGTGGGGGCGCACGAGAATTTGCAGCATGCGCAGCGGAGGATCACCAGACAAGGTTTCCTCCGAATGCCAGAAGCTTTGCCCGGCGTTCATCACCATCAGATGCGCGCGATCGGTGACCAGTCTGCCGGTCGCCCGGTCGTCGTGGCGCATGACCCCTTCCGGCACCCATGACAGGATCTCGTCGTTCCTGTGCTCGTGCATGGCGACCAGCCTGCCAGGATCCAATATCGTTTCAGCGACCATCGCGAGCGGTCCGTAGCCATGGTCGCGCGGCCATGGCAACAGCCAGCCGGGCATGTTGAGCCTGACCTTGAATCCACCCATGTCCCTGACAATAGGACTTTTGGCGCCGCGGTAGAGCATCGGCCATCCTAACACGGGGAACGGCAGTTTGCTGAGACAGCCGGCCGATTGCCCGGTTGCGCATCTCCACCGCCTGCGCCTAGCGCCCCATCCGCGCGGCAAGCTTCCGCTCCGCCGCCTGCAACCCATCGTGCAAAAGCACCGCAAGCGTTGCGACGATCAGGCCGCCCTGGACGACGAAGGAAAGGTTGTTCGATTGCAGCCCGGCGATGATTACTTCGCCGAGTGTTTTTGCGGCGACCGTCGATCCGATCGTGGCGGTTGCCAGGCTGATGACGACCGAAAGCCGGATACCCGCCAGGATCACCGGCATCGCCAGCGGCAACTCCACCTTGAGAAGCCGCTGGCCGCTGGTCATGCCGGCGCCGCGCGCCGCCTCCATGACGGAGGAAGGCAAGGTCGTCAGCCCCGTCAGCGCATTCTCGAAAATCGGCAGCAGGCCATAGAGAAAAAGCGCGATCAGCGTCGGCTTTTCGCCGAAACCGAAGATCGGAACAGCGAGCGCAAGAACCGCGACGGGCGGAAAGGTCTGACCGATATTCACCAGGCTGCGCGACAGCGGCAGGAATTCTGCTCCGGACGTGCGCGTGACGAGAATGGCAAGCGCAAGCGCAACCAGCGCGGCCGCTGCCACCGCCAGCGCCACCGTGCGCAGATGCAAGAACGTCAGCTGCAGCAGGCTTCCCTGGTTGTAGATGACGGGGGCGTTGTCCTGCACCAGCGGCCGCAGCAGCGGCTCGAACCAATGGGGCTGCAGCAGGAACGCGACGAGAACCAGGAAAACCGCGATGCGAATGAGAGTGGCGAGCTTCGGCATCAGGCTGGACCGGCCGCGCGTTTGGCCAACCCCTCCAGGCTGACCCTGCCGATTACGGCGCCGTCGGGACCTGCCACCGGCAACGCATCTCGTCCGGACCAGAGGAGTTCGGCCAGGGCTTCCCTTTGGCTGGCATCGCTCGATATCGGCGCGCCTTCGGCGGCCCCGGGCTCAACCGCGCTCGAGACCGGCGCGATCGCGAGCAGGCGGTAGGGCCGTTCGCCCGTCCCGATCAGGCTTTCGACGAAGGGCGTGGCCGGTTTCAGCAGCATTTCGGCGGGGGTCGCGTACTGCACCACTTTGCCCTTGTCCATGACGGCAATGCGATCGGCGAGGTGAAAGGCCTCTTCCATATCGTGGGTGACGAGAATGATCGTCGTCTGGAAGTGTTTCTGGATGGCAAGCAGGTCGTCCTGCGCCTTGGCGCGGATGATCGGATCGAGCGCCCCGAAGGGCTCGTCCATCAAGAGCACCTTCGGCTCGGCGGCAAGCGCCCGGGCAACGCCCACGCGCTGCTGCTGGCCGCCGGAAAGCTCGTGTGGGAAGCGTGGACCGAAATCTGCGGGATCGAGTTGGAAAAGGCGCAGGAGTTCTTCCACCTTCGCATCGATGCGCGCCCGTTCCCATCCGAGCAAGGTCGGCACGGTCGCGATGTTCTGGGCGACGGTGCGATGGGGAAACAGACCGTGCCCCTGGATTGCGTAGCCGATCCGCCGGCGCAACTCATAACCGGGCAGCGAACGATTGTCCTCGCCATCGAGACGGATCGCGCCCGAGGTCGGCTCAACCAGCCGGTTGACCATGCGCAAGAGCGTGGTCTTGCCGGAGCCGGAGGTGCCGACGACGACGGTGACGGTGCGCGGCGCGATCGTCAGGCTGACGTCGTCGACAACGGTGCTTTCGCCATATCGCTTGGTGATGTTCTCGATCTCGATCATGCGGCCTCTGCCTGCCTGGTGTTGGGTGTGGCCATCTCGATCACCGCGTCGAGCACGATCGCCGCGGCGAACGCCAGCACGACCGTCGGGACGGCGCCGAGCAGCACGAGGTCCATCGCGGTCTGACCGACGCCCTGAAAGACGAAGACGCCGAAGCCGCCGCCGCCGATCAACGCGGCAATGGTCGCAAGGCCGATATTCTGGACGAGCACGATGCGGATGCCGGTGAGGATCACCGGGAAGGCCAGCGGAAATTCGATGCCGACCAGCCGCTGCCAATCGGTCATGCCGATGCCACGCGCGGCATCATTCGCGTCCCGCGGAACGCCTGCCAGACCGACGACGGTGTTGGCGACGACAGGCAGCAGCGAATAGAGAAAGAGCGCAACAAAGGCCGGGGCAACACCGATGCCACGAATGCCGATGGCAGCCGCACCCGGCACATGGAGGGCGATCCAGCCGAGCGGCGCGATGAGAATGCCGAAGAGCGCAATCGACGGGATCGTCTGGATCGCGTTCAGGACGCCGAGCAACCCATCGCGCAGCCGCGTGACGCGGTGGCAGAGGATGCCGAGCGGGATGCCGACGAGGGTCGCAGCCACGAGCGAACCGAGCGCCAGGGTCACATGCTTGCGGCCCTCCGCCCAAAACGTGTCCACCCGGCTTGCATATTCCTTGAGAATCGACAGGCCGTCCCAGGCGCCGGCGAGAAGGATGGCCGAAGCAAAGGCCAGCACGACGGCGAGAACGACGATGCGCACGAAGGGCGCCGGGCGCAGTCGCGTCAAGGCGTCGGCAGCGAGCAGCCCGAAGGCAAAGAGCATGATCCAGAAGCCCGAAGCCGGCGAGACGCGGGCATAGGTGTTGGCTTCGGGTGTCAGATGCGTGGCGGCAACGCCGATGCCGAGCGCCAGCGCGGCGAGCGCGACAAAGGCGGCAGCGAGACGCAGGTAAGCGGGCGATCGGACCAGCGCGACGATGACCGCGCAGACCACGATGCCCAGCAGCACGGCACTCCACCCCGCAGGCAGGGCGTCGGCCACCGACTTGACCTCACCGGCGACGATACGGTTGGCACGAAACGTTGCAAAAGGCGCTATGAAGGCGCCGCCGAGCGCCAGGGCCGCAATGATCGCTCCGAGCTTGTCAAAGCGGAGTGCTTTCAAACCACATTCCCTCCCCGCCTGTGCCGGCGCATCTCCGGCACCTGCAGGCCTATCCCCGGAACGCCAGCCATCCGACCAGCGTCCCGGATCTCCGTCAACTTATTTCAGAAAGCCGTTCTTCTTCAGGAAGTCCTCGGCGACCGCCTTGGCCGGTTCGCCGCCGACCTGCACGCGACCGTTCAGGTCTTGCAGCGTCACCAGGTCCAGTTTCTCGAACACGGGCTTCAAGAGTTCCTCGATCTGCGGGTTTTCCTTGAGCACCGCTTCGCGAATGATCGGGGCCGGCTGATAGACGGGCTGGACGGCCTTGTCGTCTTCCAGGACCACGAGGCCGGACGGGGCGATGCCGCCGTCGGTGCCATAGACCATGGCTGCGTTCGCACCGTTGGTTTGGTTCGCCGCGGCCGCGATCGTCGCCGCGGTATCACCGCCGGAAAGCGTGATCAGTTGGTCTTGCTTCAAGGTGAAGCCGTAGGTGGTTTGGAACGCCGGCAGTGCGGCGGCCGAATTCACGAATTCCGACGACGCCGCCAGCACGACCTTGCCGCCGCCAGCGATGTACTTGCCGAAATCGCTCAGCGTCTTCAGCTTGTTTTCGTCGGCGACTTCCTTGCGCAGGCCGATCGCCCAGGTGTTGTTGGCCGGCGATGGCGTCAGCCAGACGATCTTGTTGGCGTCATAGTCGAGTTTCTTGGCCGTCTCGTAGCCCTTGGCTGCATCCTTCCAGACCGGATCGTCGGCCTTTTCGAAGAAAAAGGCGGCATTGCCGGTATACTCCGGATAGATGTCGATCTCGCCGGCGGTGATCGCCTTGCGTACGACCGGCGTCGCCCCAAGCTGGACGCGATCGACCGTCTTGATGTTGTTGGCGTTGAGCACGGCAAGGATGATGTTGCCGAGCACCCCGCCCTCCGTGTCGATCTTCGAGGATACGACCACATCGGCGCTCGCCGCGGCGGCAGTCAAGGTCAAGGCAAGGGCAGTTCCGATAAGCAGTCTGGTCAGGCGCATAGGTTTCTCCTCGGATTTCGATGCGCAAGTTTGATCACGGAACGTCCGCTCCGTCGGGGCAAGCCATTCCATATATGTCAGCCCCCGGCAAAAAATAGGGTTGCATCCAGAGACTGTGGCAGGCGAATATTTTCCTACATTGATAAACACGATCGAAAGCATAGACTACCGTTTATGGCGGTAGCTGATTGGGCGTTGCAATCGCCGGCGTTGTCGGCCACTCTGATCGCGGCCCGCCAGAAACATCCGCTTTCACTCTTGGTTGCGATGCCGCTCGACCCGAACCGCTTGGGGGCTGGTGGCTTGGGTTCGCCCGGCGAACGTTCGGGGACACGATGTCGATCTATTTTCTGACGCTCATTATCGGCGTGGTCGCTGGCCTGCGCACCATGACCGCACCCGCCGCCGTCAGTATTGGCGCAGCCGCGGGATGGCTGCCGCTCAGCGGTACCTGGGCGGCCTTCATGGGCTTTCGCTTCACACCTTACATCTTCGGCCTTCTGGCCCTGGTGGAATTCGTCACCGACCAATTGCCAAGCACACCGAGCCGAAAGGTGCCGCAACAGTTCGGCGCCCGCATCGTCAGCGGCGCGTTCTGCGGGGCCGCGCTCGGATTGACCGGACATGCTATGCTCCAAGGATTGGTCGCCGGCATCATCGGTGCCGTCATCGGCACGCTCGGCGGCTATGAAGCCCGCAAGCGCCTCGTCGCGGCCATCGGCGGCAAGGACCTGCCGATCGCCCTTCTCGAGGATGCTGTTGCCGTTCTCCTCGCACTCTGGGTGGTGTCCTCGGTCTCATGACGAAACATTTCGACGCAATCATCATCGGTGCCGGCCAGGCCGGCCCATCGCTTGCCGGCCGGTTGACGGCAGCGGGCAAAACCGTCGCGCTGATCGAGCGCAAGCACTTCGGCGGCACCTGCGTCAACACCGGCTGCATGCCGACAAAGGCGATGGTCGCGAGCGCCTATGCCGCGCATCTGGCGCGACGGGGCGCGGACTATGGCGTGACGACCGGCCCCATCACCATCGACTTTACCCGTGTCATGGCGCGCAAGGACACGGTGCGGTTCACGTCCCGGGGAAACATCGAAAACTGGCTGAAAGGCATGGAGAACTGCACCGTCTTCGAAGGCCATGCGCGCTTCGAAAGCCCGCATGAGATCCGAGTCGGCGACGCGCTGCTCTCGGCCGACCAGATCTTTCTGAATGTCGGCGGACGCGCCGCAACCCCGGATTTCCCTGGTGTCGCCGAGGTGCCCTATCTCACCAACGTCTCGATCATGGATCTCGACACCCTGCCCCGCCACCTGATCGTCGTCGGCGGCAGCTATATCGGACTCGAGTTTGCGCAGATGTTCCGTCGCTTCGGCTCCGAGGTCACCGTAATCGAGAAGGGGCCGCGGCTGATCGGCCGGGAGGATGCGGACGTTTCCGACGCCATTCTCGCGATCCTCGAAAAAGAGGGCATCCAGTTTCGCCTCAATGCCGAATGCATCCGCTTTGCCAGGAGCGGCGACGATGTCGTCGCCGGCGTGGATTGCACGGCGGGCGCACCCGAGATCGTCGGCTCTCACCTGCTGCTGGCAACCGGCCGCCGGCCGAACACGGACGACCTCGATCTCGACCGGGGCGGCGTCAAGACCGACACCCGCGGCTATGTCGAAGTCGACGAGACGCTCAAGACCAACGTACCGCACGTCTTCGCGATGGGCGACTGCAATGGCCGCGGCGCCTTCACCCATACGGCCTATAACGACTTCGAGATCATCGCCGCCAATCTGCTCGACGGAGAGGCGCGGAAGGTCAGCGATCGCATTTCAACCTACGGCCTCTTCATCGATCCGCCGCTCGGCCGCGCCGGCATGACCGAGACCGAGGCGCGCAAGTCGGGGCGCAAGCTGCTCATCGGTACGAGGCCGATGACCCGCGTCGGCCGCGCCGTGGAAAAGGGCGAGACTGAAGGCTTCATGAAGGTGATCGTCGACGCCGACAGCAAGGAGATCCTCGGTGCATCGATCCTCGGAACGAGCGGCGACGAGGCAGTGCAGAGCATCCTCGACGTGATGTATGCGGGCAAGCCCTACACGACGATCACGCACGCAGTTCATATCCACCCAACCGTGTCGGAACTGATCCCGACGGTCTTCGGCGACCTGCACCCGGCCACCTGAGCGGCCGGGCAATTGATGCCGCGCGCTTAAACGAGCGCTGCGCGTGCGAGCTGGTAGAAATAGGTCGCGCCGCGCTCAAGGATGTCGTCGTTGAAATCGTAGCGGGTTGTGTGCAGCCCGCTGCTGTCGCCATTGCCGATCAGCACATAGGCGCCCGGCACCTTTTCCAGCAGGAAGGAGAAGTCCTCGCTGCCCATCAGCGGCTCGGGCAGTTCGACATAGGCATCCGCGCCGAATGTGTCGGCGATCACCGCACGCGCATCCTCGACAGCCTCAGCATCGTTGATCGTCGCGGGATACCCGACCTGCCAGTCAAAGACGGCTTCGGCGTTGTAGCTTTCCGCCTGCAGGCGGGCGACCTGCTCGACGCGCTCCTGCAACTGCTTGCGGACAACAGGATCCATCGCGCGCATGCTGATTTCCAGCACTGCGGTATCCGGAATGATATTCGAGGCCGAACCCGCCTGGAACGAACCGACCGTCAACACGGACGGCTGGTGCGGCGACACATTGCGCGACACCAGCGTCTGCAGCGCCATCACCACGCTGGAACCGATGACGACCGGATCGACCGTCAGTTCCGGCTGGGCGCCGTGGCCGCCCTTACCCTTGATCGTCAGCGTCAGCACGTCGATCGATGCCGCCATGGCACCGGCGCGGCTGGAGAACTGGCCGACTGGAAGACCCGGCCAGTTGTGAAGCGCATAGACCCGCTCGCAAGGGAAGCGCTCGAAAAGGCCGTCTTCGATCATCAGCTTGCCGCCGCCGAAGTTTTCCTCGGCCGGCTGGAAGATCAGATGAACCGTACCGTTGAAGCTTTCGTCCTTCGACAGCGCCCAGGCAGCCCCGAGCAACATGCTGGTATGACCGTCATGGCCGCAGGCATGCATCGCGCCCGGATGCTTGCTCTGATAGGCAAGACCGGTTTCCTCCTGCATCGGCAGCGCGTCCATGTCGGCGCGAAAGCCGATGGCGCGGTTGCTGTTGCCACGCTTCAGCGTTGCAACGATGCCGGTTGTCGCAAGACCGCGGGTGACCTCGAAGCCCCAGGACTGCAGCAGTTCCGCAACGAACTCGGAGGTCTTCACCTCGGAAAGGCCGATCTCGGGCATTTCGTGCAGCTTGTGGCGGATATCGACGAGTTCGGGCAGGAACTCGGAAAAATTGGTGTCGCGCATCGGGGTTTCCTCAAGCCATCTGCAGGAACTGGCGCAGGCGCGCCGATTGCGGGTCACGCATCATCTCAGACGGCGCGCCGCGTTCTTCGACCAAACCCTTGTGCAGGAAGATCACTTCGCTGGAGATATCACGGGCGAGTGACATTTCGTGGGTGACCATCACCATGGTGCGGCCCTCTTCGGCAAGCTTCTTGATGACGAGCAGCACCTCGTTGACGAGTTCCGGATCGAGCGCCGAGGTCGGCTCGTCGAAGAGCATCACTTCCGGCTTCATTGCCAACGCGCGGGCGATTGCCGCGCGCTGCTGCTGACCGCCCGAGAGCTGATTGGGATAATGGTCGCGCTTGGGCGTGATGCCGACCTTCTCCATCAGCAGTTCGGCTTCGCCGATCGCATCCTTCTTGGTCATGCCGAGCACGTGGATCGGCCCTTCGATGATGTTTTCGAGAATGGTCTTGTGGGACCAGAGGTTGAAGCTCTGGAACACCATGCCGAGGCGCGTGCGGATATGTTCGAGCTGCCGCTTGTCGGCTGCATGGAACTTGCCGTCCTTGCCCTTGACGGTGCGGATCACCTCGCCCGAGACGGAGATCTCGCCCTCGTCCGGCGTCTCCAGATAGTTGATGCAGCGCAGAAGCGTGCTCTTGCCCGAGCCGCTGCTGCCGATCAGCGAGATGACGTCGCCGGACTTCGCCTCGAAGGAGACGCCTTTCAGCACCTCGACGGACCCGAAGCTCTTGTGAATGTTCTTCACCGAAAGCGCTGATGCGACCATGTTCATTCCTCTCGCGCGCCGTGGCGCGTCTCCTCTTTATGCCTTCGCCGTGCGGTAGCGCGTGAGCCGCTTCTCGACGACGCCCATGATGCGCGTCAGGATGAACACGACGGTGAAATAGATGATGCCGGCGGCAATCAGCGGTTCGAAGATCAGCAGCGACTGGCGCTGCAGCATGCGGGCGGTGCCCATGACCTCAAGAATGGTGATGGTCGAGGCAAGCGACGTCGTCTTCAGCAGGATGATCAGGTCACCCGTCAAAACCGGCAGGCACGAGCGGAACGCCTGCGGCAGGGTGATGCGGCGCAGGACCATCGACGAGCGCATGCCGATCGATTTTGCCGCCTCGATCTGGCCGCGCGGGATCGCCTTGATCGCGCCGCGGATGACCTCGGCATTGTAGGAAGCCTGGTTGAGGCTGAGTGCAAAGATCGCATACCACAGGCCGTCACGCAGATAGGGCCAGAGGAAGCTATGGCGCACCCAGGTGCCGGGTAGGATTTGCCCGAGGCCGTAATAGATCAGGTAGATCTGCACCAGAAGCGGCGTGCCGCGGAAGGCGAAGGTGAAGACATAGGCCGGAACCGAAAGCACGCGGCGACCGGAAAGCCGGGCGAGCGCCACGAGCGTGCCGATGACGAGGCCGAAGACGCCGGCGACCGCCGTCAGAAGCAGCGTGAGCGGTGTCGCCTTGATCAGCGCCGGCAGGAAGCCGACGACGTTGGAGATCGTTTCCATCAGTTGTGCCCCCGATTGAGGCGGCGCTCGATCTGGGCGATCACCAGGACGGAAACGAGCGTAATTGCCAGAAACAGAATGGCCGTCAGCCCGTAGAAGAAGATGTACTGCTTGGTGCCTGCCGCCGCGCGATAGCCCGTGTAGAGCAGCTCGCTGAAGGAGCCGAGCACGCTGATGATGGCGCTTTCCTTGGTGATAGACAGCCAGAGATTGCCCATGCCGGGGACCGCGTGGCGCATCATCTGCGGGAAGATGATGCGGGTGAAGACCTTACGCCTGTTCATGCCGATCGAAACCGCCGCCTCGATCTGGCCCGGCGGCACGGAGAGGAAGGCCGAGCGCAGCACCTCGGTCATGAAGGCGCCGGAGACGAAGGCGAGCGCGATGATCGCCGCCCAGAACGAGCTGAACTGAAAGGTTTCGGCAACGAGCCCGAAGTGCTTCAACAGCCGTTCCGCCCCGCTCGCGACCGAGAAATAGAGAAGCAGGATGACGAGCAGCTCAGGCAGCGAGCGCACGACCGTCGTGTAGATATCGGCAAGGAAACGCGGGATCCGGTGCTTCGATAGTTTGCCGGCAGCGCCCAGGAAGCCGAAGAGAACCGCAACCGCATAGGCGACCACGGAGACCTGAAGGGTCATCACCAGGCCCCAGGCGAAATCGTCGCCCCAGCCCTCGCCGCCCCAGGCAAGCAATTGCCAGTAATAGTCCATCCGTCGTTACCTGTTCCCGATTGTCTCGTCAGCCCCTACGCCGCTGCCCGATCGGTGCGGGCAAGGTGGCTGTAGCGGTTGCTGCGATGGTGCCCCGGCGCTGCGGCCGGTTCTGGCGAATGAGGGCGGCGAGGCTGGCCGCCGCCCTCCGAAATTCGGTTTACTTCTTGCCGAAGATCCACTTGTCGACGAGCTTCTGCGTCGTGCCGTCCTTTTCGAGCGCGGCAAGGCCGGCATTGACCTTGTCGAGGGTCGCAGCGTCACCCTTGCGGACGGCATAGGCGACGCCTTCGCCGAGCGTGACGTTCTTCGGCACTTCGACCTTGACCTCGTAGTCGGCGCCTTCAGGCGTCTTCAGGAAGGTCTGGATGTAGAGGTCGGGGATGAGCACGTAGTCGACGCGACCGGCGATGAGGTCGGCGACCGAGTTGTCGGCGGTGTCGTAGCTCTTGGCTTCGGCGCCGGTCAGGTACTTGGCGACATAGGCCGACTGCACGCTCGACGTCTGCACGCCGATGATCTTGCCCTCGACGCTTGCCGGGTCGATGATCTTGCCAGAACCGTCGGCGGCGTCGGCCGTCTTGATCTCGCTCGTGTCACCCTTGGAGCCAACGAAGGACGTGCCTTCGGTGTAATAGGGCGTCGAGAAATCGACGACCTGGCGGCGCTCGTCGGTGATCGAGAAGGCGCCGATGATGAAATCGACCTTGTTTTCCTTCAGCGACGGGATGAGACCGTCCCAGGCCATCTGGTTGATGTCGCACTTGACGGCCATCTTCTCGCAGAGCGCGCGGGAGAGATCGGCTTCAAGGCCCTCCCACTCGCCGCCGGCGTTCACCTGGGTGAAGGGCATGTAGGGCTCCGGCGTCATGCCGAGGCGCAGCGTCTCCTCGGCAAACGCGCTGCCGGCAGCCATGGAAAGGGCGATCCCTGCGAACAGGGCGGTCTTCAACGTCTTCATATGTTCCTCCTCGGGGATTGCGTCGGATCAGAGCGTGTTGCTGAACCAGCGTAGCGACATGCAGGAAAGACCTGCGTCGATCTTGCCGATCTCCGTCGTCTTCATCGGCACGACCTTGTAGCCGAGCTTGTCGAGCATCTCGATCGTGCGCGGGAAGTCCGAGCCGACCATGACGACGTCGTTGACGCGCAGCGCATTCGCTGCCGGCTCTTCGCCTTCGGGAATGATCACCTGCTTGAAGCGCTCGAAGGCGCCGGACTTGGCGAGGCGCGCGGTCGAAAGCACGGTCTCGTCGTCGAGCAGCGAGCAATCGGTCTTGAAGTGCAGCACGCCTTCAGGCGTGGCGACGATCTCGCTTTTGCGACCGAGCTTGGTCAGGCAGGCCTGAAGTGCTTCGGCGCCAACCTTGTTGGTACGGGCCGAAAGGCCGATCATCACGCTTTCGCGGGTGGTCAGAACGTCGCCGCCATCCGCAAAGCCGGTGCCTGGCAGATCGAGAACCGTTTCGAACATGGCGCGAAGCGTCGGCTCGATCTCCGGCGTTTCCTTGACGCGGGTTTCGGCACCCGGACGCAAGAGGATCGCGCCTTCGGTGAAGACCAGCGCCGGATCTTCGACGAAGATCGAGTCCGGGAAGGCTTCGAGCGCCGGCAGCACCGTCACCTTGACGCCCGCGTCCTTCATCCCCGCGATATAGGCATCGTGTTCTGCCTTTACACCTTCGAAGGTGGGGTTGCCGCGGTCATCGGCGCGAAGGCCGTTGACGACCGACTTCGACGGGGTGCGGACGATGATGTTGTTGAACTGGTAGACGGGGCGTGACTGCGACATTTGTAGTACCTTTGGCTTGGATGAGGTGCTTCTATCGATCGGACATGGCGGCGTAAAGCGGTTGCTTGTTCACGTTTTCCCGACGTGACAGGTGAACGCCAGCGAGCATGCAGCGCACGGAGCCGCCCGCGAGCTCGATGGTCGGAACGTCGAAGGCGAGAACACGGGCAGAGACTTCGAGCGCCTTGATCTGGTCGGCGCGGAGCGAGGCGAGCGCGCGAGCCGACATGACCACGACGCGGCCATCGGCACCGTCGAGTTCGATAGCATTGCCGGCGAAGTTCTCGATTTGCTCCAGCGTCAGATCGATGACCTGGCGGCCGGTTTCCTCAAGCCGCAAGCAGATCTCCTGGCGACGGGCGAGATCCGGGATCATGCTCGTGCCGATCAGTGCAAACTCGGTGCCGATGCACATCAGCACGTTGGTGTGGTAGATCGAGTTGCCCTGGCGATCGACCGCGCCGAAGATCATCGGCTCGAAATTGAAGTGGGTGCAGAAGCGTTCTAGCGCCACTTCATTGGTGCGGTTGGAACGTGCGGCATAGGCGACACGACCGATATGGTCGAGCACCATGGCGCCCGTGCCTTCGAGATAGACGCCGTCCTTTTCAAGGCCGGAGTAATCGATCACGTCCTGAACGCGGTACTCGTTCTTCAGCATCTCGATGATGTCGGAGCGGCGCTCGCTTTGGCGGCTTTCCGAATACATCGGATAGATCGCGACATGGCCACCCGAATGGGTCGAGAACCAGTTGTTGGGGAACACCGAGTCCGGCCGCGTCGTCGTCTCGTCTTCGAAGAGATGGACTGCGACGCCGGCGTTCGAAAGCCCGTCGGCCATGCGGCTCACTTCGTCATAGGCGGCCTTGGCGATCGCAGTCGGCTGGCGCGCCGCGTCGGTCGCCTGGAAGGCATTGTCCTTGGCCGTCATCGGGTTGGGGCCGAAGTGGTGCGGGCGGATCATCACGACGCCCTTCGGCGCCTGTACGGACAGTCTCTTCATGTTATGCGGCACTCCGCTCGGCAGGGACCGCCGGCTGCTGCCGGAACAGGCCGTAGAGATCGCGCGGATGGTCCGGCTGGGTCGTCAGGTCGAGCTCGGTGTAGAATGCGGTACCCTGGATCTTGTCGCGCAGAAAGCGCAGGGCCGAGAAGTCTTCGGTAGCAAAACCGACGGAATCGAAGATGGTGATCTGGGCGCTCGAGCGACGGCCTTCGGCCTCGCCGGCAATCACCTGCCAGAGTTCGATGACCGGGAAGTCCGGCGCCATCTGCTGGATCTCGCCCTCGATGCGGGTCTGTTCCGGATATTCGACGAAGACGTCGGCGCGGCGCAGGATGTCCCCCTGCAACTCCGTCTTGCCGGGGCAGTCGCCACCGACCGCGTTGATGTGCACGCCGGCGCCGACCATGTTGTCGGAAAGGATCGTGGCATTGCGCTTGTCGGCGGTAACGGTGGTGATGATGTCCGCACCGAATACGGCTTCTTCAGCCGTGGCAGCGACGACGATGTCGAAGTCCATATCCGAGAGGTTGTTGCAGAACTTGGCGGCGGCTTCCGCATCGATATCGAAGACCTGAAGGCGCTTGACGCCAAGAAGGGCGCGGAAGGCGAGCGCCTGGAATTCGGACTGGGCGCCGAGACCGATGATCGCCATCGAGCGGGCATCAGGACGTGCGAGGTACTTCGCGGCAAGCGCCGATGTCGCCGCCGTGCGCAGTCCCGTCATGATCGTCATTTCGGAAACGAGACAGGGGTAGCCGGTGCTGACGTCGGAAAGAACGCCGAAGGCGGTCACCGTCTGCAGGCCGACATTGGGGTTCTTCGGATGGCCGTTGACGTATTTGAAGCCGTAGTGCTCGCCGTCCGAGGTCGGCATCAACTCGATGACGCCGGTCTTCGAGTGGCTGGCCAGCCGCGGAGTTTTTTCGAAAACGTTCCACCGGCGGAAATCGTCTTCGATGTATTCCGCAAGACCCACAAGAAACGTCTCAATGCCGATCGATTTGACCAGCTCGATTACGTTGCCGACACCGACATACTGAACCACGTTTAAAACTCCATCGGAGAAATTCGATGAAGTCAGCCTAGGCTTGCAAGAAGTGAGTTGAAATTTTAAACCTGCGCAAAATTACAGGACATATTGAGCAATTTGCGCAATCGTAATATACACCTTTCATGCATATCTTCGATGACCTCGACCACCAGCTCATCTCGCTCCTGCGAGAAGACGGGCGCGCGCCCTACTCCAAGATCGCTGCGGTGCTCGGCATATCGAGGGCGACCGTGCAGACTCGCATCGACCGGCTGCTCGAAAGCGGCGCGGTCCTGGGCTTCACGCTGCGCGTGCGGCAGGATTATGACGATCGCGCCATCCGTGCGATCATGATGATCGAGGTGAGCGGCCGAAACACCACCAAGGTGATCAAATACCTGCGCGGCCTGCCGGAACTTTATGCCCTGCACACCACCAACGGCGGTTGGGACCTGGTCGCCGAAATCCGCGCCAACAGCCTCAGCGATTTCGACCGCATCCTGCGCGAAGTGCGCGACGTCGAGGGCGTGTCGAACAGCGAAACGAGCATTCTGCTCAGCACCGTCTGACGCTCCTACCCATCATCTGCGCAGCTCGCGCACGACCAAGACAGGCATGACCATGAGCCATATCCCCCAGATCGACTACGACACCGCCTCGGATGAAATCCGCGCCGCCCACGACGAGGAGGTGCGCGTGCGTGGCCGCATGACCAACATGAAGCGCACGCTTTTACATTCGCCGGTCGCGCACCGGATCTATGCGGAATGGTTCACGCTCCGCGAGGAACTACGCCCTACCCTCGACGACAGGGCGATCTGGTTCCTCTCCCATTCCATTTCGGAGGCCATGAAATCCCCAATCGCCATGGGCTTCTTTCGTCGCGCCTTCGCCAATGCCGGCATCGATTTTCACACGGACGTGCCGAGCGAAGACGAACAGCGCCTGATCGCGTTCGGCCGCGCCATCGTCGCCGACAGCAATGCCGTTACGGAGGAAATCTGGGTTGGCCTCAAGGCACGCTACGACGCCAAGGCGCTGGTCGACCTCGTCGCTTTCTCCGGTATCATGGTGGCGACGGCGCTTTTCAACAATGTCGTCGAAGTGGAGTTCGACAAGGAACTGGAACCCTTCGTCGATTGAGACAGTGAAGAGCAGCGTGACAAACGATATGACAATCAGGCGCGCGTCCGTCGCGGATGCGTCAAGCCTTGCGGCGATCAGCCTGGAAGTCTGGCTGAACACGTATATCAGGGATGGCGTCAACGCATTCTTTGCCGATTATGCGCTGCAGCACTTTACCACCGCGCGCTTCGAAGAAATTCTGGGCGACCGCAACGAGACCGTCTGGGTTTCGCAGAACGTTGTCGGTATCGACGGCTTCTTGCGCATGTCCGCGAATTCGCCGGCACCGGTCGATATCGCCTCCGACCTGGAAATCACGACGCTCTATGTCCAGCCCCGTCACCATGGTCGCGGCCTCGGCAAGGCGCTCCTGAAGACCGGCCTGCAATTCTGCCTGGACACGGGCCAGCCAGGCACCTGGCTGGCGGTGAACGCCGAAAACGAAAAAGCCACGGCCTTCTACCTCGCGAGTGGCTTTGAGATGGCGGGACAAACCCATTTCACGATCGGCGACAAGGCTTACCCCAACCACGTTCTTCAGTTTCGCTTGGACCGCTGATCGCTTCGAACAGCGCCTTCACACCAAGAAACGGTTGACGTCGATCGCTTGCGTGTATATACACACATTATGTCTCGTTGCTATTGTGCCCTCTTACGCAAAGCCACCCGGCGAGTGACGTCAGTCTATGACGACGCGCTGCAGCCGATTGGTCTTAACCTTGCCCAGTTCAGCCTGCTTCGACACATCGCGCGCGATGAACCGATCTCGATGACCGAGCTTGGCCGCAAGATCGAACTCGAGCGATCGACGGTCAGCCGCAACGTCAAAGTGCTGGAGGGAATGGGATTGACCGCAACTGGAAGCGGAAAGGATCAGCGGGAGGCCATTGTCGAACTTACGGAGAGCGGCCACCGGATACTGGCTGACGGCGCGCCGCTCTGGCAGGCCGCTCAGGACAAGATCGAGGCGCGGCTGGGAGCCGACGCCGCCGCCCAGCTGGAGGACCTGCTGCTGGCGCTCTAGCGCGTCGTTTCCAGACCAACTTTCTGGTCGCAGTCTGCGACTTGAGGCCAGAAGAATCCGGGCAGCCTAAGCTGCCAGGAACCGGCAGAAAACTGCCAAACAACAGTTCAATCTGCGACCTGCGCTCCGAAAGCCCGCGCAGCGCTGTCGCACGCCCTAAAAACACCGACGAAAGGAAGTCGACGATGCTCGGTCCGGCGCTTGCGCGTTATCTTGCCAGACGCAATATCCACTACGGCTGGGCTGTCGCCGCCGTCACCTTCCTGGTCATGCTTTCGACAGCGGGCGCCATGGGCTCGGCCGGCGTGCTCATCAAACCGCTCGAGACCGAATTCGGCTGGACCAATGCGCAAATCTCGCTGGCGCTCGCCATCCGGCTTTGCCTTTTCGGTCTGCTCGGTCCGTTCGCAGCCTCGTTCATGAACCATTTCGGCGTGCGCCCGGTCGTGTCTACGGCGCTGATCCTGATCATCTCCGGCATCGCCGCCTCGTTCTACATGACGGAACTCTGGCACCTGGTGGCGATCTGGGGCGTCGTGCTCGGCGTGGGTACCGGCATGACGGCGCTGGTGCTCGGCGCGACGGTCGCAACGCGCTGGTTCGACAAACGGCGCGGGCTCGTCGTCGGGCTGATGACCGCCAGCAACGCCACCGGCCAGCTGGTCTTCCTGCCGTTGCTCGCTTCTCTCACCGAAACGATCGGCTGGCGCTCGGCGCTGACGCTGATCATCGTCATCCTGCTTGCGGCCTTCACCCTGGTCCTGCTTCTGATGCAGGATCGCCCTGGGGACCTTGGCCTTGCGCCCTTCGGCGGCAAGCAAATGGTGGCGGCGCCGCCGAAGGCGAAGAGCTTCGGGGAACTGCTGATGGCACCGATCCGGGCGCTTTCCGACGCCGCCAAGACCAACACCTTCTGGGTGCTGTTTGCGACCTTCTTCGTCTGCGGCTTCAGCACCAACGGGCTGATCCAGACCCATTGGGTTTCGATCTGCGGCGATGTTGGTATTGCCCCCGTCGCAGCAGCCAGCCTGCTGGCGCTGATCGGCGTATTCGATCTGATCGGCACCATCGGTTCCGGCTGGCTCTCGGACCGTTATGACAACCGCTGGCTGCTCTTCTGGTTCTACGGCCTTCGCGGCCTGTCGCTGATGTTCCTGCCGTTCAGCGGCTTCAACATCTACACGCTGTCGATCTTTGCGATCTTCTACGGCCTGGATTGGGTCGCGACGGTACCGCCGACGGTGAAACTTTCGGCCGAACGCTTCGGTCCGGAACGCGCCGCCCTCGTCTTCGGCTGGGTCTTCACCGGTCACCAGCTGGGTGCGGCCAGTGCGACCTTCCTCGCAGGCGCCAGCCGGACGTCGCTTGAAACCTATACGCCGGCGCTGATTGCCGCCGGGATGCTCTGCATTGTCGCGGCCCTGCTGGTGCTGACGATCGGTCGGCGTCAACCGGAGGCGCTTACGCCGCAACCGGCCTGAGTCCTTCTGCCGGTTGCATCGAAAAGGGCGGGCTGCCAATGGCAGCCCGCCCTTTTGTTGGACGCTGAGACCCAATGAACGTCAGTGGGCAAACTCGGTCACGAATTCCGGATTGCCGCGGATCGTATTGCTAACGGTGCAGATCTCGTTTTCGGCGGCTTCCGCGATCGCATGGCGGACCGTGTCGTCAAAATCACCCTTGATGTCGAAGACGATGTTGAATTTTGCGACGCGGGACGGCTCGTCATGGGCTTTCTCGCCCGTCACCTTGGCACTCACTTCCGTCAGCCGGTCGAGCACGCCAAAACGGCTGGCGGCGATGCGGGCGCTCAGCACCAGGCAGCTTGCGAGCGACGCATAGAGCAGATCGAGCGGGCCGTAGCCCGCCTGCGACGGGCCGGTGACGATATCGAGTTCACCACCGGTGACCGAGGTCACATGCGGAAAGCCGGTCTTGCCGACCACAGCCGTCGCACCGGTTTCCCGCGTTCTCACCTTCACATCCGCCATGTCGTAAAACCTTCCCAGAACTTATCAAACCGATCGGTAGAAGCACGTCGCCCCGGGCCGGAAGGCCCAGGGCGTTTTGATATGTGCGCCTTTTTCTCATCGGCGCAAGGGCGATCGCTGGCGGATCAGTTCTTCTTCACCAGGCGGTAGAAGACATAGTCCGAGATGGCGCCATTGACGTAGCCTTCGACCTTGTCCTTCATCGCGACCTGGGTCGCGGCCTGGAACATGATCACGATCGGCGACTTTTCCTGCACCTTGCGCTGCAGGTCGACATAAAGCGCGTCGCGCTTGGCCGGATCGGCTTCCTTGAGGGCTGCCTTGGTCGCTTCGTTGAGTTCCGCCGGAACCGCCCAGCCGTTACGCCAGGTGGTCGTCGACTGATACTTGTCGTCGGCGTTGTCTTCGTTATAGGCGAAGGCCTTGGCGTTCGAATGCGGGTCCATGAAGTCCGGGCCCCAATAGAGCAGCATCGCTTCGTGGGTGCGCGCGCGGTACTTGGTGATGACCTGGCTACCGGTGCCCGGGATGATCTCGAAGTTGATCCCGGCTTCGGCGAAGGACGCCTGCAGTGACTGCGCCATGTCGGTGAACGGCGTCGAGTTGATGACGTCGAGGGTCACCTTGATCGGCGTCTTGATGCCGGCATCGGCCAGGATCTTCTTCGCCTTCTCGACGTCGTAGCTGTAGGGGGTCTCGTCGAGCGAGCCCGGGAAGCCCTTCGGCCAGAAGGCCTGGTGAACTTCCATCTGGCCCTTGAGGAAGCTGTCGGTCATGCCCTTGTAGTCGACCAGGTAGCGGGCGGCTTCCCAGACGGCTTCCGGCTGCAGTGCCGCGTCCTTCTGGTTGAACGACAGGAAGTGTACGGCGGCCTGCGGATAGGATTCGACCTTCACGCCGTCCTTGCCTTCAAGACCCGAAACCTGGTCCGGGGTCAGGTTCTTCGCCATGTCGACGTCGCCGGTCTGCAGCATCAGCTGCTGGGTTGCGGCTTCGGCCACGTGACGGATGATGACGCCCTTGATAACAGGAGCGCCGCCGAAGTAGTTCGGGTTGCTCGCAAGGTTGAGCAGCTCGCCGGCGCGGAAGGCCTTGAGCACGAACGGGCCGGTGCCGGCCGAATTGGCCTTGAGCCACGCATTGCCGAAGTCGCCATCGGCCTCGTTGGCCTTGACGGTTTCCGCGTCGATCACCGAAGCCGGGCGAGCGGCGAGAACGTTGAGAACGAAGGCCGACGAGAAGTCGCCGTCATACTTGACCGTGACCTTGTTACCTTCGGCGGTCACCATCTTGTCGATGTTTTCGGGCGTCCAGCCGAGCTGCGTCAGGATGAAGGCCGGCGCCTTGTTGAGAACGACGACGCGCTTGAAGGAGTAGACGACGTCTTCGCCACGCAGCGGATTGCCGGAGGAAAAGGTAACGCCATCACGCAGCGTGAAGGTGATCGTCTTTGCCGCATCGTCGACCGTCCATTCGGAGGCAAGACCCGGCGCCAGCTTCTTCACGTCGGGCGCATCGTACTGCACCAGGCGGTCATAGGTCTGGGTGACGTATTCGCCCGAGGAGAACTCGTAGGCCTCGGCCGGGTCGATGCTGACGATGTCGTCGATATTCTGGGCAACGACCAACACATCGGCTGGCGTTTCGGCGAGTGCGGCCGGCGCCACGCTCATCATCAGGGACGCCGCGAAGACCGCGGCCTTGAACATTCTCATCATCATTCTCCTATTTTCGATGAGGCTTGGTTTTTGTCGGTGCCGGCTTCAGCGCCGATTGCGGCTGACCGGTCTCGTTGGATTGGGAAGCGCGGGGCCGGAAGAGCGGCAGGGTGCCGGTCCAGATCAACCGCACGGGTGCGTCTGTCTTGTTCCACCAGTAGTGGGGCTGGATGCCGCGGAAGTGCAGGCCGTCGCCAGGCGAAAGCATGGTGTCGTCGCCATCGAGCCCGAAGAGGATCTCGCCTTCGAGCATATAGACGAGCTCTTCGCCCTCATGGCTGAAGACCTCGGAGCGATGCCCCGGCGGAATGGTGATGACGAAACTCGAAAGCTGATTGCCGGCGAAATCCGCGCCAATGCGCTCATAGGAAACAGGCGAGCCGCCGACCGAAAACACCATGCGCCCCTCGGCGCGCGAAAGCCCGGTGTCGATCGCCGGTGCCAGGATGAAATGGTTGAGTTCGGCGCCCAGGCCTTGCGCAATCTGGGCCAGTGTGCCGAGCGAGGGCATGGCAAGATCGCGCTCGATCTGGCTCAAATAGCCGACCGAAACGCCCGCTGCGTCGCTGAGCGTCTGCAGGGTCATATGCATCTGCCGGCGGCGCGCACGCACCAGCGCGCCCACCTTCGGTTGCCCTGCCCCGGCCGATTTGCCCGACGCGGCCTGCGTATCCTCTGACGGATCGCTCACAGCGGTTATTCCTCCCGTTTCCGCCCCAGTAAAATTTTTTTGATTTAAGCAAACTTATTTATATACTCCAAGCAAATTTTTGCGGTATCGACAAGTGAGACCGCAAGCGAAGAGGGATGGTGACGCCACGTGGCAAACGACAGCACGACAGCAGCAGCGCCGGCGCGCCGCGCCGCCAGACCCAGTCGGGGACGGCAGCGACTTCTTTCACTGGCAGGCTTTCTGGTAACGCTTGCGATAACCTTCCTCGGCCTGCTCGCAATCACCTTCTTCATCGGCCGCATCGTGCCGATCGACCCGGTGTTGGCTGTCGTCGGGGACCGCGCACCCGTCGCTGTCTATGAGCGCGTGCGCCAGGAAATGGGGCTCGACCAGCCGCTGATCACCCAGTTCGTCAGCTACGTACGTGACGTCGCCACCTTCAATTTCGGAACATCGGTTTCGACGGGCAAGCCGGTTATCGAGGACCTCGCTCGCGTCTTCCCGGCAACACTCGAAATGGCGACGCTCGGCATCATCCTCGGCGTGCTGATCGGCGTGCCGCTCGGTGTTTTTGCCGCCGCCCGCCGTGGCTCCTGGCTCGATCAGGGCATCCGCGTCATCGGTCTGCTCGGTTATTCAGTGCCTGCCTTCTGGCTCGGTCTCGTCGGCCTGGCGATTTTCTACGCGAAGCTGAAATGGGTCGGCGGCCCCGGCCGTGTCGATATCTTCTACGACGGCATGGTGTCGCCGGTCACAGGCCTGATCCTTGTCGACAGCATCATTGCTGGCGAATGGGAAATCTTCCGCAACGCCGTCTGGCACCTGATCCTGCCGGCGTCCTGCCTCGGCTTCTTCTCGCTCGCCTATATCGCCCGCATGACGCGCTCCTTCATGCTCGACCAGCTGAGCCAGGAATATGTGACGACCGCCCGGGTCAAAGGCGTGCCGGAGCGCCTGGTCATCTGGCGCCATGCCTTCCGGCCGATCCGCGTGCCGCTGATCACCGTTATCGGCCTGTCCTATGCCGGCCTGCTCGAAGGCTCCGTGATGATCGAGACGATCTTCTCCTGGCCCGGCATCGGCAACTACCTGACCGTCGCTCTGCTCAATGCCGACATGTCGGCCGTGCTCGGCTCGACCCTCGTCATCGGCGCGGTCTTTATCGGCATCAACAAGATTTCGGACGTGCTCTACCGCGTGCTCGATCCGCGTGCACGCTAAGGGAGGAGCGACCATGACCACACTTCGCGACTGGCTGATCGACGACAGCCCCGCCTCGCCGATGCAGGCGCGCCTCGGGCGCTTCTATCGCATCTTCGGCGCGCTGATGCGCAATCCGCTCGCCGTTGTCGGCGCCGTCATCATCCTCGTTCTGGTGCTGACCGCGCTCTTTGCGCCGTGGCTCGCCACCCATGATCCGCTGCGCCAGTCGCTGAGCGAACGCCTGCTGCCGCCGAGTGCTGCCCACTGGATGGGAACCGACGAACTCGGCCGCGACATCTGGTCCCGCGTTGTCTACGGTTCACGCATCACGCTGGCCATCGTCACGCTGGTTGCAGTGCTCGCAGCCCCCGCCGGCCTGGTGATCGGCGTGGCCGCCGGTTATTTCGGTGGCTGGGTCGACCGTATACTGATGGGCATTACCGATATCTTCCTGTCGCTGCCGAAGCTCATCCTGGCGCTTGCCTTCGTTGCGGCCCTTGGTCCCGGCATCGAGAACGCGATCATCGCCATCGCGATCACCTCCTGGCCCGGCTATGCCCGTGTCGCTCGTGCGGAGACGCTGACCTTCAAGAACTCCGAATTCATTTCGGCGGTGCGTCTGCTCGGCGCGTCGAGCCTCCGGGTCAATCTCGGCCACGTGCTCCCGCTCTGCACCTCATCGATGATCGTCCGCGTCACGCTCGACATGGCCGGCATCATCCTGACGGCCGCCGGTCTCGGCTTCATCGGACTTGGCGCTCAGCCGCCACTTCCCGAATGGGGCGCGATGATCTCGCGCGGTCGCTCCTTCATTCTCGATCAGTGGTGGGTCGCGACCATGCCCGGCTTTGCCATCATTCTCGTTAGCCTCGGCTTCTGCTTCCTCGGTGATGGCCTGCGCGACGTGCTCGATCCGAAGAGCGGGGAGCAGCGCTGATGAGCAATCTTCTCGAAGTCGAAAACCTGCGCGTCACCTTCCCGACGCCCCGCGGTGATCTCGAAGTCGTGCGCGGCATCTCCTTCACCCTCGGCCGCGAACGCCTCGGCATCGTCGGCGAGAGCGGCTCGGGCAAGTCGATGACCGGTCGCTCGATCCTGCAGCTGATCCGGGCACCGGGTCGGGTCACCGCCGACAAGCTCGTCTTCGACGGCGTCGACCTCCTGAAGCAGTCCGAGCGGCAGATGCGCGCCATCCGCGGCGCCCGCATTTCCATGGTGATGCAAGACCCGAAGTTCTCGCTGAACCCGGTCATGACCATCGGCGAGCAGATCGCCGAAGCGTTGCTGACGCACCAGAAGCTGCCGCGCCGCGAGGTCAACGCGCGCGTGCTTACGATGCTGGAATCGGTGCGCATTGCAGATCCGGAACGCGTCGCCAAGCTCTACCCGCACGAAGTCTCCGGTGGCATGGGCCAACGCGTGATGATCGCGATGATGCTGATCCCCGAGCCGGACCTTCTGATCGCCGACGAGCCGACCTCGGCGCTCGACGTTTCCGTCCAGGCCCAGGTGCTCGACATCATCGACGAACTGGTGAAACGCAAGGGCATGGGCCTGATCTTCATCAGCCATGACCTCAATCTCGTCTCCAGCTATTGCGACCGCATCCTCGTGATGAACACCGGCGAGGTGGTCGAGGAATGCAAGGCCGGCGAACTGATGGCGGCCAAGCACCCCTATACGCGCGGGCTGATCGCCTCCATTCCGCGCCTCGATGAAACACGGGACGAGCTGCCGGTGCTCGACCGCAGCGCATGGGCCAAGGCATGACCGCGCTCTCTCTGAAGAACCTCGACATCTCGTACGGCGACGTGCAGATCACCCACAACGTCAATCTCGATATCGCCGACGGCGAGAGCTTTGCCCTTGTCGGCGAAAGCGGCTCGGGAAAATCGACGGTGCTGAAGGCAATCGCAGGTCTCGCGCCGGAATGGACCGGCGAGATCACCGTGCTCGGCTCGCCCCGCGGCCACGGCATCGACCGCGCCTTTTCGCGTCAGTGCCAGATGGTGTTCCAGGATCCCTACGGCTCGCTGCATCCGCGAAAGACGGTCGACGCCACGCTCGGCGAAGCGCTGACGATCCACGGCATCGGCGACCGCAACGCCCGCATCGAGGAGGTCATGACCTCGGTCGGCCTCGATCGCAAGTTCCGCTTCCGCTTTCCGCACCAGCTCTCGGGCGGCCAGCGCCAGCGCGTGGCAATCGCCCGGGCGCTGATGCTGAAGCCGAAGGTGCTCTTACTCGACGAGCCGACATCCGCGCTCGACGTTTCGGTCCAGGCCGAAATCCTCAACCTGTTGAAGCGCCTCCGGCGCGAGCAGAACCTCACCTTCCTGATGGTCACCCACAACCTGGCGGTCGTCTCCTTCCTCTGCGATCGCCTCGCTGTCATGCGCCAGGGCCGGATCGTCGAGATTGCCGATGTCGCCGACCTCAAGCGCGGTGACCTCAAGGATCCCTATTCGCGCGAGCTGATGCAGATCAGCGCCGCGCATGCCAACTAGGATGGGACAACACCGACGATTTATCGTCTGTCCCCTTCTAAGATATCGAGTAACCCCAAGGACATAGCATGAACAGTGAACAGATCGCTGCCGCGGTGGCGGAATTCGACGCGGCCATTGCCAAGACCACCGATGCCGATGCGGTATGGACCGCATTGCAGACGCTTAGCCGCCAGGTGATCGGCGCCAAGCTCTTCACCATCATGACCGTAGATATGGTCAACGAAGTCGCGCGCCGCGCCTACACCTCGCACCCCGCGGAGTACCCGACCTCGGGCACCAAGCCGATCCGCTACGACAGCTGGTTCGACATCGTGCACAAGGCGCACCAGACCTTCGTCGCCAACACCATCGCCGATATCGCCAAGGTTTTCCCGGACCACGAGACGATCTGGTCGCTCGGCTGCGGCTCGGTTGCCAACATCCCGGTCGTTGTCGGCGGCGAGCTGCTCGGCACCGTCAACTGCCTCGACGTCGAGCATCACTACACGCTGGAGCGCGTGGCACTCTCCAAGCACCTGGAGCTGCCGGCGAAGCTCGCCTTCCTCGCCGCAGCACGCGCCGAGAAGAAGTAAGACAGCAGGCCGGAGGCGTCATCGCCTTCGGCCATCCATCCGCTCAGCGGCCGATCGCCCCACCGGTTTCCTTCAGGAAGAAATGCATTTTCTCCGTCTCGATCGGCACCGCGATCTGATCGTCGGGGCCGATGCGTGACGCGGCGTGAACCTGCGCCGTGAAAGCGGCAGGCCCGACGCGGCCAAGAGCCAGCGTATGCGGGCCGAGCGGTTCGATATCGCGCACGATCAGCCTGACTGTTGGCGCATTGGCGTCCGTCGCCATCGTATGTTCCGGCCGGATGCCGAGCACGACCGCTTTTCCGACGTAGGCGCCGAGTTTTTCGGCGCGGTTTTCCGGGATAGCCACGGCCACGTCCCCATCCGCTATGAACTGCATCCCTCCATCGCCGCGCTCCAGCCGCCCCTCGAGGAAATTCATGCTCGGCGCACCGATGAAGGCGGCGACGAAAAGATTGGCGGGGGCCTCATAGAGCGTGATCGGATCGGCCGCCTGCTCGATGCGGCCCTGGTTTATGACGACGACGCGGTCGGCCATGGTCATGGCTTCCACCTGATCGTGGGTCACGTAAACGGCAGTCGTCTGAAGACGCCGGTGCAAGAGCTTGATTTCGGTGCGCATTTCGATGCGAAGTTTGGCATCTAGGTTCGACAACGGCTCGTCGAAGAGGAAGACATCCGGCTGGCGTACGATCGCCCGGCCGATCGCCACGCGCTGGCGCTGGCCGCCCGAAAGTGCGCTCGGCTTGCGATTGAGATAGGCGCCGAGGTTGAGGATGCGAGCGGCATCCGTTACCGCCTTTTCGATCTCCGCCTTCGGCGTGCCGCGCACCTTCATGCCGTAGCCGATGTTCTCGGCGACCGTCATGTGCGGATAGAGCGCGTAATTCTGAAACACCATGGAGCAATTGCGCAGGCCCGGTCTGAGATCGGTCACGTCGCGATCGCCAATCCGGATCGAACCCGAAGTCGCAGTTTCGAGGCCGGCAATCATCCTGAGCGTCGTCGTCTTGCCGCAGCCGGAGGGACCGACGAGCACGACGAACTCACGATCGGCAATGTCGAGATCGAGCGGCGGAATGACGGTGACGCTCCCGAAGGACTTGGTGATCTGCTGCAATCGGACCTGTGACATGCTGTAGCCTCTGATGCTGTCTGTGCCCGGTCTCGCCGGGGACGGTGGCGCCCGCCCCGATCGCTTCGGGGCGGGCGTGGTTTCGTTACTGCTGCGGCAAGCCCATGGAGGCGCGATAGGCGGCAAGCTGCTTGTCGCGGCCGAACTCGTCGGTCAGCTTGTTCCACTGCTCGGCGACGCTATCGAGCGCCTGTTGCGGCGTCACTTCGCCGGCAAGCGCCTTGGAAAGCTCGATCTCCAGCACTTCGGTGTAGGAGAAGTAGCCGGGAAGGCGCATGTCGAGCGCGATGTTCTTGGCGGTCACCGCCTCCTTCTGCGCACCAAGATATTCCTTCGCCTCACGCTCGGAGAAGATCTTCGACCAGAGATCGAGATTGGTCGTGTGCGAGATGCGGTAAGGGTTCACACCGGTGCCGCCGGTAATCGCCGCCTGGCCCGAGACGGCCGGGCTCGTCAGATACTGGATGTAGTTCCAGGCTGCTTCCTGCTTGGTCGAGGTCGCGGGAACTGCCGCCTGCCAACCGCCGAAGGCCATGAAGGAGGTCTGGACGACGTGGTCGAACTTGTCCCACTTCTTGGTCTTGTAGTTCCAGATCTCGTCCGATCCCGGCAGCGATGCCGAGCCGACATTGCCGGCCACCTTCGACTGCTTCGGGTCGGCGCCGATGACGCCGGTATCACCCCAGCCGATCGATTCCGCCACCTGGCCGCCGGCAAAGGCGGCGTTCACTTCGCCGAAGGAGAAGTTCAGCGCGTTCGGCGGCGCGAGCTTTGAGGCCCGGATGTATTCCTCGAGGCCACGAACCCAGCCGGGATTGTTGACCTGCGCATCCATCGTTTCCGGATTGAAGAACATGGCGCCCGGATTGTCCGGATGGCTGGTATAGCCGGCCACGTGGCTGAACAGGAACCAGAACTGCTGGCCGCCGCGCCGGAAAGCTTCCGCCGTGCCCCAGAGGTTGTTGGCCGGCTGGTTGAAGTATTCGGCGATGTCCAGGTACTGCTTCCAGGTCTTCGGCGGCGCCAGATCGTAGCCGTACTTTTCCTTGAAGGCCTTCTGGTTGTCGGCGTTCTCGAAGAGGTCGATTCGGTAGCTGTAGGTATGGGCGTCGCCGTCCATCGTCTGCGACAGCACCTTGCCGTTCCAGACCATCAGCTGTTCGCGGTAGACGGGCGCGATATCGTCCCAGTCGGCGCCCTTCTGCATGTCGGCCGGCATTTCCGACAGGAAGTCGGTGAAATCAGGGGCCCAGGCCGGTGCAAAGGCGATCACGTCGAAAGCGTCTTCGCCAGAGGTCAGCGAGGTCACGATCTTCGGATAGAGCTCCGACCACGGGAACTCGACGACCTTGACCTTGCCGCAGGTCTTTTCCTCCCAGCCTTTGGCCGCAAGCTGCAGCGCCGAGGCAATGTAAGGACCGGTCTGTGTGGTCGCCGTCAGTTCGACGCCGGTGTAATCCGGGTCGCAGGCGAGCGCCGTTCCCGCGCTCCCCGATGCGAGTGCGGCGAGAGATGCAGATGCCAGTAGCAATTTCCTCATTCTATCCTCCCTGTGAATGAATGCATGCCAAAGCGGTTGGTTACTTGATCGCTCCAAGAAGCAGGCCGGAGCGCATGAGCCGGCTCAAAAGCCCGGCCATGACCATCATCGGAATGATGGCAACGAGGGCGGCAGCGGAAATCGCCCACCATTCGTCGCCGCGCTGGCTGTTCTGGCCGGCAACGAGAATGGGCAGCGTCTGCCATTTGGAGTTGGTCAGGAACAGCGCGAACAGGAACTCGTTCCAGACGAAGGCGAGCGTGATCATGAAGGTGGCGATCAGACCCGGCTTCGACATCGGCAGCACGATGCCGAAGAAGATCCGCCACGACGGCACGTTGTCGACCATCGCCGCCTCCTCGACCTCCACAGGCAGCGCCTCGAAGAAATCGCGCATCAGCCAGATGACGATCGGCAGCGAGAAAGCGATATAGGCGAAGGTCAGGCCGATATAGCTGTCGACCAGCTTGAAGCCGAGTTTTCCCATCTCGGTATACATCAGGTAGAGCGCAAAGGCAGCGACGATCGGCGGGAACATGCGCTGGCTGACGAACCAGAAGACGATGTCGTTGTTGCCGAGTTCCGGCCCCGGAAGGCGAAAGCGGCTCGAGATCACCGCAAGCGCGAGCGCTGCGACAAAGGCATAGACCAGCGAGATGCCCTGGCCGTAGCCAAGCACATGGCGGCCGAGCAGGAAGCCTCCGAAGGCGATCATCACGAAGATCAGTGCCGAGAGCAGGCGAAAGCGGAAGGTGAAGCGCACCAGCGCATAGGCTGCCATGGCGCCGATGAAGGTCGCGGCGATCGACGCCGAAAGGCCGATGATTGTCGAGGCCAGGAAGGTGTTGAAGAACTGGCCACGCTGGCCCGACAACAGCTCGCTCCAGGCCGTCAAGCTCGGTTCGAAATCAACGAAGGGCAGATAGGTCGGCCCGCCGACGACGGCGATCGGCGTCTTGAACGAGGTGATCAGCACCCAATAGAGCGGAAAGAAGGTGATGGCGAGCCAGACGAGGCAGCCGCCGAGCGCCAGCCAGCGCCGTTTCCCTTTGAGAGTGCGCACGCTCATTTGTGCTTCTCCAGATAGGGCTTGAGGATGGCGAGATAGACGAGACCGATGACTGTGATGACAATCAGGAACAGGAACGAAAGCGCCGAGGTGTAGCCGAGGTTGAACTTCTTGAAGCCTTCCTGATAGGCAAACAGCGTCAGCGTCTCGGTCGATATCCCCGGCCCGCCGCCGGTCATGACGAAGACCGTGTCGATGATCTTGTAGCTCTCGATCAGCCGGATGAAGACGACGGCAACCGAGATCGGCAGGAGCATAGGAAAGGTGATGTCGCGGAACTGCTGCCAGGGCGTGGCATTTTCGAGCGCGGCCGCCTCGTAGACGTCGTCGGGCAAGGTCTGTAGCCCGGCAAGCAGCATGAGGATGACGAAAGGCGTCCATTGCCAGACCTCGACGGCGATGATCGAGCCGAGCGCCCAGCTGGTTTGGGTGAGGAACGGCAGGTTGGGGAACCCGATTGCCGTCATCAGCTCGTTGAGCGGGCCCATCGTCGGGTTCAGCACCTGGCGGGCGATCAGCGCGACGGCGACCGGCGCCACCAGCATCGGCAGCAGGAAGCTGACGCGGAAGATGCCCTCTCCCGGCACTCTTGAATTCAACGCCAACGCCACAGAAAGGCCGATCACATATTGCAGCCCGACGGAGATGAAGGCGATCAGCGTCGTCGTACCCGCCACATGCCAGAACCGCGGGTTCTGCAGGAGATCGAGATAGTTGCCGAAGCCGACGAAGCGGGCCGGCGTCGGCGGCACCAGCCGCATGCTCATGAAGCTGGTCGTCAGCGAATAGACGAGCGGGAAGATCGAGATCATCAGCACGATGATCAGCGCCGGCCAGATGAAGAAGTGCTTGATCGGGTCGTTGCGCGTCATGCGGACGCCCCGCGCGCAAGCAGCGCCTCGATCTCGGCCAGCGTCGGCATGGCGGGCGCGGTGCCGCGGCGGGTGACCGCGATGCCGGCGGTGGCGCAGCCGAAGCGTACAGCGTCAACCGGTGAAAGGTCGCGGGCGAGCGCTGCGGAGAAGCCTCCGACAAAAGCGTCCCCCGCCCCGGTCGTGTCGATTACCGGCCCGCTGGCGATCGCCGGCACCAGCACCGACTGCTCGTGGTTGTGATAGAGCACGCCGCGTTCACCGAGCGTGATCAGCGCCGTTTTCGCACCCTTCTTCAGGATCGCGTCACCGGCACGACGAACGTCGTCTTCCGTGGCGAGCGCAAAACCGACGATGGCTGCGGCTTCCGTCTCGTTCGGCACAAGATAATCGCAGAGCGGATAGATCGCATCCGGAAAGGCTTCGGCCGGTGCCGGGTTGAAGACGGTGATGACGCCGGCCGCATGGGCAATTTCGAGCGCCCGCCGAGCGGCGGCCACCGGCTGCTCCAATTGGGTGACGAAGATGCGCGAACCTTCGATCGTCTCGCGCGCGGCCTCGACATCGTCGATCCCGATCGAGCCGGCGGCTCCCGGATAGACGATGATAGCGTTTTCGCCGTTCTGGTCGTTGACATAGATGAAGGCAGCCCCCGTAGGCAGATCGTCCATCTCAACGATCTTCGGCGTCACGCCGGCCTCGGCATAGGTGCGCAGCGCCATCTCGCCAAAGGTGTCGCGGCCGAGCTTGGAGATGAAGGAAACGGGACTTCCCGCCCGAGCACAGGCGACCGCCTGGTTCGAGCCCTTGCCTCCCGGCCCGACGGAAAAGCCGCTGCCGGTAATCGTTTCACCGACAACCGGCATGCGCCGCGCCAGATAGGCCGTGTCGGCCACGAAGATGCCAAGGATCGAAACACCAGTCTTCATTCAAGCCTCCCCCTGCGACCGCACCGCAAGCAAAGCGGCGTGCCCAGGCAATCTCTCGCGATTTCATCTGTCGTCTCGTGCCGCGCGGCGACCGCGCGGTCCGTCAGGTCTTGGGCGGAATGACGCCCTTGGTGAAGAGGAAGCAGCCATAGAAGCGCGTCTCGCCCGTGGTGATGACGCAATAGGCCTTCTTGGCTTCCTCGTAGAACTTGAAGCGCTCGATGCCGTACATCGGCGCCGATTTACCCTCAGCGCGATCGATTACCGCCTGCACTTCCTGCTGCACGGGCAGCACTTCGTCGGGCGCACCCATCACCTCCATGCGCCCGGCCGAAGGCTGCAGCGGCGTATCGAGCGGCAGCACGGAAAGCACCGCTTCGACGGCACGCGCGGCCGAGACGTTGTCGATGCGCAACAGCGTGCCCAGCGTGGTCTTGCGGGCAATGGCGTCGGACGGGAAGTTGGTGTCGGAAATGACCAGCGTGTCGCCGTGTCCCATGGACCTGAGCGCGTGCAGCACATCGGCGTTCAGCGCCGGATCGATATTCTTCAGCATACAGTCCTCCTCCTGGCGCGCTCCGGTTTCCGTGGCGCGCAATGCATTCCCCCTTGCAGGCGAACGCGTCTGCCTACTGTTCACTTGTCCCACAGCGCGGGCCGGCTCCCCCCGCCCCGCGCGTGGTGGCTCTCCTACTCGCCGTAGGGGATCCAGATGTTCTTGACGTCCGTCGCGCGGCGCAGATAGGCCGGGCCTTCTGCCGCCTCGCGATCGAGCCAGTTCGTCGCCTTTCCGTAGTCGACAAAGGTGCGCTTCAGGTTGCCGACCGAGAGCCTCTCCACGAGGGTCGAAAGTTCCGCCGAGCCGAAAGCCCAGAGCGCATCCACGTCGTTGTGGCTTGCGAGCGTCTTTGCCAGTTCGATCGTCGAACCGGTGACGATGTTGACGACACCGGCCGGGACGTCTGATGTTTCGAGCACCGTATAGAAATCGGTGGCCGCCAGCGGATGCTGTTCGCTCGGCACCACGACGACACGGTTGCCGGTGGCGATCAGCGGCGCGACCAGACTGATCATGCCAAGCAGCGGCGCTTCCGGCGGGCAAACGACGCCGACGACACCGATCGCCTCGGGGATCGCAAGTGCTACGCCGCGAAGCGGCGGCTGGTGGATCGCGCCTTCGTACTTGTCGGCCCAGGCGCCATAGGTGAAGAGGCGTGCGATCGAGGCTTCGACTTCCGCCTTGGCGTTGGCCGCAGACGCGCCGGTCATGTCGGCGATCCGATCGGCGAATTCGCCCGCACGGCCACTCAGGTTTTCGGCGATGTAGTAGAGGATTTGCGCGCGGTTGTGCGTCGTTGCCGACGACCAGCCGGATGCGGCTTGCGCTGCGACGACTGCGTTGCGGATGTCCTTGCGGTTGCCCTCGCCGACCTCGCCAAGCACCTTGCCCTTGGGCGAGAGCACGTTGCGGTTATAGTTGCCATCCGGCCGTGCCTGCTTGCCGCCGATGAAAAGCTTGGCGGTACGGTCGACGTCAGGCATGGCGAAATCGCCAGCCACGGGCTTCAATGCCGGTTCGACGGCGGCGGGACGCGGCTTGCGGCCGGCCCAAGCCTTCGGCTTCAGATATTCGTAGCAGCCCTCGCGACCACCCTCGCGGCCGAAGCCGGATTCGCGCTTGCCGCCGAAACCGGCAGACGCATCGAAGAGGTTAGTCGCATTGACCCAAACCACACCGGCGGCGAGCTTGGCCGCGACATGCAATGCCAGGCCGATGGTCTCGCTCCAGACGCTGGCGGCAAGGCCGTAGCGCGTATGGTTGGCAAGCTGGATCGCCTCTTCCGGGGTGCGGAAGGTCATGGAGACGGCGACGGGGCCGAAGATCTCTTCCGTCGCAACGATCGAGGTCGGCTGCACGCCGGTGAGCAGGGTCGGCGGATAGAAGCTGCCGCCCTGCGGCAGTTCGATCTTCGGCTGATGCAGCGCTGCTCCTTCGGAGACGCCCTTGGCGACCAGGTCTTCGATCCGCTGCAACTGCACCGGCGCGACGATCGCTGCCATGTCGATCGCCTTGTCGAGCGGATGGCCGACGCGCAGCGTCTGCATGCGGCGCTTCAGGCGCTCGTAGAACAGCGGTGCCACGCCTTCCTGCACGAGGATGCGCGAGCCGGCGCAGCAGACCTGGCCCTGGTTGAACCAGATGGCGTCAACCACGCCTTCGACGGCGCCGTCGATATCAGCGTCGTCAAAGACGATGAAGGGTGACTTGCCGCCGAGTTCGAGCGTCAGCGACTTGCCGGTGCCGGCGGTGCGCTCACGGATGAGGCGGCCGACTTCGGTCGAGCCGGTAAAAGCGATCTTGTCGATGTCCGCATGCTCGACAATCAGCGCGCCGGTTTCACCTTCGCCGGTAACGACGTTGAGCACGCCGGCCGGAAGACCTGCTGCAGCGGCCAGTTCGGCAAAGAGCAGCGCCGTCAGCGGCGTGAATTCCGCCGGTTTCAGGATCACCGTGTTACCGAGCGCCAGAGCGGGCGCGACCTTCCAGGCGAGCATCAGGAACGGGAAGTTCCAGGGAATGATCTGGCCGACGGCGCCGACCGGAACCTGATCGGCAAATTCGGTTTCCTGCAGCTGCGCCCAGCCGGCATGGTGATAGAAGTGGCGGGCGGCCAGCGGCACGTCGATGTCGCGGGTTTCGCGGATCGGCTTGCCGTTGTCGATCGCCTCGACCACGGCGATCAGGCGCGCATGGCGCTGGATCACGCGGGCGAGCGCATAGAGATGGCGGGCGCGGGCATGGCCCGGCAGCTTCGCCCAGGCGGCTTGCGCCTTGCGGGCAGCGGCGACGGCATCGTCAACATCCTTGGCACCGCCGAGCGCGATCTTTGCGAGCAGCTTGCCGGTTGCCGGCTCGTTCGTCTCGAAGGTCTTGCCGGACGCGGAGGCGACGAAGGCGCCGTTGATGAAGTGGCCGAATTCGCCCTTGTGGCGCGCCAGCCACTGGCGGGCTTCCGTGTCGGCTTCCGGTGCTGGACCATAGGACATTTCGTCAAAATACCTTGCGACAGTCATCGGGATCATCCAATCGGGTGACGGTTGAGGGCCGAGTAGGCGCCGGTAACGTGGTGTTCGAGCTGGCGCTCGATATCAGCAAGCAGGCTCGATGCGCCGATGCGGAAGAGATCCGGCTCGAGCCATTCGCGCCCGAGCTCGTCCTTCATCAGGAACTGGTAGTTCAGGATGTCCTTTGCCGCAGAAATGCCGCCCGCCGGCTTGTAGCCGACCTTGAGGCCGGTCTGCTCCTGATAGGCCCTAATCATGCGCAGCATGATGAGCGTCACCAGCAGCGTGGCGTTGACGCCTTCCTTGCCAGTCGAGGTCTTGATGAAATCGGCGCCAGCCATCATGCAGACGAGCGAAGCGCGCGCGACGTTGCGCAGCGTCTTCAGGTCGCCGGTCGCAAGAATAGCCTTCACATGAGCGTCACCGCAGGCGGCACGGAAATCGCGCATCTCATCATAGAGTGCCTGCCAGTTGCCCGTCAGCACATGCTCGCGGGTGATGACGATATCGATTTCCTTGGCGCCATCGGCGACAGAGGCTTCGATCTCGCGCAGCTTCACGTCATGCGGGATCAGGCCGGCCGGAAAACCGGTGGAGACGGCTGCCACCGGGATACCGGAACCTTCGAGCGCCTCGACGGCGGTGGAAACGAAACGATGATAGACGCACACGGCACCGGTCGTGATACCGCGACTGCCCATGCCGATCGCATCGAGCAGATCCTGGCGCACCGGCTGGCGGGCCTTGGCGCAGAGGCGCTTGACGCGCTCGGTCGTATCGTCGCCGTTGAGGGTCGTCAGATCGATGCAGGTAACCGCCTTCAAAAGCCAGGCGGCCTGCGCGTCCTTCTTGACCGTCCGGCGGCCGGGAAGCGTCGCAACACGGCGCTCAGCGGCAGACAGGTTGACGCGCTGGTCCAGCACCCAGCCAAGATCGAGATCGATGCCGTTGTTGCGCGGCCAGTTATGGCCCGCCGCCGGCGAATGCGCGGCCTTCGGCGCGCCAGTTTTCACAGCAAGGTCTTCCAAGCGATGGCTCCTTGAACTCCCTGTCACGACCAGCCGCACTCGAGCACAGCCGCCGAGAGCTCATTTTTGTTATTTTTCTATCGAATTTTTGTGACTATTCCATCAAGAACAGAGAGTGTCAAGCGAGACACCGCCGTTTTGACGATTTCGTAATATTTTTGCGGATGCCGCCTTCACAGGCCCGGCAGCTGCGTTTCACCCTCTTCGGTGATGATAGAGCGAAAAACGCCGATTGGCGCGAAAAAAGCCGGCTTCAGCTTGCCGATCTTGCTGAGGTCGACGACCAGATGGCTCTCGCGCGCCAGCGAGATGACCTTCTGCTTCACCGACACTTCGTGGAAATGCACGCAGGTCGCACCACGCGCCGGATCGATGCCGGCGGCCGACAGGAATGCGACGTTGATGCCGAGCGAATCGAGAGTCTCCAGACCGGAGTTGCCGGAAAAAGACGCAGACGAAGGGTGATAGACGCCACCAAGCATGACGATCCGGACATTCGGCTTATGGGTCAGCTTCTCTGCCACGTTCAGGGAATAACATACTGCTGTTATTGAATAATTCTCGGGAACGAGGTCGACGAGATATTCGAGTGTGGTGCCGCAATCGATGAAGATCGTCTCGTCCGGGCGGATATGGCGCGCCGCGTGGACACAGGCCTCGCGCTTGGCGGCAGCGTGGCTGTCGGCCTCGCGTGCCAGCTCGTAGGGCACATCGCCTTCGATCTCCGACGCCGGCACGATATGTCCGCCGAGAAAAGCAAACTGGCCGGGATTGTCGGCAACGTCACGACGGATCGTCATTTCAGAGACGCCGAGCAGGGCCGCGGCGTCGCGCAAGTGCAAGACTCTCCGTCCTGAAAGGGCATCGGCGAGCTGGATGATGCGGGCTGTCTTGCGGCTGACCATGATTTCTTCCGTGTCCGACGAGTTATGCAGCCGTTCATGGCGTGAACAGGTTTTGTGAAAAATATCACAAACTATCTCCCCCAAGCAAGAGGAGTCACATTGATTGAAAGCGACCTGATCGCGGCCGGGGAGCCCATCGCCAAGAAATGACAACGGCGGACCTACCGGCCCGCCGCTCCACTGTCGTCATATTAATCCGCGAGAAGAAGCGGACGAGGCGCTATCACGCGCTGATCGGAGCCGTCCGGTCGGAAAGCCAGCCCACCGTCTCCGGTTCAAGCAAGCCGTCCAGTTCCTGCGCGACGCGACGGTGATAGGCATCGATCCAGGTCCGCTCAGCCGCCGTGAGCAAGCCGAAATCGGCCAGCCGCAGATCGATCGGCACCAGCGTCAGGCTGCGGAAGCTCAGGAAACCGTCGCCGTCGTCGACCACCTCCACCTGGTTTTCGATGCGGATGCCGTAGGCGCCGGCCTTGTAGTAGCCCGGCTCGATCGTCGTCACCATGCCCGGCTTCAACTCGATCTCGTTGACGCGGCGATCGAAGCGCTGCGGCTGTTCGTGGACCGAGAGAAAGTGACCGACCCCATGGCCGGTGCCGTGGTCATAGTCGAGACCAAGATCCCAGAGCGGGCGGCGGGCAAAGGCGTCGAGCTGGTGGCCGAAGCTTCCCCTGGGGAATTTCAGCGATGCCATAGAGATCAACCCCTTAAGGACGGCCGTGTAGGCCCGCCGGATCTCGTCGCTGACCGGACCGATCGCCGTCGTGCGCGTGGCATCGGTGGTGCCGGTCAGATACTGCCCGCCAGAATCGAGCAGATAGACACCGTCCTTGCGGATCAGCCCGTTGCTCGCCTCGGTGGCTGCATAGTGACACATGGCGGCATGACCGCCGGCTGCCGAAATCGAGCGGAAGCTCGGCTCGACGAAACTTTCGGCCATCTGGCGATAGGCGAGGATACGCTCTTCCGCTTCCAGTTCGGTCACCGGTTTGCCGCTCGCCTCCCGTTCGGCGGCGTGCCGCTCGAGCCAGGCAAAGAAGCGAACCCAGGCGGCGCCGTCCAGACGGTGACAATCGCGGAAGCCCGAGAGCTCGGTCGCGTTCTTGTGCATCTTGGCGAGCGTGATCGGGCTCTTCGCGAGCTGCACGGTGCCACCTGCGGCACGTGTGGCATGGGCCGTGGCCGACGGGGCAAATCCGGGATCAATCAGCGCCGTGCGTCCGGCCGCCATCGCCCTGACGCGGTCGAGCAGCTTGCCAGGCTCGGCAATGGCAACATCGTCAAGCTCGAAGTCCGAGAGGTCGTTCGGAAGCTTGCGATGATCGACCAGCCACTCCGTTTGCCCGGCGCGGTCGAAGATCAGGAAGGACTGCGGCATCGGGTTGAAGGCGACGTCGCGGCCGCGGACATTGAGGAACCACGCGATATTGTCCGGCTGCGCCTCGATCAAAAGATCGGCCCCCTGCTCCGCCAGCATGGCGGCGATGCGGCGCCTCTTCTCTCCAACACTTTCGCCGGCATTGGCGACCGGGAAGGCGGTAATCTTGCCGAGCGGTTTTTCCGGCTGGTCGGTCCAGATCGCGTCGACAAGATCCCCGTCCACAGGCGTCCAGACGCCACCCGCCAGCTCGACCGAGCGGCTGCAATCCGCATCCCAGGTGGACGGCAGCAGCATCGCATTGAAGCCGACGCGTTCGCCGTTGCGCAGATTGTTCTTCAGCCAATCCTTGAGCGGTGCGTCATAGAAGTGTTCGATCGCGAAGGTGCCGAGATCCACTTCGTCGCGCACCTGCACCTGATAGCGACCATCGACGAAGATCGCGGCGCGGTCGCGCATGACGATCGCCACGCCGGCCGAGCCAGTGAAGCCGGTGACAAAGGCCAGTCGATGGTCGTGTGGCGCGCAGTATTCGCCCTGATGTTCGTCGAAGCGCGGCACGACGTAGCCGTCGAGCCCCGCTTCCGCAAGTTTGCGCCGCAGCGCGCCGATGCGGCCGGAGATATCCGGCCTTGCTCTCGTATCCATGATGTCTTTCCTATCGAGTGGAGTTTGAGGCGCCGCCGATCGTCTCGGCGAAATGGCAGGCGGTCATGCCCGATCCGACCGGGCGCAACGCCGGCTTTTCGCGGCGGCAGCGTTCGGTCGCGTGCGGGCAGCGCACGTGGAAGGGGCAGCCGGGCGGGATGGCGAGCGGGCTCGGCAGCTCACCCGACAGTGCCGGCGTGCGACGCCTGGCGCCCGGGTCAAGCGACGGTGCGGCAGCAAGCAGTCCCTTGGAATAGGGATGCATCGGCTTCGAAAACAGCGCCTCCGACGGGCCGATTTCGACGATGGCGCCGAGATAGATGACGGCGACGCGGTGCGAGACATGGCGTACGAGACGAAGGTCGTGGGCAACGAACAGCACTGTCAGCCCCAACTCGTCCTGAAGCTCGATCAGGAGATTGACGACCTGCGCCTGCACCGAAACGTCGAGCGCGGAAACGAGTTCGTCGGCGACCAGGCAAGTCGGTTCCAGCGACAGCGCCCGCGCAATGCCGATGCGCTGGCGCTGGCCGCCGGAGAACTCGTGCGGGAACTTATCCGCGGCCCCTTCGGGCAGCCGCACCAGATCCAGCAGCTCGTCGACGCGACGATCGATCGCCGCTCCATCGCGCATGCGATGCACCGTGATCGCCTCTCGCAAGGTATCGCGCACGGTCATGCGGGGGTTAAGCGAGGTATAGGGGTCCTGAAACATCATCTGGACGCGCCGGTTATAGGCGCGCCGCCGTGCCCCCTTGAGGCCGACGACGCTCTCGCCCTCGAACAGGATATCGCCTGATGTCGGCCGGTGCAGGCCGGCGATCAGGCGCGCAAGCGTGGACTTGCCGCAGCCGGATTCACCGACGATCCCGAGCGTCTCGCCGGGCATCACATCGAGATCGATGCCGTTGACCGCCGAGACGACCTGCTGCGGACGGCGGGCGAGCGTGTCGGACAGCGAGCGCCGTTTCTCGAACTGGATCGACAGCGCACGCAGCGAAAGCAAAGGCGTTGTGCTTGCTGAAGTGGGCATGATCATTGCGCCGCCTCCCGCGGTCCGAAATGCGCTTGGGCATCTTCAAGATGATGGCAGGCAACGAGCCGCGACGAACCAATCACTTCGAGCGCTGGCCGAATGTCAGGACATTCGCGTCCTGCGACCGGACAGCGGGCGCTGAAGGCGCAGCCGCCTGGAAGCGCGTTCAACGCCGGCGGCGCGCCGGGGATCGAATAGAGCGGCGTTCGCGGCGCAACGTCGCGCGGGATCGAGCGCAACAACCCCAAGGAATAGGGATGGCGCGCGTCGGCGATCACATCCGTCGTCGTACCGACTTCGCAAAGCCTGCCACCATACATGACGGCCACGCGATCGCAGGTCTCGGCGACGACACCCATGTCATGGGTGACGAGGATCACCGCCATGCCGAGATCGCGGCTCAGCGACTGGATGAGCCTGAGGATCTGGTCCTGGATGGTGACATCGAGCGCCGTCGTCGGCTCGTCGGCCAACAGCAGCTTCGGATTGGAGGCAAGCGCAATGGCGATCATCACCCGCTGGCGCATGCCGCCGGAGAACTCGTGCGGGAAATCGTCGAGACGATTGCGGGCGCCGGGGATGCCGACGAGGTCGAGCAGTTCGATCGCGCGTGCCTTCCGCGCTTTTGCGTCGAGGTTCGTATGCGCCACGAGGTTTTCCTGGATCTGCAGGCCGACCGTCAGCAGTGGATTGAGCGACGACATCGGCTCCTGGAAGATCATCGCAATCTCGCGGCCGCGGATGCGCCGGAGACGCGCCTCGTCGAGCGGAACGAGGTCGCGGCCGTTCCAGAGGATTTCGCCGGCGACCCGGCCGCGCGGCCGGATGATGCCGAGGATCGAGCGCAGCGTGATGCTCTTGCCCGAGCCGGATTCGCCGACCAGCCCAAGGATCTCGCCCTGCCCCACCTGGAACGAGACGTCGTCCACCGCGACCAGTGGGCGATCTTGCGGGCCGAACTCGGTTCGAAGGTGCCTGACGTCGAGCACGACCGGTTTTTCTGTGCTTTTCATCTCAGCGCCCCTTCGGCCGAAGCAGATCGGCCAGCGCGTCGCCGACGAGGCTGAAGCCGAGCCCGGTCAGAACGATGGCGATGCCGGGCATCAGGCTCATCCACCAGGCCGTCATCAGGAAGTTGCGGCCCTCCGCGATCAAGACGCCCCATTCGGCAGCCGGCGGCTGTGCGCCGAGGCCGAGATAGCCGAGCGACGAGCCGAGCAGGATCGCGAGCGCCATATCGGTCATCCAATAGACGAGGATTGGCGAGATCGCGTTCGGCAGCAGATGGCGGAAGATGATGCGGCGATCGGAGTAGCCGAGAACCCGGCCGGCCGCGGCATAGTCGTTGGCCTTCTGCGCCATGATTTCGGCGCGCGTCAGCCGGGCGTAATAGACCCAGTTCACCGCGGTGATCGCCACATACATGTTGACGAGGCCAGGGCCCAGCACCGCGACGATCGCGATCACCAGCACCAGGAAGGGAAAGGTGATGATCGCGTCGACGCAACGGCCGAAGATCACGTCGGCAATGCCGCCGTAGTAACCGACGAAGGCGCCAACGGTGAGGCCGATCAAAAGCGCGAAGATCGTCGCGAAGAAGGCCATCTGCATGTCGACGCGATAGGCCCAGATGACGCGCGAGAGCACATCGCGGCCGAAATTGTCGGTGCCGAAGGGATGCGCAAGGCTCGGCCCCTGCTGGATCGCCTGGAGGTCGAAGGCAAGCGGGTCGTAAGGAGCAAAGAGCTGAGGGAACACCGCAAGCGCCAGCGACAGGCCGAGAATGACAATGCCGATCACGAAAGAAGGACGGGCGAAGGCGCGTGCCAGAAAGGCGGCGAGCCGTCCCCGTGTCCGCGAATGGGTGAGAGTCAGGACCGTCATGATTGGCGAAGCCTCGGATCGAGCCAGGATTGCACGACATCCGTCAAGAGGAAGACGACGGAGACGAGCACGGCGAAGGTGAGCGTCAGGCCCTGGATCAGCGGATAGTCGCGGGCAAAGATCGCCTCCAGCATCAGCCGGCCGACACCAGGAATGGCAAAAACCGTCTCGGTCACCAGCGTGCCGCTCATCAGGTTGCCGATCGACAACCCCAGCAGAGTGACCGTCGAAACGAGCGCATTGCGCAACACGTGCCGGGTCATGATGATGCGCGGCGACAGGCCCTTGGCCCGCGCGAACTGCACATAGTCGGCGTCGAGCACCTCGATCAGCGAGGCGCGCAGATTGCGCAGGATGATCGCCGACGTATAGAGCGCGACGCTGAGTGCGGGCAGGATCAGGTGATAGAGATTGGCGAAAAAGGTCTTGCCGTAGCCGCCGACCGGAAACCAGCGCAACTGCGCCGCAAGCACGGTGAGCAGCAGGAGCCCGATGTAAAAGACGGGCATGGAAAGACCGACCTGAAAGACGCTGCGGATGGCGACATCGACAGGGCTGTTGACGCGCGCTGCCGCAAGGAAGGCGAGCGGCCCGGCGAGGAACACAGCGAGCACGACCGCATAGAGCGCCAGGAAGATCGTCGTCGGCAACCGGCTGAGAATGACCTCGGTCACCGGGGCCTTCAACATGATCGAGCGGCCGAGATCGCCGGTCAGCGTGTTCTTGACGAAGACGAGGAACTGCACCGGCAACGGCTCATCGAGACCGAGATTGTGCCGGATCTGTTCAAGCTGCGCATCGGTCGCCTTGGCCTCGGCCATGGCGATGGCCGGATCTCCCGGCAAAAGGCGCACGAGCAGGAAGATGAAGATCATCACCAACAGGAACGTCGGGATGATCTGCAGCAGCCGTGCCACGAGATAGGAAAGTGGGGGCATGGTTCCAACCTTCAACGGAGAACCGGGCGGCTTGCCGCCCGGTTTTCGCAGATCGTTCCGCTATCAGTCGGCGCGCCAGGCTTCAGAGAAGTCATTGGCGCCGAGCGGCGTCTGGACGTAGCCTTCGATCGATTTCGAGACGGCGACGGCAAACGGCGTTTCGAACAGGAAGAGCAACGGTGCCTCGGCCGCGTAGATCTCCTGCATGCGCTTGTATTCGTCCTTGCGCTTGGCCGGATCGGTCTCGACGTTGGAGGCCTCGAACAGCGTGTTGAATTCCTGGTTGTTCCAGCCGGTGCCGACGGCCTGACGCTGCTTGTAATAGCCGAGCCAGCCGGTCACCTGCGCCGGGTCGTTGACGTCGTTCGCCCAGCCATACGTATGGATGTCGAAATCGCCGGACCGGTTCTTCTCGCCGCGGGTCGGGTTGTCGACCTGCTCGACCTTGAGGTTGACGCCGAGTGGCGCCCACATCTGCTGAAGTGCGGTAAACAATGTTGCATCGTCGGCGCTGCCGGCAAGCGTGGTGAGCTTAACCTCGAAGCCGCCGCTGAGGCCGGCTTCCGACAGCAACTGCTTGGCCTTTTCCGGATCGTAGGGGTAAAGCGGCGCCGGACCGTAATGCAGCTGCGTCGCAGCCGACATCAGCGAGGTCATCGGCTTGCCGGTATCGAAGGTCACGAGCTTGATCAGCACGCTCTTGTCGGTCGCATAGTTCAGCGCCTGGCGCACCTTGACGTCGGCAAGCGGGTTCTTCGCGCCGTCCTTCTTCGCCTCGCGCGTATTGATCGGCGCGTAGACGATGCGGGTCGAGGGGAAGAGCTCCATCTTCAGGTTCGGATCGGCGCCGAGCTCGCCGACACGGGCAAACGGAATGAACTCGGCGGCGTCGACTTCGCCGGCCTGAAGCTTGAGGATGCGGGTCGCGTCATCTGGAATGACGAGGAATTCCACCCGGTCGAGATAGGGCAGCGGCTTGCCGTCTTCGCCCTGGCGCCAGTAGTTCGGGTTGCGTTCGAAGCTCATGCTCGAGCCCTGCACATGGCTCTTCATGACGAAGGGCCCCGATGTCACCGGACCAGCCGAGAAGAAGGCGCGCGCCTTTTCCTGGTCGGTCGCGCCGGCCGCCTTTTCGAAGGCTGCCTTTGGCATGATGCCGGTGTTGAAAGTTGCAAGGATCGAGATGATCGTCGGGTCGGGATTTTTCAGCGACACAGTGATCTTGTTGCCATCGGCCGTGACCGCGTCGACGGCGCCGAGCAGCCCCGCCCAGGGGCCGAGTTCGGCATTGCGTGCCCGATCCAGCGAGAAGACGACGTCGGCGCCGGTAAGGTCGGAGCCGTCGGAAAACTTGAGGCCGCTTCGAAGCGTCAGGGTGATGGTCTTGCCATCTGCCGAAACCTCGTGAGCCTCGGCGAGACCCGGCACGATCGAACCATCAGGACCGTTGCGGAGCAGCGTTTCGTAGAGACCGTTCACCATCCAGAGATCGGGATTGCGGTCGGCGTAAACGGGATCGATGACGGTCGAGTCGTCGTAGCGGGCGAATGTCATCGCGCCACCGCGTTCGATCGCAAACGCCGAGGTGGCCGCAAGCAGACCCAGCGTCGTGCCGAGCAGAATAGGCAATATAGGTTTCATCTCACTCCTCCTTTTGACCGCAGCCGACATCGATCGCGCGCTGAACACGTTTATTGGATATTGGATCCAATTTTTCTTAGTATTTTTTGCCGCCGACGGATTGCCGCGAAGACGTTCTTGTAGTTCCCCTTTTCAAGAAGGCTGGCATACGATCTGATCGGCTTGCCGAACCAACTTTAGCTGGACTAAAGTACATCGATAGACGTGAGTCAAGCGGAAAGAAAGTCATGCCCCTGAAGATCGAAGAGGCGCCCGGAGCCCATGAAGGCGCCTCCCTCCCCGAAGCCTCGACACCCGCCTCGCTCGGGCAAATGCTCAGAGCCCGCCGCAAGGAAATCGGCAAGACCATGAAGGACGTGGCGCGCGAGGCCGGGCTGACGGAAGGCTTCATCAGCCAGATCGAGCGCGGCATTTCCACCCCGTCGCTAATCTCGCTGTACAACGTCGCCAATGCGCTCGGCACTAGCGTCGACACCTTCCTGTCGCAGCCGCCGCAGCATTCGCATTCGATGGTCTCGCACGCAGGGGAACGCCCCGGCTACAATGTCGAGACCAAGGAGCGCGTCTACGAACTGATCGAACGCGGCTTTCCGGGCGCGGCGCTCAACGGCTGCATCACCCATATGCCGCCGGGCTATGCGTCGGAACTGACCAGCCACGAGGGCGAGGACTTCCTTTACCTGATCGAGGGCGAGATGCTCTACCAGATCGATGGCAAGGACTATCTGCTGAAGGCCGGCGACACGCTGCACTTCCCCGCCTCGCTGCCGCACCGCGCCCGCAATGTCGGCGCGGGACCGGCCCGCGAACTCTGGGTCGGCACCACCCGGATCATCAAGGAAGACTGAACCGGCAGAACAATCCAAAGGCCTGGGCCGAAAGGTACGGGCCGCAACGAGGCGGCCCGCAAAGGCAGACCTTACTGCTTGCGCGGCCAGGTGTCGGCAAGGCGGTAGCCGGCTGGCCACGGATCGGCCGGGTCGAGCATCACCTGGTGCGTGCCGGTGATCCAGGCACGTCCGGAGATCTCAGGCACGATCGCTGGGCGTCCGCCGACCGTCGTTTCGCCGACGATGCGGCAATTGAAGGTCGAGTCGATGATGGAGTGGCCGCTGAAGCGCTGGCCGACCTTCATCAGCCCACGCGCGTGCAGCACCGCCATGCGCGCCGAGCAGCCGGTGCCTGTCGGCGAGCGGTCGAGCTTGGCCGGCTGGATGACCACCGTGTTGCGGCCATGCAGAATGCCGTCCTTTTCTTCGACCGGCATCGTCAGCTGGCAGAAGGAGATATGATCCCATTCCGGATTTTCCGGATGGGTGAAGCCGAGCTGTTCGTTGGCCGCGCGGGTGATCTTGATACCGGTTTCGGCAAGCTCGCGCGCCTCGTCTGGCGTCACCGAGAAACCAAGAGCGCGAGCGTCGGTGATGACGAAGCTGTCGCCGCCATAGGCGGTATCGACCGTCAACGTGCCCAGACCCTCGACTTCAAGCTTGGCGTCGAGCTTGTCGGCAAAGGACGGCACGTTGGTGACGGTGATGCGCTCGGCCTTGCCGTTGCGGCACTCGGCAACGACGTTGACCAGTCCACCGGGCGCTTCCAGCACCATGCGCGTTTCCGGCTCCTGCATCGGTACGATGCCGCTGTCGAGCAGAACGGTGGAGACGCAGATCGAATTCGAACCGGACATCGGCGGCGTATCTTCGGGCTCCATGATGATGAAGCCCATGGTCGCGCGCGGGTCCTTCGGCGGCACAAGCAGATTGATGTGGCGGAAGACGCCACCGCGCGGCTCGTTGAGCACGAAATTGCGCAGCGTCTGGTCTTCGGCGATGAAGCGGCGCTGTTCCCAGAGCGTGTTTCCAGGCGGCGGCGCGACACCGCCGACGATGACGTCGCCGACTTCCCCTTCCGCGTGGCAGGAAACGATATGAACGACCTTGTTGCTGCGCATGCGCTTTCTCCTTCCGTGACGGTGGACGGACGCCACCCGGGCGCGCCCTTCACTTGCGGCCGCTCCCCCATTTCACCGGGTGACGCGATGGCGTCGCCCGTCGACGAAACGACTATTAGAAAAATTGGATCCAATATACAATCTGAAAATACTCATAATCCAAATCCGGCCAGAGAGGCCTGCAAACTGTTAAAAGTAAGCTGTTATTGCCCACGGCAAGCTGAAGCTTCCTCAAAAAGAAGCCTCATTCTTCCCAGGGCGAAAAAACGCCCATTTCCATCAGGTTAGCGCGGCTCAGCGCCGCTATCAAAATAAGCGGGTAGTGGGCCGGATTTAGGCTCATCAGATCCGGGTTTTGATCGATCTACGGCCGCCGCGGGTGAACGCAAACACCGCTTGCTACTGACATTTGGCACAGCGGCGCGTGTCTGCCGTGGCATTCACGCTTCCTTAGAAGTTAACACCTAATTCCACTCGTGACCGGCGATCATCTCGCACAATGGAGTCCCATCGCGCACCCGTCCTGCATGCACGCATTGGCCGAGGTGGAATCAGGCTGGCAGCTTTGCGCCCTCACCTATCTGGAAGTGAATTGATGACGGCTCGCGACGAAGTCAAAGTGAGTGTGGACACTGTCCTCCTGACTTTAAAGGAAGATCGGCTGCACGTCGCGCTGGCACCGTTAGAGGGAATAGCCGGCGCCCCGTGTCTGCTCGGGAGGCCTTTAACCGGCGGAGGGGACATCGAGCTAGAAACTGTCGTCAAGCGCACGCTGTTTGACTACACCGGTCTCAGCGACGTGTACTTCGAGCAACTTTTCACATTTTCCCATCGCGATATCGACAAGCGCGAACCGCGTTCCCTGTCCATCAGCGTAGCGTACCTGGCGCTGGCTCCCCCGTCCAAACTGGCCCGGGCTGAGCAAACGGGAAATGGCCTGATAACGGTTCCCGTGGATGACCTTCCAGTTCTGCCATTCGATCATAGCCGGATAATCGAGGTCGCCGTATCGCGCCTCCGCAGCAAGGGCGCTTGGTCAATCATTCCAGCTCACTTTTTAGATGAAGAATTTACGATCTCGCAGTTGAACCGGGTGTATTCCGCGGTGACTTCCAGCTGCTCTATTGGCCAAAATTTCCGGAGGAAGGTCATTGAACACGGGATGCTTTCATCGGCCGGTTTTAAAAGCGCACCAGGCGCTACAAAGAGGACGGAGCACTTCCGAATTCGACCAGGCGTGAGCACGATCGATATCAAGATCTGAGACGTTCCCGGCCAGCTGCCGGGTACCGTGAGGCTTTGCCAGGGTGGGCTGGGCCACCCACTCGCCCATCGGGATTTTCGTGGAAGCGCGTTCCCCCTCTGAGCTGCCACGCGTGACTTTCGTTTACCCTCAACGTGCGGATCCCAGTAGTTGGTAGACATCACGCCGGATCAGGCTCTTGTGCCAACAACTGGCTTCAACCACCAGTTCACGCGGAGGCATCGAATCCTGTTCCACGGCAGCCACAAAGTGTCGATTATAATCGCCGCCCGCGCCAACTTCGCGAAACCTATGCATTCATTGGATATAGGCTAAGGCTAGCCGTTGATTCGCCTCCTCCTCTAGCTCGCTGGAGATGTGTCGCATCAAAACGTCGAATGCGTCATAATACGCTTGGGAATTCGCTTGGTCCCACGCGCGCTCCAAAAAGGGCAAGGTCGGATGAACAAGCGTAAAGTCGCCTAACATAAGGTCGCTCCCGATCTTTCGGAGATCGTCGGTAGCTGCTGATGGAGATGGATAGGCGCCGCGGCTAATCCCCTCCCTACGCCCCTCCTCTTCCCACGAAATGTCTAGCCAAACGCCCGACGCCACATACTCATCAGAAACCACCATGAAGAGAACTACCGAGCAATCTTCACGTTTCCTTAGAAGTTCAAGCCTAGTTCCGTTCTCAACTTCCGCAACCGAGTCGAGCAGTAGTTTTGCGGCTACGATGTCCATATTTTTCTCCCCTGCCGAGGAGGCTCTCTTCTTGGTCTGCATATGACAAACGAACTAAATCTGTGGACAGCCCAACACAACGGTGTTGAACGCTCACCGATTTCGGAAACACAAACCAAGACGCTGGTCGCTGCTTTCGGAAGATTCGGCGGGGCGAAGAGCAGCAGGGAGGCAGCGGTCCCGTTCATAAGAGAGACGCAAAACTCCGGCAGATGGATTTTCTGCTCATGTCGGAAAGGTGCGCTTCTGATTCCATACGAGCATGAATTCGTGCATCGGAGGCATCACAAATCACCGGCACACGATGATAATTGCCCGTTTTCCGTCGAGCCGGTAGAACAGTTTGCCATATCACGAAGCATGCAGCCGCAGCCGAGGAATCAGCCATTCAACCTTTTGCGGGCGTTCGCTGAAGACCGTGACGCCCCGAGGGCAACGACCGGTGATCGTAACTACAGCAGCGTTACACCTAACACACGACGGCCAAGGCTCGCGAAACTGCTGATGTCTCTCTTGGAAAAATCTGGGGTCCAAAAACGTGCCTCCGGCGATTTCAATGTAAGCGACCAGTTTCGCTCCATTGCAAAACAGGCCGAGGACTTCTTCTTAGTGAAAAATGTTCCCGTATCATCGATGTTGTGTCGATACGCGGCTGACTATAAGCAATTCATCACTGAGTTCGACAACAAGGCGGCCGGGTTTGCTTGGCCTAATGGAACCCGCCCACATGCCATCGCTCTAGCGGTGGCGGCCGGCATTGACGATGATAAACTCATCTTGCGGAAAGGTGACCCCATTGAATTATCGGGAAGCATATCAATTTTTGGTCGATCCAACGCTCCCGTCACTCGATCCAGTACGTACTTAGCGATAGCGATTATCGGCAAACCCCATCCTGGAGATAAGCCCACGATACTTGAAACCTATCTCCATCCTTGCCGTTCCACGGCTGACCTCATGCTGGTGGACAGCAACTATGAGCGCGAGACTTTCAGAGAGCTGCGTATTCTTCAACTGGAGTTTCGAGATCGAATTCGGATTGATATCGAGAAGCCTCTTTTCGACATGAGCCTGACCCCGCACAGCGATCATTCCACGCTTGAGCAGGACCGTCGGCATGTCGAGCAGAATGGCTCTCACCCGGTGCTTATCCCTGACTTCATCGTTCGTTTCCCTGACCTGCCGGTGAGGTGGCGCGCCGATATTATCGTGGAAACCATGGGTTTCTCTTGGCGGACCTATCGGACCGAAAAAGCGACGATAATTCCGAAAATGAGAGCGGCACTTGGTGGGATTGGCCATGTCGAGCATGATTTTCATTTTCCTGCCAATGTTCCTCAAAGTGAGCGAAACGATGCGTTGAAAGACGATCTTCGCAAAAGAATCGGAAAACGACTTGAAGCCTGGCTGCGAGAAGCGCGGTAGATCCATCAACGGCGGATCTGACCGCTATGACTGCTTTCATCCATCATGACGGTTCGCCGACGTGCGCGGTTACATGTGGCGCAGGCACTGGCGCATCACGGCGAGCAGGTGGAGGTCATATCGCACGATCGCTTCGTCGACCGAAATCCCGATGTTGGAGACAAGCGTGTGGAGGAGGAACTCGAAGCAGCACTCCTCGAAGAACGTATTGGCGAAAAACCAATCAACTGGCGTCCGGCGGCGGCCCCATGCTTTTGAGGCGAACCCTTCGTCCATGGCCGCCGGAGTTCAGTGTGCCCGAACTTCAGCAGATCACGTCTGGCCTTCTGAGCGTTCGTCTACTGACACCGAGATCAAGCCATCTGCCGCGGGCTCGGCAGCGACTGATAGGCTTATACTGGGGCAATATTTCTCTGTTGGCTCGCGGACGCGTGTCTCATTGGTGATTCGCACGCTGACATCGATAATTCATGCCGCATCCGGAAACCCGGGTCTAAAACGTGACCCTGCCGGAAGGTCGGGCGCACATTATGTACTGATAGGTCAGAAGAACCGGCATCCCGAGAAGACTACTAAGAACGTCGCGACCGGCATCGTGGAAATCGCACCCACTTCAAGAAGCCTCAGCGAGAAGGTCAACGAGAAAAGGACCGACATCAAGGCAAGAACTCCTAGCTAATACGGTGCGCACGGGTCGGAGCTTCACTCTGTTTTCCATGGCGCTCTTCGCGAAGCCTCTTTCGATCTCGGAGGTCCAGTTCGCGTCGAAATATGCGAGTTGTCGAAAGAGCGTCTTCCCCATGGCGAGCGCGAGAACCGCGTACTGTGCCAAAAGCGGAATTTTCACTGTGAGAAAATCGCCGGACGAAAGGAAGGTTGAAAATGCCAACATCACGACCGTCATCGAAGCACATAGGCTGACCGCCCGCGGGAAGGATAAACCAAGCTTGGTCCTGCCTGCGAAGAGGGCCTTCTCCGCGGCGTCGATGAGTGCTTGGTCGAGCCTTGCCAGAGCTTCCATGACAACCACCAAATTCAGCCTTGAAGGCCAGTGTGCGCGGGGCTGCCCACCAAACGTCCCCTCGCATTGGTTGGTTTCATATAGGAAGGAAATCGATGTTGGCCATCCCGCAGACCGACTCCAGGAGGCTTTGGCGGACCTCCTGGCTGCAACCTTCTCTCGATCAGTCACCGAGCCCCAATCCTCGCCAAGAAGGAAAGATCTCTTCCTGGTTAGCCATTGTCACATTGAGGTGCGCGTCACCCTTGGTCGATCGCGAAGCGTCGACGAGCCGCACTTCCACGTTGGCTTCAGGACCGTATATACGCGGAGCTGCTCTAGCGACTATCCTTGCATCCTCTTTCACTCTTCAGTTCGACGACCTGGACGAGGTTGAGCGTGACTTTTGCGCGGCGGCAATCACGGTGAGCGCGTATTGCGGTAGGGACGCCCATTACTGAGCGCCCCCCGCACAGATCCACGCGGGCGGGTTTCCCGCACGTGGCTCTTACCTCGGGTGTTTGACGGCGAAGCGTACATTCGGCCATGGATGAAGGAT
>NZ_JACVBE010000017.1:0-159632 GCF_014852185.1 Ensifer sp. ENS07 | reverse complement strand
GGTGGAGCAGCCCGGTAGCTCGTCAGGCTCATAACCTGAAGGCCGCAGGTTCAAATCCTGCCCCCGCAACCAAATCAAAAAAAGCCCGCATGGAGAAATCCAGCGGGCTTTTTGACGTTTGAACCGCAGGGAACAAGCGCAAACAAAGCTAAGCGGACAGATGTAAGGGGCGGGCGCCGCAACGCGGTGAGCGAGCGTCCTTCAATCCTCATCGGGTGGAGAGGGGCGGGGGAGGTGGCGGCGTCGTCTGCTTCTATGACCGGCGTTACCCGTTTATTAAGACATACAATCGATAGTTGCTTTCATTCTTGATTCTCGCGATGGCATGAGGCTGTGCGCACCCATTCGGCAGGCAGGTGCAGGAGCGCCGCCTTTGCCGCGGAGACCCACGCGTGACCACCATATCGCCGACGAGCAACGTTGCCTTGGAAATCCTCAGGCGGACAACGGCCGAGGCCGAGGAGAAAGCCGGTTCTGCCGACAGCGCGAACAACATCCTCAAGGCCGCGAACGGCGTTTCAGCGGAGCCTGGCAGAGCAACGACGCAGGCGCAGGGTGCAATCAACAACAGCATACTGGAGCTGAAGGCGAGGGCCGACGCTTTTGTCGGCACGGCGCTGGAATTGCTGAACTCCGACCGTTTCAGATCCAACGACCCCAATGTGAAGGCAGTGCTGAAGGAAATCCTCAACGAGCAGGGTGAGATTTTCGCCGGCCGGGTCGAGGCTGAACTGCTCAACAATCCCGGTCTCAGACACGAAGAGGCCATCGCCAATGCGCTGACCGCGACGGTGCGCGGCAATCGCAGCCGTTTTGCCGAAACCGAGATCGTGCTCGGTTATAAGCTGAAAACCGCCGGCGACCAGTTGCATTATGTTGCCGATGCCGAAGGCTATAGCTCCGGTCAGTTCCTGGCGGATGCCCAGAACGAAGCGCGTATCGGTCTCGACATCGCACAAAAGGCGCGCGCCAATGCGAAGGACGATGCGGCGCTCGCGGCGGCTCTGAAGGCGGAGGAGGAAGCCGAGCGGATCTACCGGCGAACGCAGCAGTCGGTGAGTGACTGGAACGGCTATTGGACGAAGAAATTCGGCTGGCCGGAGGCCCGGTGACGGTGCGATAAGGGATCGCCGCCCGGTGACGGGATAAGACGCGATGGGCGGATCGTTGGACAGGTTGCTCCGAGCTCGACCCGAGACGCGCTTTAACGGTTTGTCTTTGGGCGCTTCACGCCCCGCATCAACGATTCCCGTGTTTCGCCTGGTATCGTTCCGGCGCAGTGATCTGCGAACGAATTCGGTGCATTAGAGGATATGCCAAGCACGTGGCCGCCGTTCCGCTCTGCCGCTTGCGCTCCAATATCTTGAATTGCCGTGCGCCGTGATCGCAAACCGCTGCGCATTTTTCCGCGACATGGTTCAGCTTCCGGCGTCGCTCTTGCCGTCGGAAGGACCTTGGCTTCTCAGCTTTCCGTGATCGCGGTCGGAAAGCCACACCCGCGTCTCATCGAGGATTTCCGTCGACAGGTCGGGATCGTCAGTCATCCGCGCCAGGATAAGCGCGCCGATCATGGCCGCAGAACTGCCGATTGCCGCGCGACGCTTCTCATGCTCATCCGTGCCCGGCGCGACCTTGCCGAACCGGGCGAACTGGCGCTTGAGGACGTCCGTCATCTCCGACCGTGCGGAACCGGGCTGGCGGCTTACCTCCGACGCAAGGGCTGCAAGCGGGCAGCCGTGGCCGAAATCGTCCCGATGCTCCGGCGAAAGATAACGTCGGGCGACGGATGCAAGATCCACCGTTAGCGGCTCGGTTTCTCCCTGCAGACCGGCCAATGTCTGCGCGATCAGATCCTCCTTCGACTTGAAGTAGCCGTAGAAGCCGCCATGGGTGAGGCCTGCCGCCTTCATGACATCAGTAACGGTGACGGATTCGAAGCCGCGCTCCCGGAACAGCTGTCCCGCCGCCTCCAGAATTGTCTTCTTGTTCTCTTCGACCTGCTTCCGGCTCACGCGCATCATCGTCTCCTGAAATTTCGATTGACAATATACATGATAGTCATCATATATCCAAATACATGATAGTTATCATGAATAAACTGAAGGAGCCCAATCGATGAGCAGGAAGCCAGTAGTCCTTGTAACCGGTGCCTCGACCGGCATTGGCGCCGTCTATGCGGAGCGATTTGCCCGTCGCGGTCATGATCTCGTTCTGGTCGCGCGCAATGCGGCGCGGCTCGACGCGCTCGCTGAGCGCCTCAAGAACGAAACCGGCGTGGCGGTGGATGTGGTCCCGGCGGACCTGACCGACGCACAGGACCTCGCCAAGGTCGAGCAGCGGCTGCGCGAAGACCGGAGCATCGGCGTGCTGGTCAACAATGCCGGGACGTCTATCCCCCGAGGCTTTCTTCAGCAGCAGAGCGAGGACATCTCGAAGCTGATCGCGCTCAACGTAACGGCAGTCACCAGGCTCGCGCATGCGGCAGCTCCGGGGTTTGCGGAGAGAGGCGAGGGGGCGATCATCAACATCGCGTCGGTCGTCGGGCTTGCACCGGAGATGGGCGCAACCGTCTACGGCGCGACCAAGGCCTTCGTGCTGTTCCTTTCTCAAGGCTTGAATGTCGAACTCGCCACCAAGGGCGTCTACGTTCAGGCGGTTCTGCCCGCAGCGACGCGCACCGAGATCTGGGATCATGCCGGCGTCGATGTCGAGACGCTCCCCGGTGTGATGGAGGTCGGCGATCTCGTCGATGCGGCGCTGATCGGCTACGATCGACGCGAGTTGGTAACCATCCCGCCGCTTCCCGATGCCGGCCAGTGGAACACCCTCGATACGGCACGGCAGGCAATGCTGCCGAATTTTGCACAGTCGTTGCCGGCCGAGCGCTATCGGTCCGCTGCCTGACCGGTCCACGCACGGAGCGGGCGTTTGGCGTCCGCTCCGAACGCCTGCACCTGCTGAGACGGTCGATGCTCGGGCCTTTCCGCTTGGGCACAGCAAGCCACAGCGTTTCCACGGTTTGCCTCAAAGGCGTTTGCCAAGCGCCCTCAGGCTGCTTAGAAATTGAGGATCAAAGATTTCGCAAGGCCGACCACTCCGTCCCTGTGCGAAAATCCTCCCTCGAAACGATGTTGATGGTGCGAGCCGATGAAAAGATTCAATCTGGGACCAACCGACCTTTCCGTTTCCTCTGCCGTTCTCGGCCTGATGCGGATTGCCGATCTCAGCGACGACGCCATAAGCCGGCTCTATGGGAAGGCACGGGACGTCGGCATCAACGTCTTCGACCATGCCGATATCTATGGCGGCGAACTGCATGCCTGCGAGCGCCGTTTCGGCGATGCGTTGCGGCTGAAGCCGACTGAGCGCGAACAGATCGTCATCCAGAGCAAGTGCGGAATCCGTCGCGGCTATTTCGATTTCTCCAAAGATCATATTCTGCAGTCGGTCGATCGATCGCTTGCGGCGCTGAAGACCGACTATCTCGATCTTCTCTTGCTGCATCGCCCGGATGCGCTGGTGGAACCGGAGGAGGTGGCGGACGCCTTCGACAAATTGCAGGCGGCTGGCAAGGTCCGGCATTTCGGCGTCTCGAACCACACCCCGCGGCAGATCGATCTTCTGAAGACCGCCGTCCGCCAACCGCTCGTCGCCAACCAGATCCAGCTCAGCATTGCGCATGCGCCTTCGGTCGCCTTCGGAATCGCCGCCAATATGGCAGGTCTCGAGCAATCGATCGATCGCGACGGGGAAGTGGTCGTCTATTCGCGCATCAACCGCATGACGTTGCAGGCCTGGTCACCGTTCCAGCAGGGTTTCTTCGGCGGCGTCTTCGTCGGCGACGAGAAGAACTTTCCGGAACTCAACCGGTTGCTGGACGAACTCGCGGGCAAGTACGGGGTATCGGCTTCCGCGATCGCCTATGCCTGGATCGCCCGCCATCCGGCCAACATTCAGGTGGTGCTTGGAACGACAAGTCCCGAGCGTTTGGGCGATATCGCGCCCGGCGCCGACATCACGCTGTCGCGCGAGGATTGGTATCGTCTCTTCACGGCGGCAGGACACGTGCTGCCCTGACCTCGTTAGGTCTGCAGACCATTGAAAAGGTCCGCTCGGATCCGAGCGGGCCTTTTATGTATTGGGGGCTGATGCGGGCTTAGCTGCGCGGCTTCAGGTTTTCCGGATCGTAGAGCGGCTTGTAGCCGACGCCGACGACCTCGACCGGATAGGTCTCGGCGAAGTATTCGACGTTGAGTTTGCGGCCGACCTGGCAATGGGACCACGGCAGATAGGCAAGCGCGATGTTCTTGCCGATCGTCGGGCCGAAGGCGATCGAGGTGGTGTAGGAACGGCGGCCCAGTTCATCGACCAGCACCTTGCCGGTTTCAGGATCCATCACCGGCAGGGTTCCGACCGGATAGCGCTTCACGCCGTTCTTGTCGGTATTCTCCGTCATGACGAGCGTGCAGAGCATGGCCGGCTGATGTTCGCGCGCCTTGTATTCGAGATGCTTGGCCTTGCCGCGGAAGTCCACGTCCTTGACCTTCGGGCGGGCAAGGTCGGCTTCGATGAGGTTGTACTGGGTAAGCAGGTCGGCGTTCTGCAGGCGCAGGCTCTTTTCCATGCGGCGCGAGTTCGCATAGGTTTCGACGCCGAAGGCCATGACGCCGGTCGAGCGCAGCGCGTCCCAGACGGCGAGGCCGTCCTCGTACTTCATGTGCAGTTCCCAGCCCTGCTCGCCGACATAGGAGATGCGGAAGGCGGTGACCTTTTTGCCGGCGATCTCGATCGGCTTGATCGCGGCGAAGGCGAAGTTCTCGATGTCGAGGCCCGAGGGATCGGCAACCACCTTCTTCAGCGTCTCACGGGCATTGGGACCCCAGATGCCGATGGTGATGAACTTCTCCGAGACGTCGGTGATGGTGACGTCAAGGCCGCGATCTTCGGCGACGCGGCGCATGTACTGGAAGTCGCGCGGGCCGGCGTCGGCGCCGTTCACCAGGCGGCAGCGGTCGGCCATGCGGAAGACGGTGAAGTCGGCCCGTACCATGCCCTCGTCGTCGAGGAAGTGGGTGTAGATGCCCTTGCCGATGTTGCCGTCGCCGCCGACCTTGGCGGCGCACAGCCATTCGAGCAGCTCGACATGGTCAGTACCTTCGATGTCGACCATATGGAAGTGAGAGAGGTTGACGATGCCGCAGTCCTCGCTCATCGCCAGATGCTCGGCGTTGGAGACGCGCCAGAAATGGCGGCTGTCCCACTCGTTTTCACGTACCGGAACGCGGTCGCCATACTTCTCCAAAAGGTGCTCGTTGGCAGCGTAGCCGTGGGCGCGCTCCCAGCCGCCGAGTTCCATGAAATAGCCGCCGAGTTCCTTTTCGCGCTCGTAGAAGGGCGAGCGCTTGACGTTGCGGCCGGTGGCATAGGGTTCGCGGGTGTGCACGGCGGGGTAATAGATCTTCTGCGCCGCCTCGAAGCAGCGGCCCTCGATGAACTTTTCTTCCAGCTGGTGCGGATAGAAGCGGGAATAGTCGATCGAGGCGTGGTCGATCTCGGTGCGGCCGTCTGTCATCCAGTCGGCGATCAGCTTGCCATAACCGGGGCCGTCCTTCACCCAGATGGCGACGCAGTACCACAAGCCGCGCACCTTTTGGCTCTCGCCGCAGGAGGGGCCGCCGGCGGCCGAGACCTGCAGCAGGCCGTTGAAGGAATGGCTCTCGTTGTAGCCGAGTTCGCCGAGGATCGGCGTCAGTTCCATGGCGCGCTCGAGCGGCTCGATGATCTGTTCCATCTCCAGGTCGCGCTGTGAAGGCGACAGGCGCGCCTCGTGCTTTTCAAGAATGTTGCGTGGATGGCAGAGGCGCGGATTGGTGGTCTCGTAATAGCCCCACTCGATCTGGCCGCCCTCGGTAGTCTTCGGGTCGCCGGTGTCGCGCATGTAGGCCGAGTTGCCCTGGTCACGCAAAAGCGGGAAGCCGATCTCCTTGCCGGTGCCTTCGAATTCGTTGTACGGGCCGAAGAAGGTGAGCGGATGGTCGACCGGCATGACCGGCAGGTCCTCACCGACCAATTCAGCGATCAGGCGACCCCAGATGCCGGCGCAGACGATGACGTGGTCCGCCATGATCGTGCCGCGATGGGTGACGACGCCCTTGATGCGGCCGTTCTCGACGATCAGCGACTTTGCCGGCGTGTTGCCGAAGACCTGCAGCTTGCCGGACTTTTCCGCGGCGTCGACGAGCTTGCCGGCAACCGTCTGCGAGCGCGGGATGACGAGGCCGGCATCCGGGTCGAACATGCCGCCCATGACCTGATCTTCTTCGATCAGCGGGAACATCGTCTTGATTTCAGCCGGCGAGACATAGTGGGCGCGGGTGCCGAAGGCCTTGGCGGAGGACAGCTTGCGCTTGATCTCTTCCATCCAGACATCGTCGCCGGTGCGCGCCACTTCCAGGCCGCCGATGCGGGCGTAGTGGCCCATTTTCTCGAAGAAATCGATCGAATACTGCGTCGTCCAGACCGAGAGATAGTCGTGGCTGGTGGTGTAGCAGAAGTCCGAGGCGTGTGCGGTCGAGCCGATATCGGTCGGTACGCCCGACTTGTCGATGCCGACGATATCGTCCCAGCCGCGCTCGATCAGGTGGTGCGCGATCGAAGCACCGACGATGCCACCCAGCCCGATGATTACGACTTTCGCCTTTTGCGGAAACTCTGCCATTGATTGCGACCCTAGTTGGATTGGATGCCGGATTTTAGGGCCTGATCCGCCCCGACCAGAGCCTGTCTACGACATTCTCATCAAACTGCACGACCAGAGCCGAGCATTTTGCGGTTCGCCGAACGAGAGCTGTCGAGACGGTCATGCCACTGATTTCGTGAGAAAAAGCGCCTCTCAGCGCCAATCTGATTTCATCTAGCATATCGCAAATGGCGACGCATCCGAATGCGTCATTGCGATCTACCTGCTTTCCAGTGATCGCGGCGTTGGCCACGAAAGATAATCCCATCGGGTAAGATTGACAGCGATGCATGATGTTAATAAGTTCGGTAACAGAACGAATTAAAAGAGGTCCCCGTGAACGACAGCTTGCGCATCTCCCGGAAGTTCTCCCAGCGCTCCGTCATGGAGGCGATCGTCCAGGGCGGTCCGATTTCGCGTGCGTCGATCTCGAAGCAGACCGGCCTTTCCAAGCAGACCATTTCGGAGATCGTCCGCGGCCTCGAAGAAGAGGGTTGGGTGCAGGAGACGGGGCGCACCAGCGGCCATGTCGGGCGCACTGCCGTCACCTACGAACTGGTGTGCGATGCCGCCTTCATCATCGCCGTCGACCTCGGTGGCACGAAGGTGCGCGTGGCGATCACCGATCTCGCCTGCCAGATCTTTGCCGAAGACACGGCGCCGACCGATCCGCGGGGCGGCCGCTTCGTCGTAGAGCAGATCGCTGCCATGGCCTTTGATGCGGCAGACCGACAGAAGATCGCTCGCGAGAAGATCCGGCTTGCGGTGGTAGGCGTTCCCGGCGCGCCCTGCAGCGAGACCGGCCGTGTGCTGCTTGCACCGAACATTGCCGGCTTCGACACGATGGATGTCGTCGGCGCCTTCGAAGAGGTGCTCGGTTTTGGAGCCATGCTCGAAAACGACGTCAATCTTGCCGTCCTTGGCGAAAACTGGCTGGGCCAGGGGCAGGGGATCGACAACCTCGCCTATGTGGCGCTGGGCACCGGCGTCGGCAGCGGCCTGATGGTCGGCGGCCATCTGGTGCGCGGCGTCAGCAATGCGGCCGGCGAAATGGGTTTCCTGCCGCTCGGCGCCGACCCGTTCGAGGCGGAATCGCTGCGCACCGGCGCCTTCGAGCGCGCGGTTGCCTCGCATGGCATGGCGGAACGTTACGCGGCGCTTTCGGGCAAGACCGTTGCCGTGCCCACCATCTTTGCCAAGGCAGAAGCGGGCGATGCGGCAGCGCTGACGGTGCTGGATGACACTGCGCGGTATCTGGCAGCCGGCGTTGCCGCGATTGCCGCGATCGCCAACCCGCAGAAGGTCATCCTGGGCGGATCCATCGGACTCCGGCCGGAAATGCTTGAGCGGGTAAAAGCCTTCCTGCCGCAGTGCTTCCCCTATCCGGTCAATGTGGAGACCGGTGAACTCGGCGCGCGCGCCGCGATCATCGGGGCGGCGGCGATCGGGCTCGGTCAGTTGCACAACACCCTGTTCGGGGTCGATGCGCCCGATGGCCGGATTTCGCTGCCGCGGGCAAACGTCAACGCGCTTCGGGAGGCGATGTGATGACGATGAATGACGGCTTGGTCGAACGTTTGCGAGCGGCGCTTGATCGCGAGACGGCGATTGATCTTTTTCGTGGCGCGATCGGGCGTGAGAGCATTACCGGCAACGAGGCGAATTTCGTCGCCTTTCTGGCCGAAACGATGCAGCGCCTTGGCCTGGAAGGCTTGAAAACGGCGGAGTTCCTGCCGGGTCGGCCGAACGTCTGGGCGGAGCGCAAGGGGCGCGGCAAGGGGCCACGCCTGCTGTTCATTGGCCATACGGATACGGTGCATGTCGACGGCTGGCGCGAGCATTGGGCCGGTACCGAGCGCGAGGATCCCTTCGCTGCACCGATCATCGATGGGGCGGTCTGGGGGCGCGGCTCGGGCGATCTGAAGGCAGGCATTTGCGCATCGCTGGCGGCGCTGTCGCTGCTCGACAAGTCCGGCGTTGCGTTGGCCGGGGACGTGGCCTTTGCCTTCGTCGGCGACGAGGAAAGCGGTCAGCCGGGGACCGGTGTCTCCGCCGGTATCAAGGATCTGGTCGAACGCATCGAGACCGGTGACATCGTCCGTCCGGACTTCGTCGTCTATGTCGAGCCGACACGGCTTTCGGTTTATCCGGCGCAGATCGGATTTTTCATCGCCGACATCACGATTACAGGCAAGTCCGCCTATTTCGGCGTACCCGAACTCGGCAAGGATGCATTGCGCGCCAGCCACGCGGCGATGTCGGCTCTCTGGAAACACTCCGACGAGATCGCCGCGCGGGCCGAGCACAAGCTGATCGGTCGCAGTTTCCTGCTGATCACCGGCCTTGCCGGCGGCGGCTACATCGCCGTGCCCGAGCGTTGCACGCTGTCGCTGATCCGCAAACTGTTGCCAGGGGAATCGCTGGACACGGCGGCGGCCGAGATCGAGGTTGCGGTGCGCTCGGCGATCACCGATCCGGAAATCACGGTCGAGTTTTCCTATCCGGCCGGCCGCGACCATGCGCTTGGCGGCACGGCGGCTGAAATCGACGAAACGGCGGGCGAAGTCGGTGCGCTATCAGCCGCCATGGCCGAAGCGATGGCTGGGCGCGGCGTCATCGAAGGCGCGCCCTTCTGGTCGGAATCGCCATTCTTCGTCAACCGCTTGGGTGTGCCTGCCGTCTATTGCGCGCCCGGCGACATCCGCAATTGCCATACCTACGAGGAACGGGTCGAGGTGGAGGAATACCTCGCCGGGATCGTCGGATTTGCCGCCTTCATGGCGCGCTACTGCGGCGTCATGGACTGAACTGCCAAACAAGAGGGAGAACGACAATGCTTCTGAAGAAATTGATGGCTGCCGCACTCGTCAGCGGTTTCGTGCTTGCCGCAAACGCCGCCTCTGCCCAGACGGTGGGTCCGTCCGGCGAGAGCGCGACGCCGAGCGCCGATGTCGCCCTGACCGATGCCGATATCGGCGCGCTCAAGGGCAAGGGCTACAAGGCGGCGCTGCTGTGGCATACCTCGTCCGACTTCACCAACGCCGTTTCGGCCGGTGCCAAGGATGAGTTTGCCCGCGCCGGCGTCGAGATCGCGGTGACGACGGATGCCGGCTTCGACGCTGCCCGCCAGCGCAGCGATATCGAAACCGCGCTTGCCGCCAAGCCGAACGTCATCCTGGCGCTGCCGCTCGATCCGGTGACCTCGGCCGAAGCATTCCGCCAGGCAGTGACCGATGGCAGCAAGCTCGTGTTCCTCTCCAACCTGCCGAGCGGCTATAAGCAGGGCACGGACTATGCCTCGATCGTTACCGACGATCTCTTCCAGATGGGCAAGCAGGCGGCGGATGCGCTGGCCAAGGCGATCGGCGGCAAGGGCAAGGTTGGCTACATCTTCCACGATGCCAGCTACTATGTGACGAACCAGCGCGACCAGGCCTTCAAGTCGACGATCGAGAAGGACTATCCGGATATCAAGATCGTTGCCGAGCAGGGCATCTCAGACCCGGCACGTGCCGAGGAGCTGGCAAGCGCCATGCTGCTGCAGAACCCTGATCTCGACGGTATCTACGTGACCTGGGCCGAGCCTGCCGACGGCGTGCTCTCTGCCCTGCGCTCGAGCGGAAATACCAAGACCAAGATCGTCACGCTCGATCTTGCCGAACCGGTCGCGCTCGACATGGTCAAGGGCGGCAACGTCACCGCGCTTGTTGCCGACAAGGCCTATGAGCTTGGACGCGCCATGGCTGCGACCGGCCTGAAGTCGCTTCTCGGACAGCAGACGCCGGCCTTCGTCGTTGCCCCGGCTTTGACCGTCACCAAGGAAAACGTCGCGGACGGCTGGAAGCAGTCGCTCAACCGCGATGCGCCGCAGTCGGTGCTCGACGCGGCCAAGTAATCAGGTGGCCGCCGGGAGAGAGGACGCTTCCGGCGGCGTCATTCCTAAAAGGGAGGCAGATATGCACAGGGCAGTGAAACACTTCGCGTTGCTGGCAACGGTCTTTGCCGCGACATCCGGCTTTGCCGCTGACGGCAAGACCACGGGTCCGCATGGCGAGACGCCGACGCCGGCGGGCAGCCTGACGCTGACGGCGGAGCAGGAACAGCAGATCAAGGACGGCAAGTTTACCGCAGCGCTCGTCTGGCACGAGATGAGCGAATACACCAACGCGGTCAACAGCGGCGCCCAGGACGAGTTCAAGCGCCTTGGCGTCGAGGTGGTCGCACAGACCGATGCCGGCTTTGATGCCGCCCGCCAGAAGGCGGATGTCGAGACGGTGCTTGCCAAGAAGCCCTCGATCATCCTGTCGCTGCCGGTCGACCCGGCAAGCGCCGCCGTGGTTTACGATCCGGCACGCACCGCCGGTGTGAAGCTCGCCTTCGTCGACAATTCGCCGGCCGGTTACGAACACGGCAAGGACTATGTGACGATCGTCTCGGACGACCTTTTCCAGATGGGCAACAAGGCGGCCGTTGCCATGGCGGATGCGCTCGGTGGCAAGGGCAAGCTCGGCTATATCTATCATGACGCCGACTTCTACGTGACCAACCAGCGCGATGGCGCCTTCAAGTCGACGATCGAGCAGGACTATCCCGACATGAAGATCGTTGCCGAGGCCGGCATGGCCGATCCGGCCCGCAGCGAGGAAATCGCGCAAGGCATGATCACCCAGAACCCGGATCTCGACGGGATCTATGTGACCTGGGCGGAGCCGGCACTGAGCGTGCTTTCGACGCTGCGCGGCGCCGGCAACAGCCACACCAAGATCGTGACGCTCGACCTCAACGAACCGGCAGCACTCGACATGGTCAAGGGCGGCAACATCGCAGCTCTGGTCGCCGACGAAGCCTACAATATCGGTGTCACCGCAGCGCGCGCCGCGGCAGGGTCGCTGGTCGGCAAGAAGGCCGAGCCTTTCCTGGTGGTCGACTCGCTTGCCGTGACCAAGGCGACGGTCGCCGACGGCTGGAAGAAGTCTCTGAACAAGGATGTGCCCGCGTCGATCGCGGATGCGATGAAGTGATGAAATGATGCCCGCTGCATGAGTAAAACATGCAGCTTTTCATAGTGCTGCGGCGACCTTTGCGCGTCTGACCAGACCCGCGGCGCCGTAGTGCAGGGGGAGCTTTCCCCCTGCCTTCGGAGGAAGAATAATGTCCAGTGCCCATTCCAGCGCGAGCGGCCAGCCGGCGAGCCTCGTCAGTCGCCTCAACCTGCAGCAATACGTCGTCTATCTCGGCTTCCTGGCGATCTTTCTGTTCTTCGCCATCGTGCTTCGCGACAGCGGGTTTCTGACGGTTCGCAACCTGTCGAACATCATGCTGCAGACAGCACCGGTGACGATCATGGCGATCGGCCTCGTCTTCGTCATGTCGGCCGGCGAGATTGACCTGTCGATCGGCTCGACGGTTGCCGTCTCGGCGCTGGCGGCGGCGGTGACGATCAACGAGTACGGCCTGGTGGCTGGCGTCGTCGCCGGTATCGGCGCCGGCGTGCTGATCGGGCTCCTGAACGGCGCGCTGGTCGCCTATGTCAAACTGCCGTCCTTCCTGGTGACGCTGGCGACGCTCGGGCTTTTTGCCGGCGTCTCCCGCTCGATGACGAACCTGCGCTCGATCCCGGTGACCGACAGCACCTTTACCGGCTTTTTCGGCTCCGGCTCGTTCCTCGGCGTGCCTTCGCTGATCTGGTGGACCCTCGTTGCCGTCGTCTGCGGCCATGTCATCTACCGCGAAACCCGCTTCGGCGCCCATGTGCTGGCGACCGGCGACAACAGCCGGGCAGCGAGCGTCTCCGGCATCAGCGTGCCGCGCATTCGGCTGGCCGTTCTGATGATCAGCGGCGGTCTCGCCGGCCTTGCGGGCCTGCTTTACGCCGGTCGCCTGCAGGCGGCGAAGTATACGCTTGGCGAGACCGACCTGATGACGGTGATCGCCGCCGTCATCGTCGGCGGCACGTTGCTCAACGGCGGCAAGGGCACGATCATCGGCGCGCTCGTCGGCTCGCTGATGATGGGCATGCTCAACAATGGCCTGATCCTGATGGGCCTTTCCGTATCCGACCAGATGATCGTTCGCGGTCTCATCATCCTCGCTGCGGTCGCCGTGTCGCTGCGCGAAAAGTCCCGCTGAAGGAGGATTTCATGTTTCTCGACGTTCTGCGCCGCCGCAACCCGGCATTCATCGAAGCGGCGATGAGCCTGCACCAGCAGGGCAAGCTTCCGGCCAACGCCTATGTGCTCGATCTCGACACGGTCGAGGCCAATGCGGCGATTATGAGCAACGAGGCTCGTCGCCTCGGCCTGAAGACCTTTGCGATGACCAAGCAGGTGGGCCGCTCCAGTTCCTTCTGCGAAGCGGTCAAGCGTGGTGGCATTGACCGTTCGGTTGCCGTCGACATGGCCTGTGCCCGCGCCACCCACAAGGCGGGCCTGAAGGTCGGCCATCTCGGCCACCTGCAGCAGGTCGCGCGCCACGAGGCGGCTGCCGCAGCGAAAACCTTCCGGCCGGACTATTGGACGGTCTTCAACGGCGAAAAGGCTGCAGAAGCGGCGGCTGGCGCACATGCAGCCGGCTATCGGCAGGATCTGCTCGCCCGTATCCGGGCGGAAGGTGATACCTTCTACCGCGGCCATGAAGGCGGGTTCGATGCCAGCGACGTTGCCGCGGTGGCGGACCGTCTCGATGCGCTCGACGGTGGCCGCTTTGCCGGCATCACCACCTTTCCGGCGCTGCTCTTCGACCATGAAAGCCGCAAGGTGAAGCCGACACACAATCTCGCGACGCTCTCGAAAGCTGCCGAGGCGCTGGCCAAGGCCGGCCGCAACGGGATCGAGGTGAATGCGCCGGGTACGACCTCCAGCGTCATGCTCCCGGCCCTTGCCGAAGCGGGCGCGACGCAGTGCGAGCCGGGCAACGGTCTGCACGGCACCACCGCACTGCACGTGATGGAAGATCTGCCGGAACTGCCGGCGGTACTCTACCTCACCGAAGTTTCCCATCTCTCGGGCGGCAAGGCCTATTGCTTCGGCGGCGGCTTCTACATCGACCCGATCTTTCCGGATTACGACGTCAAGGCGATCGTCTCTGCCGACCCGACGACTTCGGCGTCGGCGCTTCGAAGCGTCGAAGTACCGCCCCCCTCGGCGATCGACTATTACGCGATGATCGACGCCAGCGGTGCGGCGGCCCCGAAGCCTGGCGATACGGCGGTGTTCGGCTTCCGCGGGCAGGCCTTCGTCACGCGGGCCTATGTCGTCGGCGTGTCGGGCATCTCCAAGGGCGCGCCGAAGGTGGAAACGATCGAAAACGGTTTCGGCGAAACCGCGGCCTGGCCGGTTTGAGGGGTGACGTCATGAACGTGAACACGAATTCTGCACGCGAGCCGGTCCTCAAGCTGAAGGACATCCGCAAGACCTTTGGCGGCGTCACCGCGATCGAGAACTTCTCGCTGGACGTCCGTCCGGGCGAGATCGTGGCGCTCGTCGGCGACAACGGCGCCGGCAAGTCGACGCTGATCAAGATCATCTCCGGCGTTTACACGCCGACCTCGGGAACGATCACCATCGAAAACCAGACCGTGGCGATGTCGAACGCCACGATGGCGCGCGCCCATGGCATCGAGGTCGTCTATCAGGATCTGGCGCTTGCCGACCAGCAGACGGTCTATATGAACATGTTTCTTGGCCGCGAGCCGGTAAACCGTTTCGGCCTGCTCGACCGTCGCCGGATGATTTCCGAGACGGAAACTCTGGTGAAGGAACTGGATGTCCGCATCCCCTCGGCCCATGCGACGATCCGCGACCTCTCGGGCGGCCAGCGCCAGGGCGTCGCGATTGCCCGCGCCACCCATTGGGCGAGCAAGCTGATCTTGCTCGATGAGCCGACGGCAGCACTTGGCGTTGCCGAAACCGCCAAGGTCGAGGAGATCGTCGAATCGCTGAAAAGCCGCAACATCGGCGTACTGATCATCAGCCATAGCCTCGATCAGGTGTTCAAGCTCGCCGACCGCATCTGCGTTCTGCGCCGCGGCAAGCAGATCGGCATCCGTGAGACGGCCAAGACCGACAAAAACGAGATCATCGCGATGATCACCGGGCTTCAGCAACACTGAGGCGGATGAGTCCAGCGGTGCCGCCATTGGGGCGGCGCCGGTTGGCAATCATGGTGCGGCGCCGAAGAAGGTGAGGCGGGTGAACAGCACGTAGTGCGATTCCGAGACCATCAGCGCCACGAAGACCAGCACCAGCAGCGGCGGCAGCAGGATCGCGTAGATCAGCGCCAGCCGTTCCCAGGCCATGTGCATGAAGATCGCGACGATCAGCCCTGCCTTCAGTACCATGAAGATCAGGATCAGCGACCACCTGAGATAACCCTGCAGCCCGACATAGTCGACGAGGTAGGAAAAGGTGCTGAGCACGAAGAGCAGCAGCCAGACGACCAAGTAGAGGCCGATCGGGTGTTGCTGGTGCGTTTGTGCGTGGCCTTCTACTTTTGCTGCCGGTGCCGCGTGGGTGTGAACAGTCGTTTCCGTCATGGCCATGCCTCACCACAGATAGAAGAATGCGAAGATGAAGACCCAGACGAGGTCGACGAAGTGCCAGTAGAGGCCGGTGATCTCGACGATCTCGTATTGTCCTCTTCGGCTCGTGAAAAAGCCACGCCGTTCAGTGTCGAAATCGCCGCGCCAGACTTTTCGCGCGATGATCAGCAGGAAGATGACGCCGATCGTGACGTGGGTGCCGTGGAAGCCGGTGATCATGAAGAAGGTCGAGCCGAATTGCGCAGCACCCCAAGGGTTGCCCCAGGGACGCACGCCCTCGGTGATCAGCTTCGTCCATTCGAAGGCTTGCATGCCGACAAAGGTGGCGCCGAAAAGGGCGGTCAGCAGCATCAGCAGAGCGGTCTTCTTGCGATCGCGCCGGTAACCGAAATTGACGGCCATGGCCATGGTGCCGCTCGAGGTGATCAGCACGAAGGTCATGATGGCGATCAGGATCAGCGGCACGTCCGAGCCGCCGATGTGCAGCGCGAAGACCTCGCTCGGATTGGGCCAGGGAACGGCGGTCGACATGCGCGCCGACATGTAGGCGATGAGGAAACAGCCGAAGACGAAGGTGTCGCTCAGGAGGAAGATCCACATCATCGCCTTGCCCCAGGAGACGTTCTTGAACGTCCGCTGGTCGGAGGCCCAGTCGGCGGCAAAGCCGGCAAGTCCCGCGGGGCGATGGAGCGGTTCTCGGACAGGCGAATGTGTCTCGGCGGACATGCCTTGCCTCCTTCAAGTCAAGAGGGACCGGCAGAGCTCGACGAAGTCGTTGGCCCAGCCGGAAAAGAGCGCGTAAAGCACCAGCCATACGGCCAGCATGAAATGCCAGTAGGTGGCGCAGAGCGTGATCGACAGCACGGCCCTTTCGCCCATCGGGCCGGTGCGCGTCTTGACGATGACCCGGGTAAGCGCGAACAGGCCGCCGAGGATGTGCAGGCCATGCATGCCCGAGATCATGTAGAAGAAGCTGTTGGCCGGATTGTCGGCGAGCAGGAAGCCAGCGTCGGTCAACTCCCGCCAGGCAAAGACCTGGCCGGCGAGGAAGGCGAGACCGGCGGCAAGGGCTGCGATCATCGCCGTGCGGCTCGCCTCGTTACGATGCTGTTCGGCAGTGACGCGGGCCGCATGCAGAAGCAGGCTGCCAAGCGCAAGGATGGCGGTGTTCAGCCAGAGGATCTTCGGCATCGGCGTCGACCACCAGTCGGTGGAGGCCATGCGCATGAAGTAGGCGCTGATGAAGAGAGAGAAGAGCGCGGCGACGACAGCAAGGAAGACGCCAAGGCCGATTTTTGCAGGCGGGATCGAAGGCCTACCGCGCGGACGGGGATCGTGGGCGTGGCCGACCTCCAGCCAGGGTTTCGAGAACAGCCGCTGCCGGCTGAGCCACCAGGCGGCGATCGCGAAGATCACCGCCAGGAAGACGAGGGTGACGTTCATGAGGCACCCTCCGGCGCGTGGCCTACTGAACCCGGCTCAGTCTGCGGAATGAAATCTTCCGCTGCACCCGGCACGCTGTAGTCATAGGGCCAGCGGTAGACGACCGGCAGCTCCTTACCCCAATTGCCATGCCGCGGTGGCGTTTCCGGCGTCTGCCATTCGAGCGTCGTTGCCCGCCAGGGGTTGCCGCCGGCCTCGCGGCCGTGGCGGATGCTCCAGATGAGATTGAAGAGGAAGACGATCTGGGCGGCGCCGACGATCAGCGCCATGATGGTGATGAACTCGTTGAGCGTGTGGGCGGATGCCGGCACGAAGGCGGTCTCGCCCATCTCATAGTAGCGGCGCGGCATGCCGATCAGCCCGAGATAGTGCATCGGGAAGAAGATCAGATAGGCGCCGACGAAGGTGACCCAGAAGTGGATCTGCCCCATCGCCTGATTGAGCATGCGGCCGGTGATCTTCGGATACCAGTGATAGATTGCCCCGAAAATCACCATGATCGGCGCAACGCCCATGACCATGTGGAAATGGGCGACGACAAACATCGTGTCGGAGAGCGGCACATCGACGACGACATTGCCGAGGAACAGACCGGTCAGCCCGCCATTGACGAAGGTGACGATGAAGGCGAGCGCGAACAGCATCGGCAGCGTCAAATGGATATCGCCGCGCCAGAGCGTCAGCACCCAGTTGTAGACCTTGATCGCCGTCGGCACGGCAATGATCAGGGTGGTGGTGGCGAAGAAGAAGCCGAAATAGGGGTTCATGCCGCTGACATACATGTGGTGCGCCCAGACGATGAAGGAGAGCGCGCCGATGATGACGATCGCCCAGACCATCATGCGGTAGCCGAAGATGTTCTTGCGGGCGTGGGTGCTGATGAGATCGGAGACGATGCCGAAGGCGGGCAGGGCGACGATGTAGACCTCCGGATGGCCGAAGAACCAGAAGAGGTGCTGGAACATGATCGGGCTGCCGCCGCCATGCTGCAGCTGCTCGCCCATCTCGACGATCGCCGGCATGAAGAAGCTGGTGCCGAGCACCCGGTCGAACAGCATCATGACACAGGCGACGAAGAGGGCGGGGAAGGCGAGAAGCGCCATCACCGTCGCCGTGAAGATGCCCCAGACGGTGAGCGGCATGCGCATCAAGGTCATGCCGCGCGTGCGCCCCTGCAACACGGTGACGACATAGTTGAGGCCACCCATGGTAAAGCCGATGACGAATAGGATGAGGGAGGAGAGCATCAAGATGATGCCCCAGTCCTTGCCGCCGGGCGTGCCGGAAAGTACTGCCTGTGGCGGATAGAGCGTCCAGCCGGCGCCGGTCGGCCCGCCCGGTGCAAAGAAGCTCGCGACGAGCACGAGGACGGCCAGCAGATACAGCCAGTAGCTCAGCATGTTGGCATAGGGGAAGACCATGTCGCGCGCGCCGAGCATCAGCGGGATCAGGTAGTTGCCGAAGCCGCCGAGGAAGAGCGCAGTCAACAGATAGATCACCATGATCATGCCGTGCATGGTGATGAACTGGTAGTAGCGTTCCGCATCGATGAAGGCGAAGGCGCCGGGAAAGCCGAGCTGCAGACGCATCAGCCAGGAGAGCACGAGGGCGACCATGCCGATGGCGATCGCGGTCGAGGCATATTGCACGGCGATGATCTTCGCATCCTGGCTGAAGACATAACGCGTCCACCAGCTATGGGGATGATAGAGCTCCACGTCCTCCACTTCCGCGGGGCCAATCTGTTCGCCCGTGCCTGACCGGATATCGACCATCTGCGAGAACCTCCCAACACCGGATCATCTCGATCCAACGCCTTGAACCTGCAATTCCGCACGTCCAACAATGGAATTGCGTCTCCTCACGAGCGGGATGCGGGCGGATATCGCGAGCACTTTTCCTCATCCCGCTTTGGCCGTCGGGGCGCCTGTTATTGCGCCGGGGCGGCATTCACTGCCTGCGCCGTTTCTTTCGTTCCTGCCTTTGCCTGCAATTGCGAGAATGTCGTCTGTTGCGAGAGCCAGGCTTGATAATCGGCGGCACTGTCGACGACGACGGTGCCGCGCATCTGTGGGTGACCGGTGCCGCAGAGTTCGGCGCACAGCACCTCGAACGTGCCGGTGCGCGTCGGCGTCAGCCAGAAATAGGTGACCATGCCCGGCACCATGTCCATCTTGGCGCGGAACTCCGGCACGTAGAAATCATGCAGCACGTCAACCGATCGCAGCAGGATCTTGACCGGCTTGCCGACCTCCAAATGCAGCTCGCCGCCTTCGATGACGACGTCGTCGAGGGCGGCCGCATCGTTGCGGTTGAGGCCGAGCGAATTTTCCGGGGTGATGTCGCGGGTCTCCGACGTACCGAGCTTGCCGTCGGCGCCGGGCAGCCGGAAGCTCCACAACCATTGCTGGCCGACGACTTCTACCTCCGCCGCACCGTCCGGCACGGTCACGAACTGGTGCCAGACGAAAAGACCGGGGGTGAGCATGGCGGCGACGCCGAGCGTGGTGCCGCCGGCAAGCCACCCTTCGAGCTTCCTGTTTTCCGGTTCATAGGCGGCCCGGTTTCCCGGGCGATGCCGAAAACGCAGGACGCAATAGGCCATGAAAAGCACGACGGCGACGAAGACGACGCCGGTAATCCAGAAGGTGATGATGAGCGTATTGTCTATGTAATTCCAGTTGGACGCGATCGGCGTCCACCACCATGGGCTCAACAGATGGAACAACACCGAACCGACGGCCACCAAAACCAGAACAACTACCACGGCCATTTCTGTCCCTCCTCGCCGCTGGCGGCTGTGGGCATGAATACGCAATCCGTAGAGCCTTCTGCATGTTTCCGTTAATCGTCGCCGATCAAACGGCAAAACATGCAGGAATTCAAAGTTCTACAGCGACCTTTGCGCGTCTGGTCAGACACGCGGTGCTGTAGCTGCAATTATTACACGAACCTCGAACAGTCGCAATTCGCCGCCTCCGTGCGAGCAGCGGTTGCGTTTAGTCTCCGCAGGTTACTGCGAATACTGCTTGAGATAGGCGATGAGGTTGGAGATATCCGTATCATCTTTCAAACCGGCAAAGGCCATTTTCGTGCCTTTCACCTTGGTCCTTGGATTGTGCAGATAGTCGCGCAGATGCGCCTCATCCCAGACGAGTCCACCCTTGCCGGCATCGATCATCGCCGGTGAGTAGCTGAAGTCGGCATGAGTGCCTGCCGTTCGTCCGAACAGATGGTTGAGCGATGGCCCAACCTTGTTGGTGTCGCTGTCGGCCACATGACAGACGGCGCATTTCTTGAAGACGGTGGCTCCGGCGGCCGCATCGCCCTCTTGCGAAAGGGCAGCGAACGGACAGAGCATCGTTGTCGAAAAGGCAAGGGCAACAACAAGAATTCGCATGACACTTCCTCAATATCGCCGGGCGCAGGCAAGGAAGGCTATCGTCAATCTGTCGTTTTGGCGGTGCTTGCTTCTCTTAAGTTGGCGCCACGGCGGTTGATACTTGCGACACGACGACGGTACGCCTCGCTTTGTGGAAGTCAACCGGCGCAGCCGGCCGGCTTGCCGGATGCGCCTAAATTTTCGCCATGTCGCTGCCGTCGCTCAGACGCGATTGCCGTCGGCGTTGAAGAAGTGCAGCCGCTCGACCGGCAGGCGTACGGGCAGCGAGCCGGAAACGTTGAGGAACCGGCGGTCGTTGGTAAACGCCTTGAAGCCGGCACGGCCGAAGGAGAGGTGCAGGATGATGCCGAAGCCCGTCGGTTCGACCAGGTCGACATTGGCTTTCAGCGCATCCGGGCCTTCGACGCCGATCTCGACATGCTCCGGCCGGATGCCGAGCGTCGCCCTGGCGCCGTCCGTCAAGGCAGGATGCGGCTGGGCCGGAACGATGATGCCGCCTTCGGTTTCGAAGCGCGGGGCGGTACCGTTGCGATAGGTTCCCTCGAAGAAGTTCATCCCTGGCGACCCAATGAAGCCGGCCACGAAGAGATTGGCCGGGCGGTCATAGAGATCAAGAGGGCTTCCGACCTGCTGGACGAAGCCGCCGTTCATGGCGACGATGCGATCGGCGAGCGTCATAGCCTCGATCTGGTCGTGGGTGACGTAGATCGAGGTGGCGCCCAAGTCCTTGTGCAGCTTCTTGATCTCGGCGCGCATCTGCTCGCGGAGGCGCGCGTCGAGGTTGGAGAGCGGCTCATCGAAGAGAAACGCCTTGGGTTCGCGCACGATGGCCCGGCCCATGGCGACGCGCTGGCGCTGTCCGCCCGAAAGTGCACGGGGGCGGCGTTCGAGCAGCGGGTCGAGACCGAGCTTGGCGGCAGCGCCCGAGACGACGCTTGCGATCTTTTCCTTGGCGACCTTCCTCAGCCTCAGGCTGTAGCTCATGTTCTTGGCGACCGACATGTGCGGATAGAGCGCGTAGGACTGAAACACCATGGCGATGTCGCGGTCCTTCGGGGCCAGTTCGTTGACGCGTTTTCCGGCGATTCGGATTTCACCCGAGGTCACGCTTTCGAGCCCGGCGATCATGCGCAGAAGCGTGGACTTGCCGCAGCCTGACGGGCCGACGAGCACGACGAATTCGCCGTCGCCGATCTTCAGGTCGACATCGTGCAGGACCGGGTGGATGCCGTAGGATTTCTGGATATTGGCGATATCGATGGAAGCCATGAGAACAATCCTCAGCCTTTGACCGCGCCGGCCGTGAGGCCCTGGACGAGATAGCGTTGAATGAGCAGGAAGAAGAGGCAGGCGGGGATGAGCGCGAGCACGCCGGCGGCCATCATCTGCCCGAAGTCGACGGAGAACTTCGACACGAAGGACAGAAGCCCGACGGGGAACGTCGCCTGATCGTTGCCGGAGATCAGCATCAGCGAGAACAGTAGCTCGCTCCACGCTGCGGTGAAGACGAAGCCGAGCGTTGCGGCAATGCCGGGCAGCGTCAGCGGCAGGATGATCTGGCGGAAGGCGACGAATTGGGTGGCGCCGTCGATCATCGCGGCCTCCTCCAGATCCTTCGGGATGCCGTCGAAGAACGACTGCATCAGGAAAGTGGCAAACGGTACGTTGAAGGCGGTGTAGACGATGACAAGACCGGTGAGGCTGTTGGTCAGCCCGAGCGGCGAGAGGATCTTGAAGATAGGCGCCACCAGCATGACCAGCGGGAACATCTGCGTCAGGAGCATCAGCGCCACCAGCCAATACTTGCCGCGGAAATTGAAGCGCGACAGGGCGTAGCCCGAGAGCGAGGCGAGGATGGTGACGATGACGGCGGTGGAACCCGAGACGATCAGGCTGTTCTTGAAGAACACCGGAAAGGCGCTGTGGCGGAGCACGAAATCGAAGTGCTCAAGGCTGGCGCGCGACGGCCACATTCGAATGCCTTCGGAGTAGAGCAGATCGTTGGGCGTGACGGCGACCTTCAGCAGCCAGTAGAGCGGGAAGAGCGCAAACGCGATGTAGGCAAGGATTGCCAGCCGGTGCGCGATCATGAGGAAAAGAGGTTTGGCGCGCATCGGTTCAATCCTTGCTCAGGAGCCATTGCCGCAGGATGACGATCAGCATCGAATAGGCGAGCAGCAGCGCCAGGAGCACGAGCGCGATCGCCGAGGCGTAACCGAAATCCAGCCGCTTGAAGGCCTGGGTGAAGATGTAGCTGGCGACGATCTGGGTGCGGTCGGCCGGTCCGCCATTGGTCATGACGATGATGAGATCGGCGAAGTTGGAGATCCAGACGGTGCGCAAGAGGATGGTGATGGCGATCGTCGGCGCAAGGAAGGGGAGGGTGATCGACAGGAAACGTTGCACTGGGCCGGCGCCGTCAATGCTGGCGGCCTCGTAGAGGTCGCGGGGGATCGCCTGAAGGGCTGCTAGCAGCGTGATGGCGAAGAAGGGTATGCCCCACCAGACATTGGCGATGATCGGTCCCCACATGGCAAGCTGCGGGTCGGACAGGATGTTGTTCGGTTCGCTCATGATGCCGAGGCCGAAGAGCCAGTGCGGCAGGGGGCCGACGACCGGATTGAACAGCCAGGCCCAGTTGAGGCCGGCGAGGAAACTCGGCACCGCCCACGGGAGGAAGACGAGCGCCTGGGCGAGGCCGCGGCCGTAGAAGGGCTTGTCGAGCAGCAATGCGAGGATCAGACCGAAAACGAACTGGAAGAAGACCGAGGCACCGGTCCACCAGAGCGTATTGCGCAACGCCCGATAGAAGGCCTGGTCCTCGGACAGCGCCCGGAAATGATCAAGACCGATATAGGCGCCGGAGAACGGGTTCAGGAGCTGGATATCGCGGAAGGCGTAGGAGACGCCGAGCACCAGCGGCACCAGCATCACGGTGACGATCAGGATCAGCGCCGGCGCGCTATAGAGATAGGGTGCGGCGCCATCGGCGATGCGCTTCTTCAGCGGCGTCCTGCTTGCCGGCAGGCCGCTTTGGCGGGCGACATAGGCCATCGATCGAAATTTCCCCTGTGCGGCCGCCGGTTTTTCGGGCGTGCCTCGATTCTAGGTCGGAGCGGGAAGGGCGGAGACCGCGCACACTTCATTCCGCTCAAAGAGTTATGAGGGCCGGCGGCGGCGAACCGCCGCCGGCCAAAAGCTTACTTCTTACTGGCGAGGAACTTCTGCTGTGCCTTGGTGAGGTAGTCGGCCCACTGGTCGGCGAGTTGCTGCGGCGTGATATCGCCGAGCAAGGCTTCCTGGGTCGTCTTGATGGCAAGCGAGTCCTTGAAGAAGGCGAATTCCTCGAGGTAGGTCGGCATCACAGTCAGGACGACGTCCTTGTCGGCAAGTTCGTCGAACCAGCCCTTGAACTGCGCGCTGGCATAGAAGGGATCCTTCTCGGCCGACTTGTGTACCGGAAGCGCCCCGGTGCGCTTGTTCCACTCGATGTTGCCTTCCGGCCCTTCGAGCGTCTCGATCAGCTTCCAGGAGAGGTCCTTGTTCTGGCTTGCCGACAGCATCGACCAGCCGGCAAAGCCGATGGTTGTGAAAGCCTTGCCGCTCGGGCCCTTCGGCATGGTGGTGACGCCGAAGTCTTCCGATTTCATGCGCTCGGCAATCGCGATCAGAGCATCCGGGTCCTGGTCGAGGAAGGCGCAGGTGCCGCTGTAGAAACCGGCGACGATTTCATTGAAGCCCCAGTTGACGCTGTCCTTCGGCGCCAGCCCCTTCTTGTAGAGATCGATCACCCAGGTGAGGCCCTTGACCCAGCCTTCGCTGTTCATGGTCGAGGTGCCGTCCTCATTGAAGAAGGTGTTGCTGCCGGCCATGGTGGCGCCGAACATCACCCAGCCGTTGAGGCCGCCCGGACCGCCGCGCAGGCAGTAGCCGGACTTACCCGGAAGCTTCGAGACGGCTTCCGACGCCTTGACGAAATCGTCCATGGTCTTTGGCGGCTCGTTGACGCCGGCTTCCGACAAGAGCTTCTTGTTGTAGAACATGGCGCGCAGATAGAAGCCGTAGGGCAGCATGTAGGCGGTGTCGTTGACGTCGCGGCCGAGTTCGAGCGCGCGTTCCGTCAGGCCGCCGGTGTGTTCCCACTTGGCGAGGTAGGGCTCGAGGCTTTCGAGCATGCCGTTGTTGGCATAGAGCGACAGCCAGGTGTCGGGCATTTCCATGACGTCAGGCAGTTCGCCGGCTGAAACCATGGTCGCGAACTTCTGGAAGGCTTCGCCCCAGGGCAGCGAGATGATCTCGACCGTCGTGCCGGGGTTGGCGGCCTCGAACTTGGCGACGATCGACTTCAGCGTCTCGGTGCGCTCGGGGCTGGTGATGACCTCGACGAGCTTCAGTTTGGTGTCGGCGAGCGCGCTTCCAGCCATGAGGCTGGCGAGAAGCGTGGCAGTGATCAGTTTCTTCATTTCTGTTCCCTCTTTTCTTCGTTGGTTTTGGTTCAAAGTGGGCGGACCGGGATCCTCATCCCGCTCCAGTCAGTCAGTCGAAGCGACGGCGAGCGCCGCTTCGAGATCGCTCCAGAGGGCCTCCGTTCCCTCCAGACCGACATGGAGCCGTACCGATCGCGGCGAGATGCCGAAGGCGGCCGCGGAATTGGGCTGGGCTTTCTGCGACAGCACGACTTCGCCCGGCACGATGAGGCTTTCATGCCCGCCCCAGGACACGCCGAGCTTGAAGAGTTCGAGATGGTCCGCGAAGCGCCTGACGTCGACGCCCTCGCGGAAGATGAAGGAGAAGAGGCCGGAGGTGCCGGAAAGGCCCGGCGGCAACGTGTTGCCAAGGCCGGGGTGGCAGACGGTCTCGACCAGCGGGTGAGCCTGCAGGCGGCGCGCGACTTCAAGCGCCGAGCGCTCGTGCGACTTCATCCGGATCGGCAAGGTACGCAGACCGCGGATCAAGAGCCAGGCGTCGAAGGGCGAAAGCTTGCCGCCGAGATAGGGATAGGCTTCGGAACGGATGCGGCCGATCAGTTCCTTCGATCCGGTGACGACGCCGGCGACGACGTCCGAGTGGCCGCCGAGATATTTCGAGGCCGAATGGATGACGAGATCGACGCCAAGCGAGATCGGCTGCTGGAAGATCGGGCTCGCCCAGCTGTTGTCGATCGCGGTGATGATGCCCTGGTCCTTCGCCAGGCGGGCAAGGGAAGCGACGTCGTGGGTGTCCATTACCCAACTCGTCGGGCTTTCCATGTAGAAGAGCTTGGCGCCGGGCAGCGCCTTGGCGACTGCTTCCTCGTCGCGGCCGTCGACATAGGTCACTTCGATCTTCATGCGCTTCAGATGCGTGCCGAACAGGCGGAAGGCATCGGGATAGACATGGTTGACGGCAACGATCCGGTCGCCCGGCTCGACGAAGGAGAGCACGGTAGAGGAGATCGCCGACATGCCGCTCGCAAAACCGATCGCGTCCTCGCCGCCTTCGAGTTTCGCCAGCATCTCCTCGAACATGCGCACAGTCGGGTTGAGGCCGCGGGTATAGATCGGCCGCACGCGCTCGCCCCGGTAGGAGGCGACCATATCGTCATAGTCCTTGAAGGTGAAGAGCGAGGTCTGCACGATCGGCGGCACGACGGCGTCGAAGGCGTGGCCTTCGTCATGCGCGACGATCAGCGAGGCATGGTCGAACGGATCGAGGCCGTTGGTCATTTGGACATTTCCTTGATGTCTTCCTCGACGATCGCGAGGATTTTCAGCGTTTCTTCGCGCGCGGTCTCAGGGTCCTGAGCAGCGATTGCGTTGAAGAGGGTGCGGTGGAACGGGAAGGAGCGACGGGCGAAATCCGTTCGGTCGAAAGGATGGTCCCAAAAGCGCTCGAAGGCCTCGCGCATTTGCTCGAGCAGCTGGCGAAAGAGCGGATTGTGGGTGGCGTCGTAGATCGCCAGATGAAAGGCCAGGTCTTCCGGCCCCGACGTGCCCTTGGCGATATGCACGCGCTCCATTTCGTTGAGCCTGATTTCGATGATCTTCAGGTCTTCATCGGTTCGCCGGCGGGCGGCGACCATGTTGGCCTCGACCTCGATGCCGCGGCGCACTTCGAGCGTCATCAACAGCACGTCGCGCAGATGCGCCGCGTCGAGCGTGAGCGGCATATGGACGGTCGCGCCGGAGATCGTGCGCAAGAGATAGGTGCCGCTGCCCTTGCGCGCCTCGACGACGCCGAGTGCCTGGAAGTGGCGAATGACCTCACGGACCGTGGAGCGGCCGACGGCCAGCGCCGTCATCAGCTCGCGCTCGGCCGGCAGGCGTTCGCCGGGTTTCAGGCCCGATTGTTCTATGTAGTCAGCCAACGCGGCAATCACCTGCTGAGCCCGGTCGGCCGGGGGCAGGGGCATTAGTGCCGCTCTTGCCGGTTCATTCATTCGGCTCCCTCCCCAGAGGCCAAATTGGTCTGACATCTCACCAATATGATCAAGCCAGTTGGGGTCGTCAAGCAAGAACTGATAGACGCACAACTGTTGACCCCGCTCGCCTCAGGCGTAGACAAGGGAGGCAAGGAGCTCTGGTGATGATGAAATCGGAATATCAGTTCGTGGTCGCAGCCGTGCTCGGCGCGTTCTTCGTCATGGTGGCGGCTACGGGGGATGCCGAGGCTCAGATGCGGACGCGGAAGGGCGAGTATTACGAGGGGATCCAGCGCAAGCCCTATGGCTATTACTGGATCTGGCCACCGGTCGAGCAGCAGCAGCCCGTCTACAAGAAGCAACCCGGCAAGAAGGGGAGCGAGCTCGCGAAGCCGCGCAAGCGGCCGGTTCAATAGCCGCAGGGCTCGACGAAGAGCGCAAAGAGAAGCGGCGCCCTGGGGCGCCGCAACTTTGATCAGACCTTCGCGACGTGAACGTCGCGGGGGAGTGAGGAGAGAACCTCCGGCCCATCCTCCCGGAGGATAACGATATCCTCGAGCCGGATGCCGAAGCGGCCGGGGAGATAGATGCCGGGCTCGATCGAGAAGACCATGCCTTCTTCGAGCACGGTTTCCGAGGTCGCGGTGATATAGGGCGGCTCGTGGCCGTCGATGCCCATGCCGTGGCCGGTGCGGTGGACGAAGTACTCGCCATAACCGGCGTCCGAAATCACCCTGCGGGCAGCAGCATCAACCTCCTTGGCGAGCACGCCCGGGCGAGCCGCCTTCAGTGCCGCCTGGACGGCCCTTTCGACGATCGTGTGGATCTGCCCGTAGCCTTCGGGCGCGCGGCCGACGATCGCCATGCGCGTAATGTCGCTCGGGAAGCCCTGCTTGCGGCCGCCGATGTCGATAACGACGGCATCGCCTTCCTCGATCACCCGCTCGCTGGCGGAGTGATGCGGGAAGGCGCCGTTGCCGCCGGCGCCGACGATCCAGAAGGCCGGTGCCGCACCTTCCGAGGCGAAGTGCGCGCGGATGTCGGCGGCCAGTTCCTTCTCGGTCATGCCCGGGCGGATCTTGGAGAATGCCGCCTGCATGGCGCGATCGGCGATGCCGGCATTCATCTTCAGAAGCGCGTACTCGCTCTTGTCCTTGCGCATGCGGAGCGCGCCGAGCGTCGCCGGGGTGAATTCGCGCGCGGTATCGGCGGGCAGCGCATCGATCAGCAGCAGCGCAAAATCGGCGCGCATGGTTTCGTCGAGCACGACGCGACCGGGCTTTGCGGCGCCGACATCGGCAAGCGCTGCGGTCAGGGCGTCGCTCGGGCCAACGTCATCGGCCCAGTTGTGGAAGGCGATATCGGTGTGCTCGCGCGTGCCTTCGGCGTTGAGCGCCGGCATCAGGAACGCTTCCTTCTCCGGGCCGATGAGCAGCAGGCACGGGCGTTCGTCGGGATGCGGATGGTAGCCGATCAGCCAATCCATATGCGATCCCGGCGCCAACGCGACGAGGCCGACATTGCTTTCGGCCATCGTGCGGCGGAGTGCTGCAAAACGGCTCTTGGTGAGTTCCTTCATGGTGTTTCCAATTCTGGCTTGAGAAATCAGATGCCACAGCCGGTCATGCGGCCGTGGCCGAAGGTGAGGGGGAAAGGAGCACCGGAGATCGGCGCGTCGTCGGCTACGGGGAATGCCTGAGGCCCGCGCCTGTCTTGCGGCGGGACTTGGATCTCTGGCTCTTCAAGCGGACACCTCCCCCTCGAATGCACGAACATGAGGCCGGGAGGCTGGTCGCTTCCCGTCGCTATGCGTCTGTATTTGCACGACTTTGGTGCTGTGGCTGAGCGTTGTCAATATGGAATTTTAGTCACACTAAAATTTATGACGGCATCGCCTCAGGCAGCCAATCGCAGCAACCGTGCAACCGCCTGTTGGTCGAAGCCGCCGATACCCTCACGGATGTCGGCAGCGACCGCGTCGGCAGCAGCGTTCTCATCCCGGCGCCTCAGCGCCTCGATTGCCTCGCGGTGGCGGTCGACCACGTAAAGTTCGGTCACGTGTTCCATGGCGATGCCGAGGATCGGGCCGAGCTGCAGCCAGACGCTCTCGATCAGCGGCACGGCGACCGCATCGGGATTGGCCGTATAGATCATTCGGTGAAACGCCTGGTTGGCGATCAGCGCCGCCACCTTGTCACCCCGACGGATCTCCGTCTCGATGCTGTCGTCGATCGCCGTGATCTTCTCGATCTGACGTTCGGAAAGATGAGCGACGGCCCGGCGAGCCGCATGGCTTTCGAGCGCGATGCGCAACGAGATCAGTTCTTCGAAGCGGGCGGGCGTGATGTGCGGCACCACGATGCGGCGGTTTTCGAGGAACTGCAGCGCGCCGATCGAGGTCAGCTGTCTAAGCGCCTCGCGCACCGGGGTCGGGCTGCTTTCAAGCGCCTCGGCCAGACCGCGGATGGTGACGGAGGTGCCGGGTCGGAACGCGCCGACCATGATCGCCTGGCGCAGCCGGTGAAAGGCATAGTCATGCGTGGTCATGCCGTCGGGGCGCGCAAGTGGCGGTAAGACAAGGGGTTTCAAGTGCGCATGTCCTTTTGCCCGAATTGCGATGGCTTTCTCATCAGCGAGAGCGGTGTTTGGCAAACGCCTGCATACACTTTTCCGCGCGCCGCTCTACGTCAAACGCCTGATAGCACTGCCGCTGCTTGACTCCAATTCCAGAATTATGTCAACTTTCGGAAAATGTGATCACAAAAAGAGATTTGCGATATGTCGCTCGACGCGGAAGATCCCAGCGCATTCAAGGCATGGCTCGAGCAGAACGGGCCGATCGAAAGCATCCAGGCCGTCGTCTGCGACCTCAACGGCATCATGCGGGGCAAACGCGTGCCAGTGGAGCAGGCGGGCAAGGTGCTCGGCGGCGGCATCCGCATGCCGCTCTCGATCGTCGGTGTGGACGTCTGGGGCGAGGACATCATCAACAGCGAGCAGGTGTTTGCGAGCGGCGACCGCGACGGCATCTGCGGTGTCACCGGCCGCGGCGCGCTGCCGGTCAACTGGACCTCGCGGCCGAGCGCGCTGGTGCCGCTCTGGCTGCAGCTTGAGGACGGCAAGCCGTTTCTCGCCGATCCGCGCCAGGCCCTTGCGGCGGTCGTGCGTGAGTACAAGGAGCTCGGCCTTCGCCCCGTCGTCGCGACCGAGTTGGAGTTTTACCTGATCGACCCGGAGCCGGACAGCGCAGTGCCGCCGATCTCGCCCTATACCGGCAAACGTCTCGATTCCGATGCGATCCTCTCGATCGACGAACTCGACGATTTCGGCGAGTTCTTTTCCGACGTCTACAAGGAATGCGCCCGGCAGAACGTGCCGGCGGATGCGGCGATCGCCGAGAACGGCATCGGCCAGTTCGAAATCAACCTGCTCCACACCGACGACCCGCTGAAGGCGGCCGACGACGCGATCTTCTTCAAGCGCATTGTCAAGGGCGTGGCGCGCAAGCATGGGCTCGCCGCGACCTTCATGGCCAAGCCCTATGGCACCCGTTCCGGCAATGGCATGCATATCCATTTCAGCCTGCTCGACGAGGAGGGCAACAACGTCTTCAACGACGGCAGCGACGAGGGCTCGCCGATGCTGAAGAACGCCGTCGCCGGTCTACTGCGCGGCATGGCCGAGACGACGCTGCTGTTTGCGCCGCATTTCAATTCCTACCGGCGACTTCGGCCGGATACGCACGCGCCAACCGCCGTCTGCTGGGGTTACGAGAACCGTACCTCGGCCATCCGTATTCCCGGCGGCAATCCTGCCGCGCGGCGTATCGAGCACCGCGTCGCCGGTGCCGACTCCAATCCTTATCTCGTCATCGCCGCGATCCTCGGTGCTGCCCTGGTCGGCATCCGCAACAAGTGGAAGCCGCCGGCGCCGGTTTCGGGTCGGGCCTATGCAGCGGAGAAACTGCCCAAAATTCCCTCGGAATGGGGGCAAGCGGTCGACAGCTTCGAGGCAGGACCGATTGCCGCCGAAATCTTCGATCCCGTGCTGCGCTCGATGCTGATCGCCTGCAAACGCCAGGAAATCGCGGGCTTTGCCGAGCAGGTCACGGACTACGAATTCAGCGCCTATCTGGAAATCGTCTGATGCTTACCAAACAGAAATCCTATGCCGGTGACGGCAGCTACCCGACCAGCTACTACGCCGCCTCCCGCAACATCATCCGCACGCCGGTCCGGCTGCAGGGCCGGGTCGAGGCCGATGTCTGCGTCGTCGGCGCCGGCTATTCCGGTATGTCGACGGCGATCCACCTTGCCGAAAAAGGCTACAAGGTCGTCGTCATCGAGGGCGCGCAGGTCGGCTGGGGCGCTTCGGGCCGCAACGGCGGTCAGGTGGTCAACGGCCTCAATGCCAGTCTCGCGACCATCCAGCGCCGCTACGGCGAGGATGCGGCGCGCTTCATCGGCGGGCTGGTGCAGGAGGGCGGCAAGATCATCCGCCGCCTCGTCAGCCAGTACCAGATCGAATGCGACCTGAAGCCGGGCAATATCTACGCCGCCTATACGCCGGCGCATATGAAGGAGCTCGAAGCCAAGCAGGCGCTCTGGCGCAAATACGGCATGGACGATCACCAGTTGCTCGACCGTGACGCGCTCGCCAAGCTCGTCAAGTCGGATGCCTATTGCGGCGGCATGCTGGACACGACCGGCGGCCACATGCATCCGCTCAATTTGGTACTCGGCGAGGCCCGTGCCTTCGAAAGCATTGGCGGCACGATCTACGAACAGTCGCCGGTGACACGTGTCGACCACGAGGCGGCGCGGCCGACCGTCTATACTGAAGGCGGCGAGGTTTCGGCGCGCATCGTCGTTCTCTGCGGCAATGCCTATCTCGGCGATGCCGTGCCGAAGCTCGTCTCGCGCGTCATGCCGGTTTCGACGCAGATGATCACCACGGCGCCGCTCGGCGAAGAGCTTGCCCATTCGCTGATCCCGAGCGACATGTGCGTCGAGGACGTGCGCTATATCCTCGACTATTTCAGGCTCTCGGCCGACAAGCGCATGATCTTCGGTGGCGGTACCGTCTATGGTGGAACCGATCCGGCCGACGTGGTCGCCAAGCTGAAGCCCAATCTCGAAAAGGTGTTCCCCGCGCTCAAGGGCGTGAAGATCGAGTATGCCTGGAGCGGCAATTTCGCGCTCTCCTTCACCCGCGTGCCGCAGATGGGGCGCATCGGCTCCAACACCTATTTCGCCCATGGCTATAGCGGCCACGGCGTTACCGGTTCGCACCTCTTCGGCCGCACGCTCGCCGAGGCGATCGACGGCGACACCACGCGTTATGATGTCTTCGAGAAGCTGCCCTGGTATCCGTTCCCGGGCGGGCGCATGTTCCGGGCGCAGTATTCCACCATCGGTTCCTGGTGGTACCAGTTCAAGGACGCGGCCGGGCTCTAGGAACAATCCGCGCGCAGCGGCGTTTTGGCCGGGCGGACCGCCGTCTCGGCGGCGGTCCGCGGTCGATCTCGCGTCGAATGTGTTTCCGTCCTGATTGGCGATGCGATAGTATCGACCTTCTGCGGCAGGGGTCCGCCGTCTCAAAGTGGGCCTTTGCGTCTCTGCCCTGTGACCGCCCGCATCTGGCGCTTGCTGAATCGGTCACCAAGGATCGCCCGCCTGTCGCTGCGGGCAAGCAAACGGGGAGCCTGTCGCTCCCGATTGATTTCCTGGGAGACCTCGCGATGTTCGTGCGCTTTGGCTATGAAATCGGCATTCGTTGCCCGCAGCCGACCCCGATGATGACCTATCTTTCCGTCGTGCCGGAACGGCGCTCATGCCTGCGGCGCGAGCATGGTCCAGTCTCTTCGCCGATCGTGAAGATGGAGCAGATCACTGATCCGCATGGCAACACCTGCTTCCGGATGACTGTGCCCGAGGGCGATTTCAAGCTCTGCTATGATGCGGTGATAGAGGATGACGGCAGGCTCGACGCCACGGACCCATTGGCGGATGCGGTGCCGGTCGAGAACCTGCCCGCCGAGTGGCTGCCTTATCTTGCAGCCAGCCGCTACTGCGAAACGGACCGGCTTGGCGCGCTTGCCTGGCGTCTGTTCGGCGATGTGCCAGCCGGCTGGGAGCGCGTCCAGGCGATTTGCGATTATGTCCATGAACGCCTCGTTTTCAGCTACGGCTATGCGCAGGCGATGCGCACGGCACTCGAGGCGCATGAGGATCGCGTCGGTGTCAGCCGCGACTACGCCCATCTGGCGATCACCCTCTGTCGCTGCATGAACATGCCGGCGCGCTACGTGAACGGCTATATGGCCGATATCCCCGCGAGCGAACATCCTGCGCCGATGGATTTCAATGCCTGGTTCGAGGTCTATCTCGGCGATCGCTGGCATACGTTCGACGCCAAGAACAACCAGCGGCGGGCGGGGCGCATCGCGGTTGCCCGCGGCCGTGATGCCGCCGACATTCCGCTGATCCAGACCTTCGGCAAACATGAGCTCACCGCTTTCACCGTCTGGACCTGCGTCGAAACGGATAGCGCGCTCAAAGGCTCGCATCGTGCCTCCGACGTTTCGCTGCTCACCCCATGGTTCAGCGAAACCTGGGCGAAGCATCTTCAGGACCGCGACCGCAACCGCCATTGATGAGCGCGATGGCGGCGAACCGATTTTTTACGATTTATGCGATTTGCGGAATTTAATATCTACAAACTCAATGGAAAATATAGGAGAACAAGACAGTCGATGGGCCGTGGCCCTCGCAGGAACGGAGAGACGCGATGAACGCAGCGAAACCGATGATCCAGTCCCGCTACGCACTCTACGGGACCACACCGCAACGCCGCTCACATGTTCATCTCGTTCCGCACGCAATTGCCATCGTTGCCGCCTTCTCTTTCGTCAGCGCCGTCGTCGTCGGCGCCTTCTGACGGCTGCCTCAGCTTTGCCGTGACAGATGCTCGTGCACGGCAAGCCACTCTCCTGACGATTTCCGCTCGAACACGATCGTTTCCCGTTCGTCCGCGGTTGCGGGCTCTCCATTGAATTCCAGTTCGGTCTCGACCCGGTGGGTGAAGACCGCGACATTGCCCACCGTCTGCACATTTCGCTCGCTCGACCGGCAGGCGCGCACGCGAAAACCGTCCCGTTCCTCCCAAAGCGACCACTCGGCCTCGTACTCCGCCCTGCTTTTCAGCGGTCGGTCGAGCGTGTGGAAGATGAAGGTCGCATCCGGCGCGAACGCGGAGAAATAGGCTGTCCGGTCATGCCTGGCGAAAGCGGCAACCAGCTGGTCGGCGGCCTGAAGCACCGACTGTTCGAGATCTTTCATGGGGTTCCCTCTTTATCCGGAAGCAGACTGCTCCGGTGGTCTTCGTGATGGTCAGCGCACTGCAATGAGCGTCGCCAGCGGGCGGTTCTGGCGTGAGACGCGCGCTTTGAGATCGTCGAGCGACATGGTTTCGCGCTTCGCGAACTCGGTGAACATCATGTTGAGATTGTTGAAGAACATCTCGCCGACCGCCTCGGCATCGACATCAAGTGCGACGACGCCCTTGGCCTGAAGTTTGCGGATCAGCGTCGAAACCTGCTCGCATAGCCGACGATCGAGTTCGGTGTAGCGCTTGCTGAACGGGCTCTCCGGCTGCTGGATGGCGATCGCCATCGCGGTGCGCCACATCTCCTTGCTGAGATAGTAGAGCGAGTGATCGTAGTATTCGCCGATCAGCGCGTCCAAGGCGCCCATGACGGAGGCGGGCGGGTTGTCGACGATCGATCCGCCGCCGGCGAGCACTTCCTCGACTTCCATCGACACGGTCGCAAGCAGGATGTCGCCCTTGTTTTCATAGTAGTTGTAGAAGGTTCCGACCGAAATTTCGGCGCGCTCGGCAATGTCCTCGATGCGTGCGCTGTCGTAGCCGACTTCGCGAAAAAGCACGGCGGCGGCGTCGAGAATTCGCCTGTTGCGATCCGCCTTTTGCCGTGCGCGCAGCCCTGTCATTCCAGTGTTTCCCCGAATTATGAATTGGTTCAAAATTGAGATTGACTTAAAAAATGAATTCATTCAATCTTTTTTTGAAGACGCCGAAACGAGCGTCAAAACAAGAGGGCAACAGCATGATGCAGTCAGTTCGTGACGGTGCGCGCCTGCGCCGTTTTTTCTCCTCCACGGCCGCAATCGCGATCGCCGCTCTGTCGACGGTCGCGGCCCCCGCGCCGGTCTTTGCCCAGGAAGAGCTCAATGCGCTCGTCTGGTGCGACCACACCGATCCGGCGCTTCTTGAGCCGTTCGAGAAGGCCAATGACGTGAAGGTCAACGTCAAGGTTTATGAGGGTACCGGGGCAGGGCTCTCGATCCTCGACCAGTCGCAACCGGGCGACTGGGACGTGCTCGTGATCGACGGCGTCGACGTGCACCGGGCCATCGACCTTGATCTGCTTGCCGAAATGCCGGCCCATGCGTTGCCGACCGCCGACATTTTCCCGGAAGTGCGCATGGAGGCCAACAACACCAAGGACGGCAAGACCTACGCCGTCACCGAGAAGTTCGGCTACAACACGATTTCCTACGACAAGACGAAGGTCGACCCAAAGGACATGCAGGACCTTTCGGTTATCTGGTCGGATAAATACAAGGGCCGCATAGCGCTCTACGACTACTATCTGCCGATGATCGGTCTCGTCGGGCTTGGCCTCGGCAAGAAGACCGCCGATCTGAGCGACGCGGACATGCCGGCGATCAAGGAAAAGCTCGCGGCAATGCGGGCCGTTTCCAAGCAGGTGAGCGACGTCGTCTCATCGCAGACCGCGCTTGCGACCGGCGAAGTCGACATTCTCGTCGGCGGCGGCGAATGGATCACCGCTGTTCTCTCGGCCGACAAGCCCAGCCTCGACTGGACCATCCCCGAGCAGGGCGCTGTGCGCTGGGCGCAGTCGATCGGCGTGATGAAGGATTCGACCAAGCAGGATCTGGCGCTGAAGTTCGTACAGTACATCGTGAGCCCCGAGGGCCAGGCGCGGCTTGCGACCTCATCCTGCTATTGGGCGATGCCGGCCAATGCCAAGGCGGGTGAACACCTGACCGACCAGCAGAAGGCGGCCCTGCGCTTCGACCAGCAGGCCGAATATCTGAAGAAGACGCAGCTCTATCCGATCCCGTCGGCCGAGCTCGACCAGCAGTTCCAGGACGCCTGGACGGAAATGCTGCAGCAGTAATGAAAGCAGCGGGCGCGATGTGTCGCGCTCGCCCTTCTTCTTCGCTCGCCGAAATCCTTTGATCTGGAACGGTAATGGCAGACACCGCTTTGACATCAGCGACAGCGCTTGAAGACGCCGACCGGCGCAAGGCCTGGGGCTTCGTTGCTCCAGCGCTTCTGTGGACCGTCGCCTTCTTCGTCGTGCCCTTCGCCTTCATGGCGGCGATGAGCCTCTGGAAGCGGGAAGGGCGGGACATCGTCCATGCCTGGACCTTCGACAACTACGTCCGCTTCTTCTCCGAAAACGCGCTGTTCCGGGGGCTCGTCAACTCGCTCGAAATCACCGTTATCGTCACGGTGATCTCGGTGCTGCTCGCCTATCCGCTCGCCTGGATCATCGCCGAGCGCGTGCCGAAGCGGCTGCAGCGCATGGCGCTGATCCTGGCGATCCTGCCGTTCTGGACCTCCTATGTGGTGCGCTCCTATTCCTGGCTGCTGGTGTTATCGAAGAACGGTGTAATCAATCAGGTCTTCATGAGCATCGGCCTTATCTCCGAGCCGCTGGAGCTGGCGAGCACGCGCACGGCCACGGTCATTGGCTTCGTGCACTTCTTCGTCATGCTTTTGACGCTGACGATCTATTCCAACCTGATCCAGCTTTCGCCAAACTACCGCCGCGCGGCCGCAGACCTCGGCGCCAATGCCTTCCAGACCTTCTGGCATGTGGTGCTGCCCTTGACGCTGCCCGGTATCATGACCGGCGCCTTCCTTACCTTCGTGCTTTGCATCGGCGACTATGTCACGCCGCAGATCCTCGGCGGCAACAACGAGCTGGTGCTGCCGCAGATCATCATGCTGCAGCTCGGGCGCCGGGCGGATTTCCCGATGGCAGCGGCGCTGTCGATCGTGCTGATGCTCGCCGTCACCGTCGCCTATCTCGCCTGCGCTCGCTGGCTGAAGATCGAGAGGGCCTGACGATGCTGCGCCAGATCTCCGCAAGCGTGCTCTCCTGGACCTATCTCGTCCTCGTCTATGCCTTCATCTTCCTGCCGGTTGCCGTATTGGTGCTGTTCTCGTTCCAGGATGGTCGCCTGCCGGTGCCGCCGTTCAACGGCTTTTCGCTGCAATGGTACGAGGCGGTTTTCGCCGACCGCAAGCTGATGGCAGCGCTTGGTAACTCGATGGTCGTGGCGCTCGTCTCCTCGGTCATCTCCGTGCTGCTCGGCTTTCTCGCAGCCTATGCGCTCGCGCGCTACAAGCTGCCCGGCTCGGCGCTGCAAAGGGGACTGCTGATCGCGCCGATGACGGTCAGCTACCTGATCATCGCGCTTGGCCTTTTGTCGCTCATGAACGCGCTGCATATCCCGCTGTCGCTGATGACGGTCGGCATCGGCCATGTGGTGATCAACCTGCCGCTCTGCTTTGCCATCATCTATGCCTCGATGGGGGATCATCACATCAACATCGAGCGGGCGGCGCGCGATCTCGGCGCCAACGATTTCAAAGTGATGGCGCTGGTGACGGCGCCGATGCTGATGCCGTCGATCCTTGCTGCCTTCTTCCTTTCCGTCACCTTCAGCTGGGACGAGTTCATCATCGCCTTCCTGCTGTCGCGCTTCGACGTGACGCTGCCCGTCGAGATCTGGAGCATGCTGCGCTCCGGCCTCAACCCCAAGACCAATGCCATCGGCTCGCTGGTGTTCTTAGCCTCTGTCGCCGTGCTCCTCATCCTTGAGCTTTCCCTGTTCGGAAGGACGAAGAAACAATGACCGCTCCTGTCTCGATCGAAAACGTCAGCAAGATCTTCGGTACCTTCACGGCCCTGGATAACGTTTCCCTCGATATCCGGGCTGGCGAGTTCATCGTGCTGCTCGGGCCGTCCGGCTGCGGCAAGACCACGCTTCTGTCGATCCTTGGCGGCTTTCAGTCGCCAAGCGCGGGACGCGTGACGATCGCGGGGCAGGACATGACCTATGTGGCGCCGGCCAAGCGTCCGACGACGACGATGTTCCAGGACTATGCGCTGTTTCCGCACATGCGCCTTGTCGACAATGTCGGTTTTGGCCTCAGGATGCGCGGCCTTGCCAAGGCCGAGCGGGACGAAAAGGCGCTCGGTTTCCTCGATCTCGTCGGTCTGAAGGCTTCCGCCGGCAAGCGGCCGCACGAGCTCTCGGGCGGCCAGCGCCAGCGCGTGGCGCTCGCCCGCGCGCTTGCCGTCGACCCGGATGTGCTGCTTCTCGACGAACCGCTCGGCGCGCTCGACCTGAAACTGCGCCGCCAGATGCAGGACGAGCTGAAGGCGATCCAAAAGCGCGTCGGCACGACCTTCGTGCACGTCACCCACGACCAGGAAGAGGCGATGGCGATCGCCGACCGGATCGTGGTGATGAACCAGGGCCGTATCGAGGATTTTGGCCCGCCATCGGAGATCTATATGCGCCCGCGCTCGCTGTTTTCGGCGGGCTTCATGGGTGAGGTCAATTTCGTTTCCGGCCGTGTGGCGGCGGCGGACGCCAGCTCCGCCCGTGTCGAAACCCCGCTCGGCAGCCTGGCGCTGCCGACCGGCAACTTTACCGCATCGTCGCCGAAGACCGGCGACCGGATTACGCTCACCATCCGGCCGGAACACTTCCGCGCTGACGACAAGGCAGAGGGTCCGACAGTGGCGCTTGGTGAGGCGCGGGTTGCCGGCAGCGCTTTCTTCGGCACGCATTACCGCTGCCACCTGCAGCCCTGTGCGGCGGACACGAGGGCGCTGGTCGCGCACCTGCCGCAATCGGCAAGCGTGCGCGAGGGCGAGATTGTGCCGCTTGCCGTGCGCGCCGCCGACGTCGTAGCCTTGCCCGCCACGGGTGGACATGCGTAGCACGATGCAGAGAATTGCACCTCAGGACTGGTACCGGGTGAGGCGGCTCGACGACGGCGTCACCGCTATCGATGAGCCCTATATCCAGGAATTCTACCGCTGCAACATCTGGCATGTGCGCGGCCGCGACCGCGATATGCTCGTCGATAGCGGCATGGGTGTCGTGTCGCTCCGGCAATGGGTGCCCCTCGTCACCGAACGCGCCTTGGACGCCGTCGCCAGCCACACCCACTTCGACCATATCGGCTGCCATCACGAGTTCGAGTGCCGCTGCGTGCATTCGGCCGAGGCGGAACTGCTGGCGCATCCGACGCGCAAGAACACGCTCGCCGACCCCTACGTCGCCGACGAGATCTTCGACGCGCTGCCGCCCGAGCCCTACGCCTCCACCACCTATGCGGTGAAGGCGGCGCCGGCGACGCGGCTTCTGGAGGATGGCGACCGTATCGATCTCGGCGACCGGGTCTTCGAGGTGATCCACACGCCCGGCCATTCGCCCGGCGGCATTGCGCTCTTCGAGGCGAAGACCGGCATCCTGTTCTCCGGCGACATCCTCTACGATGGCCCGCTGATCGAGGACACCTATCATTCCAATGCCGACGACTATCTGGCGTCGATGGAACGGCTGCTGAAGATACCCGTGCGTATCGTTCACGGCGGACATTTTCCGAGCTTTTCGGGTGAGCGTTACCGAGCGCTAATCCTTGAATGGCTTGCCGAAAAACAAAAGACAAACTGACGGGAAGGAGGAGCGAATGCTCGACAAACGCAAGTTCTACATCAACGGCGCCTGGGTGGATCCCATCGTCGCCAACGATCTCGAGGTGCTGAACCCGGCGACGGAAAAGCCGGTTGCGGTGATCTCCATGGGCACGGCCGCGGATATCGACCAAGCGGTTGCCGCCGCCAAGAAGGCCTTTGCCAATTATAGCCAGACGAGCGTCGAGGAGCGCCTGGCGCTGCTCGAAAAGCTGCTTGCCGTCTACAAGCGCCGCTATGACGAGATGGTCGACACCATCACCATGGAACTCGGAGCGCCGAAGACCATGACCCGCGAACAGCAGGCCGATGTCGGCGTTGGTCACCTGCAGGGCTTCATCGATGCACTGAAGCGCTTGAAGACCCGCGACCGGTTGCCGAACGGTGACGTGATCCTGCGCGAGCCGATCGGTGTGTGCGGTCTGATCACACCCTGGAACTGGCCGATCAACCAGATCGCGCTGAAGGTGGTGCCCGCACTTGCGACCGGCTCGACCTGCGTCTTGAAGCCGAGCGAGTTCACGCCGCTCAACGCCATGCTTTACGCTGAAATGGTGCATGAGGCGGGCTTCCCGGCCGGCGTCTTCAACCTCGTCAACGGCGACGGCATCAATGCCGGTGCGGCGCTGTCGAAGCATCCCGATATCGACATGATGTCGTTCACCGGCTCGACCCGCGCCGGCATCGCCGTCAGCAAGGATGCCGCCGAGACCGTCAAGCGCGTGACGCTGGAGCTCGGTGGCAAGTCGCCGAACATCGTCTTTGCCGACGCCGATCTCGAAGACCGCGTCACCGGCAGCGTGCTCGAATGCTTCAACAATTCCGGCCAGTCCTGCGACGCGCCGACCCGCATGCTGGTGGAGCGCAGCGTCTATGACCAGGTGGTTGAGATCGCCAAGCGCGTCGGCCGCGAGGCGAAAGTCGGAGACCCGACGCAAGAGGGCGGCCATATCGGCCCGCTCGTCAGTCACATCCAGTTCGGCCGGGTGCAGGCGCTGATCGAAGCAGGCATTGCCGAAGGCGCGCGCCTGCTTGTGGGCGGTGCCGGCAAGCCTGAGGGCTTCGAGACCGGCTACTTCGTCAAGCCGACGATCTTTGCCGACGTCAACAACGACATGCGCATCGCCCGCGAGGAGGTCTTCGGACCGGTGCTCGCGATCATCCCCTTCGACACCGAGGAGGAGGCGATCGCTGTTGCCAACGACACCAACTACGGTCTCGCAGCCTATGTGCAGACAGGTGACCCGAAACGGGCCGAGCGCGTCGCCGGACGCCTGCGCGCCGGCATGGTGCACATCAATGGCGGGCCGCACCGCTACGGCAGCCCGTTCGGCGGCTACAAGCAGTCCGGCAACGGTCGCGAAGGTGGCATGTTCGGCCTTGAGGACTTCCTCGAAGTGAAGACCGTGCACGTTCCCGACGCGGCCTGACAAACGAGTTATCGCGTCTGCCAGACGGAGAAATCGGCGGCCGCCCTGTCTGCGCAGGGCGGCCGCCATTGTTCGGGTGGGCGATTTATTGCGACTGTCGCCGATGCCGGTCTTCTGTTAGCTGCCTTGTCGAGGGCGCGAAGATCGCCCGCCAGCAGAATAGCGACATTGCCTTGACCCCAGTACCCGCCACCGCTTCCTCCCAAAATCGCCTTGCCATGGCTGCCCTCCTCATCGGCGGTGCTGCGATTGGCGGTTCGCCGATCTTCGTGCGGCTGTCCGAGGTGGGGCCGATGGCGACGGCCTTCTGGCGGGTGGCACTGGCGCTGATCCCGCTTCTCGCCTGGTCGTGGTTTCGCGGTGAGGGCGCCAACGACCGGCGCCCGCAAAAGCTCTCCGAGTACGCGCTGCTGGTTCTGCCCGGCGTGTTTCTCGCCATCGATCTTGCGGCCTGGCACTACGCGCTGACGAAGACGTCAGTCGCCAATGCCACGCTGCTTGCCAATCTCGCGCCCGTCTTCGTGACGCTTGCCAGTTGGCTGTTGTTCCGAGCGCGGATCAGCGCTGTCTTTGCCATCGGGCTGGTGACGGCAGTCGTCGGTGTGGTCACCCTCAAGGGCGGGCCGATGGCGCTTGGTGACGGCAATCTGCTGGGCGATGGCGTCGCCGTTGTCGCCGCGATGTTCTATGCCGGCTATATCCTGGCGATCGGCCGGCTGCGCAGCCTGTTCAGCACGATCAGGATCATGGTCTGGAGTACGGCCTCGGCTGCCATCTGCATGCTGCCGATCGTGCTTCTGTCGGAGCCGACGCTGTTGCCGCCGACCGCGTTCGGCTGGGCGATGCTGTTCGGTCTCGCCTTCGTCAGCCATGCCGGCGGGCAGGTGGCGATCACCTATGCACTCGCCTATCTGCCGCCCGCCTTCTCGTCGCTCACCCTCTTGTTGCAGCCAGTGGTCGCGGCGATCCTCGCCTGGATCCTGCTTGCCGAACCCGTCGGCCTGATGCAGGCGATCGGCGGCGCGATCGTCCTTGTCGGCATCCTGATCGCGCGGCGCGGATGACGCCGCGCGCTTTCCTCAGAGCAATTCCAGGAAAAGTGTGAAACGGTTTTCCGTCCGGAATTGCGTCATTTCAAAGTCTTAGAGACCCGGCGGCGTGAAGTTCGCCAGACGCTCCTCGAGCTTGCGGATCGTATCGGCATCCGCGTTGGCAAAGGCGAAGCGCAGGTAGTTCTCCTGGCCCTCACCGAAGTAATCGCCCGGCAGGCAGACGACTCCGGCGAGTTTGGCCAGCTTCTCGGCGATGAACTGCGAGTCGATGTCGGGGAAGGGGTGGCGGACATAGGCGAAATAGGCGCCGACCGCCTGCAGCTTCCACTTCGGCAGGCGGCTCATCACATCCCTAAGCGCATCGGCGCGTGCGGAGATCTCGGCGCGGTTGGCCTGGCGCCATTCGGCAAGCGCCGGTATGGCCTTGGCGACGGCGGCTTGCGCGGAACGCGGTGCGCAGATCTGCAGGTTGTCCATGATCTTCGTCACCTGCTCGATGACGGCAGGGCCGGCGGTGATCGCACCGAGGCGATGGCCGGGAATGCAGAAGGACTTGGAGAAGCTGTAGAGGCCGATGAAGCTATCCTGCCAGCCTTCGGTTGCCAGAAGGCCGTGGGGTGCTGCGGAGGCATCGGGCAGGAAGTCGCGATAGGTCTCGTCGAGGATTAGCCAGACGCCCTTGGCACGGCAGGCTTCGTGGATGCGGGCGAGCAGCTCCGGCGGGTAGACGGCGCCGGTCGGATTGTTGGGCGAGACCAGCGCGAGCGCCCGGATGCCGGGGTGAAGTGCCGCGGCAATTGCATCGACCTCCGGCAGGAAGCCGGCGCCGGCATCGCAAGGTACGAGCTCGACATTGATGCCGAGCATCGACAGCGTCGTTTCCTGGTTGAAGTAATAGGGGTTGGTCATCAGGATCGTATCGCCCGCGCCGGCAATGGCCATTGCCGTGCAGATGAAGGCCTGGTTGCAGCCCGAGGTGATGTGGATGTTGTCGGCGGCGACCGCGGCACCATAGAGGCCGGCGACATGCGCCGCATAGGCCTCACGCAGCTCCGCTTCGCCTTCGATCGCGCCATAGCCGGTGTAAGCGGTTGAGGCTGCAGCCTCACCGAGCCAGGCCAGCATGTCCGGATGGGCGGGATAGCCGGGCACTGCCTGCGACAGGTCGATCAGCGGGCCACGGGAGCCATCGTAGGACTTCGCCCAGGCCAGCACCGAGGGCACGGGCGGCGGCGAGAGCTTTTCGACGAGCGGGTTGAAATGCGGCATGACGGGTGTTCCTGTGGGTTAGGCCTTGGCTTTGCGTTTCTGCGGACGATCGGTGCGGCGAGCACGACTCGGCGCCGAAACCGGCTGAAAACCGTTCTTCTCCGATTTACGATCTGTCGGCTCGGATTTCGAGGTGCGGCTGCGAATAATCGTGCGCGCCGATGTCTGCAGTTCCGGCATCGGGTCGCTTTCGAGTGTTTCGAACATCCAGTCGATGAAGATGCGCACGATCGGTGCCGCCAGCACCTCGTTGCGGCAGGCGACGAAGAAGGCGTCGTTGGCGGGCACCGTCAGGTCGAAAGGAGCGATCAGTTCGCCGCGCGCGATCAGGCTGCCGGCGGTAATCGTATCGCCGAGCGCGACGCCCTGGTTGTGCAGGGCGGCCTCGGTCGAAAGCCGTGCGTCACTCATGAAATGCTGCTGGCCGCGCTGCAGGTCGCTGGCATCCGCCGCCGCAAGCCAGGTGTTCCATTCGCGGCCATCGTCGCCATGCAGCATGACGTGGTCGCGCAGGTCGCGAACCGAGCGCAGTGGCCGCATGTTGAGCAGGGTCGGGCTGACGACAGGGAAAAGTTCGAGACGGCTCCAGAGCTTGGCCCAGGCGCCGGACCAGTTGCCGTCGCCATAGATCAGGCAGACGTCGACGTCGGGCGAGTGGAGATACGCCTCGTCGTTAGAGGCGATCAGCGTCAGACGCACGTCCGGATATTGCTCGGTGAAAAGGTGCAGCCGCGGGATCAGCCAGAAGGAAAGCAGCGCCGGGACGCAGGTGATGCGCAGTTCGCCGCTCGTCGTCGGCCGCGTCATCGCTGCGGTCGCCGCCGCGATTTCGGCAAAGGCGTGGGTGACGGCCGGCAGCAGCAATGCGCCCTGCGGCGTCAATTTCAGCCGCTTGCCGCCGCGCTCAAACAGCGCCGCCTTGACCGAAAGTTCGAGCGCGCGGATCTGGTGGCTGATCGCACCGTGGGTGACGTTGAGTTCACGCGCCGCGGCCGAAACGGAGCCCCGCCGCGCCGTCGCTTCGAAGGCGCGCAAGGGGTTGAGGGGAGGCAGGCGGCTGGACAAATCGGGGTGTTCCGGCGGTTGCTGTGATGTGAATTTTTCTCACACGAAACGCTATAACAATGTCAATTGATTTTCTAGGGGAATTGCCGCCTAATATTCATCAACAAAGGCGAAAACGCCTGGGGAACATGAACGCGCCGGACGAGCCGGCACCTTCCGCAGACAGATATCTGTGGCGCCTTCGCGCGCATGCCTCAGGCTATGGAAGACGGAGGATTGAATCGATGGCCTGGAACGACAACAAGCTTGCCGAACTGAAGGCAAAGTATGGCGAAAGCCATGGCGGCGAGCTGTTCGACCCGACCTTCCGCAAGGTCGCCGACAAGATCTTCAACAAGAGCGGCACACGTCTCGCGCCCTATTCCGGCATCCCGACCTTCCTGACGGCGCCGCACATGCCTGTCGACGCGGAGAACCCGGATTTCGGCAATCTGCAGGTGGCGATCGTCGGCATTCCCATGGATCTCGGCGTCACCAACCGTCCGGGCTCGCGCTTTGGACCGCGGGCGCTGCGCTCGATCGAGCGTATCGGCCCTTATAACCACGTGCTCGGCTGCACGCCGGTTCAGGAACTCCGCGTCGCGGATATCGGCGACGTGCCGTTCCAGAGCCGCTACCGGCTGGAACTCAGCCATGAGGACATCGAGAAGCGCATCAACCAGATCGTCGATGCCGGCGTGCTGCCGCTGTCGGTCGGCGGCGACCACTCGATCACCCACCCGATCCTGAAAGCGGTCGGCAAGAAGCGCCCGGTCGGTATGATCCACATCGACGCGCATTGCGACACCGGCGGCGCCTACGACCTCACCAAGTTCCACCATGGCGGTCCGTTCCGTAACGCGGTGCTCGACGGCGTGCTCGACCCGACCCGCGTCGTGCAGATCGGCATCCGCGGTTCGGCCGAATATCTTTGGGAGTTCTCCTACGAGTCCGGCATGACCGTCATCCATGCGGAGGAAGTGACCGGTCTCGGCATTCCCGCGATCATCGAGAAAGCGAAGAAGATCGTCGGCGACGGCCCGACCTATCTGTCCTTCGACATCGACAGCCTCGATCCATCCTTCGCGCCGGGTACCGGCACGCCGGAAGTCGGCGGTCTGACGACCCGCGAAGTGCTGGAATTGATCCGTGGCCTCAAGGGCATCAACCTCGTCGGCGGCGACGTCGTCGAAGTGGCGCCGCAATATGACTCGACCACCAACACGGCCCATGCGGGCGCGCAGGTGCTCTTCGAAATCCTGAGCCTCATGGTCTTCAGCCCGGCGATCACGGGCAAGTCCGCCTGAGACCTGACTAAGGGTTCGTCGGCTGCCGGACCGGAAACGGCGGCCGGCCACCAGACTGCACAATCTCAAAGCTTCCGGGTAGGGGAATTACCATGATGATCCATGCAAAACTGAAGACAGCCTTCGCCGCCGCCCTGATGCTCGGGGCCGCCGCAGGCATCGCCAGGGCCGACGCGCTCGCCGATATCAAGTCCGCCGGCCAGATCAATGTCGGCATCTTCTCCGACTTCCCGCCGTTCTCCTCGGCCAGCGCCGACATGAGCATCAAGGGCTATGACGTCGATGTCGCCCAGCAGATCGCCGATGATCTCGGCGTCAAGCTCAACCTCGTCAGCGTCACAGGGCAGAACCGCATTCCCTATCTCAACGACAAGCGCGTCGACATCCTGATGAGCGTCGGCTTCTCCAAGGAGCGCGCCGAGGTGATCGATTTTGCCGCGGCTTACGCGCCTTACTACATCGCCGTCATCGGCCCGGCGGAACTGAAGGTTGCCGGCAAGGAAGACCTTGCCGAGAAGACCATCGCCGTCAATCGCGGCACGCTGGAAGACACCTCGCTTACCGAGGCGGCCCCGGCCAATGCCGACATCCAGCGCTTCGACAACTACAATGCTGTGATCCAGGCCTTCATCTCCGGTCAGACACAACTGATGGTCGTCGGCAACGACGTCGGCGCCCAGGTTCTGGCCCGCCAGGAAGCGTTGAAACCGGAGCAGAAGTTCCAGCTTCTGACCTCGCCGTCGCATATCGGCCTCAACAAGAGCGAGGAAGGCCTGAAGAAGGCGGTCAACGACTCCGTTGCCAAAATGCTCTCGGACGGCAAGTTGAACGCGAGCTCGGAGGCCTGGCTGAAGACGCCGCTCAACCCCGACAACCTCAAGGACTAACAAGCTCGGTGGCCGCGGGGGGCAATCCCCTCGCGGCCCGCTTGAGGAAAGGTTGCGACGATGGGCTACGGCCTCAGCTTCGGTTGGCTCAAGGACGCCGCGGGCGCAATCGCCCATGGCGCGGCCATGACCGTGTTCCTGATCGCCTGCACCACGGTGCTCGGCATCCTGATCAGCATTCTCTTCGCCGCCGCCCGTCGCAGCCGCTATGGCGTCTTGCGCAAGGCGGTGGCCGTCTACGTCGAAGTCGTCAGGAACACGCCGTTCCTGGTGCAGCTGTTCTTCATCTATTTCGGCCTGCCGAGCCTCGGCATCCGGCTCGACCCGATCGTCGCGGCTATCGTCGCCATGACGCTGAATATGGCGGCCTATACGACCGAGATCGTTGGTGCGGGTCTCGATGCTGTGCCGAAGGGGCAGAGCGAGGCGGCGTTTGCGCTCGGGCTTAAGCCCCGCCAGGTCTTCGTCAAGATCATCCTGCCGCAGGCGCTGAAGGTGATTTTCCCGGCGCTCACCAGCCAGGTGATCATCATGATGCTGGAATCGGCGGTCGTCTCGCAGATCGCGGTGCGGGAGTTGGCGCATGAGGCGGACCTGCTGCAGGCGCGCACTTTCCGCTCATTCGAGACCTATTTCGTCGTCACGCTGATCTATCTCGGCCTGTCGATGGCGCTTCGGCGGCTGTTCGTCGCCGGCGGGCGCCGCGTGCTTGGAGCGGGCGTGTCATGATCGAGTTCACCTTCTGGGACATCCTGCGCAACCTGATCTTCGCTACGCGGTGGACGATCCTGCTGTCGATCGTCGCTTTTGCCGGCGGCGCAGCAGTGGGGCTTGCCGTCCTTGCAGCGCGCATTTCCGAGCGCCGTTGGGCGCGGCGCTTCGGCTCCGGCTACATCGCGCTCTTCCAGGGAACACCGCTCCTGATGCAGCTGTTCCTGATGTTCTTCGGCCTGCCGATGCTCGGTTTCCGCATCGAGCCGTGGACGGCGGCAGCCCTCGGATTGACCTTCTATGCCAGTGCCTATCTCGCCGAGATCTGGCGTGGCGGGGTCGAGGCACTGCCGCGCGGGCAGTGGGATGCCGGCGCGAGCCTCGGGCTGCACCGGTTGCAGGAACTGCGGCTCGTCATCCTGCCGCAGGCCTTCGCCATCACCCGGCCGGCCGCCGTCGGCTTCCTCGTGCAGCTCATCAAGAGCACGGCGCTGACCTCGATCATCGGCTTCGAAGAGCTTCTCAGAACCGCGAATGCGATCAATAATGCAACCTTCGAACCTTTCACGGTCTATGGGCTGGTCGCGGTGATCTTCTTCGTGCTGTGTTATCCGCTGACACAATATTCGCGCATGCTGGAGCGCAAAACAGCCGCGCACTGAGACTGAAAATGTGCAAGAAATCAAACAGAACAGGGAACAAGGCGGATCACCGCCGAAACAAAGGAGAACGCGAATGATCACCACTTCCATCAAGCGCCGCACGCTGCTCGGCGCCGGCCTTGCCGGTGCCTCCATGCTGGCGATGCCGTCGATCCTGCGCGCGCAGGACAAGTCGCTGAAGGTCGGCGTCTATGGCGGCTACTTCAAGGATTCGTTCGACAAGAACATCTTCCCGGAATTCACCAAAGCGACCGGCATTGCCGTCGAGTCGATCGCGGAACCGACCGGTGAAGCCTGGCTCGTCCAGCTCGAACAGGCCGCCCGCGCCGGCCAGGCCCCAGCCGACGTTTCGATGATGTCGCAGGTCGCGATGCTGAAGGGCCAGTCGACCGATCTCTGGACGCCGCTCGATACCGCCAAGATCAAGAATGCCTCGAACCTGCTTGATCGCTTCGTCAACAAGTATCCGGACGGACGCATTGCCGGCATCGGCGCGGTTTCCTGGTACATCACGCTGGTGACCAACACCGACGTCTACAAGGAAGCGCCGACCTCCTGGACCGCCTTCTGGGATCCGGCGAACGCCGACAAGCTCGGCCTGCTCGCGCTCGTCTCCAACTCGTTCCTGCTCGAAGTGACGGCCAAGACGTTCTTCGGCGGCACCAATGCGCTCGACACCGAAGAAGGCCTTCTCAAGGCGTTCGACAAGCTTGCCGAAGTGAAGCCCAACGTTCGCCTGTGGTACCGCGACGAGGCGCAGTTCGAGCAGTCGCTGAAGTCGGGCGAAATCCCGATGGGCCAGTACTATCACGACGTCACCGGCCTTGCTGCTGCCGACGGTCACCCGGTCCGCTCCACCTTCCCGAAGGAAGGCGGCATTCAGGATTCCGGTTGCTGGGCACTGTCGCGTGCCTCGCAGAAGTCCGAGGAAGCCCATATCTTCATCGACTACATGTGCCAACCCTCGATCCAGGCGACGCTGTCGCGCAAGGTCGGAACGTCGCCGACCGTCAAGCGCGAGGTTACGGATCTGACCGACAAGGAATTCGCAGCCGTCTCGTCGGATATCGAGCCGATCATTCCGCGCTACGATCTCTACCAGACCAAGTCGGATTGGCTGAACCAGAAGTGGACCGAGCTGATCGTCGGCTGATCCGGCCTGCTCCCCGGCCTCCGGGGAGAGCCACAAGCATAACGACGGGGAGGGGCCTTGCAGCCGCTCCCCGCCTGAAACCCTCCCATGAGGCGGAGGGAACCATCCTCGCGGAGAAACAATGTCCGGACTTGCCCTTCAAAACGTCGTCAAGGAATTCGGAGCCTTTAGGGCCGTCAACAATGTCGATCTGACGGTGCCGCACGGCACCTTCGTCTGCATGCTCGGACCATCTGGCTGCGGCAAGACCACGCTGCTGCGCATGATCGCCGGGCTTGATCTGCCGACCGGCGGCGCGATCCGGCTCGACGGCGAGGACATCACCCGGGTTCCGACGCACAAGCGCAACCTCGGCATGGTGTTCCAGTCGTTGGCGCTGTTTCCGCACCTTACCGTCGGCGAAAACATCGCCTACCCCCTGCGCATCCGCGGTGCGGCAAAAGAAGACCAGAAGAAGCGCGTCGACGAGCTTCTGTCGATGATCCATCTTTCGGGCTATGCCGACCGGCCGGTCGCCAAGCTGTCCGGCGGCCAGCGCCAGCGCGTGGCGATCGCCCGCGCCCTGTCGATCTCGCCGAAACTGTTCCTGCTCGACGAACCGCTTTCGGCGCTCGACGCGAAGCTGCGCGAGGCGATGCAGGTGGAACTGCGCCAGCTGCAGCAGAAGCTGGGCATCACCACCATCGTCGTTACCCACGACCAGCGCGAAGCGATGACCATGGCCGACACCGTCGTCGTCATGAGCGGCGGCGAGATCCGCCAGGCTGCGTCGCCGATCGAAATCTATCGCCGCCCGGCCGACAGCTTTGTCGCCGACTTCATCGGCCAGACCAACCTGCTCGAGGTACAGGCCGACAGGGCCGGCCGCGCGGAAGTGCTCGGTCATGTCGTCCCCGGCCTCGCCCTGCCTGCGGGCGCCAACAAGGGCACGCTGTCGGTCCGCCCGGAAGACGTGCACCTGACGGCGCCCGGCGCCGGGGCGCTCACCGGCAAGGTCACCTTCGTGCGCGATCTTGGCGGCACGATCGAAACCTTCGTCGATATCGCGGGACACCAGATTGTCGCCGTCTCGACGCCGCGCGCCCGGCCCGACGTTTCCGTCGGCCAGGAGGTCGGCATCGCGCTCACACCCGATGTCTGCGTGGTGCTGAAGAAATGAGACGCGAACCGCCCCAAACCTTTGGTGACTACCTGCCGCTCCTCTTTCCGGCGGCCATGCTGACGATCTTCTTCGTCGTGCCCTTCGGCACGATGATCGCCGTCAGCTTCTTCCAGCGCCAGCAGGGCGGCTTCTACACGCCGGCCTTCGTCTTCGACAATTACGCCCGCTTCCTCTCGGTCTTTTTCGGCGGTGTGCTCGGCTTTTCGCTGATGCTCGCCGTCATCGTGGCGATCTGCTGCGTCGTGCTCGCCTTGCCCTTCACCTACATGCTGACGCGCATGGCGCGGAAGGTACAGGTCGTGTGGCTGGTGGCGCTCCTGTCGATCCTGTCGCTCTCGGAAGTCATCATCGGCTTTGCCTGGTCGACGCTGTTTTCGCGCACCGCAGGGATCACCAACATCCTCGTTGCGCTCGGCATCATGGAGCAGGCCAAGGCCTTGACGCCGAGCTTCGGCGCGGTCTTGACCGGCATGGTCTATCAGGCCTTCCCCTATACGGTGCTCGTACTCTTCCCGGCGCTCGTGCGTCTCGATCCGACCCTGACGGAAGCCGCGCGCACGCTCGGCGCCTCGCCGCTCAAAGCCTTCTTCACCGTGGTCGTGCCGGCGCTGCGCAACACCATCACCGCCACCTTGATCATGGTCTTCATCTTCGCGCTCGGCTCCTATCTGTTGCCGCAGCTTCTCGGCCGGCCGCAGCACTGGACGCTGTCGGTGCTGATCACCGACCAGGCGATCTACCAGTCGAACATGCCGTTTGCCGCCGCCATGGCCGTGTTCCTCGTGCTGGTCACGCTCGGGCTCGTGGCGCTCACCGTGATTGCCGGACGCAAGGGAGAAGCGGCATGACCTCGATCTTCCGCAAGGCCTACTTCTTCCTGATCGGCCTGTTCCTGTCGCTGCCGCTGATCGTCGTTGCCGGCGTCTCGGTCAACCAGAAGCAGACGCTCGCCTTTCCGCCGCAGGGCTTTTCGCTCTCCTGGTATGGCGAGATCTTCCTCAATCCGGAATGGCGCAACGCGCTCTTTGCCTCGGTGACGCTGGCGGTGCTTTCGGCGGCGCTTGCGGTGGCGATCGCGCTGCCGCTCTCCTGGTTCCTGTGGCGGCGGATCGCGCCGTGGGCGAACATTTTTCAGCTTCTCGGTGTCGCGCCGTTCACGCTGCCGCCCGTCATCACCGCGCTCGGCATGCTCACCTTTTGGGCGACGGTCGGTTTCTACGGCCAGCCGTGGACGGCCGTCGTCAGCCACGCAATCTTCTTCGTGACGCTGCCGCTGGTGACGTTGTCGCTCGGTTTCACCTCGATCGACCGCTCGCTGGTCGAGGCCGCCTCGACCATGGGGGCGGATGAGCGCACGATCTTCCGCACCGTCGTGCTGCCGCTGATTCTGCCCTATATCGTGTCGGGCTACGCCTTCGCCTTCGTGCTGTCGCTCAACGAATACATCGTTGCCTACATGACGGTTGGCTTCACGGTGGAAACGCTGCCGATCAAGATCTTCAATGCGCTGCGCTACGGCTATACGCCGACCATGGCGTCGGTGACGGTACTCTTCGTCACGACCGCCGCGGTGATCTTCAGCCTCGTCGCCCGTTTCGGCGACCTGCCGAAGCTGCTTGGCGCCATGTCGTCGGATGGAAAATGATGAAACTCGCCGCCCTCCAGATGCAATCGGCGGCGGGTGACGTCGCCGCCAATCTTGACCGCATTGCCCGTGCCGCGGCGGAAGCTGCAGGACAAGGGGCGACGCTGCTTTTGACGCCCGAACTCGGCGTCACCGGCTATGGCGCCGGCGAGGCGTTGACAGCGCTCGCCGAGGCGCCGGATGGCGCGATCGTTCAGCGCCTCAAGGCGATTTCCGCTGAGACGGGCATTGCGCTCATCGCCGGCTTTGCCGAGCGCGACGGCGACGACGTCTATAACAGCGCCGTCTATGTCGATGGCGATGCCGCGCCGGTCGTCTACCGCAAGTCCCATCTCTACGGCGACTATGAGCGTTCGATCTTCCGCGCGCCGGAGCCGTCGACGCGGCTCTTCACACATCGTGGCGTCACCTGCGGCATGCTGATCTGCTACGACGTCGAGTTTCCGGAGAATGTGCGGCGGCTGGCGCTCGCCGGCGCCGAGGCCGTGCTGGTGCCGACGGCGCTGCCGGCGGGCTGGTCCGGCGATTTCATCGCCGAGCACATGATCCAGACGCGCGCCTTCGAGAACCAGGTGTTCGTCGCCTACATCAACCATTGTGGTTCGGACTCGCTGTTCTCCTTCGCCGGGCTGTCGCGCATTGCAGCACCCGACGGGCAGTTGCTCGCCAAGGCGGGGTCTGGGCAGGAAGCCGTGCTCCTCGTCGACATCGACCCCAAGGCCTACGCAATCTCCCGCCTTGAAAACACCTATCTCGGCGATCTCAATCGCCGCTGAGCGCGCCTCGATCGCCGTTGCGCCTCAGCGATGGCAGCGCGGACGGGCCGTTTGTTGTCACCTGAGGAGAACGTTCTGTTCTCTATTGGTCTACTGTCGGAAACGATGCGGCATCCCATATTGGGCTCAACAGCAATGCCAACGCATTGGAGGCAATCATGAGCTTGCAACTGACTGGGATCCATCACCTGACGGCGATCACCGCCAACGCACCGGAAAACCTGCGCTTCTACACCGAGACGCTCGGGCTGCGGCTGGTCAAGAAAACCGTCAACCAGGACGACACCACCGCCTATCACCTCTTCTATGCCGACGGGCGCGCCACGCCCGGCACGGACTTGACCTTCTTCGACTGGCCGGTCGGGCCGGAAGGGCGCGGCACGCACAGCATTTCGCGCACGGGTCTGAGGGTCGGCAGCGCCGAAACCGTTCGCTGGTGGAAGGACCGCTTCGACGAACTCAAGGTCACGAGTGGAGAGGTCACGGAGATCGATGGCCGCACCGCGCTTGATTTCGAGGATGGCGAAGGCCAACGTTTCCGGCTGGTCGACGACGGCGGGCTTGCGCCCTCACACCCCTGGGAAAAGAGCCCGGTGCCGGCCGAGCGCCAGATCAAGGGCCTCGGACCGATCACCATCAGCGTGCCTGACATCACGAACACCGAACTCGTCCTGACGCATGTGATGAACATGAGCAAGGCCCGCACCTATCCGTCGCCGGACGGCGAGGGGGAAGTCAACGTCTTCACCATGGGCGAGGGCGGTCCTGCGGCCGAACTGCACGTGGCCGTCCAACCGGGATTGCCGATCGCGCGTCAGGGCGCCGGTGCCGTGCACCACGTCGCCTTCCGGGCGCCTGATAATGCGGCGCTGACGGAGTGGACGGAACGGCTTAACGGCTTCCGTCTGCCGTCGAGCGGCGAGGTCGAGCGCTATTATTTCCGCTCGCTCTATTTCCGCGAGCCGAACGGCGTCCTCTTCGAGATCGCGACCGATGGTCCCGGTTTTGCCGTCGACGAGCCGATGGAAACGCTCGGTGAGAGCCTGTCTCTGCCGCCGTTCCTGGAGCCGAAGCGCGCGCAGATCGAGGCCCGGCTGAAGCCGCTCGTCTAACGGTCTGATCCCAACGAAAAGCCGGGGCTCGTCCCCGGCTTTTTTGTCTCTATCCCTCTGATCCCGTTGGACATCGGTTCCGCGCGGACCCATCATGACAGCTGTTGCGTTGCCTATGTCGATGGCATCCCGCCTCGCGCTTCGAGGCGCGCCCGCAAGGACTTGGAAAAGGACCAGACCTCATGACAAAAATCCTCGGCATTTCCGGGAGCCTGCGCAAGGCGTCGTTCAACACCGGCCTGATGCGGGCGGCCGCGGAAAACCCGCCTGGTGGCGTCGAATTCGACACCGCGACGCTGCACGGAATTCCGCTCTATGACGGCGATGTCGAAAAGGAGAGCGGCATTCCGGACGCCGTGACGGCGCTGAAGCAAAAGGTGATGGCTGCCGACGGCGTCATCCTGTTCACGCCGGAATACAACAACTCCATCCCCGGCGTGTTCAAGAACGCGATCGACTGGATGAGCCGGCCTTCCGCCGATATCGCCAAGGTGTTTCGCGGTCGGCCCTTTGCGCTTGCCGGCAGCTCGCCCGGCAATTTCGGCACCATTCTCAGCCAGAACGCCTGGCTGCCCGTCATGCGCACGCTCGGCGCCGAGCTCTGGTCCGGCAAGCGCCTGATGCTGCCCAAGGCGGATACGCTTTTCGATGAGGCGGGGACGCTGACGGACACGGACGCCCGCGACCGGCTCGCCGCCTTCGTCAAGGCATTTGCGGATTTTGCCGGCGCTGAGGGAGCGCGGTAGTCTGCCGACACAGTGAGGCGCTAAGGCTGCCCCGGACATCGCGGACAGGACTGGGTATGGATGCTCGGGCAAAGCCCAAGCATGAGGGTGAGGGAGCGAGCGCTGTTGGATTTCTCGAAAGCATTCGCCGAAACGACCTCAGAAACGCTTAGAGGCCCTTATCCTGCAGCCATTGCTGGATAGCCGCGATATCTGGCGCGCCGATCTCGTGGCCCATGTCGAGGTCGACCGCGGTCAGATCCGCGCGCGTGCGGACGAGCTCTTCCCTGAGGCGTGGAGCGAAGTCGCCGTAGCTGTCGTGCTTGCCGGTCAGGAGCAGCACCTTCGTACCCGAGAGATCCGGCGGCGGCACGTCGTCGAGGACGAGCATTGAGCGCATCAGTACGACATTGCGCACGAGCCCCGGATACAACAGCATCAGGGCCACCAGAAGATTGGCGCCGTTGGAGTAGCCGATGAAAACCGTCTTCTCCAGATCGATGCGGTAGCCGTCGCGGGCACCCTCGACGAAGGCAGCAAAGGCCTCGGCTTCCGACCGCACGTCCTTCTGGTCGAAGGTCGTCGGCGAATAGCGCCGGAACCAGCGCGGCGTTCCCTCCTCGTTCGACCGGCCGCGAATGCCGACAAGCGTCGCCTGCCTGTCGACCTGATGGGCGAGGTGGAGAAGCTGCGTTTCGTTGGCGCCGCTGCCGTGCAAGAGCATGAAGGTGCGGTCATCCAGCACGCCAGGGTGATAGAAGCGGTGCACGAAGGGCAGGTCGCGCTCGGTCAGCCGCGGTTCTCCCGGCAGGGCGAACTGCGGCATGGCCAGCAGCATTTCTTCGCGCGCGGCGCTGAAATGCGCCGGCACGAAGAGTTCGGTGCCGAGTGTTTCCTTCGGTTCGTCGACGGTGAAGCCGGGCACGTCGCTGGCCAGTTCGTAGAGCGACCCACCGGGTTCGCGGACGTAGAGCGAATAGAAGTATTTGCGGTCATGCGCATTGATCGCGCCCGCGCCATCCCGTTGCAGGTCCTCGTGCACCCGTTCCACGGCGGCTCGGTCGGGCGCGCGGAAGGCGATGTGATCGATCGTTCCGGTTCCGGGGGCAGACGTCCAGAAGCCGCTTGCATTGCGCACGTCGATGGTGTCGCCGGAGGCGGAGGTGAGCCGCCGGATCGCGTCGGTTGCGCCGGTTTCCGTATAACCGAAATGGGACGTCAGGAAGCGAACGGAATCCTCCGGCTTTTCCGTGAGGATCGTGGCGCCACGCAGGCGGCGGATGGCGTCTTCCGCCGGGATATCGCGCGGGCTCCAGGGGGCCGCACCCGAAACCAACTCGGTGCCGACGAGCTTGACGATGACACCGTCCGGATCCTTGAGCCGCAGCACCGGCTCACCGAACTCCTGCGCTGGCCCTGACGTGGCGATGTTGAACTGCAGCGCGCGGGTCAGCCAGAAGCCGATACTCTCCGGCCGGATGGCAAACGCGATTTCGCTCGGCTGGCCATGGCCCACGCGGCCGCGGCCGCCGTCTTCCCACATCAGGAAGGTCACGAGCGAACCCGGCGAACCCTCGGCGTCGCCGTAAAAAAGGTGCAGCTGGTTGGCGTCCTCATAGCCGCCCGTCCGCTTGACGAGGCGCAAGCCAAGAAAGCCGACATAGAAGTCGACGTTTGCCTGGACCTTCCGGGCAATCAGGGTGATGTGATGGATGCCGCTCGTCATTCTTAGTCCCTCATTATCGTCGTCCCACAAAACACGATGTGTCCCGCCAGCACCAGAAGGGTCGCCGAGAACGCAGTGTCAACGTAGGAGGATCAATCGCCATCCTTGTCGAGGAATGCCTTGAAGGCATCCGCATATTTCGGATGCCAGCGCGACAGCGGCGGCCGGTTCGCGACGATGTCGCCGGCGGCCCACAGGATACGCCGTTCGTCGGTCGCGCGTGGCACGTCGTTATCAGGGCAGAGGATGTAGAAATCCCCGCGCGCCAGGCTCTCCATCATGAAGTCTACCGTCTGTTCCGACGTCCAGGCGCCGGCGGGCTTTTCCGTGCGGCCGCCAGCCGTCAGCCCGGTGTAGACGAAACCGGGGATCAGCAGGTGCGCGTGGACCTGGCTTCCGGCGGTGTTGCGCAGCTCGTGCTCCAGCGCCTCGGTAAAGACCTTCACGGCCGCCTTGGAGACGTTGTAGGCCGGGTCGCCGGGCGGCGTGGTGATGCCCTGTTTCGAGCCGGTGTTGATGATGACGGCCGGTTTGCCGTGGGCGATCATCCGGGATGCAAAGACGCGCGAACCGTTGATGACGCCCCAGAGATTGACCCCGAGCGTCGCCTCCCAGGCGGCCAAGGGGCCGAGGATCGCGCTACCGGGCTGAATGCCGGCATTGTTCATGAGCACATGCACGTCGCCGAGCCGCTGATGCACCTCCCGCTCGAGCGCTTCCAGCGTGTCGAGCCGCGAGACGTCTGTCGCGATGGCCGTGACGTGCCGCGCCCCGCCGGGCGAGGCGGCTGCGACTTCGGCGGCCGCCTTCTCCAGCTTGTCGCCCGCGAGGTCGGTGAGCACGACGTACATGCCGAGCGTCGCGAAGTGTCTGGCGGCCGCAATGCCGATGCCGGAAGCAGCACCGGTAACGACAGCGACATTGCCGGGGGCGAAGGCAGGGTGGGACATGGTGAAGCTCCTGTGGCGGGGTCGAGTGCAAGAGATAGGGCGCGAAGGGCTGGCTGTCCATGATCATGGCAACGATGGCGCTTCGGAAAACCAAGTGTTTTCAGGGTTGTATCTTGTCACCTGCGATGCCGGCGCTACTTGCAGTTTTGGACGCAAATGCCTGAACGAACGCATGCGGTGGATGGAACGATGAACGAAATGACAGCCCGCAACGAAAAGCGCACCCCTTGCGAAAGCTGTCCCTTGCGCAAGCTCGATCATTTTCGTGCCTTTACCGGCGAAGAACTTGCCTTCGTTTCGCAGTTCAAGACTGGCGAACTGGCGGTCGATGGTGGCGCGACCATACTCGTCGAAGGCGCGCACAGTGCGCACCTTTTCACCGTGCTTTCCGGCTGGGGCTTCCGCTACAAAATGCTCGATGACGGCCGCCGCCAGATCCTCAACTATGTGATGCCCGGCGATCTGATCGGACTGCAGGGCAGCCTGATGGGGGAGATGCAGCATTCGATCGAAGCGCTGTCGCCCGTCACTCTGTGCGTCTTCGAGCGCGGCAAGCTCAACCGCCTGTTCGAGAACTACCCTGAGCTTGCCTATGATCTCACCTGGATCGCTGCACGCGAGGAGCGCATTCTGGATGAAAACCTCTTGAGCATCGGCCGCCGATCCGCGCTGGAGCGGGCGGCCTATCTCATCGCCTTCCTCTATCAGCGGGCGGAGGTACTCGACCTCTTCAGCAACAGCCGCGTCGCCATTCCGATCAGCCAGCAGCATGTGGCCGACACGCTGGGTCTTTCGATCGTTCACACCAACAAGACTTTGAAGAAACTTGCCGAACGGGGCCTGATCCGCTGGGCGGAGAAGGGCTGCAATGTCCGCGACATCGACGGCCTGCTCGCGGTTTCAGGCTGGGAAGGGCTCCGCGAACCCAAGCGGCCGTTCATCTGACGTGCCCAGTCGAAGCCGATCGATGCGGCGCCAGGGCCGCATCGATGTCAAGGTGGGGGAGATCAGGCGGCAACGATCGCCCGCAGCATCCACAGAGCCTTTTCATGGAAGTTGAGGCGATCGGTCAGCATGTCCGTCGTGACCAGGTCGCCGTTTTCATCGGCCTTGGTGCCGGCCTCGCGTATGCGCCGCGCCGCCGCTTCGTGATCGGTGATCAGGTCTGCCACCATCTCGGCCGCCGTCGTGTGGTTGACCGAGGCGGCGCTGGGGGCGAAGGTTTTTGCTTCGGCGAGCTTCGCCGGCGCCAGGTGGCCAAGGGCGCGAATGCGCTCGGCAATGATGTCGGTTGCCTTGAACAGCGCGTTGTAGTGCTCTTCGGTCAGTTCGTGCAGCGGCTTGAACAGGGGCCCGACCACGTTCCAGTGGTAGATGTGGCTCTTGATCACCAGCTTGTAGGTATCGGCAAGGATATCGGAAAGCGCGGTTGCCATCTGCTGGCGATAGGCCTTCGTCAGGCCGATGTCGAATTCTTCGTCCCTGACCTTGGGCTTCAGCACGGCGGCAGTCTGTTTCATTCTTCTGCTCCATTTCTGTCTTGGAATGTCGAGCGGAGGCGGCCGAGGCCACGCCGCATGAACTGAACGCCGCGACGAAAGGGTTGTTCCCGATCCCGTCATGACGCTCACATGTCTTTTTTAAATGCCAGGTCAGGCCATTGGAGCCTAAGCTCAGTCGTTGCCGTTGCCTCAGTGGAGGTTCCGGGACTCTGGACGGCATTCCGCCTGGAAATGCGCCTGCAGCGACGATGACTGCCGTCGCTGTGCGTGAAAAATGGAGTGCATTGACATGGCCGAGCTTTCACCGTCCGTCCGGACGGTCCTCGTTCTCGAGGACAACTTCATCATCGCCATGGACGTCGAGGAAATCCTCGCTTCTCTCGGAATATTGCAGGTTACGATCGCCGGAAATGCGAACCAGGCATTGGAGCTGCTGGCGCTCCAGGCCTTCGATTTTGCGATCCTCGACGTCAATCTCGGCGATCACACGAGTTTCGTGGTTGCCGATGCCATGCTTGCCCGCGGAATGCCGTTCGGCTTCACCAGCGGCTACGGCGATGCCGAGCACTTCCCGACCTATCTCAGGCACGTTCCGCGGATCGACAAACCCTTTAACGAGAAATCGATCGGCCAGCTGATCGCCGCTGGGATCCAGACGAGAGAGGCTTAGGAACCGGCTCAGCCCTTGCGCGACCTGCTCAGGGCTTGCCGCGCGATACGAACCAGGGATTGGCGAAGTCGCTGTCGTCCTTCTGGTTGCGCTTGCCGTAGGTAAGCGGCGTGCCATCCATCGTCAGCGTTTCGCCACCGGCGGCCCTCAGGATCGCGTCGCCAGCGGCGGTGTCCCATTCCATCGTCCGGCTGAAGCGGGGATAGACGTCGGCCACGCCTTCGGCGAGCAGGCAGAATTTCAAGGACGAGCCGACCGTCCGGTAATCGGCGATGCCGTGTTTTTCGAGGTAGTCGATCGTCTCGGCGCTGTTGTGCCAGCGGCTGGCGAGCCCCACCATGCGATCCCCGCAGCTGCGGCAGCCGATGATCGTTTCTTCGGTCAGGCGAAAGCTGCCATCAATAACCGACTTTACCGCCTTGCCATGGTGTGCCGCATAGAGGATTCCAAGCGCCGGGGCGTAGACGACGCCCGCGACGGGCGCGCCGTTTTCGATCAGCGCGATGTTGACGGTGAAGTCGTCGTTGCGGCTGATGAATTCCTTGGTGCCGTCGAGCGGATCGACAAGGAAAAACGACTTGCCGGAAATCTCCGGCACGAAGCCGGCGGACACCGCTTCCTCGGCGACCACGGGGATGTCCGGAAAGGCGGAGGCGAGGTCTGCCAGGATGATGCGTTCGGCCGTCGTGTCGGCATCGGTGACCGGCGAGCAGTCAGGCTTGTGCGTGACCTCCGGCCCGGCATTGTAGATGTCGAGAATGGCCCGACCCGCCGTTATTGCCGATTGTTGCAGTATCTCCAGCATTCGCCCTGTCTTTCGGTCCGTCATCAGGCCCATAGCATATTGAGAGGAAGATTATAGCCATGCTTTTGACATGGCAGGCGGCTCTTTACGCGTGGTCGCAACTGATCTGCGGGGCGGAGCATCTCAAGCTTTTTTGCAATTGCGAGAGGCTTTGCGTCTTTGCTTCCGCGTTCCGGCTGTGCAAATGTGCCGGCGCAACTGAACTGGATGCCTTCATGCGTTATTCCGCCTTCTCGCTTGTCAGGAACGCCCTTTCCGGAAACCTGAACTGGAAACCGCATTGGCGCCAGCCACAGCCGAAATCCCACTATGACGTGATCATCGTCGGCGGCGGCGGCCATGGGCTCTCGACCGCCTATTATCTCGCCAAGGAATTCGGCGTGAAGAACGTCGCGGTCCTGGAAAAGGGCTATCTCGGCTCGGGTAATGTCGGTCGCAACACGACGATCGTGCGCTCCAACTACATGCTGCCCGGCAACGAACCCTTCTACGAGTTCTCGATGAAGCTCTGGGAGGGGCTGGAGCAGGATCTCAACTACAATGTAATGCTGTCGCAGCGCGGCGTCATCATGCTCTACCACAGCGACGGCCAGCGCGATGCCTATGTGCGCCGCGGCAATGCCATGTGGATGGAAGGCGTGGCAGCGGAGCTCATCGAGCGTGAGCAGTTGAAGAAGATGATCCCCTTCCTCAACTACGATCACGCCCGCTATCCGATCCTCGGTGGCCTGCTGCAGCGCCGCGCCGGTACCGCGCGGCATGATGCGGTCGCTTGGGGCTATGCCCGCGGCGCCGACCAGCATGGTGTCGACATCATCGAGCATTGCGAAGTGACCGGCATTCGCCGCGAAAACGGTGTCGTCACCGGCGTCGAAACGACCAAGGGGTTCATCGGCTGCGGCAAGCTGGCGCTGGCGGCGGCCGGCAACACCTCGCGCGTCGGCGAAATGGCGGATCTGAAGCTGCCGCTGGAAAGCCATGTGCTGCAGGCCTTCGTGACCGAGGGGCTGAAGCCCTGCATCGATCACGTGATCGTCTATGGTGGCGGCCACTTCTACATCTCGCAATCGGACAAGGGCGGCCTCGTCTTCGGCGCCGAGATCGACGGCTATTCGTCCTATGCCCAGCGCGGCAATCTGGCGACCGCCGAGCACGTGATGGAGGAGGGGGTGACGATGATCCCCGGCCTGTCGCGCGTTCGGGTGCTGCGCGCCTGGGGGGGCGTCATGGACATGAGCATGGACGGCTCGCCGATCATCGACCGCACCTCGATCGACAATCTCTACTTGAACTGCGGCTGGTGCTACGGCGGTTTCAAGGCGACGCCGGCCTCCGGCTACTGCTTCGCCCACCTGATCGCCAAGAACGACACCCATCCGGTGGCGCGCGCCTTGAGGCTCGATCGCTTCGCCCGCGGCTATGCCGTCGACGAGGCCGGCGCCGGCCCGCAGCCCAACCTTCACTGACAGGACACGGCCGGCCCGCCGGCTCGTATGGAATGAACAGGAAGCCGGAGTGCGGCTTCAGGACACGGAAGACGATGGCAAGCCTGATTACCTGCCCGCATTGCGGGGTCCGACCGAAGGAAGAATTCGCGATCCGCGGCGACGCCTCGCGCGGCCGTCCCGAGCCCATGGATTCGGACGAGGCCTGGCATGATTACGTCTATGTGCGCGCCAACCCGCGTGGGCGCACGTTGGAGCATTGGCATCACATCGCCGGCTGTCGCCGCTTCCTGGTGGTCGAGCGCGACACGGCCACCCACGAGGTCTATTCCGTCGTCGATGCGGCCGAGTTTGCGCGGAGGGCTGCGCGATGACCGGCTATCGTCTTTCCTCCGGCGGCCTCGTCGATCGCAGCAAAACGTTGAGCTTCACCTTCGACGGCCGGCCGCTGCGCGGATTTTCCGGCGATACGCTCGCCTCCGCACTTCTTGCCAATGACCAGCTGCTCGTCGGCCGCAGCTTCAAATACCACCGGCCGCGCGGCATCGTCAGCGCCGGGCCCTCCGAGCCCAACGCGCTCGTCACCCTCGGCTCTGGTGCCCGCACCGATGCCAACACCAAGGCGACCGTCGCCGAACTCTATGGCGGGCTGACTGCCAAAAGCCAGAACCGCTGGCCGTCTCTCGGCTTCGATGTCGGGGCGGTCAACGGCGTCCTTTCGCCGTTCCTCGGCGCCGGCTTCTACTACAAGACCTTCATGTGGCCGAAGCAGTTCTGGGAGCGCGTCTACGAACCCTTCATCCGCCGCGCCGCCGGCCTCGGCCGGGCGGTGCTGGAGCGCGACCCCGAGAGCTACGAGAAGTCCTGGGCGTTCTGCGACCTGCTCGTCGTCGGTGCCGGTCCCGCCGGCCTGATGGCAGCACTGACGGCCGGCCGCGCCGGCCTTCGGGTCATCGTCGCCGACGAGGATTTCCGGCTCGGCGGCTCCCTGCTTGCGACCGGCGAGACCGTCGACGGCGCGCCGGCATCGGTCTTTGCCGACCGCACCGTCGCCGAACTGCAAGCGCTGCCCAATGTCACGCTGCTTTCGCGCACCACGGTCTTCGGCTGGTATGACGACAACGTCTTCGGCGCGGTTGAACGCGTGCAGAAACACGTCGCTGAACCGTCTTCGAAGCTCGTGAGCGAGCGTGTCTGGCGCATCGTTGCCAAGCGCGCGCTGATGGCAACCGGTGCCGAGGAACGCCCGCTGGTGTTCGGCGGCAATGATAGGCCCGGCGTGATGATGGCGGGCGCCATGACCACCTATGCCGAGCGCTATGGTGTGGCCGCCGGCAAGCAGGTCACGATCTCTACCAGCGGCAGCGCCGGGTACCGCACAGCGCGGGCCCTTGCGTCCAAGGGCGTCGCCATCGCGGCGATCGTCGACGCCCGCGCTGAGGCGACCGATCAGGCGCCCGAGGGTGTCAGGGTGATCCGCTCGGCCTCGATCGTCGACACGAAGGGCAGGCAGCGCCTCAAGGGCATCGTCGTCGAACGCTCCGGCTTCGAGGAACTGATCGCCTGCGATGCGCTGGGGATGTCCGGTGGCTGGAGCCCTGTCGTGCATCTTGCCTGCCAGCGCGGCGCAAGACCGGGCTGGTCGGAGGAATTGAAGGCCTTCGTCGCACCTGATGTCGGTGGCGGCCTGCGTCCCGTGGGCGCTGCAAACGGTGTCTACACGCTCTCGGGCTGCCTGTCCGATGGTGCGGAGAAGGCCGCAGCGATTGCGGCCGACCTCGGTTTCAGCGCCAGCTCGGCCGCAGCACCGGTCGTCGATGGCGAAGAGGCCACGTCCTTTTCAGCGCTCTGGTATGTACCGGGCGCCAAATCGAAGGCCTTTGTCGACTTCCAGAACGACGTGCATGCGAAGGATCTCGGCCTGGCGCTGCGCGAAGGTTTCGGCCATGTCGAGCACGCCAAGCGCTACACGACCAGCGGCATGGCGACCGATCAGGGCAAGCTTTCCAACATCAATGCCGTCGGCATTCTTGCCGGCATGCGCGGCGTCAGCCCGGCAGAGGTCGGCACCACCACCTTCAGGCCGTTCTACACCCCGGTCTCCTTCGGTGCACTTGCCGGCACGGCGCGCGATGAGCATGCAGCACCGGCGCGCAAGTCGCCGCTGCATGGCTGGGCGATGAAAAATGGCGCGACCTTCGTCGAGGCCGGGCTCTGGCATCGTTCCGCCTGGTTCCCGCGCGCCGGCGAAAAGACCTGGCGCGACAGCGTCGATCGCGAAGTCTTGAACGTGCGGGCCAATGTCGGCCTCTGTGACGTCTCGACCCTCGGCAAGATCGAGGTCTTCGGCCCCGACGCTGCGGAGTTCCTCAACCGTCTCTATTGCAACCCGGTCCTGAAGCTGCCGATCGGCAAGGCGCGTTACGGTCTGATGCTGCGCGAAGACGGTTTCGTCTTCGACGACGGTACGGTCAGCCGCTTCGACGAGGAACATTTCTTCGTCACCACGACGACGGCGATGGCCGGTCCCGTCATGGCGCACCTGGAATATTGCGCCCAGACGCTCTGGCCTGAACTCGAAGTCCGCTTCACCTCGTCGACCGACCAATGGGCGCAGATGGCGATCGCTGGTCCGAAAGCGCGCGCGGTGCTGCAGCAGATCGTCGATGGCGATATTTCCGATGGCGCGTTTCCGTTCCTGTCCGCCCGCAAGATCGTCCTGAAAAGCGGCGTGTCGGCGCGGCTCTTCCGCATTTCCTTCTCCGGGGAGCTGGCTTTCGAACTGGCGGTGCCGGCAGGTTATGGCGAGGCGGTGGCCGACCAGATCATGGAGGCCGGCCGGCCGCATGAAATCTGTGCCTATGGCGTCGAAGCCTTGAACGTGCTGCGGCTGGAGAAGGGTCTGCTGACGCATGCGGAATTCGACGGTCGCGTGACGCCAGACGATGCCGGGCTCGGCCGAATGCTCTCGATGCAGAAGACCGACTTCATCGGCAAGCGCCTGTCGACGCGCTACGGCCTGACGGCGGCGGATCGCATGCAGCTTGTTGGTCTGAAGCCCGTCGATGCCGACAAGGACATGCGGGCCGGAGCGCATCTTCTGAAGGAGGGGACCAAGCCCTCGACGCTGAACGATCAGGGTTGGGTCAGCTCGGCCGGTTTCTCGCCGGTCCTGGGCCACGCCATCGCGCTTGCCTTCCTGAAATCCGGGCGCGAACGCTATGGCGAGAAGGTCGTGGTGTTCGACAAGCTGCGCGATCAGGAGATCGTCGCCGAGGTCTGCGACCCGGTCTTGGTCGATCCGCAAAATGCAAAGCTGAAGGCCTGAGGAGGCGGTGATGGTTCGCGACTACAACAACCGCCACGCACTGGAGCAGAAACTGCGATCGGCACCCATGTCGCCGGCGGCCGACCACCTGATGGTCGGGCATTGGCGCACGATGGCGACGGTTCTTGCGCGCGCCGGCCGGGAGGAGACCGTGCGTGAGGCGATCGCCGCACAGTCCGACTTGTCCATGCGGTTTTCGGCACCGGGGGAATGGATTGTCGTCTCCGAGGTGGAAGCGCCGAGCGGGCTCGTGCGTTGGCTCGAAGAGCTTTGCGACGGCGGTGCCTATGTTGTCGACCAAAGCGATGGGCGCGTCGTCTTCCGGATCGCCGGCCCGAACGTGCGCAGCATCCTCGCCAAGGGCATCGGCCTTGATCTTCATCCCTCAGCCTTCACGGTTGGCGGCAGCACCAATGCGCTGTGCGGTCACATCCCGGTCAATCTCGCCCGGACGGACGAGGACACGTTCGAGCTGATCGTGCCGCGGAGCTATGCGGAATCGCTCTTCGACGACCTGATGAAGATGGGGCGGGCCTTCGATCTCACCGCCGCCTTCTCGGATTGAAACGGCCCCTTCAAGAGGTCGAAATCAAATGCGGCATGAAATGCCGCAAACAGGTCGCCCATCCGCCAGCAAACGGCGGAAATGGACAAGCGTCCTTCGCAGCCGTGTCTTTATCGGCGCCGTCTTTCTGACTAGGCTTTCATCATTCGCCGCTTGCACTTCTGTCTCTGAAGCAAGTGGTGGCCGTGCCTGAGTTTCTTCCTGACAATTTGGCCATGCCTCCGACAGGAGCATGGGGAGACGGAGTGTACGCATGAAAAGCCATGCCAAGGTCGTCGTTATCGGAGGCGGTGTCGTCGGTTGTTCGGTGCTCTATCACCTGACGAAATTCGGCTGGACCGATGCCGTGCTGCTTGAACGATCGGAACTCACCTCCGGCTCCACCTGGCACGCGGCCGGCGGCATGCACACGATCAACGGTGACCCGAACGTCGCCAAGCTGCAGAAATATACGGTCGAGCTCTACAAGGAGATCGAGGCGTATTCCGGCCAGGATGTCGGCCTGCACATGACCTCCGGCATGATGCTCGCCGCCACCAAGGAACGTTTCGACTGGATGAAGTCGATCCTTGCCAAGGGCCGCTACATGGGGCTCGAAGCCGAGCTTTTGACGCCCAGGGAAGCGCATGACCTGATGCCGCTGCTCGATCCCGACCAGTTCGTCGGTGCGGTGTTCGATCCGGTCGAGGGGCATCTCGATCCCTATGGCACGACGCATGCCTATGCCAAATCGGCGAAGAAGAACGGTGCGGAGATCTATCTGCACACCAAGGTCGAGGATCTGGTGCAGCGGGAAGACGGTTGCTGGCGGGTGATCACCAACCAGGGCGAGATTGTCGCCGAGCATGTCGTCAACGCCGCCGGCCTCTGGGCCCGCGAGGTGGGGCGCATGGTGGGGCTGGAGCTGCCTGTGCTCGCTATGGAGCACATGTATCTCATCACCGAGGACATGCCCGAGGTCATCGAGTTCAACCAGACGCGCGGCAAGGAGCTGATGCACTGTGTCGATTTCGACGGCGAGATTTATCTCCGCCAGGAGCGGAACGGCATGCTGATGGGCACCTATGAGAAGGCGTGTCGTCCGTGGTCGCCCGTCACGACGCCCTGGGACTTCGGCCATGAACTTCTCGCCGAGGACATCGACCGTATCTCGCCCGAACTCGAGGTCGGCTTCCGGCACTTCCCGGCCTTCAACAAGGCCGGCATCAAGAAGATCATCAACGGTCCTTTCACCTTCTCGCCGGACGGTAACCCGCTGGTCGGCCCGGTGCGGGGCTTGAGGAATTTCTGGTCGGCCTGCGCCGTCATGGCCGGATTCAGCCAGGGTGGCGGCGTCGGCCTGGCGCTTGCCAACTGGATGATCCATGGCGACCCCGGCTTCGACGTCTTTGCCATGGACGTTTCGCGCTACGGCGATTTCGCCACGCTTGCCTATACCAATGCCAAGGTGCGCGAGAACTACTCGCGTCGCTTCTCGATCCGTTATCCGAACGAGGAGCTGCCGGCGGCAAGGCCTCTGTTGACGACGCCGATCTACGACCGGCTGAAGGCTGCGGGCGCCGTCTTCGGCGCGTCCTACGGGCTTGAAACGCCGCTGTGGTTTGCACCCGAAGGCGTGAAGGACGCCTTCTCCTGGCGCCGTTCGACCGACTTCGAGACGGTGGGCGCGGAGGCCCGGGCCGTGCGCGAAGGCGTCGGCCTGATGGAGACATCGGGCTTTGCCAAATATGCGATCACCGGCAAGGGCGCTGAAGCCTGGCTCGACCGCATGCTTGCCTGCCGCATCCCTGAGGTCGGGCGCATGGCATTGGCACCGATGCTGAAGGAGGACGGCAAGCTGATCGGCGACTTCACCCTTGCCAAGCTCGGCGAGGGGGATTTCCTGCTTGTTGGATCCGGCATAGCCGAGGACTACCACATGCGCTGGTTCGAGGCGCATCTGCCTGCGGACGGCTCGGTGACGCTGAAGGCGTTGAAGCTGGAGCTGGTGGGCCTGTCGATCGCCGGGCCGAAGGCGCGCGATGTGCTTGAAAGCCTGACCCATCTCGATGTCTCCGACGCCGATTTCCCGTTCATGGACATCCGCCGGATGGATCTCGGCATGGCGCCCGCGCTCGTCGGCCGCGTCAGCTACACCGGCGATCTCGGCTACGAGATCTGGATGAAACCGGAGCACCAGCGTTATCTCTTCGAACTGCTGATGGAGAAGGGGGCGGCTTCCGGGATCCGTTTGTTCGGCCTGAGGGCGCTGAATGCATTGCGCGTCGAAAAATCCTTCGGCAGCTGGGCGCGCGAATATCGTCCGCTCTATGGCCCGGTCGAGGCTGGGCTCGGCCGTTTCGTCGCGACCGGCAAGGATGCGGATTTCATTGGCAAGGCGGCGGCCGTGAAGGAGAAGGCGGATGGCGGCGCGATGCGGCTGCGGACCTTCGTGCTCGATGCGAGGGATGCGGACGTCATCGGCGACGAGCCCATCTATCTCGACGGTGTCGTGCGCGGCTGGGTGACATCGGGCGGCTATGCGCATGCAAGTGGGGTTTCGGTCGCCATGGGCTACGTGCCCAAGGAGATCGCCGACCGAAGCGATGGCTGGTCGATCGAACTCTTGGGTGAGATCCTGCCGGCCCGTCTTCAGCCGCATCCGCTGTTCGATTCGAACGGTCAGCGCATGCGCGCCTAAGCATTCGAGGTGTAATGCAGACCGAAGTGGCTGTCGAAGCTTCATAGAATACCCGACGCTTTTACGACTAAAGTTGATGCTTTCGCGGGCGAAAGCTGCGAAAGATTTGATTTTTCTGGCTGTAAAAGCGTCAAATCGATTTTATCGAGGAAGTTTTTGGCGAAGTCGCGTTTTTTAGCTTTCCTTTTCGTTTGAAAGAGGTATGGAATCGAGCAAACACAGCGCTCAACAATGAGCTCAAAAAACAAGAGACCGGACCGTTATGGATCTGGTCCAGGGGAAGATTGATGGAGTATTTCGTCCAGCAGCTCGTCAACGGGCTGACTCTTGGGTCTATTTATGGTATGATCGCAATCGGTTATACCATGGTCTACGGCATCATTGGCATGATCAACTTCGCCCACGGCGATATCTTCATGCTCGGCGGCTTTGCTGCTTTGATTGTCTTTCTTATTCTCACAACATTCATCGGGGGCGTCCCGGTTGTACTTGCTCTCCTGCTGATGATGATCGTCGGCATGCTGACCGCAGGTCTCTGGAACTGGACGATCGAGAAAGTGGCCTATCGGCCGCTGCGCGGTTCGTTCCGGCTTGCGCCGCTGATCACCGCGATCGGCATGTCGATTGCGTTGTCGAACTTCATCCAGGTGACGCAGGGCCCGCGCAACAAGCCGATCCCGCCGCTCGTCTCTTCGGTCTACGAAGTCTTCGGCATCACCATCTCGCTGAAGCAGATCATCATCATCGTCATCACGGCGGCTCTGCTTTCGATCTTCTGGTACATCGTCAACAAGACGCCGCTCGGCCGTGCCCAGCGCGCGACCGAACAGGACCGCAAGATGGCGGCGCTGCTGGGTGTTGACGTCGACCGCACCATCTCGGTGACCTTCATCATGGGTGCAGCACTCGCTGCCGTCGCCGGCACGATGTATCTGATGTATTATGGCGTCGTCGTCTTCACCGACGGTTTCGTGCCTGGCGTCAAAGCGTTCACCGCGGCCGTTCTCGGCGGCATCGGATCGCTGCCGGGCGCCGTTCTCGGCGGACTGTTGATCGGGCTCATCGAGTCCCTCTGGTCGGCCTATTTCACCATCGACTACAAGGACGTCGCGACCTTCTCCATTCTCGCCATCGTCCTGATCTTCAAGCCGTCTGGCATTCTCGGACGACCGGAAGTCGAGAAGGTATAATTCCATGGCAAACATTGCTTCTACGACTGCAAGCGCCGGCACTGACGTGACGGCGCGGGCCCTGCGCGAGGCTGTCTTCGCGGGCCTGATTTCGCTCGGCCTTTTCGTGCTGTTCGTCGGTCTCAAGTCCGACCAGAACATCCGCAACGAGCTGATCCTCAACCAGCGCTGGGGACTGCTGGCGATCTTCGTGATCGTCGCTGCCGTCGGCCGCTTCCTGATGGTTGCCTATGTCCAGCCGGCCATGGCTCGGCGCAAGGCCGCCAAGGCCGAGGCCGAGGATGCGGTGAAGGAGGAGACCTTCTTCAGCCGCAACTTCTCCAAGCTCGCGATTGCGTTCCTGCTCATCTATCCGCCGCTCGTCGTCGCGATCTTCGGCGTCCAGGGCTCGCTGAAGTGGGTCGACAATTTCGGCATCCAGATCCTGATCTACGTGATGCTGGCCTGGGGGCTCAACATCGTCGTCGGCCTCGCTGGCCTGCTGGACCTGGGTTACGTCGCCTTCTACGCGGTCGGTGCCTACTCCTACGCCCTGCTGTCGACCTATTTCGGCCTGTCCTTCTGGGTTCTTCTTCCGGTCGCCGGCATTCTCGCCGCCTTCTGGGGCATGATTCTCGGCTTCCCGGTCTTGCGTCTTCGCGGTGACTATCTGGCGATCGTGACGCTCGCCTTCGGTGAAATCATCCGACTGGTGTTGATCAACTGGACCGAAGTGACGAAGGGTACCTTCGGCGTCTCCGGTATCGCCAAGGCGACGCTGTTCGGCATCAAGTTCGATGCCTCGAAGGACGGATTTGCAGCAATGATGGGCCTGCCGATGTCGTCGGCCTATTACAAGATCTTCCTGTTCTATCTGATCCTGGCACTTGCGCTGCTCACGGCTTACGTGACGATCCGGCTGCGCCGCATGCCGATCGGCCGCGCCTGGGAAGCGTTGCGCGAGGACGAGATCGCCTGCCGCTCGCTCGGTATCAACACGGTGACGACCAAGCTCACCGCCTTTGCGACGGGCGCCATGTTCGGCGGCATCGCCGGCTCGTTCTTCGCGGTGCGCCAGGGCTTCGTGTCGCCCGAATCCTTCGTCTTCCTGGAATCCGCGGTCATTCTCGCGATCGTGGTTCTCGGCGGCATGGGCTCGCTCACCGGCATCGCGGTCGCTGCGGCCGTCATGATCGGCGGCACCGAAATCCTGCGCGAGCTTTCCTTCCTGAAGATGGTCTTCGGACCGGACTTCACACCTGAACTCTACCGTATGCTGATCTTTGGCCTGGCCATGGTCGTCGTCATGGTCTGGAAGCCGCGCGGCTTCGTCGGATCACGCGAACCGACAGCCTTCCTGCACGAACGCAAGGCAGTCTCCGGCAGCTTCACAAAGGAAGGGCACGGTTGATGGCCCGCGAGACAACGACAATGACAAAAGACCCCATTCTCAAGGTTGAGCACCTGTCGATGCGCTTCGGCGGTCTCATGGCCATCAACGACTTCTCCTTCGAAGCCTATCGCGGTGACATCACCGCGCTGATCGGCCCGAACGGAGCGGGCAAGACCACGGTGTTCAACTGCATCACCGGCTTCTACAAGCCGACGATGGGCATGATCACGATGAAGCAGAAGGCCGGCAAGGAATACCTGCTGGAGCGTCTGCCCGACTTCGAGATCACCAAGCTCGCCAAGGTAGCGCGTACCTTCCAGAACATCCGGATGTTCTCCGGTCTGACGGTGCTCGAAAACCTGCTCGTCGCGCAGCACAACAAGCTGATGCAGGCATCCGGCTACACCTTCCTCGGTCTGCTCGGCTTCCCGGCCTACCGCCAGGCATCGCGCGAGGCGATCGAACTTGCCAAGCACTGGCTGGAAAAGGCGTCGCTAATCGACCGTGCCGACGATCCGGCCGGCGATCTCTCCTATGGCGCCCAGCGTCGTCTCGAGATCGCGCGTGCCATGTGCACCGGGCCCGAGCTTCTCTGCCTGGACGAGCCGGCCGCCGGTCTCAATCCGCGCGAGTCTCTGGCGCTCAACGAATTGCTGAAAAGCATTCGCGCCGATACCGGCACGTCGATTCTTTTGATCGAACACGACATGTCCGTGGTCATGGAGATCTCCGACCACGTGGTGGTCCTGGAATATGGACAGAAGATTTCCGACGGCACACCGGATTTCGTGAAGAACGATCCGAGGGTCATTGCGGCCTATCTGGGTGTCGAGGATGAAGAGGTTGAAGAGGTGATCGAACAAATCGAGGAAATCGAAGGCGGGCAGGGGGGCACCCACTGATGACGGCGCCACTTCTCCAAGTCAAAGCCGTCGAGACCTACTACGGCAACATCCGGGCGCTCAGCGGGGTCGATGTCGAAGTTCACCGTGGTGAAATCGTCTGCCTGATCGGTGCCAACGGTGCCGGCAAGTCGACGCTGATGATGACCATCTGCGGCAGCCCGCAGGCGCGCACCGGTTCGGTCTTCTTCGAAGGTCAGGACATCACCCGTATGCCGACGCACGAGATCGCCCGGCTGCGTATTGCGCAATCGCCTGAGGGTCGGCGCATCTTCCCGCGCATGACCGTGTTCGAAAACCTGCAGATGGGCGCCAGCCTCGACAACCTGAAGCACTTCGACCAGGACGTGGAAAAGGTGTTTACGCTTTTCCCGCGCCTGAAGGAGCGCCAGGCGCAGCGCGGCGGCACGCTTTCGGGCGGTGAGCAGCAGATGCTGTCGATCGGCCGCGCGCTGATGGCCCGGCCGAAGCTTTTGCTTCTCGACGAGCCGTCGCTCGGTCTCGCACCGCTGATCGTCAAGGGCATCTTTGAAGCGATCAAGAAACTCAACAAGGAGGAGGGGCTGACGGTCTTCCTCGTCGAGCAGAACGCCTTCGGCGCGCTCAAGCTTTCGGACCGCGGCTACGTGATGGTGAACGGCCGGGTGACGATGAGCGGTTCCGGCAAGGAACTGCTCGCCAATCCGGAAGTGCGCGCGGCCTATCTCGAAGGCGGCCGTCATTGACCGGCCGCATCTGGAGCAAGTGACATGCAGGGAATTCTCTACGAAGAAGTGTCGATCTGGCAGTTTCTTTTCATAAGCTGCGTGCTCGGCGGCTGGACCGCTTGGCGCACGGGCAAGAGCGTGGCTGAAAGCTGGGAAGGCATGCCGCGGCTCATCCTCTACGTGGCGTTGCTGGGACTGGGGATCCGTTTCGTCCACCATGCGCTGTTCGAAGGCACCATGTTCAGCCTGCAATACTATATCGTGGACACGATCGTACTTTTGTTGTTTGCTACCGCAGGTTTCCGGTACTACCGGACCAAGCAAATGACCAATAACTACTATTGGCTCTATGAGAAGGCTTCGCCTTTCTCCTGGAAAGCCAAATAAAGGGAACAGCGCGCGCCGGCCGCCGCGGCCGGTGCGAAAGAAACACCGGCGCAACTATGGTGGGCATTGCGCAGGTTGGTAACGAGACCCGCTCGAATAATTGGGAGTAACAAGATGAAAAAGTCTCTTCTGTCGGCGGTCGCGCTGACGGCTATGGTTGCCTTCAGCGGCAGCGCCTGGGCTGATATTCTCGTTGGTGTCGCCGGCCCGCTGACTGGCCCGAACGCCGCTTTCGGTGCACAGCTCCAGAAAGGTGCAGAGCAGGCCGCCGCTGACATCAATGCCGCTGGCGGTATCAATGGGGAACAGATCAAGGTTGTGCTCGGCGACGACGTTTCGGATGCCAAGCAGGGCGTTTCGGTTGCCAACAAGTTCGTTGCTGACGGTGTGAAGTTCGTTGTCGGTCACTTCAACTCGGGCGTGTCCATCCCGGCTTCTGAAGTTTACGCCGAAAACGGTATCCTGCAGGTAACCCCGGCCTCCACCAACCCGCAGTTCACCGAGCGCGGTCTCTGGAACACGTTCCGTACCTGCGGCCGTGACGACCAGCAGGGTGCGGTTGCCGGTGCCTACCTCGCTGCCAACTTCAAGGACGCGAAGATCGCGGTCATTCACGACAAGACCCCCTATGGTCAGGGCCTTGCCGACGAAACCAAGAAGTCGATGAACGAAGCTGGCCTCACCGAAGCCCTCTATGAAGGCATCAACACCGGCGACAAGGACTTCTCGGCGCTGATCGCCAAGATGAAGGAAGCCGGCGTTTCGATTGTCTACTACGGCGGTCTGCACACCGAAGCCGGCCTGATCATGCGCCAGATGAAGGACCAGGGCCTCAAGGCTACCCTGATGTCGGGCGACGGTATCGTTTCGAACGAACTGGCCTCGATCGCCGGCGACGCCGTTGACGGCACGCTGATGACGTTCGCTCCGGATCCGCGCAAGAACCCGGCTGCCAAGGACCTCGTCGAGAAGTTCCGCTCTGCCGGCTTCGAACCGGAAGCCTACACGCTCTACGCCTACGCCGCTCTCCAGGTCATCGCCGAAGCTGCCAAGGCTTCCGGCGGCAACGACCCGCAGGCAGTGGCCGAAGCCATCAAGGCAAAGGGTCCGTTCAAGACCGCAATCGGCGAACTCGGCTATGACGAAAAGGGCGACATCACGCGTCCGGACTACGTCATGTACACCTGGAAGAAGGGTGACGACGGCAAGTACAACTACTTCCAGAACGAGTAGTTCTGATTTCGGACCTTGTGTCCGACTGGTTGGGGCCCGGCGAGCAATCGCCGGGCTTTTCTTTTGGTGACGCTTGGCGCAGCGGTCTATTATTTCAATAGCGTGTCTCTGAGCGACGAGACTTCGGCGCGCAGTCGCTCGAGATCGCCGGGGCCGAGCTTTGTCGCTTCGCCAAGGTTGCGGGGCACGTCGATTGCCTTCTGCCGCAGCGCCTTGCCCATCTCGGTCAATTGCACCCGGACCTGCCGCTCGTCCCGGGGACACCAGAACACCTATGACTCGATCGTCGCCTTCTCGCAGACCGACTTTACCGAGGACCTGAAGAAGTTCGACGTCCCGACCTTGATCATCCATGGCGACGACGACCAGATCGTGCCGATCGATGCGACTGCACGGGCCTCGAAGACGCTGGTGCCGCATGCGGAGCTCAAGGTCTATGCCGGCGCCCCGCACGGCATCACCGACACGCACAAGGACCAGCTCAACGCCGACCTGCTCGCCTTCGCCAAGGCCTGACATGTCCGAAGCCCGAGAAGAGGCGCCCGCAACGGCGCCTCTTTTTTGCTTTTCGTGATAGGTGTTTCGCTTGTTGAGATAGCTGTCGCGTCGCGCCGTTTCGTGCACTATCTCGCAGCGATTCTGATCCGGAGGCAGGCATGAGCTCGAAACCCCGCATTCTCGTCACCCGTCGTTGGCCGGCGGCGGTGGAGCAGGTGCTTGCCGAACGCTTCGACGTCACCTTGAACGAAGGGGACGTGCCTCTGACGGCTGCAGAACTGGCTGAAGCACTCCGGACCTATGACGCCGTTCTTCCGACAGTTTCTGATCGACTTCCGGCCGACCTCTTCGCCGGTGGCGGCCTCCGCGCGAAGATCCTCGGCAACTATGGCGTCGGCTACAATCACATCGACGTCGCGGCCGCCAAGGCTGCCGGCATCGTCGTCGCCAACACGCCCGGCGTTCTCACAGATTGCACCGCCGACATCGCCATGACGTTGCTGCTTGCGGTCGCTCGGCGGGCAGGCGAGGGCGAGCGGCAGGTACGGGCCGGCGAATGGAGTGGATGGCGGCCGACCCACATGATCGGCGGCAAGGTCACCGGCAAGACGCTCGGCATCATCGGCTTCGGCCGCATCGGCAAGGCCATGGCCAAGCGCTGTCATTTCGGCTTCGACATGGATATCGTCTTCTACAATCGCTCGCGCATCGACCCGGCCGAGGCAAGCCGCTACGGTGCGCGTCAACTCGACACGGTCGAGGACGTATTGAAGGTTGCAGACTTCGTGTCGCTCCATTGCCCCGGCGGCGGCGAAAACCGTCACCTGATCAACGCCGAACGGCTGGCGCTGATGAAAAAGGGCGCCTACCTCGTCAACACGGCGCGGGGTGATGTGATCGACGAGCCGGCGCTGATTGCGGCGCTCGAAAACGGCGTCATCCGCGGCGCCGGGCTCGATGTCTTCGAGGCGGAGCCGAACGTGCCGGAACGTCTGCGCGGGCTCGAAAATGTCGTGCTGCTTCCACATCTCGGCAGTGCCACGGAGGAGACGCGCGTCGCCATGGGCATGAAGGTGGTCGACAATATCACGGCGTTTTTCGACGGTCGCGAGCCGCCGGATCGGGTGGCGTAGGCGGTTGCCCGTTTTCTGCGCAGGGCCTGCACGGAAATGCGGCATGCTGGCGATTTTCTTTGCAAAACAATAACTTGACTTGTCGTGCCGCGATGCGGACGATAGCGCCAAGATAAGGCGATCGCGCCCATGGGCGCCGCGTCGAGAATGAAGGACACCGCTTAGCGGTCTGACATGGACAAGGCAGCACGCATCGCCCCGCAGCGGGCCTGGGGCAAGGGACGGCTGGTCGCCAAGGCGGCGCTCGGCCACAGCCGCATTGCCGAACTCTACCAGGAAGGCTGCGCCAAGATCCGCCTGCCAAAGACCTTCGACACCTCGATGGAGGCAGTGCTCATCAATTCCTCCGGCGGCCTCACCGGCGGCGACCGCATGGTCTGGGAGGTCGCGGCGGGGGCTGGAACCGATGTGACGGTGACGACGCAGGCCTGCGAGAAGATCTATAAGGCGAGCGCCGATACCGTCGAAATGAAAACGCGCATCGAGGTTGCCGCCGGCGCGCGTGTCGACTGGTTGCCACAGGAGACGATCCTCTTCGACCGTGCCTCGCTATCGCGCTCGCTGGAGGTGGAGCTTGCTGCCGACGCGACGTTTCTCGCGGTGGAAGCGGTTCTGCTCGGTCGCAAGGCGATGGGCGAGGCGGTTGAAACCGGGCTCTTCCGCGATCGCTGGCGTATCCGCGTCGAGGGCAAGCTGCTGCATGCGGACAATCTGGCGCTATCAGGAGAGGTCGCGCGCCTCAGTCAGCGCAAGGCGGTGCTCGATGGTGGGGCCGCCTTCGCCACGCTGCTCTATGTCGGTCCCGACTGCGAGCCCCTGCTGCCGCGTCTTCGGTCGCTCGTCGATGGCGCAGCGGGCGTCGGCATCAGCCATTTTCAGGTCCATGGCCGCGACAAGTTGGTTGCCCGCTTCGTGGCGCCGGATGGCTTCGCGCTCAGAAAAATCCTCATCCCGGTTATTTCGCACTTGCGCAAGCAGAAGACTGTGCCGAAAGTCTGGGTTCTCTAGCTCGTTTCACATTTTTATTTGAAACAGTGAAATGATCTAACGCATTGAAACTTTGTAATTCCTGGCGGAAGATCGCTTCGCAGATTTCCAGGGAATTGCTTCACGAACAACCGGTGGCGACGCATGAATCTTACCCCGCGCGAGAAAGATAAACTGCTGATTTCGATGGCGGCCATGGTCGCCCGCAGGCGCCTGGAGCGCGGCGTGAAACTCAACCATCCCGAAGCGATCGCGCTGATCACCGATTTCGTCGTCGAGGGCGCGCGCGACGGGCGCTCGGTTGCCGAACTGATGGAGGCGGGCGCCCAGGTGCTGACGCGCGATCAGGTGATGGAGGGAATCCCCGAGATGATCCACGACATCCAGATCGAGGCGACGTTTCCTGACGGGACCAAGCTCGTCACCGTGCACGAGCCGATCCGCTAAGCTTGAGGTGAGTACGTGGCTTGTTGGCGCAGGGTGCCTGAGGCCTGAACGCGGGATAAAAGCATGCGGCCGGCCGAGGGCGGCTTGAGGAGAAGACCATGATCCCAGGAGAAATCATTGCTGCGGCCGGAGAGATCGAGCTCAATGCCGGTCTCGACACGGCGACGATCGAGGTTGCCAACACCGGCGACCGCCCGATCCAGGTCGGCAGCCACTATCACTTCGCCGAAACCAATGCGGGGCTGCAGTTTGACAGGAAAGCAGCCTACGGCTGCCGGCTCGACATTCCCGCCGGCACGGCCGTGCGGTTCGAGCCGGGCCAGACGCGCCAGGTGACGCTGATACCGCTTTCCGGCAAGCGCGAGGTCTATGGCTTCCGCCAGCAGGTGATGGGCAAGCTATGAGAGTGCTGCCGGTTCTCGGTTTGCTTCTGGTGCTTGCCACCCCGGCGCTCGCCGAGGATGAGCCGGACGTGGATTGCGCGAATGCGATGGCTCAGCCGGATCTGAATGACTGCGCCTACCGGGAATACGAAGCGGCGGACGCGGAACTGAATGCGGTCTACAGGCAGGCGATGACGGCGGCGCAGAAGGTCGACAAGGAGCTGGAAGGCGCCGATATCGGCGCGGTCGAGGCGCTGAAGACGGCGCAGCGCGCCTGGATCGGCTATCGCGACGGACAATGCGAGCTGGCCGGTTTCCAGGCCCGAGGCGGCCAGGCGGAGCCGATGCTGGTTTCAGGCTGCCTTGCCCAGCTCACGCAGAAGCGTACCGCCGAACTCAACGAATTTCTCGAAGCTCAAGGGAACTGACCGTTGCAGGCTCGCCGCGTCATCATGATCGTGGGCAATGGCGAGGTGCCTGACGGCGCCGGCGCAACGATCGATGCCGCCGATCTGGTCGTGCGCTTCAACGATTGCCGCTCTGTCGGCTCCGGTGGCCACAGGACCGATATCGTCGCGGTCTGCAATACCGGACGCCCGGGGATTTCCATGCTCGGCGGTGGTCGCTGGAAGACGAATGCCGCCGTGCGCCAGGCGCGGGAGATATGGTGCGTTCGCTCCGGCGCGAAGTTTGCCGCCATGCGGGCCGGGCTTGCGGAAACGCATCCGGATCTCGACGATTTCTGCGACGATTACACTGTCGGTTTCGAGAGCTTCGCCCGTTCGACCAACCGCGGTTTTCGCGTCGTCCCGGTCGATGTGCACGACCAGGTGGAGCAGGATCTCGCCGGCTTTTCGCCGGCCCCTTATGTCGTTCCATCGAGCGGGATGATCGTCATTGCCGATGTGCTCGCGCATCTTGCGACACCCGACGACGAGGTCGTTCTTGCCGGCTTCGGCCATGTCGGCTGGGAATGGCATCCCTTCGCCGCCGAGCGCCGCCATGTCGATGCGCTTGCAGCCAGCGGCCGTCTTCGCCGCCTCCATCCCATTTCTACTTCGTCCCAAGGAGCCTGAACCATGCCCTACAAGATGTCGCGCGCGGCCTATGCCAACATGTTCGGCCCGACGGTCGGCGACAAGGTGCGGCTCGCTGATACCGAACTTTTCGTCGAGGTGGAGAAGGACTTCACGACCTATGGCGAGGAGGTGAAGTTCGGTGGCGGCAAGGTCATTCGCGACGGCATGGGGCAGAGCCAGGCGACACGCGCCGAGGGCGCCGTCGACACCGTCATCACCAATGCGCTGATCGTCGATCACTGGGGCATCGTCAAAGCGGATATCGGCCTCAAGGACGGACGCATCGCCGGCATCGGCAAGGCCGGCAACCCGGACACGCAACCGGGCGTCACCGTCATCGTCGGTCCCGGCACGGAGGTCATCGCGGGCGAAGGCAAGATCATCACCGCGGGCGGCATGGACAGCCACATTCATTACATCTGCCCGCAACAGATCGAGGAAGCGCTGGTGAGCGGGCTTACGACCATGCTTGGTGGCGGCGCCGGGCCGGGCCATGGCACGCTCGCCACCACCTGCACCTCCGGTCCCTGGCATCTCGCCCGCATGATCGAGGCTGCCGATGGCTTCCCGATGAACATCGCCTTTGCCGGCAAGGGCAATGCGTCGCGGCCGGGCGCGCTGGTGGAAATGGTGCTCGCCGGCGCCACCTCGCTGAAGCTACATGAGGACTGGGGCTCGACGCCAGCGGCGATCGATTGCTGCCTCGGTGTCGCCGACGAATACGACGTGCAGGTGATGATCCATACGGACACCTTGAACGAGAGCGGCTTCGTCGAGGATACGATCGCGGCGATCAAGGGCCGCACCATCCATGCCTTCCACACGGAAGGGGCCGGCGGCGGCCACGCGCCCGACATCATCAAGATCTGCGGCCAGCCGAACGTCATTCCGTCCTCGACCAACCCGACGCGGCCCTACACCAAGAATACGCTTGCCGAGCATCTGGACATGCTGATGGTCTGCCATCACCTGTCGCCGTCGATCCCCGAGGACATCGCCTTTGCCGAGAGCCGCATCCGCAAGGAGACGATCGCCGCCGAGGACATCCTGCATGATATCGGCGCCTTCTCGATCATCTCGTCTGACAGCCAGGCCATGGGCCGCGTCGGCGAAGTGGCGATCCGCACCTGGCAGACCGCCGACAAGATGAAGCGTCAGCGCGGGCCGCTGCCGCAGGAAACCGGCGACAACGACAATTTCCGGGTGAAGCGCTATATCGCCAAATACACGATCAATCCGGCGATCGCCCACGGCCTCAGCCATGAGATCGGCTCCATCGAGGTCGGCAAGCGCGCCGATCTCGTCCTCTGGAACCCAGCCTTCTTCGGTGTGAAGCCCGACTTCGTGCTTCTCGGCGGCTCGATCGCGATGGCACCCATGGGCGATCCGAATGCCTCCATCCCGACGCCGCAGCCGGTGCACTACCGGCCGATGTTTGCCGCCTACGGCAAGAACCGCACGAGTTCGTCTGTAACCTTCGTGTCGCAGGCCTCGCTCGACGCCGGCCTTGCCGCCAAGCTCGGCGTTGCCAAGCAGCTTGTGGCGGTCCGCAACACCCGTGGCGGCATCGGCAAGGCATCGATGATCCACAACAACCTCCTGCCGCATATCGAGGTCGATCCGGAGACCTATGAGGTGCGCGCCGACGGTGAGCTTCTGACCTGCGAGCCGGCGACGGTCGTGCCGATGGCACAGCGCTATTTCCTGTTCTGAACAAGCAGGGACAGGGAATGAAGCGTGGCCTGAAATGGGCTTTCTTCGGCTTACTGGCGGCGATACTTGCCATCGTTGCCGGAACCTTGCTGCCGCGGCCGCTCCTGCCGGTTTCCGCCTCTGCGGCGGGAGCAGGGGGCACGCGCATCCTTCTGCTTTCCGGCCCGATCCACACGGACATCGCCATACCCCTGACGGACGAGATTCGAGCGCGGTTCGGCTTTGTCGAGGCGGCCGGCGTGCCGCTTGCGCATCCGCAGGCTGAATGGCTGATCTTTGGCTGGGGCGGGCGGTCCTTCTATCTGGAAACGCCGACCTGGTCTGAGCTGAAGCCCGGGCCCGTGTTCAAGGCGCTGACCGTCGATCGCTCGGTGATGCATGTGGATATCGCCGGTCGGATCGTCGAGCCGCAGGCTGCCGTCACCGGCTTCGAGCTGGACGAAGCGGGATACGATCGGCTGCTCGGCTTTATTGCCGAAAGCTTCACCCGCGAGGCCGGAGCTGTCGTTTCGATCGAGGGTTTTTCCTACAACGGCAACGACCGCTTCTTCGAGGCCGGAGGCAGCTTCAACGCGCTTTTCGGCTGCAACACATGGACGGCGCGGGCGTTGCGTGAGGCGGGCTTGCGAACGGGCCTGTGGAACCCGGTCCCGCCAAGCCTCGGGTTGTCGCTGCGGCTCCATAATTGAGCAAGGATTGGCAGGCAGTGATTGGCAGGCAGCAGCCATGCGGCCACCGCATGGCTGCCATGCTCGCATGTGAATTGGGGCCTTTCGTGCTGCGTCGCAGCGCAATATCCGATAGGAAGACGGCCGACCTTCCTCGGTTGCCAGCAATCCTCCCAAGACCTGCCGACCGAGAGCTGCGCCAGAGCGGTTTGCGGTTCTCCGCATGTATCCCGCTCTAACTTACAAGAGACGATCACGTTCATGATTTTGGTCGAACCGATCCCAAATCATCGTGGTCCAAAGGAGATGACGATGCTTGGCAGAAAAGTACCCGCTGTAACGTTCCGCACCCGCGTTCGCGACGAGGCCGTTGGCGGCTCGAACCCGTTCCGCTGGGAGGACGTGTCCTCCGACGATTACTTCGCAGGCAAGCGCGTCGTGCTGTTCTCGCTGCCGGGCGCGTTTACGCCGACCTGCTCGACCTTCCAGCTGCCCGATTTCGAAAAGCTGACGGCCGATTTCCGCGCCGAGGGCGTTGACGAAATCTACTGCATCTCGGTCAATGACGCTTTCGTCATGAACGCCTGGGGCAAGTCCCAGAGCCTCGAAAACGTCAAGCTGATCCCGGACGGTTCGGGCGAGTTCACCCGCAAGATGGGCATGCTCGTCGCCAAGGACAATCTCGGCTTCGGCATGCGCTCCTGGCGCTACGCTGCCGTCGTCAACAACGGCGTTGTCGAGCAGTGGTTCGAGGAAGAGGGCTATTCCGACAACTGCGACAGCGACCCCTATGGCGTTTCCTCGCCGCAGAACATTCTGGAGACGCTGAAGTCCCAGAAGCTCGCCGCCTGATGGCAGCCTATCGTTCCTGATTGGAAAGAGCCCGAAGATCGGATCCGGTCTTCGGGCTTTTTCTTGCGCGGTACAGCCGCCGCAAGCGCCTGAAAAGCCGCACCCGCCGCTGGCGCCAGGGCTTTTTCTTGCTAAAGTAGCCGGCAGAAAAGATATCGAGGGTTCAATGGTTTACATTATCGCCTACCTGACCGCACACCCCGGCAAGGGGGATGAGGTAGTGTCGCTCGCAGCACCGCTGATCGAGGCCACCCGGCGCGAGGCCGGCTGCATCACCTATGATCTCTACCGCAAGCCGGCCGAGCCCGACGCGCTGGTTTTTGTCGAAACCTGGAAGGACAAGGCAGCCGTCGACGCGCATTTCGAGGAACCACATCTGAAGGCCTTTCAGGCGGCGATGGCCGACCTGCTCGTCGAGGCGCGCCTCGAGCTCGTGACGCCGGAAAAGGTCGAGGTTCTCTGACGATGCCCTATCGTTCGACAGAGGTTCTCTCGCCGGGGCCGGCCGATATTGCGCCGCTTCATAGCGTGACATTGACGCACGACGCGCGGCATCTGCGCCGCAAGTTGCTGCATCTCGAAAACGACGATGTGGTGATGCTGGATCTCAAGGAAGCGGTTATGCTTGCCGATGGCGACCTCCTGGTGCTCGAAGGCGGCGGCCATATCCGCATCGCTGCCGCGCCCGAGGCGCTCTACGAGATCCGCCCGCGCGACGCGATGCATCTGATCGAGCTTGCCTGGCATCTCGGCAATCGCCACTTGCCGGCACAGTTCGAAGAGAGCCGCATCCTGATTGCCCGCGATCCGGTGATCCGCCAGATGCTCGAAGGCCTGGGCGCGGCGGTGAACGAGGTTTCGCTGCCTTTCCATCCGCTGCGCGGCGCCTACCATGCCGGCGGCCACAATCATGGCCATAATCATCACCACCATGGCTGAGCGGGTCGACACGCAAGCGCTGCTTCGCCTCGTGACATGGATGTCGCCGGCCTTTCCGGTCGGCGCGTTTTCCTATTCCAGCGGGCTTGAGCAGGCGGTTCACGACCGTCTGGTGAGCGACGCCGGCGAGCTTCGCAACTGGCTGGAGGCGGTCATCTCTCTGGGCTACGGCTGGAACGATGCGCTGCTTCTGGCCGAGAGCTATCGCGCCGTGAACGACCATGCCCGGCTGGCTGCGGCGGCAGAGCTTGCCGAAGCCCTGGCGGGAGGCCGCGAGCGCCATATGGAAACGATGCTGCAGGGCCAGGCGTTTCTGGCAGCGGCGCGCTCGTGGCCGCATCCGGTTCTCGATGCGCTGCCTGAGAGTGTCGCCTATCCGGTCGCAGTCGGTGCCGTCGCCGGCGCTCATGAAACGGGCCTCGAGCCGGCGCTTGCCGCCTATCTCAACGCCTCGGTCTCGAACGCCGTCTCGGTGGCGATCCGTTGCGGCGTGACCGGCCAGCGCGATGGCGTCGGCATCATTGCAGCACTCGAACCGGTCATCGCGGCGACAGCCGTCAAGGCCGCAGGCGCCTCGCTCGACGATCTCGGCTCGGCCACGATGACAGCGGATATTTCGTCGCTCAGACACGAGAGCCTGCATTCGCGGCTCTTCCGTTCGTAACTCATAGAACTGCGCAATTTCGGACGGAAACTGTCTCACGCTTCCCTGGAATTGCTTCCACCTTGAAAGGACATCCAGATGGCATCGAAGAACGGTCCCCTTCGCGTCGGCATTGGCGGGCCGGTGGGCTCGGGCAAGACGGCGCTGACCGACAAGCTTTGCAAGGCGATGCGGGAGAAGTACTCCGTCGCCGTCGTCACCAACGATATCTACACCAAGGAAGATGCCGAGGCGTTGGTGCGCATGCAGGCGCTACCGTCCGATCGCATCGTCGGGGTGGAGACCGGTGGCTGCCCGCATACGGCGATCCGCGAGGACGCCACGATCAATCTGCAGGCGATCGCTGATCTCAACCGCCGTATCCCCCATCTCGATGTCGTCTTCATCGAATCCGGCGGTGACAATCTTGCGGCGACCTTTTCGCCTGATCTCGCTGACCTGACGATCTATGTCATCTCGGTCTGCCAGGGCGAGGAAATCCCGCGCAAGGGCGGGCCGGGCATCACCAAATCGGACTTTCTGGTCATCAACAAGAAGGATCTGGCGCCCTATGTCGGGGCCGATCTCGACGTGATGCAGCGGGATGCGACGCGCATGCGGGCGGAAAAGCCCTTCGTCTTTACCGACATGAAGCGCGGCGACGGCATCAACCGGATCGTCGATTTCCTGACGCTGCACGGCGGCCTCTGACGCCGTCCGCTTTTGTTGCTTCTGGCGCCTGAACCTTCGTCAACGCGTCAGAAGCGCTCCAGCGCCTGCCGGTCGTGGATCTCGATGACGCGGCCCTTGACGGTGACGCCGGAGCGGCGAAGGGCCGAGAAGGCGCGAGACAGTGCCTCGGGCGCCAGGCCCAACTTGCCGGCCAGCACATTCTTCTGGAAGGGCAGGCGGAAGGAAAAGTTGGTGATGCCATCGGGGCAATTGCCGAGGATATAGCTCGCGACCCGCTGCGGTGCCGTGAGCAGCCGGTCTTCGGCCAGGCAATCCTCCGCCATTTGCGCGTGCCGGCACAAAAGCTGCATCAGTGCGTCGGCGATCTCGGGCGTCTGTTCGGCCAGCTTGCGAAGCCTGCGGCTGTCGATGCGCGCAAGCATCGTCGTCTCGATCGCCTGGGCGTTGGCGGTGGCGCGGTTGCCAAGGAACATGGCGCTTTCGCCGAACAGCTCGCCTTTCGGGAAGACGGCGATATCCGCCTCGCGCCCGTCCTTGCCCAGCCGGTAGAGCCGCACCAGACCGGAGAGGACCAAGAAGACTTGATCCAGTGCCTCGCCCTGGCCAAAGAGGATGTCGTGCTCCTCGTGTGTGGAAACCACGACATCATCGAGAATGGCGCTCGACGCCGCCGCCGGCAGCTTTTCGAAAAAGCAGGAGCCGAGCAGCACCGCCCTGTCGTTCGAGTTCAATCGCAACGTCTTCATCGTACCCGTCCTGAGTAAAATCCAGTGCTAGGGTAGAGGGCTTTGCAGATCTTGGTTTGACCTCGATCAAATAGAAATCACAAAAAGCCCGCGCTTGCAGGGCGCGGGCTTGCTTTAGAATTGTGGCCGCCCCGGGCGGTGAGCCCCTTCGGCGATGACCTACTCGGCAGCGAGCGCTGGGTGGTTGATGACCTTGCCGCCGGACCGTCCCTTGGTCTGGTCCGTTTCCAGCGTCTTCAGCCGGTCCTCCAGGCCTTCGATCGTCTTGCCTTGCTCATGCACCAGATCTGTGAGGGCCTCGCGGTCGAGCGGCAGGTTTTCCTCGTCCTTCTTGCCGACGAAGCGGCCGAAGATGCGGGCGAGCAGTCGCGAGAGGTCGTCCATGATCAGGAAGAACGACGGCACGATCACGAGGCTCAACACCGTCGAGACGATGATGCCGCCGATCACGGCGATCGCCATCGGGGCGCGGAACGAACCGCCTTCGCCGACGCCGAGCGCGGAGGGCAGCATGCCCGCCGACATGGCGATCGAGGTCATGATGATCGGGCGGGCGCGCTTGCGGCCGGCCTCGATCATGGCGACCTGCCGGTCCATGCCGTGATGCATCATCTCGATACCGAAGTCGACGAGCAGGATCGCGTTCTTCGTGACGATACCCATCAGCATCAGGATTCCGATCAGAACCGGCATGGATAGCGCGTTCTGTGTCAGGATCAGCGCGGCCGCCACGCCGCCGATTGCGAGCGGCAGCGAGAACAGGATGGTGAAGGGCTGGATCACGTCCTTGAACAAGAGGATCAGCACCACCAGCACCAGCATCAGGCCGAGCAGCATGGCGTTGCCGAAGCTCTGCTGCATTTCCGCCTGCACCTCGGCGTCGCCGCTTTCGAGGAACTGCACGGACTTCGGCAGATCGGCCTGGCCGGCGATCTGCTTGAAGCGCTCCGAGGCGGTGTTGAGCGCAACACCGACCGGGAGATCCGCGCCGAGCGATACGACGCGGTTGCGATCGTAGCGCTTGATCGAGCTCGGGCCTTCCGAATAGTTGATGTCGGCAACGCTCGACAGCGGCACGGTGGCGCCGGCGGCGGTCGTGATCTTCAGATTGCGGATCGCGGCGATATCCGTGCGGAAGTCGCGGTTGATCTGCACGCGGATCGGGATCAGCCGCCCGTCGAGAGCGATCTTGGTCAGCGCCGCGTCGATATCGCCGATGGTGGCGACACGGATCACCTCGGAGATCTGCGCGGTGGTGATGCCGAGGCGCGACATCTGCTCGTCCCGCGGACGGATCTGCAGTTCCGGACGGGGAAGGGCGCCATCCGGGCTGACATTGGCCAGCAACGAGTCGCTCCTCAACTTGCCTTCCAGCGTCGCCACCGCCTGGTCGAGATCGGCCTCGTTGTTGGAGAGCAGGTTGAAGGAGAGGTCACGCTCACCGCGGTCGTTGAGCTTGATCACCCGCACATCCGGAATGTCACGGACGCGAGCGAAGATTTCCTTCTCGATCTGCGACTGCGGGATGATGCGGCCGGCAGGCGGCATCTTCGGCAGGTACGCGCCGATCAGCGGCGTGCGGCCGATGACGTCATTGACGATCTTGTTGACGAGCGACTGGTCGAGCTTCTTGAGAAGCACCGTCACCGTCGCGCGGCGCAGTTCCAGGTCGCCCTTCGGCGAGGCACCGCCGAGTACGAAGATGTTGTCGACGCCGTCGATATCCTTGATCCGATCGTAGATCTCGGTGGTGGTGCGGTCGGTGTCCTCGAGCATGGCGTCCGGCGGCAGCTCGATCGACAGGCTGACGCGCGAGGCGTCTTCCGGCGGCAGGAAGCTGCCGGGCACGAAGAGGACGAGCGCGAAGACAGAACCAACCGAGAAGACGATGGCCGCAAGCAGCGTCAGGTAGCGGGTGTACCAGTGCTTCGTCGTGGCGACCACAAGGCGCGTATAGTTGCGCATCATGAAGCCGTCCCGGTCATGATGATCACTGCCGGCGTCCGACGGGCGCATCAGATAGGCGGCCATCACAGGCGTGATCAGACGCGCGACGAGCAGCGAGAAGAACACCGCCACGGCGACCGTCAGACCGAACTGGATGAAGTACTGGCCGGGAATGCCCGGCATGAAGGATACGGGCACGAAGACCGCGATGATGGTGAAGGTCGTCGCGATAACGGCAAGGCCGATTTCGTCCGCCGCTTCGATCGAGGCGCGATAGGGCGATTTGCCCATATGGATGTGCCGCTCGATGTTCTCGATCTCGACGATCGCATCGTCGACGAGAATACCGGTTGCGAGCGTCATCGCCAGGAAGCTGACGAGGTTCAGCGAGAAGCCGAGCAGGTCCATGACCCAAAAGGTCGGGATCGCCGACAGCGGCAGGGCCACGGCGGAAATCAGCGTTGCCCGCCAGTTGCGCAGGAAGAGCATGACGACGATGACGGCGAGCAGCGCGCCTTCCATCAGCGTGTGCAGCGCCGCCTCGTAGTTGCCGTAGGTGAAGTAGACGGAATCGTCGACCATCTCGATGGTGACGTCGGGGTTGGCCGCGCGGATCTTTTCGAGCGACTTGGCGACCGTCTCGGCAACGCTGACTTCCGAGGCGCCCTTCGCCCGGAAGACCGCGAAGGTCACGCCGGGGTTGCCGTTGAAGCGCGAGAAGGAACGCGGTTCCTCATAGGTATCGGTGACCGTGCCGAGATCGGACAGGCGCACGAAGCGGCCGCTCGGCACCGAGATCATCGTGTTGGCGAGCTGCTCGACATTGCGGGTATCGCCCAGCGTACGGATCGCCTGTTCGCTGCCGCCGACCTGACCACGGCCGGAGCCGAGGTCCATGTTCATGCGGCGCAGCTGGCCGTTGACGTCGGCGGCGGTGATGCCGAGCGAATTCAGCTTGTCTTCGTTGAGTTCGACCCGGACTTCGCGGTCGGCGCCGCCGTAACGGTCGACGCGGCCGATGCCCTTCTTGCCCTGGATCTCACGCTTGATGACGTCGTCGACGAACCAGGAGAGTTCTTCGAGCGACATGCCCGGCGCGGAAACGGAGAAGGTCTGGATCGCCTGGCCTTCGACGTCGACCTTGGAGACGATCGGTTCTTCGATCGAGGTCGGCAGGTCGCTGCGGATGCGGTCGATCGCGTCCTTGACGTCCTGCACCGCCTGTGCCGTAGGCACTTCCATGCGGAAAATGACGGCGGTGGTCGAGGTACCGTCGTTGATCGTCGACTGGATATGATCGACGCCGGTGACGCTTGCGACCGCGTCCTCGACTTCCTTGGTGACCTGGGTTTCGAGCTCGGCCGGAGAGGCGCCGCTCTGCGTCACGTTGATCGAGACGATCGGGACGTCGATATTGGGGAAGCGGGTGATCGGCAACGACACGAAGGACTGGTAGCCCAGCACCATCAGGACGACGAAGAAGAGGATCGGAGCGATCGGATTGCGTATGGACCAGGCTGAGAAGTTCATGGTCACGGTTCCTGTCAGTTGGTCGCTGATGCGGCGGACTTGACGGGGTTGATGCGGTCACCGTCGCGGACATAGGCGCCGGCTCTCGCTACCACTTCCTCCCCGGCCTTCAGGCCCTCGAGGACTTCGATGAACTTGCCGTCGGAAATCCCTGTCTTGACCGGCAGGATGCGGATGACGCCGTTTTCGACCTTGCGAACGATGGTGCGGCCGTTCTCATTGGTAACGGCCGTTTGCGGCAGGACCACCGTCTGCTTCTGTTCGGCGGTGATCAGCGCGCTCGCATACATGCCGGCGCGTGCCTTCTCGGTGTCCATCAAACTGATGAAGACGGTGCCGAGGCGGCTGACGGGATCGACCGTCGGCGCGATCAGGCGGATCTTGCCCTCGACCTTGGTGTTGCCGCCGGCAAGCGTCACGACGGCCGGCTGGCCGACGGCGAGCTTGATGATATCGGCTTCGGCGACATCGGCTTTCATCTCGATGGCACCGTCGCGGATCATGGCGAAGAGCGGGTCGCTGTTACCGGTGGCGATCGCGCCGACTTTGGCGTTCTTGGCGGAGATGACGCCGGCGACCGGCGCCTTGACCTCGGTGCGGGCGAGGCGCAGGTCGATGTCGTCGATTTGCGCTTCGGCGACCTTGATGTCGGCACTGGCCACGGCAACGGCCTGTTCAGCCGAAAGCACACGGGCATGCGTCGCGATCGCGAGCGCTCGGACGCGATCGGCCTCGGCCGTCGAGACGGTGCCGTTCTTGGAGAGTTCGGCTGCACGGTCGCTGACGCGTTTGGCCTCGTCGTTGTTGGCTTTGGTTTCGCTGAGCTGTGCGTTCAACTGGGCAAGCCCGGCTTCGGCCTTGGCAAGCGAGGCTTCGAGTTCGCTCTTTTGCAGGCGAAGCGCGTCGTCGTTGAGGACCACGAGAACACTGCCGGCTTCAACCGTGTCGCCGACATCGACATTGAGCGTGCGGATGGAGAGGCCGTCGACCATCGGGGCGACATAGACCTGCTCGACGGCCTGGATGGTGCCGGTCGCAACCACCCGGTCGCTGATCGACTGGTCGACCGCCGTCGTCACGACGATGGAGGGCAAGCTTGGTGCTGGTTTCGGTTGCGCTGCTTCCTCCGCCCGGGCGAAGGAAAGCGAACCAAGGGTCATCGCAGCGCACACGCTGAGGACAGGCAATACTTTTTGAGCCATCGGCTTCACAGTCCCGGCAATGGAAACAATATCGAGCGGATCTCCGCTTGATGCAGGATCCACGGGCAATCAGGCTATTTTACCGCACCGCCACAAGGTCCCGGCAAAGCGCTCGGGAACAGGAGATGGCGTATTCCTCACTTCGCGCTCCGCGTGCACGGTATCAGACCGTAGACGCGGGCGGAACTGGGACCGGTTACCGCAGGCAAGGCACTGGAAAAAAGGCGTCCTCCGTCATGCCTGCCTCCAACAAACATCGTGGCCTATGTAATCTCGGCCTTCGACGCTTACAAGGGTGCACGAAGCGATGGTGCCTCAATATTCCGTTCGTTCTGCGGTTATGGTTGCGATCTTGACACGATCTTGACAATGGCAAGCAAAGGTAGCGCCGTTGTTCGCCGGATTGCCACCCCCACGCCCGGTACCCGGCAGCAGCTTGGCGGATGCGAACGACCGCTAAGAAAACGGAAGAGGGCCGCACGATACTGAGCCGTGCGACCCTCTTTTGCGTTGCCGAGACAGGCCTATTTCAGCGCGGCGTCGGTGATCTCATGTGTCCAGGCGCCCTCGGGCTCCTTGGAAATCACGGGATCGGAACCACCCGAAAGCAGCGACTGCACGGTGCGTTTGTAGTCTGCTTCGTCGAGCGAGCCGTTGGAGCCGGCGGTGAGCTTTGCCACTTCGCTCATCATGCGCTTCTGGTGCTTCTCGGTCTGGGCGCCGGTGGAATCGTTTTCAAGAACGATATCGGCGGCCTCGTCCGGGTTCTGCTCGGCATATTTCCAGCCCTTCATCGAGGCGCGGACGAACTTGACCATCTTGTCCTTGAAGGCGGGATCCTTGAGTTTGTCCTCAAGTACGTACAGGCCGTCTTCGAGCGTCGCTACGCCCTGGTCTTCATACTTGAAGGTCACCAGGTCGTCCGTCTTGATGCCGGCGTCGATGACCTGCCAGTACTCGTTATAGGTCATGGTGGAGATGCAGGCTGCCTGCTTCTGGATCAGCGGGTCCACGTTGAAGCCCTGCTTCAGGACGGTCACGCCGTTCGGGCCGCCGTCGGTCGGGATCTTCAGGTGCGCCATCCAGGAGAGGAACGGATACTCGTTGCCGAAGAACCACACGCCAAGCGTCTGACCCTTGAACTTGTCCGGGCTGGTGACGCCGGTTTCCTTCAGGCAGGTCAGCATCATGCCGGATTTCTTGAACGGCTGGGCAATGTTGACGAGCGGCACGCCCTTTTCGCGGGTGGCAAGGGCCGACGGCATCCAGTCGACGATAACGTCGGCGCCGCCGCCGGCGATCACCTGGGCCGGGGCGATGTCCGGACCGCCGGGCTTGATGTCGACGTCGAGGCCTTCTTCTTCGTAGAAGCCTTTGTCCTTGGCGACGTAGTAGCCGGCAAACTGCGCCTGGGTCACCCACTTCAGCTGCAGCGTCACCTTTTCGGCAGCTTCAGCCTGGAACGCTGCGAGCGAAAAGACGCCTGCGGCGAGAAGCGATGCAAGTCTTTTGTTCATGTCAGTTCCCTCTTGTTTTTACTTCGTTTTATTTAAGTTCTTCAAGCAGGCTCAGGCGCGCCCTCCGCGAATGGAGGGATGCCAGAAGGTGACGGCGCGCTCGATGAGTGCGACCACGCCGTAGAAGGCGGAACCGGCGACCGCCGCAACGGCGATCTCGGCCCAGACCATGTCGACATTCATGCGTCCCACTTCCGTGGAAATCCGGAACCCCATGCCGACGATGGGGGTCCCGAAAAACTCGGCGACGATGGCGCCGATCAGCGCCAGCGTCGAATTGATCTTGAGCGCGGTGAAGATGAACGGCCAGGCGGCCGGCAGGCGTAATTTGACCAGTGTCTGCCACCAGGAGGCGGCGTAGGTGCGCATCAGGTCGCGTTCCATGTGGCTGGCGGCGGCAAGGCCGGCAACCGTGTTCACCAGCATCGGGAAGAAGGTCATGATGACGACGACGGCGACCTTCGACTGCCAGTCGAAGCCGAACCACATGACCATGATCGGGGCTACCCCGATGACGGGAAGGGCCGAGACGAAATTGCCGAGTGGCAGAAGGCCTTTCTGCAGGAAGGGCGAACGGTCGATCAGGATCGCAACGGCGAAGCCGAGGCCGCAGCCGAGCGCATAGCCGATCAACACTGCCTTCAGGAAGGTCTGGCGGAAATCAGCCCCAAGCGTCGGCAGCGAATTGATCAGCTTTTGCCAGATCATCGAGGGTGCCGGCAAAAGCACGGAGGGGACCTGGAAGCCGCGGACGATGCCTTCCCAGAGAACCAGGATGGTGATGCCGAAGATCACCGGCACGGCGAAGCGGGCGGCGCTGTTTGCGGCCGCGCTCCGGAAGTTCTGGCGCACCAGCCATTCGTTGAAGGCCCAGGCGGCGAGCCAGAAGATGATCGCGGCGGCAAGGACGGGAAGGTTCATGGCTTGGCTCCCATGCGCTTCAGGACGGCGGTGTGGGCAAAGCCGACGATCATGACGAGAACGGCCGCAAGGGCTGCCGCCATGAAGAGAGCGGCCCAGATCTGCACCGTCTGGCCATAGTAGGAGCCGGCCAGCAGCCGGGCACCAAGACCTGCGACCGCACCGGTCGGCAATTCGCCGACGATGGCGCCGACCAGCGAGATGGCGACGGCAACCTTCAGCGAGGTGAAGAGGTAGGGCATCGACGACGGCCAGCGCAGCTTCCAGAAGGTCTGCGACGGGGAGGCATTGTAGGTGTGCATGAGGTCGAGCTGGATCGTCTCCGGGCTGCGCAGGCCCTTCACCATGCCGACGACGACCGGGAAGAAGGAGAGATAGGTCGAGATCAGTGCCTTCGGCAAAAGTCCGGAAATGCCGATGGCGTTCAATACGACGATGATCATCGGCGCAATCGCGAGGATCGGGATCGTCTGGCTGGCGATGACCCAGGGCATCAGCGAGCGGTCCATGGCGCGGTTGTGCACGATGCCGACTGCCAGGAGGATGCCGAGGGCGGCGCCGATGCCGAAGCCGAGAAGGGTTGCCGAAAGCGTGATCCAGGCGTGGTAGACGAGGCTGCGCTTCGAGGTGATTGCCTTGTTGAAGGTGGTGTCCCAGATCTCGGCGATCACCTGGTGCGGTGCCGGCAGTACCGGACGTTCTTGCGCCATGGTGTTGCGCACGATCTCAGAGAAGCTGATCTCGGTGCCGGCGCGGGCTGCTGTATCACGCTCGAAGGGGGCGTTGAGGAAGACGACCGCGACATACCAGATGGCGATCAGCAGCAGGACGACGGTGCCGACCGGCACCAACTTGTCCCTGAAGAAACTTGGTTCCTGCATTGTCACGCCTTTCCGCTTGCGGGGAACAACATCAGGCCCATTGCGACGATGCCGAGAAGCACGCCGGCGGCCTGCGTGAGGCTCAATCGTTCGCCGAACACGGTGAAGGCGATGACATTGACCATAACGAGCTGCACGATCGCCGACAGCGAGATTGCCAGGCCGAGGCCGCCCTCGCGCATGAGCTTCACCATGATGATGTTGCCGATCACGTAGAGCCCGAGTGCAAGCAAGAGCATGCCGAGGTGGTTGTTGGAGACATAGGCGCGCGAGGCGGTCGCGCCACCGAGGAAGATCGTCGTTGCCAAGAGCATCCAGAGGCCGAAGGCAAGGTTCATGCCCGCACCTTTCTGCCGCGCCAGCGATAGAGGATATCCGGCAGTTGCTCCTCGTTGTCGCCGTCGGTCCGCCGCACAGCCTCGAAGCCCTGGTGCTCGTAGAAGCGCTGGGCATCACGATTGTGTTCGAAGGTCCATAGGCTCAATTCGTCCGGTGACATCGCCTTGGCGGTGTCGATCAGCCGGGCGCCAATGCCTGCGCCACGATGCCACTCATCGATGTAAAGCGCGGTGACGTGGTGGTCGTCAGAGAGGGAAAGGAAGCCGGCGATCTCGCCGTCGTCCTCTGCCAAGAGCACGATGCGTTCGGCAAAGACGGTCTCGGCATAATAGCGTTCGACATCGGCATGCTCGTGCACCCGCGGCATCCAGGCCGTCGCGTCGATCCAGCGGTTGAGAATGCCGGCGCAGGCGGCCATGTCGGTCTGTTCGGCCCGGCGGATGCCGATGCTATTCGTCATAGCTGTGTCCCGCGCGCAGGCCTTCGCGGACGCGATGGGCGATTTCGAGGAACTCGGGCGTTTCGCGAATGCCGAGCGGCCGTTCGCGCGGCAGCGGCGATTCGATCACATCGGTGACGCGGCCGGGGCGGGGGCTCATCACCACGATCTTGGTGGAGAGGTAGACAGCTTCAGGGATCGAATGGGTGACGAAGCAGATCGTCTTGTTGGTGCGGGCCCAGAGCTTCAAGAGCTGTTCGTTGAGGTGGTCGCGAACGATCTCGTCGAGCGCGCCGAAGGGCTCGTCCATCAGAAGCAGGTCGGCATCAAACGCCAGTGCGCGGGCGATGGAGGCGCGCTGCTGCATACCACCGGAGAGCTGCCAGGGATATTTCTTGCCGAAGCCGGAGAGGTTGACGAGGTCGAGCGTGCGCTCGATGCGGGCCTTCTTCTCTTCCTTCGAATAGCCCATGATCTCAAGCGGCAGAGCGATGTTGTTTTCGATGGTGCGCCAGGGATAGAGCGCTGCGGCCTGGAAGACGTAGCCATAGGCGCGCTTGTTGCGCGCCTGCTCAGGCGTCATGCCGTTGACGCTGATCGTGCCGGAGGTCGCTTTTTCCAGATCGGCGATCACGCGCAAGAAGGTGGTCTTGCCGCAGCCGGACGGACCGATGAAGGAAACGAAGTCACCCTTGGCGACATCCAGGTTGACGCCGGTCAGTGCATGCACCGGGCCATCGGCGGTTTCGAAAGTCAGGCAGAGGTCCCGGGCCGAAACCACGGATGCGGTATTGGACGTCATCGGCGAATACTCATTCTGGCTGGTCTGTGTCAGACTGCTATCCGGACCGGCAACATGCAATCGCGGATTTGGGTGCGAAGCCGTTTGTTGCTGGTTTTTCAGGGAATTCTGGAGAACGCTCATGTCTCGATCATCCAATCCGGGCTGTCGCGTGGTTCGTCCTGAAGGCGCCGTGGCCGGCCAGCAGGGGCTCAACTATTTCGAGGGCATTGCGGCGGAGACCGTCGGGGCAACCGGGCTCTGCATGCACATCGTCACGATCCCGCCCGGTGCGCGCGCCAAGGCGCATCTGCATGAGAGCCACGAGACGGCGATCTACGTGCTTTCCGGGGAGGCCTGGACCTGGTTTGGCGAGAGGCTTGAGGAGCACGTCGTCGCTAGGGCCGGTGAGATGGTCTACATCCCCGCCGGCATGCCGCATCTGCCGGAGAACCGCTCGAACGCGCCCTGTTCGGCCGTCATCGCGCGCACGGATCCGAACCAGCGCGAGAGCCTCGTGCTGCTGCCCGAGCTCGATCACCTCGTGCCCGCCTGACGCCGCCCGCGCCGAACTGCCCCGCCAAGGTGGCGGGGCATGTCCGGTGGGACAGAGCGGCGCGAAGACGTGCAAGCCGCGAAACATGAGGCCTCAGACGCCCGTGGCCGGGATGCCGGTGCGCTGGACGGCGCGGGGGGCGGTGACTTCCTTCCAGTTGGAAAGGGCTGAGCTGACCGCCGGGAAGGGATCGCGGCGGACGAATTCGCCGTGGCCCTCGCGGGTCTTGACCGTGCCTTCCTCGATCGCGACGACGCCACGGGTAAGGGTAAAGCGCGGCAGGCCCTTTACCTCCTTGCCTTCGAAGACGTTGTAGTCGATCGCCGACTGCTGGCTCTTGGCGGAGATCGTCTTGGTGCGCTTCGGATCCCAGACGACGAGGTCGGCATCGGCGCCGATAAGGATTGCGCCCTTCTTCGGGTAGATGTTGAGGATCTTGGCAATGTTGGTCGAGGTCACCGCCACGAACTCGTTCATGGTGATGCGGCCGGTGTTGACACCATGGGTCCACAGCATCGGCATGCGGTCTTCGAGGCCACCGGTGCCGTTCGGGATCTTGGTGAAATCGCCAACGCCGAAGCGCTTCTGCTCGGATGTGAAGGCGCAGTGGTCGGTCGCCACTACCTGCAGCGAGCCCGAGGCAAGGCCGGCCCAGAGACTGTCCTGATGCAGCTTGTTGCGGAACGGCGGCGACATCACGCGGCGGGCCGCATGGTCCCAGTCCTTGTTGAAATACTCGGTTTCATCGAGCGTCAGATGCTGGATCAACGGTTCGCCGAAGACGCGCATGCCCTTGGAGCGGGCGCGGCGGATCGCCTCGTGCGCCTGTTCGCAAGAGGTGTGCACGATGTAGACCGGGCAGCCAGCCATGTCGGCGATCATGATCGCGCGGTTGGTCGCTTCGCCTTCGACCTCGGCCGGGCGCGAATAGGCGTGCGCTTCCGGCCCGTTGTTGCCTTCTGACAGCAGCTTTGCCTGGAGCTGGGCGACCACGTCGCCGTTTTCGGCATGCACCAGTGGTAGCGCGCCGAGGGCGGCGCAGCGCTGGAAGGACGAGAACATTTCGTCGTCATCCACCATCAGTGCGCCCTTATAGGCCATGAAGTGCTTGAAGGTGTTGATGCCCTTGTCCTTGACGATGGTCTCCATCTCGTTGAAGACCTGCTCGCTCCACCAGGTGATCGCCATGTGGAAGGAATAGTCGCAGTTGGCGCGGGTGGACTTGTTGTCCCACATCGTGAGCGCTTCGAGCAGCGACTGGTTGGGCGAGGGCAGTGCAAAGTCGACCACCATGGTCGTGCCGCCGGCAAGGGCTGCGCGCGTGCCGCTTTCGAAATCGTCGGAGGAATAGGTGCCCATGAAGGGCATTTCGAGATGGGTATGCGGGTCGATGCCGCCGGGCATGATGTAACAGCCGCTCGCATCGAGCGTTTCGTCGCCCGACAGGTTCGGGCCGATCTCGACGATCTTTCCGCCCTCGATCTTGACGTCCGCCTTGTAGGTCAGGTCGGCCGTGACGATGGTTCCACCCTTGATGACAGTGCTCATGATTGTTCCTCGCGATTGCGCTTCCGGCGGCCAGGCAACCGCCACGAAAAAGGGCGGAACTTTCGTCCCGCCCGCAAACTCATTCGACGATTTCGGCCGTTTCGACGACGGCGTGGAAGAGGACGTCGGCGCCGGCGCTGGCCCACTCCCTGGAGATGTCCTCCGCCTCGTTGTGGCTGAGGCCACCGACGCAGGGGCACATGATCATCGTCGTCGGCGCCACCTTGGCGGCCCAGCAGGCATCATGCCCGGCGCCCGAGATGAGGTTCATGTGGCTGTAGCCGAGATGCTCGGCGGCGTTACGCACGGCGCTGACGAGCTTTGGATCGAAGGTGACCGGCTCGAAATGGCCGATCGCCTCGATGGAACAGCCGACGCCAAGCGCGTCAGTGATCTTCGGTGCCTCGGCCTCGATCTTTGCCCGCATGCGGTCGAGCTTGGCCTTGTCCGGCGAGCGGATGTCGACGGTGAAGACCACCTTGCCCGGCAGCACGTTGCGGGAATTGGGCGAGAAGAACACCTGGCCGACGCCGCCGACGGCGCCCGGCTGGTTTTCCATCGCGACGCCCTGGACCATTTCCAGAATGCGGGCCATGGCAAGGCCGGCGTTAACGCGCATGTTCATCGGGGTCGAGCCCGTATGGGCTTCGCGGCCGGTCAGCGTGAACTCCAGCCACCACAGGCCCTGACAGTGGGTGACGACGCCGATGTCCTTGCCCTCGGCTTCGAGGATCGGGCCCTGCTCGATATGGTACTCGAAATAGGCGTGCATCTTGCGGGCGCCGACTTCCTCGTCGCCGACCCAGCCGATGCGTTTCAGTTCGTCGCCAAAGGTCTTTCCTTCGGGATCCTTGCGGCCATAGGCGAAATCCTGACTGTGCACGCCGGCAAAGACGCCCGATGCGAGCATGGCCGGCGCGAAGCGCGCGCCTTCCTCGTTGGTCCAGTTGGTGACCACGATCGGATGTTTGGTCTTGATGCCGAGGTCGTTCATCGAGCGTACGACCTCGAGGCCCGAGAGCACACCGAGCACGCCGTCATACTTGCCGCCGGTCGGCTGGGTATCGAGATGCGAGCCGATATAGACGGGCAGCGCATCCGGGTCGGTGCCGGGCCTTGTGAAGAACATATTGCCCATGGTGTCGACGCCCATGGTGAGGCCGGCCTTTTCGCACCAGGACTGGAACAGCCGGCGCCCTTCGGCGTCCTCGTCGGTCAGCGTCTGGCGGTTGTTGCCGCCCGCGACACCAGGGCCGATCTTGGCCATTTCCATAAGTGAATCCCACAGGCGGTCGGCATTGACGCGCATGTTCTCGCCAGGTGCAGCCACGGCGGTCTCCTCATCTTTTCAGGGCTTTGCCTTGATCGGCGCGCCCTCATGTTCCCGTGGTCAAATCCAGGCTTGGTTTTTTCTGGTGCCCTTCGATCAGCCGTTGCCTTTGGCGGTGAACTGGCTGATAATTTGACCGGTTGGTAAACATTACAACTTCCGTTGCGGCACTCAAGCCGGAAAAACAAAAAAACGAAGTTGTTGCCCAATAAGATGGCGAGGCCGGAAATTGGGCAGCCGGTTCCTGCGCGACGAGCTGCGCAGGCATGGCCAGGGGGAAAGATGGTATTACCGAGAGCGGCCAGGACCCAGAGGCGGACCCGCATACAAGGGGAGAAGGAAGAGCGCATTCTCGAGGCCGCGCTCGAAGTCTTTTCCGCCAACGGTTTCCGCGGCTCGACCGTCGACCAGATTGCCGAAGTGGCGGGAATGTCGAAGCCCAATTTGCTCTATTATTTCCGCACCAAGGAAGCGATGCACCGGGCGCTGATTGACCGGGTGCTCGACACTTGGCTCGACCCCTTGCGGGAGTTCAACGCCGAGGGGAATCCGGTCGCCGAAATCCGCAGCTATATTCGGCGCAAGCTCGAAATGGCCCGTGACTATCCGCGCGAAAGCCGGCTCTTCGCCAACGAGGTGTTGCAGGGCGCGCCGCATATCGAGGACGAGCTCAAGGGGCCCTTGAAGTCGCTGGTCGACGAGAAGGCCGAGGTAATCCGGGCCTGGGCCAAGGCCGGCAAGATCGCCAAATGCGATCCCTATCACCTGATCTTCGCGATCTGGTCCACCACCCAGCACTACGCCGACTTCGACGTGCAGGTGCGCGCCGTGCTCGGCCAGGGAAACGCCGGGGACGGGCGCTTCGAGGATGCGGCACGCTTCCTCGAACGGCTCTTCGTCGACGGGCTGCAGGTGAGCGAGCAGCCGGCGGCTTGAGCCGCATTTCAATCTGGCAGCAGCGCCATCAACAGCAGGCCGCAGGCCGTGGTCAGCGCGCCGGCAAGCACCGGTAGGCTGGTCCAGCCATGACCGAGCAGACCCTCGAGCAGGATGATGAAGCTCGGCGTCAGATAGCCGTAGCCAAGCACTTTCGATGCGGGTAGCCGCATCGAGGCGTATTGCAGGAGCAGGAAGGTGATCGCCGTGGTCACAACAGCCAGATAGAGGACGGCGAGCCAGACGACCGGTGGCAGGCTGGCGAAATCGGCCGTGACGAGACCGGCCGCGCCCGGTACCAGCAGCCAGGGCACGGTGAAGACAGCCACCCAGAAGCCGAAGGCGAATGGACTTTCCTCTCGGCCGAACTTGCGGATCAGCGGCACATAGACCGCGTGGCAGACGACGCCGACGAAGAAGATCAATTCGCCCTGGCCGACGTCGAAGGCAAGGATCGCGCCGACATCGGCGCGAAAGATCACCCAGACGGCGCCAAGGGCAGCGATGATCAGACCGGCGAGCACGCCCGGGCGCGTATGCTGACCGAGCAACAAAAACGCGAAGCCGGCGCTCAAGAGCGGCATCAGCGTGAAGACCGCGCCTGTCGAAACAGGGCTGGTGAACTCCAGCGCCTTGAACATCGTCAGCATGTAGACGGCGATCAGCCCGCCGAGGATCACGAAGCGCCACGCTTGCTTGGGAAAGCGAAAGGGAACGCGTGCATAGCCGAAGGTGAGCAGGCCAAGGACGACGACGGTCAACAGATAGCGCCAGAGCGTCAGTGGCCCGGCGCCCATATGTTGGGTGGCAAGGCCGCCGAAGGAAAAGGAGCCGGCGATCAGGACGGCGAAGGTCATCATCGCCAGGTGCGCCTTCAGCTTCTCGGCGCCCTTCGCATGAACCTGGTGCGCGGTTTTCGGGGAGACGTCCTGTTTCATGCGGGCTTCCGGATTGGATCGGCGGCGAGGGCGGGAAGGATCTCCACTACTAGATCATTTCAGCGCTTCATTGAAACCGTGAAAAGATCCAAAGCCTTGAAGGTATGCAACTTCGGGCGTAAAAACTGTTTCACGCTTTCAAGGGGTTGCACTACGCGTTCGACGGTGCAGGTTGCAAGGCCGTGGAGATACCGGCGGCATCCCCGACGATCCAGGTTTCGAGCGTCGCCTGCCGGCCGCGCAGGCCGATGTCCAGCCGCTCATGCCCTTCGATCACCAGGCCCGCGCGGTTGACGAGCTCGGCCGAGACGGCCAATTGTACGTCGTGTTCCTTGGCGAGGCCTTCCAGACGGCTCGCCGTGTTAATCGTATCGCCGACCGCCGTCAGCGATGTGGCCTGGCCGTAGCCGATCTCGCCGATGATCGCCGGGCCGGCGTGCAGGCCCATGGCGATGCGCAGCGGCTCGTCGAGTTCGCCGCGGAAGGTCTGGTTCAGCGTCTCGAGGCCCTTGGATATGCGCACGGCGGCGGCAAGCGACTGCCGGCAGGCCTCCGTGTAGGTGCTCTTCAGCCCGAAGATCGCCAATGCGCCGTCACCGATGAACTTGTCGATGACGCCGCCGGAATCCTCGACCGCTTCGCCCACCATCTCGAAGTAGCGGTTGAGCAGGAACACGGTGTCGAAAGGCAGCTTGTGTTCGGCAATGCTGGTGAAGCCGCGCAGGTCGCAGAAGAGCACGGCGATGCGCCGTTCGCGACCTTCGCCGCCCTCGCGGCCGATCTGCTTCTTGATGCCGAGGCTGTCGCTGTCGAGGATCGGCACGACGGTGACGTTATGGACAGGGCGAAACTGGCAGGCGAGGCGGACATTGTCGGGTGCGCCGATCCGGGTGAGTGTCGCGAGCTCCGCATCCTCGGGTGGCGGTTGGTCTTCAAGCCCCTGGATGATGCGTACCCGGCAGGTCGAGCATCGGCCACGGCCGCCGCAGACCGAGACGTGGGCGATGCCCGCGGCCCTGCTCGCCTCAAGCACGCTGAAGCCGAGATTGACGGTGGCCACCCGACCGTCGGGATAGCGCACGCGAATGCGCCCGCCCTTTGGCATGGCCCGCAGCAGGAACGTGCCGGCGATCAGGCCGCCGAAGCCGAAATAGAGGCCGAGCCGAATATCCTCGAGAAGCGTGAGGTCGAACTGAGGCTTCGAATAGGAACGGTCGCCGTAGCCGCCATGTTCGGCGTAACCGATCCTCGATCGAGCGGGCGCCGCTGACGAAGCCGAGCAGCGCGAAGATTGGCACGAGCATCGCGACCGTGTAGAGCAGGATTTCGTAACGCGGGAACCAGGCGCGGCCGCGCATCCAGAACCAGGCGCCGAGGCAGCCGTGGCCCCAGACGAGCAGCAGGGCGAGCGATTGTCTCGTGGCATTGACGGAATTCGACCAGAGCATGCGGAGCATGTCCGGATAATCCGCGTCGACCCCGGTAAGAAGTGGCTCGACGCGTGCGGCCGTCACGTGGCCGATCAAAAGGAAAGGCAGGCTGAGGCCGAAGACGATCTTCAGCGCCTCGCGCGCCGGCATTCTGAGCGTCTGCCGACGATAGATGCTTTCGAGCGCCATGGCGAAATGCAGCAGCAGGGCGCCGTAGAGCAGCACCGTGCCGGGCAGGCTGTGCCAGATGAGATTGAAGCCTTTGCGGGCGGTTTCCATCGCTTCGACGGAGATCAGGCCGAGCGAGTGGTTGAAGAAATGCGCCAGAACGAACGTACCGAGTATGGCCCCGGAGACGAGGTGCATTCGCTTGCGTCGGTTGGCCGAAATGATCGTCAAGCAACAAGTCCGGCTCTGCCGGAGCGTCGTCCGGCTGCAGTGTCAAAACCTTTGGAGATCGCGTTGCGGCCCTGATCGAGCCCGCGACGCACCCCGTATGAGTACTCCCTTATTATCCAGATCGTACGAGCCGACAACTTACCATTTTTACACAATCTGTTTCGTTTTCGTGTCCTGTTCGTTATCGGCGCAGCACGCTATTCATCCGAATCCGGCCGCAGGAACGCGCTCGGGTGCGGGCGGGATCCGCAGAGCCGGGCGAAGCGGCCGCCAAAGCCGACCATTATCCGCACGCCGCCGCCTTCGGAAGCAGGAATGCTCGGCGGATCATTGCATCATGGGGGCCAGTCGATCGGCCAGCGTGTCGATCATCAGCCGCAATTTCGGCGGCATGTATTGCGTGCGCGGCCACACGACATGGGCTGCGAAGGAGAGGGCGGGCACATCGGTAAGAATGCGGACGAGCCGTCCTGAGTCGATGTGGCTGCGCACCAGCCAGCACGGCAGCCATGCGAGGCCGAAGCCGTCTGCCGCCGCATCGGCGATCGAGGTCAGGTCGTCGAGTTTCAGCCGTGCCGGCGGCGTCACCTGCCGGGGTACCGCTCCCTTGACCGGGAAGGACCAGGAAAGCGCATCGCTGCTGCGCCGATAGAGGATCGCCTGATGGTGAAGAAGGTCATCGATGCTGCGCGGCGTGCCGTGCCGCTGCAGGTAGGCGGGGGAGGCGCAGACCGTCATGGGCTGGTCGGCAACCTTGCGCGCCATTACATCGGGTTCATCGGGCAGTGGACCTGTGCGAATGGCGAGATCGAAGCCATCCTCGACAAGATCGACCCTGCGGTCGCTGAAATTGACGTCGAGTTCCAGGAGCGGGTGCTGACCCAGTAGTTCCGACAAGAGCGGCATGACGCATTGCCGTCCGAAAACCACGGGCAGGGACATGCGCAGCCGACCTCTGATCTCCTGCTTGCCCGATTCCAGCAGTGCCTCGCCGGCACGAATCTCACCAACGGCTCTGAGACAACTTTCATAATAGAGCTGGCCTTCGGCCGTCAGGCTCTGCGTGCGGGTCGTGCGATGGAAGAGCCGGACGCCAAGTCTTTGTTCGAGCTTGGCAATCGTCTTGCCGACAGCGGAGCGCGAGAGGTTCAGCCGTTCGGCCGCCGCTGAAAATCCACCAGCGTCGACCGCCTCGACGAAGATCGAAATGCCTCCCAACCGCTCCACAATTGTCTCCTTTTAAGAACCAATGTGGCGAATTCTTATCGCAACTGGAGAGGTAAATTCAACTCTATGCTTCCTCCATCAGATCAATCCAGTGAAAGGAACGGACCATGGCAAGACTGATGAAGGAATGGACGATCGACGCGCTTGGAGCCGAAAACCTCAAAATTACCGAGCGCCGTGTTCCGGAGCCGGGCCCAGGTGAGGTGCTGGTTCGCACGACGGCCGTGTCACTCAATTTTCGTGACAAGCTGGTCCTGGATAACGGCATGGGCATGCCGTTATCCTTCCCCTTCGTGCCGGGCTCCGACATGGCCGGTGTGGTCGAAGCGGTCGGCCGGGGCGTGTCCCGTTTCCAGCCCGGCGATCGGGTCATCTCCGTTTTCGATCCGACCTGGATCGACGGTCAAAAGCCGGGAACGGCTCGTCACCCAACGTCGTTTGCCCTTGGCGGCCTGAACCCGGGTGTCGCGTCGCAATATGTCGCTTTCCCTGAGGACTGGTTCGTCGCAGCACCCGAGAGCCTCGACGACGGCGAGGCGAGCACCTTGCCCTGTGCCGGGGTGACGGCCTGGTTCGCCCTGGTCGAGAAGGGGCATCCCAAGGCCGGCGACCGCGTCGTCGTGCAGGGCACCGGCGGCGTATCGCTGTTCGGGTTGCAGATCGCCAAGGCGCATGGCGCCGAGGTCATCGTCACGTCGGCCAGCCAGGAAAAGCTCGAGCGCGCGCTTGCTCTGGGCGCCGACCATGGCATCAACCGCGTAAAAGAGGATTGGGCGGAGCGGGTTCTTGAGATTACCGGCGATCACGGCGCCGATCATATTCTGGAGATGGCGGGTGGTACCAATCTTGGCAAGTCGCTGCAGGCGGTTGCCGTGCAGGGACGGATATCGGTGATCGGGGTGTTCGAGGGCGCGGAGATCTCGGCGCCGGTCACGCCGGTCCTGCTGAAATCGCCGGTCATCCAGGGCATTGGCGTTGCCCATCGCCGGGCACTCGAGGATTTCACCGTGGCGATCGACCGGACCGCGATCAAGCCAGTCATCGATGCGCGCTATTCGTTCGAACAGTTCCGCGAGGCTTTGGCGCATCTCGACCGCGGCCCGTTCGGCAAGGTCGTCGTCGAGTTCTGAGGGCACATGAGAAAACGCCGCCGGACTTGTGGTCCGGCGGCGTTTCGATGAAGTGACGAGATCCGCTACTCAGCGGCCTGGCGGGCCATCGGGTTGTTCGGATGGGTCGTCCAGTTGGCGTAGTTTGGATCGACCGGCTTGCCGGTGCGCTGGTCGAGCGTGCCGGCCGGCAGCTCTTCCATGGTGATGCAGTTTTCGACGGGACAGACGTTGACGCAGAGATTGCAGCCAACGCACTCGTCTTCCATTACCTCGAAGTGACGTACGCCGTTGACGAACTGCGTGATCGCCTGGTGCGAGGTATCCTCGCAGGCGATGTGGCAGCGACCGCACTTGATGCAGGCATCCTGGTCGATCTTCGCCTTGGCGATGTAGTTGAGGTTCAGATACTGCCAGTCGGTAACGTTCGGGACCGCGCGTCCGGTGATATCATCGAGGTTGCGGTGACCCTTGGCGTCCATCCAGTCGGAGAGGCCCGAGATCATTTCCTGGACGATCTTGAAGCCATAGGTCATGGCTGCGGTGCAGACCTGGACGTTGCCGGCGCCAAGTGCCAGGAACTCGGCCGCGTCGCGCCAGGTGGTGATGCCGCCGATGCCGGAGATCGGCAGGCCGTAGGTTTCCGGATCGCGAGCGATCTCGGCGACCATATTGAGCGCGATCGGCTTCACCGCCGGGCCGCAATAGCCGCCGTGGGTGCCCTTGCCGCCGACCGTCGGGTTGGGGGCGAAGTTGTCGAGGTCGACCGAGACGATCGAGTTGATGGTGTTGATCAGCGACACCGCGTCGGTACCGCCAGCCTTGGCGGCGCGCGCCGGCTTGCGGATGTCGGTGATATTGGGCGTCAATTTGGTGATGACAGGCATGCGCGTGTACTGCTTGCACCAGCGCACGACCATCTCGATGTATTCCGGCACCTGGCCGACCGCAGCACCCATGCCACGTTCGGACATGCCGTGCGGACAGCCGAAGTTGAGTTCGATGCCGTCGGCGCCGGTTTCCTCGACCAGCGGCAGGATCGCCTTCCACGCCTCTTCCTCGCAGGGCACCATGATCGAGGCGATCAGGGCGCGATCCGGCCAGTTCATCTTCACCTGCTTCATTTCGCGCAGGTTCACATAGAGGTCGCGGTCGGTGATGAGCTCGATGTTGTTCAGCCCGAGCAGCCGGCGGTCGGCGCCCCAGATCGCGCCGTAGCGCGGGCCGTTGACGTTGACGACCGGCGGGCCTTCCTCGCCGAGCGTCTTCCAGACGACGCCGCCCCAGCCCGCCTTGAAGGCGCGCTCGACGTTGTAAGCTTTGTCCGTCGGTGGGGCGGATGCCAGCCAGAACGGGTTCGGGGATTTGATGCCGACAAAATTATTGCGAAGATCAGCCATTGGTTTCTCCTCCCGATCCCTTAGGCAACTGCGCTCGCGCGCGGCGCTGCCGCGGCGAAGGCCCGATTGATCGATTCAGCCGCGTCGCGGCCCATGGCGACGGCCGAGACCGTGAGGTCTTCACCGCCGAGCACGCAGTCGCCGCCGGCCCAGACGTTGGGCAGCGACGTGCGCCCTTCGGCGTCGGCAACAATGCGGCCGCCTTCGAGTTGCAGCGCGCCGAGGCCTGCTCCGAGGAAGCTCTGGCCGATCGCCTTGAAGATCTGGTCGGCAGCAATGATACCGGTTTCGCCGGTCGCCGTCAGCTTTCCGTCTTCGAGCGTGGTGTATTCCAGCTCGATGCCGGCGACCTTGCCGTCCTTCTCGGCGATGCGCTTCGGCTGCAGCCAGTGGCGGATGGTGACGCCCTTGGAGGCCGCCAGGTCCTGCTCGAACTCGGAGGCGTTCATGTGCTCCTTGCCGCGGCGATAACAGATCGTCACTTCTTCCGCGCCGAGCAGCTTTGCCTGCACGGCCGCATCGATTGCGGTCATGCCGCCACCGAGGACGACGACGCGACGGCCGACCGGGATATCGGCCTTGGTCTTCGACTGGCGAAGGGCGGCGATGAAGTCGACGGCATCGTCAACGCCTTCGGCACTTTCGCCTTCGAGACGCAGCGCGTTCACGCCCGCAAGGCCGAGGCCGAGGAAGACGGCGTCATACTGTTCCGAGAGGTCGGCGAGGGTGAAATCGCGGCCGATCGCCTGGCCCTGGCGCACTTCGATGCCGCCGATCGCCAGCACGTAGTCGACTTCCTTCTGCGCGAAGTCGTCGACCGACTTGTAGGCGGCAATGCCGTACTCATTGAGGCCGCCGGACTTCGGCCGGGCATCGTAGATCACGACGTCGTGGCCCTTGACGGCCAACCGATGGGCAGCAGCAAGGCCGGCCGGGCCGGCGCCGACGACGGCGATCTTGCGGCCGGAGGTTTCAGCACGGGTGTAGAACTGCTTGTTCTCTTTCATCGCCACGTCGGTCGCATAGCGCTGCAGGCGGCCGATCTCGACCGGGCGCTCCTCGGCGGTGTTGCGAACGCAAGCCTGTTCGCACAGCGTTTCGGTGGGACAGACGCGGGCGCACATGCCGCCCAGGATGTTCTGATCGAAGATCGTCTTGGCCGATCCGATCGGGTTTCCGGTCGATATCTGCCGAATGAACAGCGGGATATCGATGGAGGTGGGACAGGCCGTCATGCACGGCGCGTCATGACAGAAATAACAGCGGTCGGAAGCGACGAGGGCCTCGTGCTTGTCGAGCGGTGGATGCAGGTCGGAGAAATTGCTCTCGTACTCCCCGAGCGGCAGGCGGCCGCCGAGGATCCCAGATTGTGTCGTTCCCATTTTTGGCTCCCAATGTTTTCTCAGGATGATGGAACGGTAACACGCTTTATTTTTTTATCAAACGGTAAAAATTTAAGGTCGAAACGGCCGAAAAGCCTTGTGATCCCGGGCCTTGCGGCAGACCTGCCAAGCCCTTGTTCTTGGCCGATGTTTGACAGGGCGGGGCAATAGTGGCAGCAGATCAGAGCGGGGTGAGGAAAAGTGTGCGCGGTTTTCCGCCCGCACCCCGCTCTGCTTATGAAGATCGATCACGATACTTTTGGATCGACAGGATCCAAAAGTATCGTGATCGGGGGGGATGGAGAACAGCGATGGCACGCAGGGGCGAGGCGAACAACAGGCTTGACGATGCTGCCCGGGCAGGCTGGCTATACTATGTCGCTGGCCGCACCCAGGATGAGATCGCCACCGTCATGGGAATCTCGCGCCAGTCGGCGCAGCGGTTGGTTTCGCTCGCCATGTCCGAGCGGCTGATCAAGGTTCGGCTCGACCATCCGATTGCCGCCTGCCTCGAGGCGGCCGCAGGTCTTCGCGACAAATACGGACTGAAACATGTGGAGGTGGTGCCGAGCGATCCCGGTTCGACCTCGACGACCGTTGGCATCGCGGAAGCCGGGGCCGCCGAGATCGAGCGCTGGCTGAAATCGTCCGAGCCGCAGGTGCTGGCGATCGGTACCGGGCGCACGCTGAAAGCGGCGGTCGATCAGTTGCCGCCGATGGAATGTCCGCAGCACCGCATCGTGTCGCTCACGGGCAATATCGGCCTTGATGGTTCGGCCGCCTATTACAACGTCATCTTCAGCATGGCCGATGCGGTCAAGGCCCGGCATTTTCCGATGCCGCTGCCGGTGCTCGCCGCTTCGGCCGAGGAGCGGGAGGTGCTGCACAGCCAGAGCCTGGTGCAGGTGGCTCTGAAGCTAGGCGCCGAAGCCAATGTCGCCTTCGTCGGCGTCGGCGAGCTCGGCCCGGACGCGCCGCTCTGCCAGGACGGGTTCCTCGCCCAGGACGAGATGGCCGGTCTGACCAAGGCGGGTGCCGCGGGCGAGATCTGTGGCTGGATGTTCGATCATGATGGCGCGTTGCTCTCGGGCAGCTTCAACGAGCGCGTCGCCTCCGTTCCCTTGCCGCCGCGCGACCGGGCGTCTGTCATCGGACTTGCCAAGGGGCAGCGCAAGTATGAGGCGCTGCGGGCGGCCGTAAAGGGCGGCATTATCAACGGCCTTATCACCGATGAGGCGACGGCGAGCTATCTGCTCAACGCATGATCGTTATGCGAAACGATTGAAAAGGCCGGCCCCAGCGCCGGCCTTTCGCATTTGCGAAACGAAAAAATCGGCAATCAAAACAATCTTCTAATGTTTCTGTGTGCGCCGCAGCAACGAATGCGCATTGACAATTCGTCATGAGAAGTGAGTAATTGCCCATGAGCGAGGCAAATGCTCAATTTCTTCTGGGAGGAAGTCGATGAACTTGAGAACTTTCCTGCTGGGCACGTGCTCGGCAGTCGCACTGTCGGGTCTGGCCCAAGCAGAAACCCTGACGATCGCGACCGTGAACAACGGCGACATGATCCGGATGCAGAAGCTGACGGAAGATTTCACGTCCAAGAATCCGGACATTCAGCTCGAGTGGGTAACGCTTGAGGAAAACGTGCTGCGCCAGCGCGTGACGACCGATATCGCCACCAAGGGCGGCCAGTACGACATCATGACGATCGGCACCTATGAAGTGCCGATCTGGGCGAAGCAGGGCTGGCTGCTGCCGCTCGACAATCTCGGCGCCGACTACGATGTCGACGACCTCTTGCCGGCGATCCGCTCCGGCCTCACCATCGACGGCAAGCTCTATGCGGCACCTTTCTACGGCGAAAGCTCGATGGTGATGTACCGCAAGGACCTGTTCGAGAAGGCCGGTCTGACCATGCCCGACGCGCCGACCTGGGACTTCATCGCCGACGCGGCACGTAAGATCACAGACAAGAACGCCGAAGTCTACGGCATCTGCCTGCGCGGCAAGGCCGGCTGGGGCGAGAACATGGCCTTCCTGACGGCGACCGCGAACGCCTTTGGCGCCCGCTGGTTCGACGAGAACTGGAAGCCGCAGTTCGACCAGCCCGAATGGAAGAACGCGCTCGACTTCTACGTCAAGCTGATGAACGACGCCGGACCGCCCGGCGCATCCTCCAACGGCTTCAACGAGAACCTGTCGCTGTTCCAGACCGGCAAGTGCGGCATGTGGATCGACGCGACCGTGGCCGCTTCCTTCGTCACCAACCCGAAGGAATCGACCGTTGCCGATAAGGTCGGCTTCGCGCTCGCGCCGGACACCGGCCTCGGCAAACGCGGCAACTGGCTCTGGGCCTGGAACCTTGCGATCCCCGCGGGCTCACAGAAGGTCGCCTCGGCCGAGAAGTTCATCTCCTGGGCAACCGGCAAGGACTATCTGAAGCTCGTGGCAGACAAGGAAGGCTGGGCGAACGTTCCTCCGGGCACGCGCACCTCGCTCTACGCCAACCCCGAGTACCAGAAGGCAGCACCCTTCGCGAAGATGACGCTCGACTCGATCAACGCGGCCGACCCGAAGAACCCGGCGGTCAAGCCGGTTCCCTATGTCGGCGTGCAGTTCGTGGCGATCCCGGAATTCCAGGGTCTCGGCACGGCGGTCGGCCAGCAGTTCTCGGCGGCTCTTGCCGGCCAGATGAGCGTCGACGACGCGCTTGCCAGCGCCCAGAAGCTGACCGAACGCGAAATGACCAAGGCCGGTTACATCAAGTAAGGCTCCCAAGGGCCCGGGGTGCTGGCCGCAAATGGCTGGCACCCCGGTAAATCCCGAAGGTAGCCGCAGGGCTCGCGCGGAAAAACGCGCCGCCCGACCCGATCTCGAAACAGCGTTGAATTCCGTCATTTGGGGGGACGCCATGGCGACCTTGCACACCCGCTCCGCCGCGCGTCTGATGATTGCGCCTTCGGTGCTTCTGCTTCTGGCCTGGATGATCGTTCCGCTGGCCATGACGATCTACTTCTCGTTCCTGCGCTACAATCTTCTGATGCCGGGGATGGAGGAGTTCGCGGGCTTTTCCAACTACAGCTACTTCCTGACCGATCCCGCTTTCTTCCAGGCGCTCTTCAACACGCTGGCGATCGTGCTCGGCGTGTTGTTCATCACTGTCATCGGCGGCATCGCGCTGGCGCTTCTGCTGGACCAGCCGATGTTCGGGCAGGGGATCGTGCGCATTCTGGTCATCGCGCCGTTCCTGATCATGCCGACGGTCGCGGCACTCGTCTGGAAGAACATGTTCATGAACCCGGTCAATGGGCTCTTTGCCTGGATCGCCAAGCTCTTCGGGCTGCAGCCTTTCGACTTTCTCGCCAATGCGCCCCTGATGTCGGTGATCCTGATCGTCGCCTGGCAGTGGCTGCCGTTCGCGACACTGATCCTTCTGACCGCGCTGCAATCGCTCGACGAGGAGCAGAAGGAAGCCGCGCAGATGGACGGCGCCGGCGCCTTGAGCCGCTTCATCTACCTGGTGTTGCCGCATCTTTCTCGCGCGATTACCGTCGTCATCCTCATTCAGACGATCTTCCTGCTCTCGGTCTTTGCCGAAATTCTGGTCACCACCAATGGCGGCCCGGGCACGCAGAGCACCAACCTGACTTTCCTCGTCTATGCGCAGGCCCTGCTGCAGTTCGACGTGGGCGGTGCTTCGGCCGGCGGCATCATCGCGGTCATCCTCGCCAACATCGTCGCATTCTTCCTGATGCGCATGATCGGCAAGACGCTGGAGGCTTGAGAACCATGGCACGCAACGTCTCCACCCAAAGAAAGATCGTCGTGACCGTTGTCGCCTGGACGATCGGCATCCTCATCTTCTTCCCGATCCTCTGGACGTTCCTGACGAGCTTCAAGACCGAGGCCGAGGCGATCGCATCGCCGCCGTCGCTGTTCTTCTTCGACTGGACGACGGAGAACTATCACGAGGTGCAAAGCCGCTCGAACTACTTCCTGCACTTCATGAACTCGGTCGTCGTCTCCTTCGGCTCGACACTGATCGGCCTGATCATCGCCATCCCGTCCGCCTGGGCGATGGCGTTCTCGCCGACCAAGCGCACCAAGGACGTGCTCATGTGGATGCTCTCCACCAAGATGATGCCGTCGGTCGGTGTGCTGGTGCCGATGTATCTGTTGTTCCGCAACACCGGCCTGCTCGACACCCGCACCGGCCTCGTGATCGTGCTGACGCTGATCAACCTGCCGATCATCATCTGGATGCTTTACACCTACTTCAAGGAAATCCCCGGCGAGATCCTGGAGGCCGCGCGCATGGACGGTGCATCGCTCTCCAAGGAGATCATCTATGTGCTGACGCCGATGGCGATCCCGGGCATCGCCTCGACGCTGCTCTTGAACATCATCCTCGCCTGGAACGAGGCGTTCTGGACGCTCAACCTCAGTGCCGCCAAGGCAGCACCGCTGACGGCGTTCATCGCCTCCTATTCGAGCCCTGAAGGCCTGTTCTACGCCAAGCTCTCGGCCGCCTCGACCATGGCGATCGCCCCCATCCTCATACTCGGCTGGTTCTCGCAGAAGCAGCTCGTACGCGGCCTCACCTTCGGCGCGGTCAAATAAGGGATACGACAATGGGAAGCATTACACTCAGCAAGGTTTCGAAGGTCTTCGGCGCCCATGCCGTCATCCCCTCGATCGACCTCGACATCAACAATGGCGAGTTCGTCGTCTTCGTCGGACCGTCCGGTTGCGGGAAGTCGACGCTGCTCCGGCTGATTGCCGGCCTCGAAGACGTCAGTGACGGCGACATCGTCATCGACGGCAAGAACGCCACCGAACTGCCACCGGCACAGCGCGGCCTGTCGATGGTGTTCCAGTCCTATGCGCTCTATCCGCATATGAGCGTGCGTTCCAACATCGCCTTTCCCCTGAAAATGGCGGGCGAGGACAAGGCCGTCATCGACAAGAAGGTGTCGGATGCAGCCCGCGTGTTGAACCTCACCGACTATCTCGACCGCAAGCCGCGTCAGCTTTCGGGCGGCCAGCGCCAGCGCGTCGCGATCGGCCGAGCGATCGTGCGCCAGCCGAAGGCGTTCCTGTTCGACGAGCCGCTGTCGAACCTCGACGCGGCGCTGCGCGTCAACATGCGGCTTGAAATCAGCCAACTGCACCAGGACCTGAAGACGACGATGATCTACGTCACCCACGACCAGGTGGAGGCGATGACCATGGCCGACAAGATCGTGGTGCTCAATCGTGGTCGCATCGAGCAGGTCGGCTCGCCGCTCGACCTCTACCACAAGCCGGACAACCTGTTCGTCGCCGGCTTCATCGGCTCGCCGCGCATGAACATCGTCAGCGGTGCGGCGGCTTCCGCCTATCAGGCGCACACGATGGGCATTCGGCCTGAACATCTGGCGCTTTCGAAGGAAAGCGGAACCTGGCAGGGCACGGTCGGTGTTGCCGAGCATCTCGGTTCCGACACCTTCCTGCACGTCAATGTCGACAATGTCGGCACGGTGACGGCGCGGGTCAGCGGCGATTTCGCCGTGACCCATGGTGACCGGGTCTTCCTGACGCCCGATCCGCAGCGCGTCCACAGGTTCGACGAAAAGGGGCTGGCGGTTCGATGAAGAGGCTCGACGGGAAGAGCGCGCTGATCACCGGATCTGCGCGAGGGATCGGTCGTGCCTTCGCGGAGGCCTATATCCGCGAGGGCGCCACGGTCGCAATCGCCGACATCAACATCGAGCGGGCGCGTGAGACAGCGTCCGAGATCGGCGCCGGCGCCTATGCGGTGGAGATGGACGTGACCCAACAGGCGTCGATCGACGAGGCGATCGCCGCCGTCGTCCGGCAAGCGGGTGGGCTCGACATCCTCGTCAACAATGCCGCGCTCTTCGACCTTGCGCCGATCGTCGAGATCAGCCGTCAGAGCTACGACCGGCTGTTTGCGATCAACGTATCGGGCACGCTGTTCACGATGCAGGCCGCAGCCAGGCAGATGATCGATCAGGGCAGGGGCGGCAAGATCATCAACATGGCAAGCCAGGCAGGCAGGCGCGGCGAGGCGCTGGTCGCCGTCTATTGCGCCACCAAGGCGGCGGTCATCAGTCTCACCCAGTCGGCCGGCCTCGGCCTCATCAAGCACGGCATCAACGTCAACGCGATCGCGCCCGGCGTGGTCGATGGCGAACACTGGGACGGCGTCGATGCGCTGTTTGCCAAATACGAGAACCGCCCGCGCGGCGAAAAGAAGAAGCTCGTTGGCGCCGAGGTGCCCTTCGGCCGGATGGGAACGGCAGAGGACCTGACGGGCATGGCGATCTTCCTCGCGTCAGCCGAGAGCGACTACGTCGTCTCGCAGACCTACAACGTCGATGGCGGCAATTGGATGAGCTGAACCGGCGCCAGTCGGTGAAGCCTCGAAAGGATACGGGATCATGAAGACCAAACTCTCAATTGCCGCCCTCGACACGATCAAGGCCAAAGCCGGCGTGCCTGCCTACGATCGGTCGCAACTGACGGCGGGCATCGTGCATTTCGGCGTCGGCAACTTCCACCGGGCGCACCAGGCCGTCTATCTCGACGATCTCTTCAACGCCGGCCACGACAGGGACTGGGCGATCATCGGTGCAGGCGTCCTTCCCTCCGACGCAACGATGCGGGCCAAGCTCGCGGCGCAGGATTTCCTGACGACCGTCGTCGAGCAGGACAACAACCGCACAGGCGCCCATGTCACAGGCGCAATGATCGACTATCTGGAACCGGGCGACGTCGCCGGGATCGTTGCCAGGCTCGCCGATCCCTCGATCCGCATCGTCTCGCTGACCATCACTGAAGGCGGCTATTTCATCGATCCGGCCTCGGGTGTGTTCAACCCGACCCACCCCGATATCGTTGCCGATGCGCAGAACCCGGCGGCTCCGAAGACGGTGTTCGGGCTGATCGTTGCCGGGCTGAAGGCGCGCCGCGGCAAAAACGTGCCGCCGTTCACCGTGATGTCCTGCGACAACATCCCGGGCAACGGCGAGGTTACCCATGCGGCGGTTTCGGGGCTGGCCCGTCTCCATGATCCCGCCTTTGCCGACTGGATCGACGCCAATGTCGCCTTCCCGAACGGCATGGTCGACCGGATCACGCCGGCAACCGGTGCGCGCGAGATCGGCATCGTCGCCGACGACTACGGCATCGAGGATGCCTGGCCGGTGTTCTGCGAGGAATTCAAGCAGTGGGTGCTCGAAGATCACTTCCCGCTCGGTCGCCCGGCCGTGGAGAAGGTTGGCGTCCAGTTCGTGCCTGACGTGGCGCCCTATGAGCACATGAAGATCCGCATTCTCAATGGCGGCCATGCGGCGATCGCCTATCCCGCCGCCTTGCTCGACATTCATTTTGTCCACGAGGCGATGGAGGAGCCGCTGATCCGCGCCTTCCTTGCCAAGCTGGAGCATGACGAGATCATCCCGGTCATTCCGCCGGTGCCGAACACCGATCTTGGCGACTATTACAAGCTGATCGAGACGCGCTTTTCCAATCCGAAGATCGGCGACACGATCCCGCGGCTGGCCCAGGACGGCTCCAACCGGCAGCCGAAGTTCATCCTGCCTTCGACGGCCGATCGGCTGGCGCGCGGCGAGGATGTCGTCGGGCTGTCGCTCGTTTCAGCGCTCTGGTGCCGATACTTTGCCGGCACGTCGGACAGCGGCAAGACGATCGTCTTCAACGACCAGAGCGCCGACCGGCTGAACAAGGCAGCGCTTGCCGCCAAGGACGATCCCATGGCCTTCCTGGCGCTCGGCGACATCTTCGGCGACGTCGCTCGCTCCGATCTCTTCCGACGTCGTTTCGCCGATGCATTGAAAACCCTCTGGGAAAAGGGTACGCGCGCTACGCTCCAGCTTTATCTGGATGGCAAGCTTGAGGGATAAAATGCGATGGCGGATGCGGCGTCCGGGCTGGTGATCTTCGACTGCGACGGGGTACTCGTCGACAGCGAGCCGATCTCGCTGGAGGTGCTGGTGGACGTGCTCTCGGCCGCCGGCGTCTCGATGACCACCGAGGAGGCGACCGAACGCTTTCTCGGACGCAGCCTCAAGAGCATGTCGGCGATCCTGCACGACGAATACGGGCTTGCCACCGACGATGCGTTTCTCGAAGGCATGCGCCTCCGGCTTTACGACCGTTTCCGCACCGAACTCCAGCCGATCGCCGGCATCCGGGGCGCCGTTGAAGGCCTGAAGGGCGCCTGTTGCGTCGCCTCTTCCAGCCAGCCCGAGCGCATCCGCCTGTCGCTGACCGTCACGGGGCTCATCGACCTCTTCGAGCCCAACATCTTCTCCGCCACCATGGTGAAACACGGCAAGCCGGCACCGGATCTCTTTCTCCACGCGAGCCGCCAGATGGGCTTCGATCCCCACGACTGCGTCGTCGTCGAGGACAGTCCGGCCGGCATCGAAGCGGCGAAGGCGGCGGGCATGCGGGTCTTTGCCTTTGCCGGCGGCAGCCACGCGCGCACCGACAAGCACCGGCAGAGTCTTGCCGCTCTCAGTCCCGACGCGCTGTTTGACGACATGGGCGAATTGCTACAGTTTGTCGGCCGATAGCAGCAGGGACGAAACGGGAGCGGGACGAGGAACATGTGTGCGGTTTTCCGCCCGCACGTCCGCTCTCCTTCATGACAATCGATCGCGGTTGTGATTGGGTCGGGCAGATCCTAAATCATCGTGATCTTGGGGGCGGGGACTTTCTTTGATGCGTGAATTCGTCGTTGCGGTCGATGTCGGTACCGGCAGTGCGCGCGCCGGTATTTTTGACGGCAAGGGCAGGTTGCTTGCGCGTGCCGACCTGCCGATCGCCATGAACCGGCCGGAAGAAAACCACGCGGAGCACGATTCCGAAGATATCTGGCGCGCCGTCTGCGGCGCCGTCAAAGCGGCGAAGGAAAAGGCCGGGATCGCTGCGGAGGATATTGGAGCGATCGGCTTCGATGCCACCTGCTCGCTGGTGGTGCGCGACCGCGAGGGCAAGCCGCTTTCGGTCAATCGCAAGGGTGAGGCGCGCTGGGACACGATCGTCTGGCTCGATCACCGGGCGCTCGCCGAGGCGGATTTTTGCACGGCGACCGGCCATCCGGTGCTCGACTTCTCCGGCCGCGTGATGTCGCCGGAAATGGAAATGCCAAAGCTCATGTGGCTGAAGCGCAATCTGCCGCAGCAATGGCAGAAGGCTGGCTTCTTCTTCGATCTTGCCGACTATCTTTCCTGGCGGGCGAGCGGCAGTGCTGCGCGTTCGCGCTGCACGCTGACGGCCAAGTGGAATTACCTGGCGCATGAGAAGCGCGGCTGGCAGCCGGACTATCTCGCAAAGATCGGGCTCGAGGATCTCATTGAGCGCGGCGGGCTGCCGGAAGAGACCCTGCCGATCGGAAGCTCTGTCGGCCGTCTGAACGCTGCGGCCGCCGCCGAGCTTGGCCTCGACGAGGCCTGCCAGGTAGCTCCCGGCATGATCGATGCCTATGCCGGCGCGCTCGGAGTCGTCGGCGGCTTCATCGGCAAGCCGGAGAAGCTCGAAAAACAGCTGGCCCTGATTGCCGGCACGTCGAGCTGCATCGTCGCCTTTTCCAAGGACATGAAGCCGGGTTTCGGCATGTGGGGCCCCTATTACGAGGCGGTGCTGCCCGGCGCCTGGCTGATCGAGGGCGGGCAATCGGCGACCGGCGCGCTGCTCGACCATATCGTGCGGCTCCATGGCGGCGGTCTCGAACCGACCGCTGAAACCCATGGCCGGATCATCGCCCGGGTGCAGGAACTGCGCGCCGAGCAGGGCGCGGCCTTTGCCGATCGCCTGCATGTCTTGCCGGATTTCCACGGCAACCGCTCGCCGCTCGCCGATCCGCATGGCCTCGGCGTCATCAGCGGCCTGCCGCTTGATTCCTCCTTCGACGCGCTCTGCCGGCTCTACTGGCGCACCTGCGTCGCGATCGCGCTCGGCATCCGCCATATCCTGGAGATGATGCGCGAGGTCGGCTACCAACTCGACACACTACACGTCACCGGTGGCCACGTGCGCAATGCGCTGCTCATGGAACTCTATTGTGACGTTACCGGCTGCCGGGTTGTGGCGCCGGAAGCGCCGGATGCCGTCCTGCTCGGAACGGCAATGGCGGCAGCGGTTGCCGGCGGCATGCACGCGGATCTCGCCGCGGCCGGCGCCGAAATGGCGTCAGGTGGGCACGAGCGCCTGCCGAACACGGCGGTTCGCGACGCCTATGATCGCGACTATCGCCGCTTCCTGGCGCTCTATCGCCACCGTGACGAGCTCGACAAGATGGCGTGACGGCTGCTGCCGAAAAGGTTGTTGCGGGGTCATGGAACCTTTTTCCGTGTCGCGCATTCTGTTGTTGACCGGACGGTGGCGCGCATAGCCCCCAATGCGGCGCCGGAGGCAGACCGCCGGCCTACAACTCACACTCCCCGAGTGAGTTGCACATACCAGCCAGTGCCTTCCCTCGGCACTGGCTGTTGTGTTTTCACGGGGCTTCCTTTGCGAGAAACCTAGCCAAGTGTGGTGGTACGCGCAGATTGGCAGAAGCCGCCGGTGAATGCGCAGGTCCAGTGACGAAATTGCTGATGTCAGCTCAGAGAGTGCTCGTCGGGACGTTCCGGCAATCTTGCCAAACAACCCCCGAAACGACCTGCAGCGGCCTACGCGCCGTAAGACGCGGGCCGCTGCAAGATCTGGATCGGCGCATGCCCCCTCGACTGCTTACAGTCGAGGGAAACATGCAGTCGCGCTCAGGCCGCCGCCTTGGTGGATTCGTTGAAGAACAAAGCCTGGCTGATCAGCGCCTTGACCATGTCCGGGTTGAACGGCTTGGTGACCAGGAAGGTCGGTTCCGGCCGTTCGCCGGTCAGGAGCCGCTCCGGGAAGGCGGTGATGAAGATCACCGGAATGGCGCTCGTCTTCAGGATGTCGTTGACCGCGTCGATGCCGGAGCTGCCATCGGCAAGCTGGATATCGGCAAGCACCATGCTCGGCCGTGTCTTCTTGTAGAGCGCGATCGCTTCGTCGCGCGTGCGGGCGATCCCGGTGACGCGATGGCCAAGGCTCTCGACCATCTGCTCGATATCGATGGCGATCAGCGGTTCGTCCTCGATGATCATGATATCGGTCGCGACCTGGCGCGAGATTTCCTGCGAGGCGCGATCGAGCAGGCCACCGACCTTGTCGATGCTGACATCGAGAACTTCGGCCGCTTCCTCCGGCCGGAAGCCTTCGACCGAGACCAGAAGGAATGCCTGGCGGGCAAGCGGCGAGACGGTTGCGAGATTGATCGACGCGCGCTGCTCCCAGGCAAACGGAGAAACTGGTTCAGGCACGAGCACGGACGAGGAGCCGAAGAGCGAGGTGAACAGGCGGAACAGGCCAACGCGATCATTGCTTGCTTCGGGGAAAATCGACGTGTCGGCGATCAGCGCTTCGAGAACGGCGGCAACATAGGCGTCGCCTGATGTCTGCGAGCCGGTTAGCGCGCGTGAGTAGCGGCGCAGATACGGCAGGAGCGGTGCGATCCGCGTGGACAAAGTCATAGAGGAACTCCCTCGAAAATCGTTTTACGGTGACGTTGCGAGAACGCTCCGCGTAAAAAAAGGTTCCGCGAGGGAACATTTCAATTTTCAACAGCGTTATGGCGGCTATGGACAGTTTTGGCGATTTCGACACTTGAAGGCGACAGTTTGAAAATGAAACATAAAACAGGGGCAGGGCGGACCACCGGCACGACCTTATGGACAGAAGATCCAAATGCGCAAATTGCAGCGAAGCTGAAGGCGCTCTATCAGTCCGTGCAGGAAGAGGCGATACCCGCGCGTTTTCTCGATCTTCTGGAAAAACTCGACGCGGCCGAGCAGCAATCGGCGCTGCAGGGCAGGGAGTAAGTACCGGAATGTCATCCGAAAAGAATGATTTCAAGCGTGAGATGCTGGCCGCGTTGCCGAGTCTGCGTGCCTTCGCCATGTCGCTGATCGGACGTCACGACCGTGCCGACGACCTGGTTCAGGACACGATCATGAAGGCCTGGGCGAAGCAGGACCACTTCGAGATGGGCACCAACATGAAGGCCTGGCTCTTCACCATCCTGCGCAACGAACTCTACAGCCAGATGCGCAAGCGCGGACGCGAAGTTCAGGACAGCGACGGACATTTCACCGAGTCTCTCGCCCATCATCCTGAACAATACGGCTCGCTGGACCTGCAGGATTTCCGCAAGGCGCTGGAGATGTTGCCGCCCGACCAGCGTGAAGCGATCATCCTCGTGGGCGCTTCCGGCTTTTCCTACGAGGAAGCGGCCACGATCTGCGGCTGCGCGCTCGGAACGATCAAGAGCCGTGTCAACCGGGCGCGCCAGCGCTTGCAGGACATTCTTCAGGTAAAGGGCGAAAACGACTACGGCCCCGACGAGACGTCGGCCCCGATCACGTCGCGCGCCTTTGTTTCCTGAGGAAAGTTTCGAGCCGGACACCGTTGCAAAATCGGCGGTGTCCTGCTTTCACTGACGCCTGTGCCCGAGGGGCAGGCGGGTGGTGGAGGCAGAGCGCAATCATGACGATTTTGGGTCGATATGCCCAGAACCGAGCGAGATGCGGGTGCAGCCTGCAAGGGCTCCCCAAGCCGCTCAGATTGGGAATTGAGACCGAATGCGCATGAGGACTGAAAGGACAGACCCGCCCGTCATGACGCTGCTCGACGCGCCTGAACGTCTGAGCGTCTTGCACGCGACCGTGCCCGACATGGCGGTGCCGGATCGGGACTTCGACGGCATCGTTGAAATTGCGGCCGGCCTCTTCGACGCGCCGATTGCGCTGGTGACCTTGATCGACCGCGAATGGCAATGGTTCAAGGCGGCCGTCGGAACCACGGAGAGCCGGGCGTCGTCGGAGGAGTCCTTCTGCGTGCAGGTGGCGGCCGAAGCCGACGCCAGTCTCGTCGTGCTCGACGCATCGACTGATCCACGGTTCATGCGACGTTCGCGGGTCGTAGGGCCGCCGTTCCTGCGATTTTATGCCGGCGCGCCGATCATGCTCGACGGGCAGGCCGTCGGCACGGTCTGCGTTCTCGACGACAAGCCGCGCGCCGACGTGCCACAGGCGCTGATGGACCAGCTGAGCCGGCTCGCCGGGCTGGCCGCTTCCCTCTTCAAGATCAAGGACGAAGCGCGCCGGCGCGCGCTGAAAGAGGCGGCACTATCACGCGAGGAGCAGCGCCACGCAATGGCGCTCGAAGCAGCGAACATCGGCAGTTGGTTGTGGGATATCCGCTCCGGGGTCATTGCCGGTAACAGCGCGATGAAACGCATGTTCGGACTGCCGGCCGACAGCTTCGTCGGCGCCCGCGAGATCTTCGGAGCGATCCATATCGACGATCGCGGCGCGACTTTTTCCAAGCTACGCCAGGCGATGAAGGCCGACGACGAGTACGACGGCATGTTCCGCGTCGGCGACACCGGCCGCTGGCTGCTCGGGCGCGGCCGTGTGCATGATCGCGACAGCAAGGGCAATCCGTTGACGTTCATCGGCGTCACGATCGATGTCACCGATCAGCAGGCATCGGTGCAGCGCACGCGGCTGTTGCTGAAGGAGCTCAACCACCGGGTCAAGAACACGCTCGCGATGCTGCAGTCGCTCGCCCGTCAGACCTTGCGCCAGACCAGCGATCCGGCGGAATTCATGACCGCCTTTGCCGGGAGATTGCAGGCGATCTCCGAAGCGCACGGCCTGCTTTCCGATCACGAATGGGGCACCATCCGGCTCGCCGACCTCATCGCCAAGCAGCTGCTGCCGCATGTCAACTGCTATGCCGAGCAGATCGAGATCCACAAGGACGAGATATCGCTCGGGCCTGACCAGGCGGTCGGCCTCGGTCTGGTTCTGCACGAGCTTGCCACCAACGCCGTCAAATATGGGTCGCTGTCGGTGCCGAAGGGGAAGGTGGTTCTGACGGCGCGCAACATGATCGAGGATGGCGACAACGTTCTGCATCTCACCTGGACCGAAGTCGGCGGGCCGCCGGTGCGCGAGCCAAAACGGCGCGGCTTCGGCTCGATCCTGATCGAGCGGAGCCTCGACAAGGTCTTGGGCAGCTCGGTCAAGGTGGAATATCTGCCGGCCGGCGTCACGGCGCTGATCCGCCTGCCACTATAAGGCGTCGATCGCAATCGCGGCGGACGAGTCCGTAACTGGTTTGGGACCTTGCTTAAGCGTCAGTCGTCCGTCGCCGCTCGCGCCGTTTGCCAGTTCCCACGAGTGCCCCGATCGCCAGAGCGGTGGCGACCGCAAGCAGCGGCTGTTTGCGCAGGATGCCCGCCGCGGCAAGCAGTGTCAGATTGGTCTGCACTTGTCGGCGGCGGCGACGCTCCTCGGCCAGGCGGCGGTCGCGTCCTTGCAGCATCGCAATGATGCCGAACAGCACCAGCGCGGTCACGAAAAACGCGATCGCGATCGCGGCGGAGGCTGTGACCGGACTGTAAAGTGCGCTGAGATACAGGAACGCGGCTGCGAGGCCGAAGACATAGGCCGTGGCAAGCAGCAATCCTATAATGCCCCATAAGATCGCATTGCGTTTCACGCGCGCAGTGGCCGCGCCGATATCGGCGCTCATGAGCGCGGTCAGGGCTGCCGTCAATGGTCCCATGAATTGCCCCCGATCATCTTCCCCTCGATCTCAGCGGATGGGCGCAACCCATCCGCCTCACCGGCTTGCATCTTCTTCAGCGACGAAGAAGCGCGGCTATGGCCAGACCGATCAGGGCGGCGGCGCCGAGGGTTGCGACAGGATGTTCGCGCACGGCGTGCCGAACCTGCTTTTCCGTGCCGGCGTAGCGATCACGGAGCTCGGCCAGCAGATCTTCACCGCTTGCCAACAGTTCGCTGAGGCCCGCTTCAGCCTGTTCGCGGGCATCCTGTGCCTTGCTGCGCGCCTGCTGCGAAGCCGTCGATCCGCGATCGGCCAAGAGGGCGACAAGCGTCGCCACATCATTGCGCAATTCGCCCAGTTGTTCCTCGATGGAGATGTCGGCGAGCTTGCCGTTGCTTTTTGTCGAACGCGAGCTCGAACCGGAGAAGAGGCCTGACGCCATGACGAATACTCCCTTTCACACATGCGCCGGCCGCGAACGGTCGGCGCTTCCTGATCAAACCGGCGGGCACAACTGCAGGCCTACGCCGGCGCTTCGGGAGAACAACGCGCAAGTGCGGAAATTGTTTCGATAAATCTTGGTGTTGGCTCTCGGAAGAATCCGGACGTGCGCTTGCGTCAGAGCGATGCGGTTTGCGGCAGCACGAAGGGCACCGGCGCTGGCGGAGCCACGCCCACCCGCATGCGGCAGCCGAAGACCGCTTCCATCGTCTCGTCCGTCAGTACCTCGGCCGGCGCGCCGCTGGCGCGGACCTTGCCGGCCTTCATCATCACCATATGGTCGGCGAACATGGCGGTGAGATTGAGGTCGTGCATGACGGCGACCACACCGCCGCCGCGTTCGCAAAAGTTGCGCGCGAGCTGCATGATGCCCAGCTGGTGGCGGATATCGAGGCTGGAGACGGGCTCGTCGAGCAGAAGGTAACGCGGTTGGCCATCGGTAACGGGTTCTGAGATCTGGCAAAGCACGCGGGCAAGCTGCACGCGCTGCTGCTCGCCGCCGGACAGTTCCTGATAGAAACGCCCGGCAAAGCCGCCGAGATCGACCGCTTCGAGCGCTTCTGCCGCGATCCGGTCGTGCAGGGCGGCGTCGGCGTTTGCGCCGGCGGCAAGCCCGAGCCGAACCACTTCTCGCACCGTGAACGGGAAGGAGATGACGGTCGATTGCGGCAGCACGCCGCGCATCGACGCGAGTTCCCAGGGCTTCAGGCCGCGCAGGTCGCGGCCGTTGATGCGGATCGTCCCGCCTGCTGGTGCAAGCTCTCCGGAAATGGCCTTCAGCGTCGTGGTCTTGCCGCAGCCGTTCGGGCCGACGATCGCCGTCAGCGCGCCGGGTCGGGCCTCGAGCGAAACGCCATGGATGACCGGTCGCCCGCCGAGGCGGACGGAGAGATTGGAAACGTTGATCATGGCTTCGCTCACAATCCCATGTTCGAACGGCCGCGCAGCAGGATCCAGAGGAAGAACGGTGCGCCGATAAAAGCGGTGACGATGCCGATCGGCAGTTCCGCCGGGGAAACGATGGTGCGGGCGATCATGTCGGCAAGGATCAACAGCGTGCCGCCGAGCAGAGCCGAGGCCGGCAGCAGGTAGCGGTGATCGGGACCGATGACGAGGCGCAGCAGATGCGGCACGACGATGCCGACGAAGCCGATGCCGCCGCTGACGGCAACCGACGCGCCGGTCGCCGCAGCAACGCTGACGATCGCGACGTTCTTCAGCCGCTGGACCGGAATGCCCATGTGGAAGGCTGCCGCCTCGCCGAGCGTGATCGCATTGAGGCCGCGGGCGAGAAAAGGGGTGACGGCGAGCGAAAGCAGAATGATCGGCGCCGAGGCCAGGATCTTCGTCCAGTTGGCGCCGGCAAGTGAGCCGAGGCCCCAGAAGGTGAGGTCGCGCAATTGCTTGTCGTCGGCCATGAAGACGAGCACGCCCGTGACGGCGCCGGTCAGCGCGCCAAGCGCGATGCCGGCCAGAAGCAGGGTGGCGATCGAGGTCTGCCCGCCGCGCGTGGCAATGCGGTAGAGCAAAAGCGTCGTGACGAGGCCGCCGAAGAAGGCAGCGACCGGCAGCGCGTAGAAACCGAACAGGGCAAACAGCGGCCCGAAGGCGGCGGTTCCAAGCACGATCAGCAGCACGGCGCCAAGACTCGCGCCCGAGGAAACGCCGACGAGGCCGGGATCGGCCAGGGGATTGCGGAAGAGCCCCTGCATGACCACGCCGGAAACTGCAAGCGACGCGCCAACGAGCATGCCGAGCACGGCGCGAGGGAGCCGGATATCGAGAATGATGATGCGGTCGCGGATGCTCAGGGCCTGGTCGGCCTCGCCGATCAGCCAGCGCCAGACATTGGCGAGCGACGCGTCGGCCGCGCCGGTCATGATCGAGCCGACGAAGGTGGCGATGGCGATTACCACGAGGGCGACGACGAGAAGCCGGGCCAGCCGCGAGCGGTTGCCCGCACGCCATTCGTTGCGGATGTCGGCGGCCAATCCGGTCAGGCGCATGCCGCGGCCCAATGCCTCACTGCGAGGCATTGGCCTTCTTCCCGTAGATGGCGGCATTCAGTTCGCGAACGGCGCTTGCTGTGCGCGGGCCGAAGCCGAGCAGGTGCAGGCCGTCCATGCGCACCAGCGCCTTGTTCTGGGCAGCAGGGGTCAGGCTCAATGCCGGCATGGCGAAGAGCTCTTCCGCCTTGGCGGCGTGTTCGCCACCGCGATCCATCATCAGGATGACGTCGGGCTTGGCTTCGACGATCGCTTCGTCGGTGAGTGCCTTGTAACCGGGGAAGGTGCCGACGGCGTTCACCGCGCCGGCGAGTTCGATGATGCCGTTGGCGGCGGTACCCTGACCGGAGGCCATGACCTTGCCGCCCTGGGTGCTCAGGATGAACAGCACGCGCTTGCGCTCACTGTCGGCGCGCGCGGCACCCTCCGCCACGGCTGCATCGAGGTCGGCTTCGACGCTCTTGGCGAGCGTTTCAGCCTTGTCCTCGACGCCGAGAAAAGCGCCAACGGCGCGGATCTTGGCGGGAATGCCGGCCTTGTCGAAGGTCTCGGGCACGCTGGTGAAGGCGATGTTGGCCTCCTTCAGCACCGCCAGCGCCTCCGGCGGGCCGCTGCCTTCGACAGCGACGATGGCGCTCGGATTGACCGCAATGATGCCTTCGGGCGCGAGCTGGCGCATATAGCCGACATCCGGAAGCGTCTTTGCTGCTTCCGGATAGGTGCTGGTGGAATCACGCCCGACGAGACGGCCTTCTTCGCCGAGCGCATAGATGATCTCGGTGACGGCGCCGCCGACCGAAACGACGCGCGAGACGTCGGCCTTCTGCGTGTCCTCGGCCATGGCCGTCCGGATGAAGGCGGGGGCATCGGGTGCCACTGCCGGCAGCAGGAAGGTCGCCGAAAGGGCGAAGGCGCCGAGCGCCAGCCCCGAGCGGCGAAGGCGACGGAAGTCGAGACCGTTGATCATCTTGCGTATCCTATTCTCTCGCTCAGGCGGCAACCGTCGTATCGAGGCGCGGCAGGCCTTCGGCGATCGAGCGCCATTCGGGACGTTCCGCAAGGCCCTCTTTGCGCTTGCCGAAGAACTGGATGATCATTTCGCCCTTGGCGTCGAGCGCCTCGATCGAGGTGACATGGCCGTCGGCTGTCGGCTTGCGCACGGCCCAGAGCTCGGCAATGTGGTCGGTGCGCAGATGCAGGTGGAAGGTCGGATCCATGACGTTGAGCCAGGGGCCCATCGTGGCGATCTTGGCGATCGGGCCGGAATGGATCTGGATCATGCCGCGGTTGCCGACGAAGCACATGATCGGCAGTTCGACTTCGGCGCTTGCCTGCATCATCGCTTCGACGCTCTGCGGGTCGAGCTGCCAGGCGAAATCGTCGCCGATGTTGCTCAGCGCCTGGCGGCGGCCGATCTTCAGCTTGCGCAACATGCCGTGGAACTGATGGGTGTCCGTCATCTTCGTCCAGCGCTCACGCAGCTCGACGACGTCCACGACGGTTTCCGGCTTGTCGTCGGTCGGCTGAACGCTGGTGTCGGCGACAAACTCTTGCGTCTGATCGTCGAGGCGGAAATCCGCGACGAGCTTTTCATAGGCCGCGTCGTTCGATGCGGCGCGCAGATGTACCTTGTGCACGGCGTTGCCCCACTTGTCGAAGAACTGCAGGCTCTTGCGGACTTCGCCCTTGTCGTCCGTCTTCGTCACGGCGAAGGCGTGTGCCCAGGCGCTCGGGAAAACACGAAGGTCGATCTGTTCGCCAAGCACGATGCTCGCCATCTCGCCGGTGGTGATCTTCTCGTAGACGCCGATCTTTTCGTGGACGGCGCTTTCGTTGCGGGTCAGCGCCATGACTTCACCGAGCTCTTCGACCCGCGACAGGAAGCGGTTGGCGTCGGCATCGATGCGCACGGCGGTCAGCCCACATTCGGCAGCGACCAGCGCGGCTTCGGAAACGCCGAGCTGGGCTGCGATATCACGCTCGCGCAACTTCGGGTTTTCGGCGCGGTAGGCGCGGATTTCAACGGGAGTGGGGCGAAGGCTCTCGGTCATTTTCATCTGCCTATTTGTTCAGGATCAGCTTGCCTTGGCGGGTGATCTTCATGCGGTAGATCGCGCCGTCGTGGGAAATGAGAATCTCGTTTTCGGTGCCGAAGAGCTCGCGACTTTCGATGATCCGTTGCGCCCGTCCGGTCAGCACCGGAGGCTCCGAGGGGCGTGCGAGATTGTTGTCGTTGGTCACTGTGTTTCGGCCGTTTCGAGTGGGCAGGCCGCGCTGATTTCCCCGCATTTCCCGCCGTGCAATTCGATTACTATCTTGACTTCATTACTCATATTTATTTATGGACGCAATACCGGACTTATAAACTCAAGTTAGTTGCTGCCGGCTTGTGGACAAGGGCGTGCGGCCGGCGTTCGGTGGTGTGCTCGATCCTTTGGAGTGGTGTCGTCATGAAGTTTCCCAGCCTTCCGATTGTTTCCGTTGCTCTTGCGGCTCTCGTTGCCGCAACCGCTGCCAAGGCGCAGGAGACCGCAGCGGCTGGGGGGCTGACGATCGAGCTCAACGAGGTGGCGCCGTCCCAGAAGGGCTGCAAGCTCACCTTCGTTGCCGGCAACGAATTCGCGCAGTCGTTGAGCAAGGTTTCCTTCGAGTTCGTCATTTTCGACCAGAAGGGGCTGGTCGAACGCATGGCCGTGCTCGATTTCCGCGACCTTCCCGCCGGCAAGACCAAGGTTCGCCAGTTCGATCTGCCCGGCACCAACTGCGATGCGGTGAAGAGCCTGCTGATCAACGACGCGCCGGCCTGTGTCGGCGACGGGGTTCAGCCGGGCGCCTGCATGAGCGGGATCAAGACCGGCTCTAAGTCGGCGGTCGAACTCAAGGGGTGAGCGGGACTGGGGCTTAGCGCGTCCGGCTATCCGAGCATGAGGTTTGCGTCGCCCTGGTGCGACGAAGGTAAGGCTGAAATGAAGCGTATCGTCATCTGGAGCGGGGCCGCCGTCTTATCGCTTGCAACACACGGCGTCGTGCTCGCGACGCTGTTTGGTAGCAACCCGCCCGAGACGCAACTGGATCTGATCCAGGGTGGCGAAAGCGTCGAAGTGGCGCTTCTCGGCGATGCATTCGAGGAAACGCTTCAGTCGGGTGAAGTGTCCGAAATCGTCGAGCCCACGGAAGATCTGCCCGAGGAGGTTCAGCCCGCCGAGATCCAGCCGGTCGAGGATGTTGCCCCCACGCAGGAGATCGCTGCAGAGCAACCCCACGACCTGACGGCGACGGAGGCAGACGTGATCTTGCCGGCGGAGGAAATGCCTACCCTGCAAGTCGCCGAGGCTGTGGTGACGGCGAGCGTCGCGCCGGTCGAGACTGTCGTGCCGGAAGAAAAGCCCGAGGAGCCGAAGAAGGAAAAGGTCGAAAAGCCGGAGCCGAAGAAGGAGCCGGTGAAAAAGAAGAAGGTCACCCGCAAGAAGGCGGGCGATCAGGGCGAGCAGGCGCAAAATCAGGTCAAGGGCAAGCAGGACGGCCAGGAGAATGGCAGTTCGTCCGCTGCGAATGGCAACAGCCGCGCGTCCGAGGTCGGCAACGCCAACATGGAGAATTATGGCGGCAAGATCCGCAAGCGGATCACACGCCGGTTCAAGGTTCCGTCGGCTGCAAGACGCGACGGCGTATCCGGCACGGCGACCGTTCGTTTCACCTTGACGTCGAATGGAAACCTGACGCGTGTCAGCCTCGCGGGCAGTTCCGGCTCGCCGGCGATCGACGAGGCCGCCATTGATGCGGTTCGCCGCGCTGCGCCATTCCCGGCGTTTCCGGCCGGAGCGCCAAGCTCCGAATCCTTCATCGTGCCGATGGTTGCGACCGTCCGCTGACCTTCTCCCCTTGCTGGGGGATTCGCGCAGAAGCTGCAAGAAAAAATATGATTAGAAAACTCATGTTTATACTTTACTCTGTTTATCAAGTTTAATAGGTTGCCCTCGTCACGCAGCCGAAGGGTGTGTGTCGAGAGGATATCCCGATGCGACCGGCTGCCTGACAAAGGCCCTTGTTGCGCGACCAGACGGAGAAGATTGCATGCGCGGCAAGCGTCACCAGAATGCGGCGAAGAACGGCAAGGGTCGCTCGGGTTCGGAACCGGTCGAGGCCCGCCAGGAGGCCGGCAAGGCGACGCTCGAAGGGCGCAGCTTCCTTTATGTCGGTGGCCGTGATTGCCAGGTGGCGCACTTGCGCGAAATCGCCAGCTCCTTCGGCGCCGAGTTGCTGCACCACGACGGTGGCCTGCGTGAGGCCGTTTCGCGTATCGACCGCGTGCTGCCGTCTGTCGACTGCGTCTTCTGCCCGATCGACTGCATCAGCCATGACGCATGTCTTCGCGTGAAGACCGGCTGCAAGAAGTGGGGCAAGGCCTTCGTGCCGCTGCGCAACGGCTCGAAGTCGAGCCTGGAACGCGCGCTCCAGGACCTGACCACCAGCCGCAACGAGCGGTAATCCTCTGAAAGACAAGACGAGAATTTGCAATGAACGAAGAACGTCCCGACCTCGCCATGATGATCGGCTTGCACAAGCTGGCGGCCCAGCAGGGCGACGGCCTGGTGCCCGAGCTCTACGAGATCCTGACGCGACGGGCGCGCATGGTGGAAGAGAATACCAATGTCGCCGAGTTCCCCACCTGGCAGGCGCGCCCGCCGGTGCGCGACCCGTTCGGGCTTGCGGAGCCGAAGGAAGGAACTATCCTCGCCTTTCCACGGGCCACAAGCGATGCCGCCCTCAAGAAGGAAAGTGCCTAGCAATTCCAGGAAAAGTGCGAAGCGGTTTTCCGTCCGGAAATGCGTAAGCTAGGAAGCAATTCCAGGAAAAGTGCGAAGCGGTTTTCCGTGCGGGGTTGCGTCCATTCAAAGAGTTGGATCGTTTTGCCGTATCGGTGAAAGGACCTAGGAGACCAAGATGTTTGTTGCCATGAACCGTTTTCGTATCGCCATCGGCCACGAAGAGGCTTTCGAAGCGGTGTGGAAGGAGCGCGATTCCAGCCTGTCGGAGATGCCCGGCTTCGTTTCCTTCCACCTGCTGCGCGGCGACAGCGTGCCGGAGGAGGGCTACACGCTCTTCGTCTCGAACTCGGTCTGGAAGGACAAGGATTCGTTTTCAGCCTGGACCAAGTCGGAGAATTTTCGCGCGGCCCACAAGAACGCCGGCGAGAACAGGGCGATGTATCTCGGTCCGCCGAAGTTCGAGGGTTTTTCGGCCGTTGAAGGCGCCTGATCCGCGCGCCGGCGCGGACATATGATCCTGATTTTGCGTGTTATTCGCCTCCCGGATGGACCTCTCCGGGAGGCGAATTGTTTTTGGGGTCAGGCCGTCTTCTTCGGCAGGAAGGCGCCGAGCGAAACGGCGAGCCACCCCGCCATAATCGTCGTGCCGCCGAGCGGAGCGGACATCGGGAAGAGGCCGTGGCCTGTAACATGGCGCATGGCGAGATCGGCCGAAAACAGCGCGGTGCCAACCGCGATCAGGAGCGCGGCAACGGCCGCCGTTCGAAAGTGCGGCCAGGCGGCGTAGAGCGCCACCAATGCCGGGGCGTGGGCGAGGCACATCGCCGAAATGCCGGCAAGCAGCCTCGGGTCATCGCCATGCGAAGCGGCGGCCGCGCTGACGACGCCGGTCAGGCCCATCAAACCGGCAACAAATAGCGTCGTGGCGCGAAATCCGCTGTGCGACATGGTCATTCCTTGTTCTGCATGTGAAGGGCGAGGCGGGTGATCGGGTCGAGAATGATCTGCCGGAGCTTGGGATGGTCGATCGTTTCCTCAAGCGCGCGGGTAAAGCAAAGCAGCCACTCGTCCCGTTCCTCGGGCCCGATCTCGGCGACGAAATGGCGACGGCGCAGCATCGGATGGCCGCGCTTTTCGACATAGATGGGCGGCCCGCCGAGCCAGCCGGTCAGGTACTCGTAAAACTTCTCTTCGCTTCCGGAAAGATCGGGCGGATGCACGGCACGGCAGCGCGCCGCTTCCGGCAACGTGTCCATCAGCTCATAGAAACGGCGCGTCAGGGCGCGGACCGTCGGGTCGCCGCCGATGGCTTCGTAGAGGGTCGTGGTTTCCGGTTCCGCCATGCTCTGCGTCCTTCGTTCGTTCGGTCCTAGCGCGCCGCGACCGGGCGGACAACGGTTTTCAGAACGCGAATTTGCGGCGTTTCATCGCGGTCAAACAACACTTCTCTTGACAAACCGTCCAGACGGTATCTTTATGGATGCATGACCGAAGCCCATCGTCGCAAGAAACAGCCGGAACAGGTGCGCCAGCAATTGCTGGAGGTTGCCGCACGCCTTTCGCACGAGCAGGGCGTGGCTGGCATCACGCTCGATGCCGTGTCGCAGGCAGCCGGGGTCAGCAAGGGCGGGCTGCTGCACCATTTCCCGAACAAGCTCGCGCTGCTCGACGGGCTGTTCGACGACTTGGTGACACGGTTCGATCGCGAGATCGAGGCGGCGATGGCGCGCGATCCGGTGGCGAAGGGGCGCTTTACCCGCGCCTATATCGACGTCTGCTTTGCGCTCGATCCGGCCACCGACGTGCCGGGCTGGCGCATGCTGACGATCGCGCTCATTGCCGAGCCGCATCTGAAGAGCCGCTGGCGCGACTGGGTCAGCCGGCGTTCAGTGGAGTTCGCGGAAACGGACAGTTCGGCCGGCTGCGTGCTTGCCCGCTTTGCCTGTGACGGGTTGTGGCTCGCGGATCTGATGCAGAGCCACGATCTCGATGCCGGCGCGCGAGCCGGTCTCGTTGAAAATCTCAAGGCGCTTTCGGCGCAATAGATCACTTCATCGTTTCATCGAAACACTGAAATGATCTAAGTCTTTGAAATCACGCAGGTCCGGACGGAAACCGCTTTGCACTTTTCCTGGAACTGCTCTGGTCCGGAATGGAGTCCCCGATGAACCCCGCCATGCTCTATACCGTCCTGGTTGCCGCGATCGTCTTCGAAGTGCTCGGCACCTCGGCGATGCAGGCCGCGCAGCATTTCACCCGGCTGGGGCCGACGGTGATGATGGTGGTCTGCTATGCGATCGCCTTCTTCTTCCTGTCCTATACGCTGCGCTTCATCCCCGTCGGCATCGCCTATGCGGTGTGGAGCGGGCTCGGCATCGTGCTCATTTCGCTCGTCGGTTACTTCGCCTTCGGGCAGAAGCTCGATCTGGCGGCGATCCTCGGACTGGGGCTGATCATAGCAGGCGTGGTGGTCCTCAATCTCTTTTCCAAGTCGACCTTCCACTGAAGCGGTCGGCAGCGCCTGTCCTCAAGCGCCCTGCGGTGGCGCGGTCGATTCCCTGAGGATTAGTTCCACCGGCCAGAGTTCGTGAACCTCTTCGGTCGGCCGGCCTGAGAGAAGCTGCAGCACGAGGTCGGCCGAGCGCGCGCCCGCCGCACGCATCGAAGAGCGTGTCGCCGAAAGCGACGGCACCATGTTGTCCGCCGTTAGGTAAGGGAACACGTCGTCATGGGCGATGACCGAGACCTCGCGGCCGATCTCCATGCCCATGGACCGTGCTGCCCGGTAGATGCCGAGCGCTGTCATCATCGAGCCGGCAACGAAGGCGGTCGGGCGGGGCGTCTGCTCCAGGAACGAGCGCGCGAAGCGGAAGCCGAGTTCGTCGGTAAAGTTGCCATGGGCGACGAGGCGCGGATCGAAGGCGATGCCGCGCGCCTGCAGCGCGTCGCGGTACCCCTTGTCGCGGTGAAGCGAGAAAGTGCGGCCTTGCCGGCCGTTGATCATGGCGATGCGGCGATGGCCGAGATCGATGAGATGCGAGGTCGCGCGGCGGATCGCGCCTTCGTTGTCGATGTCGAGCCAGGCGTGCGGCACGTCGATATCGGAGCGCCCGTGCACGAGGAAGGGCATGCCGAGCTTGTGGAGGAGGGCGATGCGCTCGTCGTTCGGTTCGGGCGAGTGTACGATCACGGCGTCGACGCGGCCGCTGACGGCGAGCCGGCTATAGAGCTGGATTTCGCCCGTGGGGTTCTTGTCGTCCATTGGGCTGACGAGAATGTCGATATCCTCGGTGCCGAGCCGTTCGGCCAGGCCACCCATGAACTCGGAAAAATGGAACTCGCCGGAGCGGCCCATGACCACGCCGATCGCGCCGGCCCGACCGGTGGCGAGCCGCACCGCATTGATGTTCGGACGATAGCCAAGGCGGGTTGCCTCTTCGGCCACGCGCTTGCGCGTCTTTTCGCTGACTTCGGGATAACCGCTCAGCGCCCGGCTGACCGTCGTCGGCGAAAGCCCCAGTTGTTGTGCGAACTCCCTCAGCTTCATTCGAAATGCGTTTCCTCAAGCCTAGCCCGGTCCCAGAAATATACATCTTCGCTGCCCGTAACAATCGGTTTGTCGGGGACGCCAGGTTCTACAGGCCGGGTACGGATTTTACCAAACCGTTTTAAAATAATACAGTTCCCCTTTGATTTTATGGGGTTCTGTGAGGGGCGGTCGATTTTTCTCTCCTATTGCTATTTGTTTGAAAAACAAAGATTATTTGTAATAATCCACGCCAAATGGACTTTTCTAAGTGTGTGGATTGACAGTTTTTCCGTCTTCTGCCAACTTTTTCTTATCCAAACCGCTTTCGAATTTGCCGAGGAGCTTTCGTGCGGTGGAGGGGGAACAGGAGGAGTCGACCCAATGACAACCACGCTCAATGTGCTGAGTTTTTGTGCCGCAATCGTTGCAGCCGGGACGGCTGGCGCCGCCGAGCTTTCGCTCGCCGCCAACACGACCGGGAAGAACGTCCATTTCATTCGCGAACAGCTGGACATTTTCGAGAAGCAGACCGGGCACAAGGTGAGCCTGGTCACCATGCCGCCATCGAGCAGCGAGCAGTTCAGCCAGTACCGGCTGTGGCTTGCCGCCGGAAACAAGGATGTCGACGTCTACCAGACCGATGTCGTCTGGGCGCCGCAACTGGCCGACCAGTTCGTCGATCTGACGGAGGCGGCAAAGGACGTTGTTGGCCAGCACTTCCCGTCGATCATCGCTTCGCAGACGGTGAACGGTCGCCTCGTGGCCTTGCCGGTTTTCACCGATGCACCGGCACTGTTCTATCGCAAGGACCTGCTCGAAAAATACGGCAAGACGCCGCCGAAGACCTGGGACGAGCTGGCTGCGACCGCCAAGGAAATCCAGGAGAAGGAGCGGGCCGCCGGCCAAGCCGATCTCTGGGGCTATGTCTTCCAGGGCAATGCCTATGAGGGCCTGACCTGCAACGCACTCGAATGGGTCAAGTCGTCGGGCGGGGGCCAGATCGTCGAGCCCGACGGCACGATCTCGATCAACAACGAGAAGGCGGCCGCCGCAATCGACCGGATCAAGGGATGGGTCGGCACGATCTCGCCGCAGGGCGTGCTTGCCTATCAGGAGGAGGAATCGCGCGGGGTCTGGCAGACCGGCAATTCCGTCTTCATGCGCAACTGGCCCTATGCCTATGCGCTCGGCAATGGCGATGACAGCGCGGTGAAGGGCAAGTTTGCCGTCGCGCCGCTGCCGACGGCCACCGATGGTGACCAGCCGTCTTCGACGCTCGGCGGCTGGAACGTCGCCGTCTCCAAATATTCCGACGACCAGGAGGCGGCGATTGCGCTCGCCAAGTTCCTGTCGTCCGCCGAGGTGCAGAAGCGCCGGGCGATCGAGCTTTCGAACCTGCCGACGGTTGCCGCACTCTACGACGATGCGGAGGTCGCCAAGGCCCAGCCGTTCATGCCGGCCTGGAAACCGATCTTCGAAAGCGCGGTGCCGCGCCCGTCGGCCGTCACCAAGGTCAAATACAACGAGGTTTCCGCCAAGTTCTGGAACGCGGTGCACAACTCGCTTTCCGGCAACGGCACGGCAGCGGAAAATCTTGAACTGCTCGAAGTCGAACTCACCGAGATGAAGGGCGACAACTGGTGATCCTCCCGGGGGCGAGGGGAGTGCTTGTCAAGCCTCCCTTCGCTCCACCGAGCCACCGCCTTTTCTCTCCGATCAACCGCTCGGCCGTGCGCCGAATGGCAAGGGTGAGTACAGACATGACCGACATTTCCGTCGCAGACCCGCCTTCCGCCCTTGGGCAGCAGGCCCGGATCCGCTCCGATCTCAACGCCGAGCGCATCCGCTCCGCCTGGATCTTTCTCGCACCGACGCTTCTGGTGCTGGCACTCGTCGCCGGCTGGCCGCTCATTCGCACAGTCTATTTCAGCTTCACCAATGCGTCGCTGACCAACCTCGAAGGCGCCGAGTTCGTCGGCTTCAAGAACTACCTTTCCTGGATCACGCTGAAGAGCGGGCGCACCGTCTATAACGGCCTGCTTGCCGATCCGGCCTGGTGGAACGCCGTCTGGAACACGCTGAAGTTCTCGGCCGTTTCCGTCACCATCGAGACGGTGCTCGGCCTGATCGTCGCGCTGGTCCTGAATGCGAATTTCCCGGGCCGCGGGCTGGTGCGCGCCGCAATCCTGATTCCCTGGGCGATCCCGACGATCGTGTCCGCCAAGATGTGGGCCTGGATGCTCAACGACCAGTTCGGCATCCTGAACGATCTTTTGCTCGGCCTCGGCCTCATCAGCCAGAAGGTCGCCTGGACCGCCAATCCGGAGACCGCGATGGTCGCCGTTTTGATCGTCGACGTCTGGAAGACGACGCCGTTCATGGCGCTCCTGATGCTGGCCGGCCTGCAGATGGTACCGTCGGATATCTATGAGGCGGCCAAGATCGATGGCGTGCATCCGCTCAAGGTCTTCTGGCGGTTGACGTTGCCCTTGATCCGGCCGGCGCTGATGGTGGCGGTGATCTTCCGCATGCTCGATGCGCTGCGCATCTTCGATCTCATCTATGTGCTGACGCCCAACAACGCGAAGACCAAGACGATGTCGGTGCTCGCGCGCGAAAACCTGTTCGACTTCGACAAGTTCGCCTATGGCGCCGCGGCCTCGACGATGCTGTTCCTGATCATCGCGGCGATCACCGTCGCCTACATGTGGTTCGGCCGCGTCAATCTCGAAGGAGAGCGCTGATGGTTGCCACCCTTGCCAAGCGCACGGCGTTCTACGCCCTCGTTGCCGCCATCATCGTCATGGCCGTCTTCCCGTTCTACTATGCGGTGCTGACGAGCTTTAAATCCGGGACGGCGCTGTTCCGGGTCGACTATTGGCCGACCGAGATCTCCTTCGACAACTACGCGGGCATCGTCACCAGCAGCGGCTTCCTGCGCAATCTCGCCAATTCGCTGCTGGTCGCAACGATCGTCGTTGCCGTGTCGTTGCTCCTGGCCGTCACCGCTGCCTATGCGTTGGCGCGAGTGCGGTTCCGCGGTCGCGGGCTCCTGCTTCTGACGATCCTGTCGGTGTCGATGTTTCCGCAGATCGCGGTGCTTGCCGGCCTCTTTGAACTCATCCGCTCGGTCGGCATCTTCAACACGCCCCTGGCGCTGATCTTTTCCTACATGATCTTCACCTTGCCGTTCACGGTCTGGGTGCTCACCACCTTCATGCGCGATCTGCCGGTGGAGATCGAGGAAGCGGCGATCGTCGATGGCGCCACACCCTGGGTGATCATCACCCGCGTGTTCATGCCGCTGATGTGGCCGGCGCTGGTGACGACGGGGCTGCTCGCCTTCATCGCCGCCTGGAACGAGTTCCTGTTCGCGCTGACCTTCACCTCATCGGACAGCCAGCGCACGGTGCCGGTCGCGATCGCGCTGCTCTCGGGAAACAGCCAGTACGAAATTCCGTGGGGCAACATCATGGCCGCATCGATCATCGTCACCGTGCCACTGGTTGTTCTCGTGCTGATCTTTCAGCGGCGGATCATCTCCGGGCTCACCGCCGGTGGCGTCAAAGGATAAGGGGAGAAAATATGGCAGAGCTTCAATTGCGCAACATCCGCAAGTCCTTCGGCGCCTTCGAGGTGATCAAGGGCGTCAGCATGGATATCCGGGCCGGCGAATTCATGGTCTTTGTCGGGCCCTCCGGCTGCGGCAAGTCCACGCTGCTGCGGCTGATCGCCGGGCTCGAAGACATCTCATCGGGCACGCTGTCCTTCGACGGCCAGGTGGTCAACCAGTTGACGCCGTCGAAGCGCGGCATCGCGATGGTGTTCCAGTCCTATGCGCTTTACCCGCATATGACGGTATTCGAGAACATGTCCTTCGGCATGCAGCTTGCCGGCAAGGACAAGGAGCAGTGCAAGAAGCGCGTCGAGGCGGCAGCCGAGATGCTGCAGCTGACGCCCTATCTGCAGCGGCTGCCGCGGCAGCTCTCCGGCGGCCAGCGCCAGCGCGTGGCGATCGGCCGGGCTATCGTGCGTGATCCCAAGGTCTTTCTCTTCGACGAGCCGCTCTCCAATCTCGATGCGGCGCTGCGCGTTGCGACCCGCATCGAGATCGCCAAGCTGCATCGCAGCATGCACAAGACGACGATGATCTATGTCACCCACGATCAGGTCGAGGCGATGACACTGGCCGATCGGATTTGCGTGCTACGGGATGGCCGGGTCGAACAGATCGGCACGCCGCTCGAACTCTATGAAAGCCCGAACTCCGTCTTCGTCGCCGGCTTTATCGGTTCGCCGAAGATGAACTTTCTGTCCGGCGCACTGGCTGCGCCCTACGATGCCCATACGATCGGCATCCGAGCGGAGCATCTGGAGATCAAGGCGAGTGGGGGTCAATGGTCGGGAACGGTGGTGCATTCCGAAATGCTGGGGTCCGACAGCTACATTTATCTCGATATCGGCGCTGGCGAACCGGTCATCGTCCGGGAAGGTGGCACCTCGCATCACCGGCCGGGTGAGACAATTCACATCGCGCCGCTCGGCGGCAACATCCACCGCTTCGATGCATCGGGGCAGGCTCTCGGCCGCGCACCCATGAAAGGGGCTGCCTGACCAGACCTCGATCAAGCTGAAGACACCCAGAGCTTCGGGGTCGCCAATTCCTGGCGGCCCCATCTATCGTAAGACGACAGGCCCGTAACGGGCGAACACGCAAGGAGAATGGCCGTGCCTATCAGAACAGTTGTTTGGGGCGAGAATATTCACGAGCAGACCAACGAAATCGTCCGCAGCATCTATCCAAACGGGATGCACAACACGATCGCGGCGGCGCTGAATACGGAAGCTGCGATCGAGGCGACGACGGCGACGCTGCAGGAGCCGGAACATGGCCTGAGCGTCGAGCGCCTTGCCAACACCGATGTGCTTCTCTGGTGGGGCCACAAGGACCACGGCGCCGTCAGCGACGAGATCGTCGAGCGCGTTGCCAAGCGCGTCTGGGAGGGCATGGGCCTGATCGTGCTGCACTCCGGCCACTTCTCCAAGATCTTCAAGCGGCTGATGGGCACGCCCTGCGCGCTGAAATGGCGCGAAGCAGGCGAGCGTGAGCGCGTCTGGGCGATCAATCCGCGTCACCCGATCGCCGAAGGCATCGAGGAGAACTTCGTGCTCGAGAACGAGGAAATGTACGGTGAGCAGTTCTCGGTGCCGGAGCCGCTCGAAACCGTCTTCATCTCGTGGTTTGCCGGCGGGGAAGTGTTCCGCTCGGGGCTGACCTGGCGCCGCGGTGCCGGCAACATCTTCTATTTCCGTCCCGGCCACGAAACCTACCCGACCTATCACGACGCCAATGTCCAGAAGGTGCTGCGCAATTCGGTGAAGTGGGCCTACAACGCCGACAACCGCTACACGGCGATCCACGACGCACCAAACGTACCGGTCGAAAAGGCGCTGGAACCGATCGTCGAGCGCGGCCCCAGGCTGCACCAGGCCGGCGAAGCAGGATACAGGTGAGCATCATGCGTCTTCTCATTGTAGGAACCGGCGGCATGGCAAACAGCCATGCCCAGGCCTTTGCCAAGATCGAAGGCGTCGAGATGGTCGGCGCTGTCGATGTCGATCCCGCCCGGGCCAAGGCTTTTGCCGACAAGCACGGCATTGCCGCGACCTTCACCTCGCTCGACGAGGCGATCGCCTGGGGCAAGTTCGATGCGGCGACGAACGTGACGCCCGACAAGGCGCATCACCCGACGACGCTGGCGCTCATTGCCGCTGGCAAGCATGTGCTGTGCGAAAAGCCGCTCGCCGAGAATTATGCCAAGGCGGCAGAGATGGCGGAAGCGGCCGAGCGTTCCGGCCTTGTGACCATGGTCAACCTCACCTACCGCAACGTCGCGCCGCTGCAGAAGGCACGCGCAATGGTGCTTGCCGGCGAGGTCGGCAAGCTGCGCCACCTCGAAGCGTCCTATCTGCAGAGCTGGCTCGTTTCCAAGGCCTGGGGCGACTGGGCGACGGAATCGCAATGGCTGTGGCGGCTCTCGACGAAGCACGGCTCGAACGGCGTGCTCGGCGATGTCGGCATCCACATTCTCGACTTTGCCGGCTATGGCGCGGGCACGGACGCCGCCCGGGTCTTCGCGCGGCTGAAGACCTTCGACAAGGCGCCTGATAACCGCATCGGCGAGTATGATCTCGACGCCAATGACAGCTTCGTCATGACGGCCGAGTTCGGCAACGGCGCCATGGGCGTCGTCCATGCCAGCCGCTGGGCGACCGGGCATCTGAACGAACTCCGGCTGAGGCTACACGGCGACAAGGGTGCCCTCGAAGTGGTGCACACGCCCGATGGATCGACGCTGCGTGCCTGCCTCGGGGCGGACGTCGAAACCGCGACCTGGCGCGATGTCGATGCGGGCACCGTCGCGACGAACTACGAGCGCTTCGTGGCCGCCGTCCGTAAGGGCAAGACGGAGGAGCCCGGGTTCCGCCATGCGGCGAACCTGCAGAAAGTGCTCGACCTCGCGACGGTGACGGAAGCCGAGCGGCGCGAGCTGCCCGTCTAACGAGAGTGACGGTCGGGGGTGTTGCTTTTCGCGGCTCCCCCGCTTTCCGGCGGTGTCCAAGGGGTCACTGCCGAGCCGACGGTGTTTTCCATCGATTGGCCGAGACGCCGCAGCTGCCCGTCGTAGTTCCTGCGGGTGTTGGGATCGAAGATCATGATCGGCGTCGAAACCGCCAGGCTCGCGGCATTGCCGACCGTCTGCGTGGCGCCGAGCGTGACGGCGCCGATGCGTTCGCCGAGACCGACATCGGAATCGGTCACGGTCTGGCCGGCGATCAGCCGGTTGCCAAGCAGGCGCACGACTTCGGGGCTTTCGGCGAACTTCCCGTGGTTGAGCTTGTCGCCGCCCTTCAGCGCTGTCAGATCGATGACGCTGATGCCGGCCTGTTCCAGTTGCGTGCGATAGGGCTCGGCGGTCGGGTCAATCTGGCCGAGGCGGTCGACATTGCCGGAGATACGCCTCGACAAGGTCAGCGCCCGGTCGTCGCGCGATACGAACAGCGTGAACTTCGGGCGCTTCGTACCCATGGCGCGGATCTGCTGGCCGAAGACGTCGACGTCGAGGTCGGGCGACGCGAGGATGACGTCGGTGATCTTGGGCGCGATGCGTCCGTCGCGGATCGCCATCTGGCGCAGTGCCTCGACCGTCACCCACGACCCCATGGAATGGGCCATGACGGTGATTTCGCCGACAGCAGGATTGCTTGAGGCACGCCGCAGCAGTTCCTCCAGCGCGTCGCGCGAATAGTTGGTGCTTTCCTTGTCGTAATTGTAGTCGAATATGCTGGCGCGCGAGGGCCAGGTGAAGATGACGGGCGCGACATCGGTGCCGCTGTCGTGCACGATCTGGGCAAAACGATAAACGGCGTCTTCGTAGCGGTTGTTGAAGCCGTGAACGAAGATCAGTACGCGCCGGGTTTTCGGCAGATGACCTTTCACCCAGTTCTGCACGTCGTTGCCCTGATTGAGCGGCGTGACGCTGACGGTGGAGAAATCCCGCTCCGGATTGGCGGGAAGCTTCGTCGGCCATTGCACCTGGCCGACCTTGCGGTTCTTTTCCGGCGGAATGGAGACGGCAATTTCCGTCAGCGAAAGCTCGGCTGAGCGTTCGCCGCTAAAAAGCACGCCCGGCTCGGTGGAGGGGGCACGGGTGGTTGCGACCAGCAGATCGACCTTGGAGGCGCCACCCGTCGTGCCCGAAGGGACGAGCACGCCCACGGGGCGTCCGGCGCAGGCCGCAAGGGTGGCCACCAGGAGAAGCGTCGCAGCGATGCGGCCCCAGGGCCTCTCCGAGCCCGCAAGAGAAAACGAACGCACCACCAACCTCCCTGTGCCGCATCATGCAGCATGTCGGCCCGATCCGTGGGCCCAAGCCATTCTCCTTGCATGAGAAACGCTGTGTTTTCATCCCTTGGCTGGGGTTCGAAGCCCTGCGGCACCGTGTTTGCCAGCGGCTATGCGGCAATCATGCAACATTTCGCTACAGGCAGGCCTGGGTAAAACCCCCTGATATTCATTGAAAAGGCTTTGGGCTTTCACTAGCATCGCTTCGACTTTCCCCTGGACGCGACCCGAACGGCCCGTCCGATCTCCCTGAAATGATAAGGAAATTCAGGAATGCAGGCGGTTTTCGATGGCCATAACGACGTGCTTCTGCGTCTGTGGCAGAACGCCCGGAAGGGCCAGGACCCGGTACGCGAATTCGTCGACGGCATCGACCAGGGCCATATTGATGCGCCGCGCGCCAAGGCGGGCGGTCTCGTTGGTGGCCTCTCGGCAATCTACGTGCCCTCGGGAGATCTCGTCCTGCAGCCGCCGAACGAGAACGGTCACTACGAAACACCGCTTTCGGCACCGCTCGAGCACCTGCCGTCGCTGGCGATCGCCATGGAGCTCGCCGATATCGCCGTCCGCCTCGACCGGGCAGGGGCGTGGAAGCTCTGCCGGTCGACCGCCGAAATCCGTAGAGCGGTCGAGGCCGGCGTCTTCGCCTCGGTCCTCCACATGGAAGGCTGCGAAGCGATCGGCGCCGATCTTTCCGCGCTCGAAACGTTCTATGCCGCTGGCCTGCGTTCGCTCGGGCCGGTCTGGAGCCGCCACAACGTCTTCGGTCATGGCGTACCGTTCTCCTATCCGATGTCTCCGGACACCGCACCCGGACTGACGGACGCCGGCTTCGAGCTCGTGCGGACCTGCAACCGTCTGGGCATTCTGATCGATCTTGCACACATCACCGAGAAGGGCTTCTGGGACGTGGCGAAGACCACCGACCAGCCGCTGGTCGCCAGCCATTCGAATGCGCATGCGCTGACCCCGGTCGCGCGCAACCTGACCGACAAGCAGCTCGACGCCGTCCGCGAAAGCAAGGGCCTCGTGGGGCTCAATTATGCGACGACGATGCTGCGCGCCGACGGCCAGGAAAATGCCGCAACGCCGCTTTCCGACATGGTGCGCCATGTCGACTATCTCATCGAGCGCATGGGCATCGACTGCGTCGCACTCGGGTCGGATTTCGACGGGGCAACGATCCCCGAGGAGATTGCTGATGCGGCCGGTAGTCAGGCGCTCGTTGCGGCGCTCAGAAGCGCCGGATATGGTGATGCCGAACTGGCAAAGATATGCCGGGAGAACTGGTGGAGAGTTCTGGGACAGGCTTGGCACGAGGCCGCCTGAACCCATGAAGAAGGGGCCCAAAAGGGCGCAAACGAGGGAACTGCAAACATGATGCACAAGCTCAATGGACGTCTTCGTCTTCTGACGGCTTCTGCGGCGCTGGCCATGGTGATGGCTGCAACCGCACCGGCCTTTGCGGAAACGCCGAAGGACACGCTGGTCGAAGCCTTTGCGATCGACGACGTGATTACCATGGATCCGGGCGAAGCCTTCGAGCTGACCGCGGCCGAAATCACCGGCAACACCTACAGCATGCTGGTGCGCCTCGACATCAACGACACGACCAAGGTCGTCGGCGACCTCGCCGACAGCTGGACCGTGTCCGACGACGGCCTGACCTATACGTTCAAGCTGAAGCCCGGCCTGAAGTTCGCTTCCGGCAATCCGGTGACCGCTGAAGACGTCGCTTGGTCCTTCGAGCGTGCCGTGAAGCTCGACAAGAGCCCGGCCTTCATCCTCACCCAGTTCGGCCTTACGGGCGACAACGTGACGGAAAAGGCCAAGGCAACGGACGCGCAGACCTTTGTCTTCACCGTCGATCAGGCCTATGCGCCGAGCTTCGTCTTGAACTGCCTGACGGCAACCGTGGGCGCCGTGCTCGACAAGAAGCTCGTGCTCGAAAACGTCAAGCCGGTCACGCCGACGGACGAGTACAAGTATGACAACGACTTCGGCAATGAATGGCTGAAGACCGGCTATGCCGGCTCGGGCCCATTCAAGCTGCGCGAATGGCGCGCCAACGAAGTCATCGTTCTCGAGCGCAACGAGAACTACTATGGCGAACAGGCAAAGCTTGCTCGCGTCATCTATCGCCACATGAAGGAAAGCTCGGGCCAGCGCCTGGCGCTGGAAGCGGGCGATATCGACGTGGCACGCAACCTCGAGCCGGGCGATTTCGACGCCGTTTCGAAGAATGCCGAACTCGCCACCACGAACGCGCCGAAGGGCACGGTCTACTACATCAGCCTCAACCAGAAGAATGCGAACCTCGCAAAGCCCGAAGTGCGCGAAGCGTTCAAGTATCTGGTCGACTACGATGCCATCGGCTCGACCCTCATCAAGGGCATCGGCGAGATCCACCAGAGCTTCCTGCCGAAGGGCGTTCTGGGTGCACTCGACGAGAACCCCTACAAGCTCGACGTTGCCAAGGCGAAGGAACTGCTGACCAAGGCCGGCCTTGCCGACGGCTTCACCGTCACCATGGACGTTCGCAACGGCCAGCCGGTCACCGGCATTGCCGAGTCCTTCCAGCAGACGCTGGGCCAGGCCGGCGTGAAGCTCGAAATCATCCCCGGCGACGGCAAGCAGACGCTGACGAAGTATCGTGCCCGTAACCACGACATGTATATCGGTCAGTGGGGCATGGACTATTTCGACCCGAACTCGAACGCCGAAACCTTCACCAGCAACCCTGATAACTCCGACGAAGGCAAGAACAAGACCCTAGCCTGGCGCAATGCCTGGGACGTTCCGGAGCTGACGAAGAAGACCAAGGACGCTCTGCTCGAGCGCGATAGCGCCAAGCGTGCGGAGACCTACAAGGAACTGCAGAAGACGGTGCTGGGCGAAAGCCCGTTCGTCATCATCTTCCAGCAGACCGAAGTCGCCGGCTACCGCGGCAACGTCAAGGGCCTGAAGCTCGGTCCGAGCTTCGACACCAACTTCGTCGCCGGCATCACCAAAGAATAAGCCGTCTCGAAGGAATAAACCGAAAGGATCGTTCCCTTGAGCATGAGCGCAACAGGGACAGTGGGCGGGCGCAAACGCGCCCGTCCCGGTAAGATCGTGGCAGCGGTGCTGCGCTTTCTTGTCGTTGTCGTCACCACCTATCTCGGCCTTCTGGCCGTCACCTTTTTCATCGGCCGGGTAATCCCGATCGACCCGGTTCTGGCCGTTCTCGGCGACCGGGCGCCGACGCATGTCGTCGAAAGGACGCGCGAGGCGATGGGGCTCAATCTGCCCCTCTACCAACAATTCTTCATCTATGTCCGCCAGGCGCTGACCGGTGACTTCGGCGTTTCGGTGCTGACGACCAATCCGGTCATGACCGACATCCGCCGCGTCTTCCCGGCGACCATGGAGCTCGCGACGCTCGGCACGCTCATCGGCGCCCTGTTCGGCGTTCCGCTCGGCGTACTTGCGGCCGTCAAGCGCGGCAGCATTGCCGACCAGATCGTGCGCGTCATCGGCCTTGTCGGCTATTCCGTGCCGATCTTCTGGCTGGCGCTCCTGTCGCTGCTGGTGTTCTACGCGCGGCTGAAGTGGGTCGCCTATCCCGGCCGTATCGATATCGTGTTCGAGTACACGTTCACGCCGATCACAGGCTTCTACCTGTTCGACGCGCTCTGGCAGCGGCAGTGGGACGTGCTCTGGGATGTGTTCCGCCACATCATTCTGCCGGCCTCGCTGCTCGGCTACTTCTCGCTCGCCTATATCAGCCGCATGACGCGCAGCTTCATGCTCAACGAGCTGCAGCAGGAATACATCGTCGCGGCGCGCGCCAAGGGCCTGTCCGAGACCCGGATCATCTGGGGCCACGCGCTCCGGAACGCGGCCGTGCCGCTCGTGACGGTGATTGCGCTCTCCTATGCCGGCCTGCTCGAGGGCTCGGTCTTGACGGAAACCGTCTTCGCCTGGCCAGGTCTCGGTCTCTACATCACCAACTCGCTGCAGAATGCCGACATGAACGCCGTGCTTGGTGGCACCATCATCATCGGTTCGGTCTTCATCGGCATCAATCTCCTGTCCGATCTTCTCTACCGGACGCTCGACCCGAGGACGCGCCAGCGATGAGTACCGTTACCGAAACCCGTGCGATGACGCGTCGCGAATGGCTGCTGTCCGATCGCCCGCAGTCGCGCACCCAGGCCCGGCTTGGCCGTGCCTATATGACGTGGCAGCGTTTTGCCGCCAACAAGCTCGCCGTTCTCGGCCTGCTCATCCTGCTGGCGTTGGTCTTCGTTGCCGCCTTCGCCGATTTCCTGGCGCCGCATTCGCCCTATATCGGGGATCTTGCCAACGCCCGTCTGCTGCCGCCGAGAACCCCCGGCTACCTGCTCGGCACCGACGATCTCGGCCGCGATATTCTCTCGCGGCTGATCCATGGTTCGCGGCTGACGCTTGCCGTCGTGCTTCTCGTTGCGATCATTGCAGCACCTGTCGGGCTCATCGTCGGCGCTGTCGCCGGCTATGCTGGCGGCTGGGTCGACGCAGTGCTGATGCGTATCACCGATATCTTCCTCGCCTTCCCGAAACTGGTTCTGGCGCTCGCCTTCGTGGCAGCGCTCGGACCGGGTATCGAGAACGCCGTCATCGCGATCGCCATCACCTCCTGGCCGCCCTATGCGCGTATCGCCCGCGCCGAGACGCTGACGGTGCGCAACTCCGACTACATCGCCGCCGTGCAGCTCATGGGCGCATCGCCGATCCGTATCGTCTTCCGCCATGTGATGCCGATGTGCATGTCGTCGTTGATCGTGCGTGTCACGCTCGACATGGCCGGCATCATTCTGACGGCCGCGGGCCTCGGCTTCCTCGGCCTCGGCGCGCAGCCGCCGCTGCCGGAATGGGGCGCCATGATCGCTTCCGGTCGCCGTTTCATCCTCGACCAGTGGTGGGTGGCAACGATGCCCGGCATCGCGATCCTGATCGTCAGCCTCGGTTTCAACCTGCTCGGCGACGGTCTGCGCGACGCGCTCGATCCGCGGGAGAGCGGCCAATGAGTGCGCTTCTGACCGTTGAAGACCTCAAGGTCTCGTTCCCGACCCGCACCGGCCTCGTCGAGGCCGTGCGCGGCGTCTCCTTCACGCTCGGCCGCGAGCGCCTCGGCATCGTCGGCGAAAGCGGCTCCGGCAAGTCGCAGACCGGCCGGGCGATCATGGGGCTGACGCCTGGTCATGCGCAGGTGACGGCAAAGCAGTTGAACTTTGACGGCATCGACCTGCTCTCCGCATCGCCGAAGGTCCGCCGGGATCTCAGGGGCAAGCGGATCGCGATGATCCTGCAGGACCCCAAGTACTCGTTGAACCCGGTGATGAGCATCGGCCGGCAGATCGTCGAGACGCTACGGCAGCACGAAAATGTCAGCCGCGGCGAGGCCCGGGAGAGGGCACTCGACATGCTGGCCGCGGTGCAGATCCGTGATCCGAAGCGCGTTTACGATCTCTACCCGCACGAGGTTTCGGGCGGCATGGGCCAGCGCGCGATGATCGCGATGATGCTGGTTGCCGGGCCGGAACTCTTGATCGCCGACGAGCCGACCTCGGCGCTCGACGTGACGGTACAGCTCGAAGTGCTTGGCATCCTCGACAAGCTCGTCGCCGATCGAGGCATGGGTCTGGTCTTCGTGTCGCACGATCTGCGGCTCGTGTCGTCCTTCTGTGACCGCGTGATCGTCATGTATGCCGGCCGGATCGTCGAGGAACTGGCGGCGTCCGAGCTTGCCAATGCCAAGCATCCCTATACCCAAGGTTTGCTGAACTGCATGCCGGCGATCGGATCCGATCGTCATCCTCTGCCGGTTCTCGACCGCAAGCCGGAGTGGGCCCAATGACCTCAGCCGTTTCCGTTTCGAACCTTTCCGTCACCTATGACGAGTTCAAGGCGCTGAACGACGTCAGCGTCGAGATTGCGCCGGGCGAATCCTTCGGGCTCGTCGGCGAGTCCGGATCGGGCAAGTCGACCTTGCTTCGGGCGATCGCCGGTCTCGCGCCCGTCACGGGCGGCACCATTCGCGTGCACGATCGTGTTCTGCAGGGGGCAAAGCGCGACAAGGCCTTCTACCGCGCCGTGCAGATGGTGTTTCAAGATCCCTATGGCTCGCTGCACCCGCGCCAGACGATCGACCGGCAATTGCTGGAGCCGCTGGCGATCCACGGCGTGGCCGACGGCGAGCGGCGCATCCTGAAGGCGCTTGACGAGGTCGGTCTCGGGTCGGGTTTCCGCTTCCGTTATCCGCACCAGCTGTCGGGCGGTCAGCGCCAGCGCGTTGCGATCGCCCGGGCGCTGATCCTCGAACCATCGATCCTGCTGCTCGACGAGCCGACTTCGGCGCTCGACGCCTCGGTCCAGGCGGAAGTCTTGAATCTCCTGGAACAGGTCCGGCGCGACCATAAGCTGACCTTCATCATGGTCAGCCACGATCTCGGTGTCGTCACCCATATGTGCGATCGGTTGGCGGTGATGCAGGGTGGACGTGTCGTCGAACGCCTGTCCTCGGCGGACCTCGTCGCCGGGCGTATCGGTGAAGATTACACGCGCAGCCTTATGGTCGCGAGCAAGGGCTTTCAGCGCAAGGACGCTGCCGTGACTGCGTGACGGTACCGATACAAGCGGGGCCATCGTCCCGCTTGTATCGCTTCGTTTCGAGCCATCCGGTCCGGCCGCTTAGGCGCTTTGCCGCCAGACCGAGGTCGAGTCGGTGATCACCTTCTGGATGCGGCGTTGCTCGCGCCATTCCCGGCCCATATCCTTGATGACCGGCTGCGCCTCGGGCGAGAAGATATAGTTGCGGCGACTGGCGACATAGGCCTCCATCGCCGGGTTGACGCCCGAATAGAACTGCTTTTCCGGATCACGCGAGAGGTCCATCAGGCCGGCGCATTGCCGCGCGAAGTCGCCGCGAAGGATCGACGGCGACGTCGTGAATTTCGGGAAAGTGCGAAACAACGGGATCTTGATCCCGAACAGATACGCGTATTCGTTGCGCCGATGGAAATGGCCCTTGCGGCGGATATTCCAGTTCTGGTCCGCCGTGTGGAACGAGACCTGGCTGATCGCCGGGTCCGCGAAGGGCGCCAGCAGTTCTTCGCCCATGTCCCTCAGCGAGATCCAGTCGTCCTCCAGGTGGAAGACGTAGTCGGCGCTGGTGGCCGACCAGAGTTTCGCGACGGCCGCACAAAAGCCCGGGCTCTCGGGCTGGAACACGGTTCCGTCGGGGAAATGGTTGCGGAATATCTCGACACAGGCGCGATGATCCTCCTCCGATCCGAAAACCGGATCGAGATTGAGATAGGCGCCGCGCAGGTCGAGCCTGGAAAAGATTTTGTCCCGGAAGCTCGCCAGCGTCTGGGCAAGCAGGTCCGGGCGCCGGGTGGCGACAAGGCATAGGTCAATCGTGGACATAGCACCTCCTTGGGTGCATTTTTTTCAACCGTCAATACCCACGCCAACCCTGACGTTCACTTAGATCGTGCCGAATTTACGGCAAAGTCACCGAATTTACGGCAAAGCGACCTAAGGCGATCAATAAAGTCGATTTTGGGCGGCTCAACGCGATCTGGTTGAGGACTGTCCACACTTCCTGGCGTCTAGGATTAGAAGACGCTCAGCTTCGGAATGGCGACGACGAAGCGGCCGCCCCAGTCACGGATCGCCTCGTTGTCGGCGACGATTTCCGTCTTCAGGTTCCAGGGCAGGATGACGAGATAATCGGGCTTTGCATCCTCGATGACCGTCGGCGCGTGCACCGGAATATGGGTACCGGGCAGAAGCTTGCCCTGCTTCAGGTCATTGCGGTCCACGGCAAAGGCGATTTCGCTGGGCGACAGTCCGCAGACATTGAGGAACGTGTTGCCTTTCGCAGCGGCGCCATAGGCGGCTACGATTTTTCCCTCCGCCTTGGCGTTCGCCAGGAAATTCTGAAAATCCTTGCAGACGGCGGCGATGCGGTCGTCGAATGCCGTGTAGGTCTCCATCCGCATCAGCCCGGCAAGCGCCTCAGTCGCTCGCAACCGCTCGAGTTCCAGCGTGGTCTCGCGCACGCCGGACCTCAGCTGCGCATAGACGCGCAGCGAACCGCCATGGGTCGGCAGTTCCTCGACGTCGAAGACCTTGAGGCCTGAGCTTTCGAAGATGCGTTCGACGGCCGCCAGCGACAGATAGGAATAGTGCTCGTGGTAGATCGTGTCGAATTGCACGCCTTCCATCAGACGCAGCAGATGGGGGAACTCGAACGTCGCAACGCCATCGGGCTTCAGCAGGATGGCGAAGCCGCCGACGAAGTCGGCGATATCGGGCACATGGGCGAGCACGTTGTTGGCCGCCGTGAGGTCGGCGCGAATGCCACGCTTGACGAGTTCGGTTGCCGTCTCCCGTCCGAAGAAGGCGACCTCGGTCGGGACCTGCCGCTCCTCGGCCAGTCGCGCGGCATTGGCGGCCGGTTCGATGCCGAGCGCCGGGATGCCCTTGGCGACGAAATACTGCAGCAGATAGCCGTCGTTCGAGGCGATCTCGACGACCTGTGAATTGTCATCGAGCGCGAAGCGTTCGGTCATGCTCTCGGCGTAGCGGCGTGCGTGTTCGAGCCAGCTTGTGGAGAAGGAAGAGAGGTAGGCGTAGCCGTCGGTGAAGATTTCATCGGCCGGCACGTTTTCCGTCGTCTGCACCAGCAGGCACTCGGAGCAGACCATCGCCTTCAGCGGAAACGATCGCTCGCGGGCGATGGCTTCCTTCGTCGGTTCGAGAAAGGAATTGGACCAGGGCGTGGAGCCCAGGTCGGCAACGACGGTCTTGAGCGGTGTCGAGCAGAAACGGCAGTTGTGGGACATCGAAGTCGTTAGCCTCTCATGAATGCGTCGATTTGGCCGAGTGTCAGATCACGGGCGTCAGCGCCGCGGCGCCAGCCGTCATACCAGTGGGCGGTCCAGGCGATCGCCTCGTCCTGCGATAGACGGGTTGCCCATGACAACGTCCGTCCGGCAAGTGCCGGATCGAGGCCGAGCGTCTTCATTTCGTGCGGCTGGTCCTCGGATGACGCGTCACGCCATCGCGTGGGCAAGCCCATTGCGGTCTGGATGGCGGCGGCAACGTCCCGAACCGGGATCTGTCGCTCGTCCGGAGCCGGGCCGAAATTCAGCGCCGCCACATCGGTCTGGCCGCCATGAAGCGCCTCGGCATAGACGAAGTATCCGTTGAGGCAGTCGAGCACGTGCTGCCAGGGACGTGTCGCCATCGGGCTGCGGATGTCCAGCGTCTCGCCCGTAAGGGCAGCGCGAACGATATCCGGAACCAGCCGGTCCGCGGAAAAATCGCCGCCGCCGAGCACGTTGCCGCCACGGGCGGTTGCCACCCTTATGCCGCGCTCACGCAGATAGGAATCCCGCCAGGTCGAAACGACCAGCTCGCAGGCGGCCTTCGAACCGGAATAAGGATCATGGCCGCCAAGCACGGCGTCTTCCGGAAAATGCCGGCCGCTTTCGTCGTTGCGGTAGACCTTGTCGGTGGTGACGACAAGGACGGTCTTGAGGGCAGGGGCTGCGCGTGTTGCCTCCAGCAGGCGCGCCGTGCCCATGACGTTGACGTCGAAGGTTTCGACCGGCGTCCGGTAGCTTTCGCGAACCAGAGGCTGGGCCGCCATGTGAAGGACGATCTGCGGGTCGCAAGTGCGGACGGCGGATGCGAGCGTGTCGCCGTCGCGGATGTCGGCGAAATGTTCGTTGGTGGCCGATTCCGATCCGAGCAGTGCGTGCAGCGAGGGGGTGGCCGCCGGTGACAGGCCGTATCCGGTCACCTCAGCGCCCATTTGTGTCAGCCACAGGCGGGCCCAGCTTCCCTTGAAGCCGGAGTGACCAGTCAGCATCACCCGTTTTCCGGCCCAGAAGAACGGGTTCGCAAGCCTGCTCATGCCCAGACTTTCCAGGGGGCCGCTCCGCTCTGCCAGAGGTCTTCGAGCTGGTTCTTGTCGCGCAACGTATCCATCGGGCGCCAGAAACCGGCGTGTTCGAAGGCCATCAACTGGCCGTCTGCGGCGAGACCTTCCAGAGGCTCCGCTTCGAACGGCGTCTGATCGCCCTCAATGCGATCGAGCACCGAACGGTTGAGGACGAAAAAGCCGCCATTGATGTGACCGTTGTCGCCTGCCGGCTTTTCGATGAAGCTTCTGACCCGCCCGTCGCTGACAGCAAGCGCGCCATAGCGGCCGGGCGGGACCACACTGGTGACCGTCGCCTGGCGGCCGTGATGGCGGTGGAAGTCGGTCAGCGCCTTGATATCGATGTCGGCGACGCCGTCGCCATAGGTGAGGCAGAACGTATCGCCGAGATGGTCGGCCACGCGTTTCAGGCGCCCGCCGGTCATGGAGTCCGTTCCGGTATCGACGAGCGTCACGCGCCAGGGCTCGGCCTTGTTCGAATGGAACAGGGTTTCACCCGTCGCCATGCAATAGGTGACGTCGGAGGAATGCAGCACGTAGTTGGCGAAGTATTCCTTGATCATGTAGCCGCGATAGCCGAGGCAGATCACGAAATCCGAGAAGCCGTAGTGGCTGTAGATCTTCATGATGTGCCAGAGAATCGGCCGCCCGCCGATTTCGATCATCGGTTTTGGCCGGAGATGGCTCTCCTCCGAGATCCGCGTGCCGTAGCCACCGGCGAGAATGACGATTTTCATGCGACCGCCCCGTATTTGCGCCGGCCACTCGGCATGGCGCATTGCAAAGTCCTAATATCCTGGCGACCTTGCGCGGAGGTGGTCTGCGCGCGCCTGCTCTCAGGCGGCGAGGCAGCCCCGCAGGACCTCGACCACGCGGCCGATCTCGTCGCATGTCATGTCGTGATAGCTCGGCAGGTTGATCGCGCGGCCGGGCAGGTCATAGGCCACGGTGTTCGCTGGCACCTCGTCAAAGGGCGGCAACGAACTCAGCGGCCAGAAAAAGACACGGGCGTCGATGTTCTCGGCCGCAAAGGCGTTCTGCAAAGCCTCCCGGGTGACGCCGGTTTCCGGCGCAAAGACGACGGTCGGCATCCAGAAGCCGTTCTTCGTTCCCTCCGGCTCTGGGTTCATGGCAATGGCGTTCACGCCTGCAAGCTGCTCGCGATAGGCGTAGAAGATTTCTCGCTTGCGATCGACCAGCTCGCCGACGCGCTCGATCTGCGCGAGGCCGACGGCGGCCTGCAGGTTCGACATCTTGTATTTGAAGCCGATCTCGTCCGGCCAGAACTGCTTTTTTTGCCCGCGGGCGCGGCCGTGATTGGAGAGCGTCAGCACCTTTTCGTAGAGCGTCTCGTCGCTGGTGATGAACATGCCGCCTTCGCCCGTCGTCACAGTCTTGGTGCCGTGGAAGGAGAAGGCGCCGAAGGCACCAAGCGATCCGGCCTTGCGGCCGCGCCACTCGGATCCGAGCGCTTCGGCCGCATCCTCGACAACAGGAATGCCGTGCCGGGCGCCGATCTCAAGCAACCGGTCCATGTCGCAGAGATTGCCGTAGATGTGAACCGCAAGGATCGCCCTGGTTCTTGGCGTGATCGCTGCCTCCGCCTTTTCCGGGTCGATGCACCAGCTGTCGGCAAGCACGTCGACGAAGACCGGTTTTGCGCCGAGGTGAACGATCGGCGCGGCAGACGCCGTCCAGTTGGTGTCCGCAAGGATCACTTCGTCGCCGGCTCCGACGCCGAGTGCCGCAAGCCCCATGTGCAGCGCGCCGGTGCAGCTCGATGTCGAGATCGCGTGCGTCGTGCCGAGATGCGCGGCGAAGGCCGCCTCGAAGCGGTTGATGTAGTCGTAGCAGCGCTCGCCCCAGCCATTGGCCGCCGCATCGGTCGCATAGGTCACTTCACGGTCGGTGATCGAAGGTTTGGTGTAGAGGATGCGGGGTTTCATGGGGAGCGCTTGGTGAGAACCGGGAGTTCGAAAGGGGCGTGGATGCCGGGCGGGATTTTGTCGAGATTTCGTCCCGCTCCGGCTTCTTGCTGTGTGCTCTTGTCAGAGCCAGACGTGGTCGAGCCCAGGCCGCTGCAGCCAGGGTTGCGCGGCAATCGCAGCGCGGGCCTTCAGCGGGTTGAGACCGATGAACAGTGCTTCGGCTTCCGCTGGCAGGTCCTCAGGCGAAAGCACCGGGATGCCGAAATGGGTGGCGCCCTTCATGTTCTCGTTGCGGTCGAGGAATGCCACGACATCGACGGCCTGGCCGATCCGGCAGTAGATCCAGCTTCCGTAGAAACCGGCGCCGTAGATCGCGACCTTGCGCTTGGCGTAGCGATCTGCCCCGCTCGCGAGCGTTTCCGACGCCCGATCCCAGAAGGCGCAGATGTCGCGGGCTTCCTTGGCCGCATCGGCGGCGGATTTCGACGTGTGGGCGGCCTCGACGGTCGCTTCCGCGCGCTTTGCAACGACGAAGAAGGCGCCAGGGAACGAGGTCGAGTCGATCACCTGCAGTTCGAACCCGACGCTTGCCAGGGCATGGGCAAGCGAGGCTTCGCTGAAATGGTTGACGTGATCGGCGACGGCCATGTCGCCCGGGTTGCCGGCGACATCGGGCATGGAAAACAGGAAGCTGCCGCCCGGCCGCAGGAGGTTGCGCACGTCGCGCATGAAGCCGACGGGATCGGCCACGTGCTCGATGACGAAGTGGCTCATGACGGCGTCGAACTTGTTCTGCCAGCCTTCGGGCGCGGCGTAGGTGGCCTGGGCCGCTTCCGGCACCCAGCCCTGCCAGGCGGCCGCATAATCGGCACTGACGTCGAAGACGTGCGGACGCAAGTCGCTGCGGTTCGCAACCATCTTGCGCAGTGTCACTGCCTTTGCTGCACCATAGTCGAGGATTGAGGCGCCCTCGGGCAGATCGAGCAACCGCAGCGCCAGTGCGGCCTGGTGATCGGTGCGATAGGTGATCGTGCCATCGGTTGCGACCGCGAAGATCTGATCATGATTTTCGCTGGTCAGCGAGATCCGGTAGCCGGTGTCGTAGAAGGCTTGGATATCGGGAATATCGTCGCTTTGGGCATGTCCACAAGCGCCGCAGACGAAGACGCGTGTCGGTACGTCGAGCAGCGTCATGATCGAGGTCAGCGCCGGCGCGGGCACGTCGTAGGTCGGTGCGCCAATGTGGCCGCCGCACACACGGCAGTTCGTCATGCCAATTCTCCCTGCGGTGCAACCAGCTCCGGCAGAACCTCGGCGAACTTTACGCCTGCGGCGAACGAGCCCTTCCAGCCGATGCGGATGCCGAGCGGCTCGGCGTAGTTGAAATAGCGGAACTGGATGCTCCACCGCGGCGTCTGCGAAACGTTGTGACCCGACTGATGCAAGGTCAGGAAGTCCATCAGGATCAGATCGCCGGGCCTGCTCAAGGGAGCAACGTGTTTGTAGCGGGCAAGTCGCTCTTCACCCTTGTGAAGATGCAACGCATAGGCGCCGGTCTTGCCAGCGCCGGCGTCGTCTTCATAGACCGGAACGAGACCTTCGGCCTGCGACCCCTCGGCAATCTGGACCGGACCCATGTCTTCGGTGACCGGCAAAAGCGGCGTCCAGAAAACGATGCCGTCGACACTGCGCAGTTGCGAGGGGAATTCTTGATGCCATTGCGCGCGGAACTTTTCTTCGCCGGGATTGTCGATGCGCATGCCGTAGCCGCCAGCTGCGATGCCCGGGATGCTGCCGGGCCGAAGTGCCTTAAAGACCTCGTCGTTGGCAGCCGAGCTGACGAGCCGCATGAAGGCAGGAATCTGCTTTATCGCATCATAGACTTCACCGCCCCAGGAGCGATTGACCGCAATCAGCTTGCGATAGGCGATCGTCATCGCCTCGTGCGCCGTGTCGGTCGGGGCGTCGACGCCGTACTTGTTGCAGATCAGTTCGAGGGTCTGGCGGATGCCTTCGTGGATCGGGGCAATCTCTGACTGAATGTCGTAGAAGCCGGGTACGACGTGATAACCCTTGGTCTCGAATTCCTGGCGCGCGCTTTCGGAAATGATGGTGCCGTTCTTCATGATACGCTTGCTTCCTCCTTCAGGAATTCCCGCCACGAAATGGTTTTTGGTAACAAATGCTTGCGCGCATCGGGCCCAGTGCGCGCAATGAGGTCCAGGACGGAAACATAAGGCGTGAAGGTTTCGCGGGGCTGGGGCCACGGCGTGCAGCTGTAATTCATGTATTCGACGTAAACACCGGCAGCCTCGAAGGCCTGATGATCGAGATAGTTGGCAGCGCCGTGTCCGGTCAGATAGCGCGTTCCGTTCGCCTCAAGCACCAGGTCGAGCACGCGCTGCCAGGACGTTCCATTCGAAGCCATGTCGCAGGAGCGCCGGATGATGCGTTCGAAGCCGATGCCGAGATAGCGGGCCGGGACCTCGGTGCTCGCAATCAGAAGATCACATAGGCCGTCGTTGGCGTAGACCTCGTCTAAGATTGCCAGCGCGTCATCGATGTAGGGCGCGCCATCAAGCGACTGGCGCAGCAACGAGCGATGGCTGGCGCGCCAGTTGTCGGCGGTCGCCGAAAGATCCTGGATCTTCTGGAAGCTTCCTTTTCCCGCAAGCGGTATCGTCATCCAGCAACGATCGTTGCCTTTCAGGAGTTGGATGCGATTGGTGAAGCTGCCTTTCGAGAATTGGGCATCGTCGAGGTAGATGTAGCCGTCGGCAAGCGCCAGTTGTTCGAAAAAGCCCGGCCAGGGAAAAAGCATCGGCTGGGAGATGACGACGGCGGTCATACGTGGGGCTCGTCCGGCGCGAAGATGGTGTCGAGGTCTCCATCCGTGTCGTGGCAAGGACCCTCGAACAGCGCGCTTGGGATATCTCCGGTTCCTAGTTGCGCACGCACTTCAGATAGCCTCCGGGGGAGCTCGAAAGCACAAGCTTGCCGTTGAGAACCGGGTCCGTTTCGAAGCGATCCGTTTCCTTGAGGTAGGCGTTGAGCGCGGCGTAGGGCTCATCGCCCGGATGCCAGATTTTCGAGCGCTTCGTAGGTGTCTGAGACGCGTCGCCATAGCCAAGCAGCGTGTCGGCGACCACGAGATATTGCCCTTCGGTCACCAGAGGTCCGTAGTTCCGCAATTCGTCCAGCACGTGATCACGGCTGTGGTCGCTGTCGAGTACCACCATGACCGAAGCACCCTCTGGGATTTCGGCCGCGACCCTCGCCAGCGTTTCGGCCGTCGTCGACGGCCCCTCGATCAGCGTGATGCGCGAGGACATCGGGTGGTTTTCGATCGAGTCACGATTGTGGGCGCGGATATCGATATCGACGCCGATGACTTTGCCTTTGCCGATCAGTTGCAGCATTGCGGCCATGAAGATCATCGAGCCGCCGCGGGCAACGCCCGTCTCGATGATGATGTCCGGCTTCGTGTTCCAGATGACTTCCTGGGTCGCCATGACGTCAGCCGGCATCTGTATGATCGGCACGCCCATGAAGGACCAGAGATAGGAGTAGTCGTACTTGTCGAGCGCTACCACAGTGTCGTGTGCCTGCTGGAAAGCGCCCTGATCCTTGCCGAGCGCAAGGGCCATTTCGGTCTTGTGGGCTTCGAATGCGAGACGATCGTCTTCCACTGCCATTGCTGTCTGATGCCCTTCTTCGGATACAACCTATGGATACGCTCTCGACCGCGAATCGCGATCCCTGGCGCTTTCGCCGATTCGCAACGCTTTCCTGTGAACGCTTTCATGTCGGCAATTGCAAATACGGTCAAGGCCGGTTTCTTAAGGGCGAAAAGACGGGTAGTCCTTGGTCTCTGGCGGAAGGAACCATGTCGCGATTCGATCGAATTTCTACACCCATAGCGGGTCTCATCGTCGTCGAGCGGCAACGCAGGGGCGATGATCGCGGTTTCTTCTCGCGCTTCTTCTGTCGCGAGGCGCTGGCCGATTTCGGCGGCGATGGAAAGATCGCGCAGATCAACCATACCCTGACGCAGGCAGCAGGCACGATCCGCGGCCTGCACTTCCAGCAGGCGCCGCACGACGAGGCGAAATTCGTCTCCTGCCTTTCCGGCGCTGTCTTCGATGTGGCGGTCGACCTGCGGCCGGATTCTGCGACCTATCTGCAATGGCACGGGGAGGTGCTGAGTGCGGACAATGGTCGCTCGATGATGATCCCTGGCGGTTTTGCCCACGGGTTCCAGACGCTGACCGAGGATTGCGAGCTGATTTATCTGCACGACAAGCCCTATGCGCCCGAGGCCGAAGGCGGGCTTAACCCGCTCGATCCGGGGCTCGCGATCGCCTGGCCGTTGCCGGTCTCGCAAATGTCGCCGCGCGACCAGGCGCTCCCTTTGCTGCCGAACAGGATCGTCGCCGCCCGTCGTTGACTTCGTGAGGGATGGGAGGACAATAACCTCTCCGCGCCACCACGAGAGAGAAGGGGTGTCGACGATGACGATCGCCAGAAAACTTCAGGACTATATCGACGGTTCGGGTGTCGCCTATGACACCGTCGACCATCACCGCACCGCGACCACCAGCCAGACGGCACGGGCGGCGCATGTGCCGGGCAGCCGGCTTGCCAAATCCGTGGTCGTTCACCACGAAATGGGCTACGTGCTCGCCGTCGTGCCGAGCACGCACCGGGTCGAACTCTCGACCCTGCAGGACGTAATGGACCGCCGCCTCGGCCTCGCTTCGGAAGAGGAGGTCTGCAATCTCTTTGCCGATTGCGACATCGGCGCCGTGCCGCCGGTTGGTTCGGCCTATGACGTGCCGGTGCTGCTAGACGAAAGCCTCGGCGATGTCAGCGACGTCTATTTCGAAGGCGGCGATCACCGGACGCTGGTGCACATGAGCGGCGCGAATTTCCGCAACCTGATGCGGGGCGCGCAGATCGCCCGCTTCAGCCATCCGGCGTGACTGGCCGTTCAGAACGATCTTGTTTGCGCTGGCGTGACGCCTGCCGCCTGTTCCTTGGCGCCATCCGCTTGAAGCGGGAAGGAGCGGCCAACCGCTGGTCGATATTTGCTGTGCTTGAATCTGCCAGTCGGGCTTGTCAAAGCGCATGCTAGGCGGCACCATCGCGCTCGACGGATACCTTTATCTAACTGGGTTGGGGGATCGATGGTGCGCATACGCTCTGCGAATATGTCCAAGTCTCTGGCAGTGCTGCTGGTTGCGACCAGCGTTCAGTCCTTCGGTACCTCGGCACGTGCCGAAGGCGTCCTGTTCGATCAATTTCCGTTTGCCGTTGCCTGCGAATACAAGGGCACCCAGCACGCCTTCTATTTGTCCAAGGTGACGGCGGATGGAACCGCAACCTATCAGGCTTCTGACAACTTCGCCGGTACGATCACTCTGGACGGCGCGGCCAAGGCGGTTGGCTCTGATGCCGGCGGGAGTTGCCTTGGAAAGACGCTCGCGGAGCTCAGGGCGTCAGGTCAGGCACGCGATATCAAGTAGTTCGCCGCATATTGCCGGTAAACGCAGCTGACGCTTGCGCCGCGGCCGGCGCCGCGCAGTTGCAACGGCGAGGCGGGCGAAGGCACGTCCGCGGTGGGCTGGCGATGTCTGCCGCCTTTTCGTTTGCGACGAACGCCGAGAAGATCCAATCTATTGTCCGGTCGTCGCGAAAGAATCGATGCTTGAGAATTTTCTGTTGTAGCAGTTCAAAAATCTGATTTACTGCAGCCTCGCTAATTGGCTTTCGGGGGATATTGCCGATGGTGTGGACCCGCAGGGAGACTATGCTTGGTGGTTTGGCGCTGCTTGGCGCCAATGCGCTTCAGAGCCCGGCACTGGCAAAGGCGACAGCCTATTTTTCCGGCCCGGCCGTGGACAACGGCGTGACATACCGGAGCACCAATTTCGCCAACATTGACAGGAAATGGCAGCGCCAGGTCGTCAAGTATTTCAGCAGCGAGCCGATCGGCACCGTCGTCGTCGATACCAGGCACCACTTTCTCTACTTGATCATGGAGAACAAGACGGCCATCCGCTACGGCGTCGGCGTCGGGAAAGAGGGTTTCAAATGGTACGGCCGGGCGACGATCGACAGGAAATCGCTGTGGCCGCGTTGGACGCCGCCACCGGAGATGCGTGAGCGCCACCCCGAACTGCCTGAGTTCGTCGAGGGCGGTTCGCCGAAAAATCCGCTCGGCCCCCGCGCCATGTACCTGCTGCGCGACGGCGTCGATACCGGTTACCGCTTCCATGGCACGCTGGAGCCGGGCAGCATCGGCAAGGATGCCTCCAGCGGCTGCATCCGCATGTTCAACGAGGATGCGATCGACCTTTACCAGCGTTGCCCCATCGGCACGGCGGTGCAGGTGCTGCCGCATATCGCCGAAAAGGCCCCCGAGGTCAGCCAAGCAACCCCGGTCGCAACTCCGGTCGAATGAGGAATATCACCCGATGCCCGCTATGACCGGATTGACGAGGCTGCTTTCCGCGGCCGCCATTCTCTTGACGTTTGCTTCCTGCAACACCACCGAGATGGCCGCAGTCGAAGAGCCCGCAGCCGTGCCGATGACCGGAAAAACCGACGACCCGGCACCCGGCTTCGAAACCGTATCGGTCGGTACCGAAGAGGACTTTATCCTCAATGTCGGCCGCCGGACCTACTTCACCCAGGATTCCTCCGCACTCGACAGCGTCGCCAAGGCGACACTCGACAAGCAGGCGATCTGGCTTAACAGCAACCCGCGCTGGCTGGTCAAGCTACAGGGCTTCTCCGACGACAGCGGCTCTGTTTCCAAGATGGAAACGCTGTCTCAGAAACGCGCCGATGCGGTAATGGCCTATCTGGTGTCCAAGGGTGTGGACCCCAATCGCTTGTGGGCCAAAGGCTACGGCGACGACCGCGAGGTGCGCGACTGCACCGAGCGCTCCTGCAAGGTCCAGAACCGCCGCGTCGTCTCCAATCTCAGGACGGAACGCGACGCGACTTGAGCGGGCGGCGGCTTCCAACGACCGTGGGCGGTCGCTTCCGCCAACGCGGAATGGACTACATGTGTTGGCCATCAGCGCGTCGTTCAGCACAGAAGACCAGGGCGCATAGCCACCAACGGGCGGGCGTGGCTATGCGCAGCCCGGTACTTTTCTCGTTGGCCCATCGGTCGACGAATATGTTGCCCTGTGTTTCGCGGAACGACAGAGCACGGCGGCCGCCGCATCAATCGGTTGAAGCGCAAGTGCCATAGTCTTCTCAAAGCAGGGGGTGATCTGATACTTCCGTCTGCCTGCCTCTGCGTCATGCGTCCTTTCATGGCATCCACACGGATGGAAAGTGTGGCAGTTCGAAAACCTACAGTGCTTTCAGCGTCTCACCAGACGTGCGACGCGGTAGCTGCGCCATGTCGGGGCATTCCTCGGGGCGGTAAAATATCTACGGAGCGCAAGACATGAAACTCGCCGTCCTTGTATCTTCTGGTGGGGCAGCGTTTGAACAGGTGGCTCGCATTGTTCGACACGACGGCGTCGATTTCACGGTGATCACTGATAGAGGGTGTGGGGCGGAGGTGGTTGCCGGCCGCGTCAACGCGAAGCACATCCGCATCGAAGAGCGAGACAGGAAGCTGTTTTCCAGCAAGGTGGCCGCAGCCCTTCAAGACCTGCGCGTCAACAATATACTGCTGTTCTTTGACCGTCTGGTTTCGAGCGAACTGTTTGATAGCGTCGATACGTTCAACATCCATCCGGCAGCCTTGCCGGCGTTCAAGGGGTTGAGAGGCGTGGAGGACGCCTATGAAGCGAAGGCTCGCCTGCTCGGCTGTTCGCTTCATCGTAAGCGCGTAGGGACCCCCACGTATCATTTGGCGCGCTGATCGGGGATTTTGTGCATGAATCATGCGGAGAATCCTATGAGCGACAGTGTGAATCAGCCACGAACATTCGAGGTTTTGACGGCGGC
>NZ_JACVBE010000016.1:0-183912 GCF_014852185.1 Ensifer sp. ENS07 | reverse complement strand
CTGACATGGCAATCCACCTCGACCTTGCGGTCAACCTCCAGGCAAGCGATTTCATCGTTTAAAGCTGGCACTCGTTCTAACGAAAGCCCCGCTTCGGCGGGGTTTTCGTCGCGAACACACTTCCCGGGATGCGGCCCAAAGGTAATCCTCCCGGGCATTAACGGGGTTCAAAGTAGAATTTTCTCGGGCTTTATGATCGAGGAGATTTTGATGAAGACGAGCAGATTTAGCGAACCCCAAATCCTTGCAATCCTGCGCCAGGCGGAAGGCGGTGTACCGGTACCGGAGCTGTGCCGGGAACACGGCATGAGCACGGCGTCCTTTTACAAGTGGCGGGCCAAATATGGCGGTATGGATGCCTCGATGATTAGCCAAATGAAGGCTTTGGAAGAGGAGAACCGACGGCTCAAGAAGATGTATGCGGAAATGAGCATGCAGGCGGAACTGCTCAAAGAGGCTCTTGGAAAAAAGTGACGCGGCCATCTCAACGCCGGGAGATGGTCGGGAAAGCGGTGGCGTTGCGCGGGGTGAGCATTGCACTCGCCTGCCGCACCTTTGGTGTCAGCGAGACCTGCTATCGTCACAGCGCCAAGCTGAACGACGAGAACGAGCAGATCGCCGACCTGTTGATCGGGCTGACGCGGGCGAAGAAGACCTGGGGCTTCGGCTTGTGTTTCCTTTACCTGCGCAACGTTCAGGGACACCGCTGGAACCACAAGCGCGTCTACCGCATCTACCGCGAGCTGGAACTGAACCTCAGGATCAAGCCACGAAAGCGGTTGAAGCGGGACAAGCCGGATGCACTGGCCGTGCCTGAAACGCCGAACATGGTTTGGTCCATGGACTTTATGGCAGACCGTTTGGAGGATGGCAGGCAATTCCGGCTGTTGAACGTCTTGGACGACTTCAACCGCGAAGGGCTTGGCATCGAAGTCGACTTTTCGCTGCCGGCCGAACGCGTCATCCGAAGCCTAAGCCAGATCATCGAATGGCGCGGCAAACCCTTTGCCATTCGAGTCGACAACGGCCCGGAATATGTCAGCGGCAAACTGATGGAATGGGCCGAGAAGCAGGGCATTGCCCTGAGCTATATCCAGCCCGGAAAGCCGCGGCAGAATGCCTACGTCGAGCGCTACAACCGCACCGTTCGCCATGAATGGCTAGATCAATACATCATCGAAAGCATCGAGGAGGCACAGGAATTCGCCACGCAATGGTTATGGACCTATAACAACGAACGGCCCAATAGGGTATCGGCGGCATCACACCCGCACAGAAACTGAAAATGGCCGCGTGAATTCTACAATAGCGCCCCGTTAAAAACGGGAGGATTACCGTAACAACTGATCGGGGTCGCGAAATTTCGCTTGCATTTACGTATTCGGCGCCATTATATTAGGATTACCTAATTATTAAAGATTGAGCACTGGAGGGGTGCATGTTCCTCAAGATCGATCCGCGAAAATCTCTCATAAATTTTGACTTATTGAACTACGGCTTCTTAAAGGCCGACATCGTTGTGGTGGAATTGAGAGGGGATTTCCGAGCGTCAAATAATTCAAGCGACGTGTCTCAGAATACAGATTTTAATACAGGCTCTGGCTATTTTTCTGCGAATACGCCCGTGACTGCGCGCCTAGGAACGGGAACTTTGGTGGCCAGGAACAATGATTCGAGCCTTGCCGATAATTCTGACCCAGATAACGACTATGGCGTCGACGTAAAGCTGAGAGGCTTTACGGACGGGGCGGATGTCTTTGACTTCAGGGGGCGGGCCACGCTTCCTGAAGTATACGGTGGAAATACCATCTACAATGCTAAATCTGGAAATGATACTGTGCATTTCTCTGACGTAGATGTGAAGAATTTTGATGAGACAAAACTTTTCTTTGGGGGATACGGGAACGATACATTCGTTGCGTCGAAAATTGGGATGAATTTTGATTTGGGGCCAGGGAATGATACCCTGGTATTCAAGACAGATGTAACAGTTCCATTCTCGCTTTTAGAAAACAGAGACAATGATAGCGCGCTTACAATAAAGTATGCGTCGCAGTTTTACTCTGTTGATCATCTCGAGAGAATTCAACTTTCTAACGGGGACATCGTTCCAGCGGCAAAGTGCTTTGTCGAAGTCTTGCGCCGAGATGATGGCGAATGTTCGCTTAACTTTTTCATTAACGGCCAAAAGAAAATGAGCGTCGACGGCTTCTACGATGAGGCGACGCCAATAGAAGCGAAAAATTACGCAGCCTGCTTTCGGAACAATGGCTCGAAGGGGGAGCGGATAGAACTACTTAATGTTCCGGGAAGAGACAACATTCAAATACATATCGGTCAGGACGGGGGAAAGTCAGAGGGGTGTTTTGTGACGCTGGAACGAGCGGATTTCCTTGGCCCGCTGTTTGACCTCGTGAAACAGACATATGTTAAGGCCGGCGTCACCATGGACTGGGCAGTCGGAGAGACTTTCACTCCATTCGTTCCTTTCTCCGTCCATGTAAAAGATGTGGAGCCGGTAAGGCAGCCTTATATCAAGCCTGTCGATGTGGTCACTACAACTGCTGCACGCGCTGTCGACGTCAAATTCATGCTTGAGGATGATGGAGCAACGACAGGGCTTGACCATAAGGGGGTGCAGATATTCTTCACATTCGATGATCCTGATTTGGATCCCTGGGATTGGGGCACAACTGTCGTTGGTCGCAATGTCACAGACGCTCCCGTGGCGGGCGAAATTGCGCAATACAACAAACAGATTAACGGCAAGGATGTATACAGTATTTTTCTAGATCAGGATACCGACGTCGCGATCCTCCCTATCAAGCTTTTTGGGAACCCAGGGAGGATTGATTTCGAGATAATCGATGCGAGCCTCTGGAGGTGGGTCGGAACCAAGTGGGATCGCTTCGCGATATCGGAGCTCCCAAAAAGCCAGTTTCAGTTCTACGGGGCTGAAGAGCTCCTCATTCCTGACAAGCACGTTTCCGTAACGGTTGATGCTGTCAGCCCACTACAGGCCAATCAATCTAGCGATTTTTTTATGTGAAGCGATCTCGCCTCTCGTCCCTTACGAAGTGGGTGGCAGTGGAGTTGCTCTGGATCGGAAAGACGCCGTCTTATAACGTGGCGATAGCCAAACGTGGCTCTCACACAATAAAGAAGTCCGACAATGTCACGGCAAGGTTTACACCGATAGTTGCGAAATGAACCGAGCCGCCAGCGGCGCTGCCGTCGCTGTCGTAGAAGAGCTTGCCGGTATCCGTCTCGTATATGATCCGATCGCTCGTGTCGGCTGCCAGACCTGCTGTGTTTTTGACGAACTGGTCCGCGGTCAATTTCCCAGTCCCCGTGATCGCGGTGAAGATCGCATTCTCAAGCCGGATCGTGTCGGCGGCCACATCGAAGTCCGTGACCGTGTCAACGTTCGTGGTCGCGCTGAGCGCTGAGTTGAAGAAGAAGGTGTCGTTGCCGAGCCCGCCGGCTAGCTTATCTTTCCCCGCGGAACCATTCAGAATGTTGTTTCCGCTATTGCCGACCAAAATGTTTGCGAGACTGTTGCCGGTGGCGTTCGTATTTCCCGCCCCAAGCAGCGTCAGGTTCTCGACCGCTCCCGTAAGCTTGGCGCTGGCGACGAGGCTAAAGGAAATCGACGACTTGACCGTGTCAGTGCCGCTGCCGCTTTGTGAGACTTCATCAATGATGTCACCGATTTCATTGACAATGTAAGTGTCGTTTCCGCCGCCGCCATTCATCGTATCCGCCCCGAGACCACCGTCGATGTAATCGTTACCGGACTCGGCTCGGAGGAGGTTCTTTTCGCTGTTTCCGTAGAGAAGATCGTTGTAACGCGATCCGATAAGGTTTTCGACGGAAAGGTAGGTATCGCCCTTAGCGTCGTTGGTGTTCCTCGATGGCGTCAGGAGGCTCGCTGTTATCCCTACCGAGGCGCTGGAGTATGACGCGGTGTCGATCCCAACGCCTCCGTCGATACGATCGCCCCCCGCTTCTCCCAGGAGCGTGTCGCTGCCGTCTCCGCCAATAAGCGCATCATTGCCGGCGCCGCCGATGAGGACGTCATTGCCGGCCCTGCCGTCGAGAATGTTAGCGCCTGCGTTCCCCTTTATCTTCTGGGAAAAGCCATTGCCGGTCAGGTTAAGCGCTATCGCTCCTGCGGCGTTTGCCGTCTCAAAAAGCTCGATGCGCGCGGCGCTGGAGAGGGCGTATGAGGTGCTTGTGCGTACAATATCGGTGGGATTGACGATATTGTCATAGGGCGGAAACCAGTCTTCGATGATCTGATCCAGTGTATTATCAACCATATAGACGTCGGCGCCCGCGCCGCCGTCCATAACATCGACGCCAGTGCCCCCATCAAAAAAAACACCGCCATCGCCGCCGGTCAGATTGTCGTTTCCGGCGCCACCATAAATCTGGCTATCGGTATCGCTCCAACTGACCGTGATGGTGTCGTCGCCTTCTTCGCCGTGTAGCCGGTTTATCCTCGTACCGCCATCAATGATGTCGTTGCCACTGCCACCCCAAATGTAGTTGTCCGCGTGAAAGCCGCCGGTTAGGACGTCGTTGCCGCCGTAGCCATAAATGTAGTTCGTGACACCGAAGACATCACTATCGCCGATCAACTTATTGTTGCTGTTATTCCCTTTAATAGTTGGCAATTTAATCCCCCAACCCCGCCTTGTCCCGCTTACGTTGTATCCGAGACTCTTAGCCGGAATACGTCGGACTCGCAATGTACCAGCGCTTTCAACGTGGTCTTGATGTAGACACGTACACATCGTCGCAGCGTATGCGGCGTCTCCACCCATTGATTTTGCGTTGCAACGGTCAGGACTATCGCTTGCGGATGTCCCGTGAGCTCATCGAAGAGTCCCTGACGAGCTCACTATGAGGCGCTGGTCCGTTGCGCGTAGGCCCATGGCATGAGGGCGTCGATATCATTCGCGAGATGACCATTGGCCAGGCTGATGTGGAGATCTCGCAGGTAGGCGTAGGGTTCGACGCCATTCATTTTGCAGCTGCCGATCAGGCTGGCAAAGGGGGCTCGATTTCGGCCACCCTCGTCATGGCCTGCAAATAGCGCGTTGCGACGGTTCATGGCCGGGCTGCTATGGCGTTTTCGACCAGGTTTGAATCGATGTCGACGCAGCCGTCATGGAGGAACAGCCGGAAGCCCGTCTTGTCGTCTCAGCATATAGGCCATGGCCACGCCGAGGTCGGATTTGCGCGAGACGCGCGCGGCCTGCGCGGACAACCAGGTGAAGAACTCATCGACTAGCGGACGGGACAGGTTCTGGCGCACAGCCTGGCGGTGTCCGGGATAACGGCCTCGGATGCTGTCCTCGATTTTGTAGAGAGCGGCGGTACGCAGCAACGCCTCGTCGACGAGGGGCGACCCCTTCTTCGGCTTGACCTTGATCAGTTTTCTGCGGCCATGCGCCCAGCAGAAGGCCAGCTTCAACGATCGCCGCCCGTGCGGTCCGGTGTGGCGAGGCGCGAGTAGCCAGCATAGGCATCGACTGGGATCGTGCCGTTGAAGCCGTCGAGGATTTCTGCGGAATATTCGCCTTTACTCCCAGGCCGGTAGTGGAAGACCACACCAGTCGGCGCAGAGCCGTTCCAGCCGCGATCGTCGCGCAGAACCGCCCAGAGATAGCCAGTTTTGGTCTTGCCGCCTCCCGGATCCAACACCGGAGCCGTGGTCTCGTCGACATAGAGTCTTGAGCTGCCCTGTTTCAGGATCATGGCCATGTGGTCTACCACCGGCGCGATCGCAGCACCCGTCCTGCCCATCCAATCTGCCAGGACGGTGCGGTCGCTCGGCACTCCGTGCCGAGCCACGACTGTCGCCTGACGGTTGAGCGGCATATGTTCGGAATGCTTCGACACGGCGACCTGGGCCGACCGGGCTTCGGTCGGCCAGCTACCTTCCAGCAAATGCGCCGGCGCTCTGGCCTGAACCGCGCCCGTGCGGCCCTTGGGACAAGCGTATTTCGGGCGGGTCGTGACGATCACCTGGTAGCACGCCGGAATTTGATCGAGCCGTTCCGTCCGATCTTCGCCGATCCGAACCATTTTGCCGCAACCATAGGGGCAATGCTGTCGGGCTCGATCACCCGCTCGACCGACGGCAGCGCGCGCGTCTTATGCTGTTTGCGAGGGACGTCCTTGCCGATATCGGGTCCGCTCGCCGCGATCTTTTCCTCGACGACGGCGATCTTTGCCTGTGTTTCGGCAATGGCCGTCTCCAGGTCCTCCAGCGCCAGTTCCATCTGCGTCGGATCCAGCTTTTCCGATTTCGGCCCGAACTTCGTGCGGCGGTAGTCCTGAACCTGGCCCTCAAGCTTCTCGATCAGTTCCTTCAGCTCGGTGATGAAGGCGTCCTTTTCGGCCACCACCGCCTGCTGACGTGCCGCACGCTCCACCGACAGCTCGAACTGCACCGCCGCAAAGGCGTTCAATACCTCGGCGGGAAGGTCCGGGAACTGGCTGAGATCGATGGGCCGCGACATGCAGCTTCATAGCAAATCGAAGCAGAAAAGCCCAATAAAACAATGCCAAAACCGAACAGGTAAGCCATCCTGCCGCAGTCGGCGCTATCATCCGCTGCGCCATAACCCGTCGCCAATCGAGCCCTTCGAACAACGCTTCGTATTGAGCCCGCGAAAGGCGCATCGTTCCATCCTGCGCCTTCGGCCATGCAAAGCTTCCCTGTTCCAAGATTTTGTAGGTCAGCACCATTCCGCTGCCATCCCATGCCAGGATTTTCAAACGATCCCCGCGCTTCGACCGGAAGACCACGGTGACCCCGGAATGCGGATCAAGCTTCAATTCGGTCTGCACCATCAATGCCAGGGCCTGATGGCCACAGCGGAAGTCCACCGGCCGCGTCGCGATCAGGATCGGTAAGCGTTGGCCCGCGACGATCGTGCTGTCCCTCGCATCGCTCGCACCAAGGCCGCAACCCGATCAACCGGCACATCGCCGGGAACCCTCACCACCAGGTCGTCGCCTATTTCTACTATCATAATCCCTGAAGTGATCTCGACCAGCTCCGGAACCGGCGATGCACCGGCAGCCTCCTTCAGTTCCGTTGCGATCGCCAGCGGCACAAGGCAGCTTCGATAGACCCGTCCTCAATGGCTGGCATCAGTTCGGCAGGCAGCGCCAGAAGACCCTGACGTGCTTGTCGTCCCAGCAAGAAAGCTGATGCGCAACGAGAGCATGACGACGCGCAACGTCAGCGACCCGAACTCCAGGCTGAAGGCTCTCCGCAACAATCCGCGCTTTCACAGCATTGGGCCATCGCCGGTTTCCACGACGAGGCTCGAGAATTTCACAGCGCCCAACAAATCCCTCACCATCTGCCATGCCAAATCTCCAGCTCTTGCCAAAAACCTTGTGGCAGATGCCTCAATGCTCAGAAACACACACGGAATCAATGGGATGTAGGTGGCGCATACGTCGCAGTTGCGTATGCCGCGCCTGGCATTGGCCGGCTGCTGCTGGCCGCGCGACGGTCTAATCTACGTCGGCGGATGCGGTACCGTATGGAGCAACAAGGAATCATCCGGCAATCCCCCGCCGATTAACGGACTTCAAAAGTAGAATTTTCTCCGGCTTTATGATCGAGGAGATTTTGATGAAGACGAGCCGATTCAGCGAACAGAAAACGTTAAAGTTGGCGCAGCGAACCCTCAAATCGATCAGTTACCGCCTCAATTCAATGGAGCATTTTGAGCGAGTTGTGCGGCAAAACATAAAGACCGACCAAGGAACCGGAAGTCCAAAGCTCAAAGAAGACCATCGAGTCAGGCAAATCAGTTCGGTAGGCCCAGTTTGCTGAAGTCCACTCACGGGAATAGGCCGATCGTCACACGGACGACTGCGGTATTGGTACACCTTGCAGTTTTGCCGAAATTCTCCCGCAACCTAGCTCCTCAATTTTCTGCCGCGGAACCTGCTATATCGCTGACGGCAGCAGTTGAGGTCTTCCTGAAGCTTATCGCCGGTGCCTCGCCCTCAAAAGCCTCAACCCGCCGATCATAGTTCGGCGCGACCGTGCCCATCACGCGGTCCCAGAACGAGAAGTAGTTCGCGTAGTTGTACTTGAATTCGGCGTGGTGCTGGTCGTGATAGGTCGTGCAAAGCATTGGCGAAGGATACCGCGCTGTGCGTGAGGCGAAGTATTCGAAGCCGGCGTGGCCGAAGGTGCCGTTGATCTGATCGAACAGGCGGTGGGCCAGAAGGATGATCGGCGGGAACGGCACGAGAAACGTGATGACGGCGTAGTAGCCTTGGCTCATAGCGGTATCGACTAGGCCAATCGAGTCGTTGCTCCAGACCGTCGGCGCGACACTGCGGTGATGCAGGAGATGGTACTTATAGAAGAGCTTGGTGTGCAGCAGCCGGTGGGCGAAATAGAACCAAGCGTCGAAGAGCACCATGCAGAGCACAAAGAGCGGGACGGCCGTCCACCAGCTGAACGCCCAGGGCGAGAACAGGGTCCATCCCTTGTACTGGACGAAGAGGCCTATCGCGACCGACGTGCAGGTGACGAGGATCGAGGCCATGCTCTGGCGGATCTCGATGGCCTTGCGCTTCTCGCCGCGCCGTCCCTTCTGAATGCGGCGCTCGGGATTGCGGTCGTTGAGCCGGGTGATGCCGTAGCCCAGGATGAAGTACAGGGCCACCGTCGCTGCATAAATCGCTGCCAGCAAGCCGACAAAGGTGAGACTGTCCTGAAGAAGGGCGCTCAAATCGTGATCCGTCGCGGAAAGAAAAGTTGAATTGGCGCGTGGAATATACCAAGCCCCCTCTTCCGCGCAAGCCATCCGGGCTCTCTTATGTTCGTTTGCAAGCTCTTTAGTCATGACTCATCCTTTTCGGTTTTGACGACGAAAGCACATGCGTGAAGCTGTTGAATAAAGGAGGAGACAGGGCATTTAGACGACGGCTGGCATACTCTTATGCGCGGGTTTGGTACCGCATTTCCGTGTGTTCGTCTGGGGCTGCCTCTGTCTAGTCTCGGGCTTGGAATTTATCCGCCACATAGAGCCCGCGAGGGTTCCCCACCGGGAGCCCTGCCTCCATCTTTATCCAACAGCAGATGATTTCAATTTTTGGATTAGGGGGTCTCTGTCCAAGCTGGCCGTCGGCATTTAGCCTCTTGCCGTGGGAGCGACCTCCTGTCCAATCGCCCACAGGAATGCTGACATTTCTCGGGCAATGGCGGTGACAGCGACGACTTTCGGCTTGCCTGCCGCCATCAGTTTTCGATAGCGCGCGCAAAGTAGCACCTGGGCTTTCCAAGCAATCTCTCGAACTGTACCCGTTCGCCCGTTGAGCTTTCCGACGGCACGAGACCGAGATACGCCATCAACTGACGGGGATTATCAAAGCGCCTGATGTCGCCGATTTCGACGACAAAAGTGACCGCAGTCATGAATGCAACGCCGCGCATCGCTTGGTAGGCGGCCACAACCGGGGCCATCGACCAGGATGCCGCGGTTTCGTCTACCAGCTTGGTCAGCCGATCTAGGCGCACGCAGGCATCCTCGATGGCCTGGCAATATTCCGCCAGCAGGATTTGGTGGGCGGGATGATCGAAGGCCTGGCACGTCAGCCATCTTGTATGGGCACGCGTCCAGGGTTCGCGGCCGGTATAGATCCGGCCATGACGCAACAAGAAGGACTGAAGTTGCTGACGCGCCTGTTTCAGTGCATCGCTGGCAGCCTCGCGGGCCCGCACCAGGTCACGGATCGCCTCATGGCCTTCATCCGGAACCCAGACCGGGGTCAGTTCGCCCGCCCGGTGCAGGCGCGCCAGACTTAGGGCATCCCGGCGGTTTGTCTTCACCCGGTCGCCGGCACGCTTGGGTACCAGCGATGGCGCCACCACCACGCAGTCATGCCCCAGTTCGACAATCTGCCGGTAAAGACCGTACCCTGTGGGGCCGGCCTCATAGCAAAAGTGAAGCTTGGCTCCGCGCTTTGAAAGCTTATTGACCATCGATGCCACTGCTGCCGGCTCCGAGGAGATGTCGCCAAAAAACCGTACCTCGCCGTTGCGGCTTCCATCGGCAATGGCCACTGAAATCTTCAACTTCGACGTATCCATGCCGATGAAAATTACGCTATCGTCTTTCATGGTTCGCCCTCGCTAAGCATGGGGCAAGGCTCCGGACTATCCAGAGCAACCCCCGAATTCAGCTTACCGCGGGGGCGGGCCACCTTCACCCGACGAACATACGGTCTAGCCGCGCTCGAGTTCGGCCAGAAATGCGCGCAATTCCGCGCCGTCAATGCCGACGAGGTGTCTCTCTTGCGGGTAGCTGCCGGAGTGCACATCCGCGGCAAACTCCGAGAACGCGGCGATCCGTTCCCGCTGAAGCCGGTCGTATTCGGCGGCAAAGGTGCGATAGGTCTTGGCGTGGCGCGGTACGTGGCCGCGATTGCTGCCGAGCACGTCGGCGGCGAAAAGATATTGGGCGTCGCAGCCGGAACCCGCTCCCATCGAAAGCATCAGCATCGAGGTTCTGGCACTGATCGCCCCAGCGACATCTCCCGGAACGACCTCGATTTCTGCCGCGAAGGCGCCGGCTTCCTCAAGCGCCTTGACCTGTCGCCAGATCTCGAGCGCACTCGCCGCGCTCTTGCCGACGGCGCGAAAACCGCCGGTCCAGGTGGCCTTGGAGGGGATGAGACCCACATGGCCGCAGACGGGAATGCCCTCCTCGCGCATCCGCCGGACGGTGGAAAGTCCTGCAGCACAATAGACCGCGTCACCGCCGGCCTTCAACGCATTGAAGGCGGCACGCATGTACTCTTCCGCCGTGACGTAGTCGCCATATTCGAGGCCCGGAAAGGCAAAGCAGGTCGGCGCAACCTCGCGAAACTCCGGTCCCAAGAGCGTCGGGGGAACGGAAACGAGATCGATGCCGGCGGTTTCGGCCGCTTCGGCTTCATCCAGCGTTTCAACGCGCAGCATGGTGAGCTGGCGCTTGCCTTTCATCGACAAGAGATCGGCAACGGTCGGACGGTGGCTTTTCATGAGAAGGCTCCGGAGATCATGAAAGAAGGATGATTTGCCGCTCACTCTAGGCGGCGAGGAGTGCTTTGAGCTTGGTTTCGGGCGAGATGAGCGCCTGCGGATCCGGTCGTTTTCGGGCTGCAATCAGCATTTCTGCAAGCCGAATGTCGCGCGCGACCGCATTGCCCGGTCCGATGCCGGAAGCCGCAAGCAGCCGACCGGTATTGTCGAGATGAAAAAGAATGAAGGCGTCGTCGGTAAGTTCGCGCCGCACGGTCGTTGCAGCACCCTCGGCAAGCCCCGCGATCTGCAGTGTCAGATCATACTGGTCGGACCAGAACCACGGCACGCTGGTGATCGCCTCGCCCCCGCCGAGTAGATTGCCGGCAACGAGCGTCCCCTGATCCTGCGCATTGCGCCACGCCTCAAGACGTATCCGACGATCACCATAGTGACAGAGCGGGAACGAGCAGCAATCACCAGCGGCGTAGATATCCGGGTCGCTGGTTTGAAGCGTTGCGTCGACCGCAATGCCGTTCTCGATCGAAAGGCCGGCGACGGCTGCAAGCTCCGTGTTCGGGACCGCGCCGATGCCAACGACGACGAGATCGGCCTCAATTGTCTCGCGGCCGGCGAGAACGACGCGCGCACGGCCTTCGTCCGCGTCGATACGTTCGATCTTCGCGTTGCATCGTATGTCGACGCCTTCTGCACGATGCCGCGCGGCAACAATTGCGGCGATCTCCTCCGGCACGCCGCGCGAAAGGATGCGCGGCAACCCTTCGATAAGCGATACGGCAGCACCGAGCCGGCGCGCCGTAGCGGCGAGCTCCAGACCGATGAAGCCACCGCCGATGATCGCAAGCTTGCGACCGGGCGAAAGTGCGCGGCGGACCTCTTCAGAATCGGCATGGGTTCTAAGCGTGCGGATGCGGCGTGACACCTCATCTATACCGGCGATGGTTCGCGCCCGCGCACCGGTCGTCAACAACAGCCGGTCATAGGCGATGCTGCTTCCGTCTGCGAGCGTCACGCGCTTTTCGGCGCGATCGATGGCCATGACCGGGATATCCGTCAGCACTTCGATCCCTGCTGCCGCGTAGCGCTCGGCATCAGCGACATATTTCGGCGCTACCTCTGCCTTGAGCCCTTCCTTCGAAAGAGGCGGCCGCTCATAGGGAAGATGCGGTTCTGCGCCGATCAGTGTGATCTTGCCGTCGTATTGCTTTTCCCTGAGGGCAAAGGCGGCCCTTGCCCCGCATTCGCCGGCGCCCACGATGACGATAGAACCCATCTCAACCTCCCTGCCCACCGCGGCGAGCCCAATCCTATCGAGAGCGGCTTCAGCCGAGCGCGATGAACACGCTTCCGGCCTCGACCTTCACCGGATAGGTCTTCAGGTTGACGCAAACGGGCGCGCCCTTGGCCTGGCCGGTCTTGTAGTTGAAGCGGCCGTTGTGCTTCGGACATTCGATGATGTCGTCCATCACGAGGCCATCGGCGAGATGAATATGCTCGTGGGTGCAGAGCCCGTCGGTGGCAAAATACTCGTCGTCCGGGCTGCGGTAGACAGCAAAGGTGCGTCCGTCGTGATCGAAACGGATAACATCTTCTTCGTCGATTTCGTCCGCTGCGCAGACTTCAACCCAGTTTCCGTTCATGATTTCCTCCCATTTCCTGGCATCGGTTGGTTATTCGGCTGCGTGCACGATCGCATCGCTGTGAAATTCCTCCCGGTAGGGCCTTGCCGTCGCCGGCAGCTCGCGCTTCAGGAAGTAATCTTCGTTCCGCAACTGCCGCAGAAAGGCCGGGATCATTTCTCGGTAGCCTTGCAGCATCGACGGGTTCGGCTCCGGCAGATCATGCTTGATCATGGCGTGCAGCTTCGGCAGCGCGTGATAAGGCACCATCGGGAACATGTGGTGTTCCACATGGTAGTTCATGTTCCAATAGACGAAGCGGCTCACCGGATTCATGTAGACGGTGCGGCTGTTCAGCCGATGGTCGGTCACGTTGTCGGCAAGGCCGCCGTGCTGCAGCAGCCCGGTCAGCACGTGGTGCCAGGCGCCATAGAACCTGGGCAGACCGATCAGCATCAGCGGCAGGATCGAGCCGAGATAGAAACAGGCGGCGATGGTGGCCGCATAGATCGCAAACCAGATGCGTGCGACCAAGATCGCCTTCGGCTGCTCCATTTCAGGGATGAAAGTCGCTTCCTCGGCGCTGATGATGCCGAACGTGTTGCGCACCATGTCGATCATCGCGTGCCAAACGTCGAGCACACCGAAGAAATTGAGGACGAGGCGCAGGAGATCCGGCGGCCGCATGACCGCGATTTCGGGATCCCGGCCGACGATCACCGTATCCGTATGGTGACGCGTGTGGCTCCAGCGCCAAGTGACCGGATTGCGCATGATCATGAAGCAGGCGATCTGGTAGACGGCATCGTTCATCCACATCGTCTTGAACGCCGTGCCATGGCCGCATTCATGCCAGCGGCTATCGGAGGCGGAACCGTAGAGAACGCCATAGGCAAGGAAGAACGGAACGGCCCACCACGTGCCCCAGAGGGTGATGCCGAGTGCACCGAACAGAACGAGACAACCGAGCCAGATCGCAGTGTCGCGGATGGCCGGCCCATCCTCGCGCTTCATCAGTTCCTTCATCTGCTTGCGCGGAATGTCGGTGTGATACCACTCTGCGGCCGAGAGACCGTTGGCGACCGCCGCCTGGGCATCCCGGCCAAGCAGGCTGTAGTCTCGCTTCGTCGGCATCATCGTCATTTGCGCTCCTCCCCGCGGTCCGACCCGATCTGGCCGGAGACGTCTTATGTCGTGCAATGACGATAGGTTGACTTTTGCCAGGTCTCAATGCAGCAATGAAATATTCTTTCAAATGTTGTCATAACCCGCATTTCACGCGTGATACAAACCTATCAGGAGCCACGATGAGCAACCGTCCGACCATTGCCGACCTTGCGCGCACTGCCGGCGTCAGCGTCGCCACCGTCGACCGCGTACTCAACGGGCGCCATCCCGTGCGTGAGGAGACCGCGCGCCGGGTCTATGAGGCTGCTAAATCAATCGGCTATCACGCCGTGGGCTTGATCCGGCAGCGCGTCTTTGAGGACCTGCCGCAATACAGGCTTGGCTTTGTGCTGCAAAAGCCGGAGCAGGCCTTCTATCAAACGGTTGCGAAGGAAATCGAAAACGCGGCACTGTCGCTGTCGCATGCCCGCGTCTTCGCCCAGGTCGATTTCGTGGCAAATTCCACCCCATCGGCCATAACGGAAAAGCTTCGGGCCGCTGCGACGCGGAACCAAGCCATTGCGCTCGTCGCTCCCGACTACCCGGCCGTGACCACCGCGATAGAAGAACTCAAGGAACGCGGCATTCCGGTCTTCTCCCTGCTTTCGGATTTTGCCGCCGGCGTTCGCGAGGGCTATGTCGGCCTCAACAATCACAAGGTCGGCCGCACGGCCGCGTGGATGATCACCAAGGCGGCCAAACGCCCCGGCAAGGTCGCTGCCTTCGTCGGCAGCCATCGCTTTCTCGGCCACGAGCTTCGGGAAATTGGCTTTCGCTCCTATTTCCGTGAGCACGCGCCGGATTTCGAAGTGCTGGATACGATGGTTAACCTCGACACGGCCGAGATCACCCATGAAGCTACGCTCAATCTGCTGCAGCGCCACCCGGACCTGATCGGCTTTTATGTCTGCGGCGGCGGCATGGAAGGGGCGATCTCGGCGATCCGCGAGGAAAAGCTTGAGGGAAAACTGATCGCGGTCGTCAACGAGCTGACACCGGATTCCCGTGCGGCCCTTGGCGACGATGTCGTGACCCTGGCGATATCGACCCCGACGGCCGCCCTCGCGCGCGAAACGATCAACCTGATGATCCAGGCGATAGACAAGGGCCCGACCGGAGCGCCGGGGCAAACCTTCTTGCCGTTCGACCTCTTCACACCGGAAAATATCTAGGCAGATGGTGGTTCGTGAGAATGACGGCGCTACGCCTCGCGCCGCGTCTGTGCAATTTCTTTCACAAGGTAATCAATGGCCGCCAGTGTATCCAACTGCACCCATGTCTCAGGATGGCGATACACTGGATAGAGACTTAAAGCCGCAAAGGTGAGTTGATCGAGCGTTGGGCGCGCCGCCGACCTTCGACGCAAGGTGCTTTGCGAAGCCTTGCCCGATCGGTCGTCGGTAAGACCCCAGCCCGCATAAAAAGGCGTTGCATAGCAACGGACAGGCAATCCCCGCAAAAGCGCATCGAAGCCCATTTGGCTGGACACCGTCCAGACCTCATCTACGATTTCGAGGATTGAGGCGGCAGAGACCTTGTCCGCCATCAAGATGATCCCGGGCGTTTTGGCAGCCCGCTCTGTCGTGTAGCCGCGCCTATGGCCGGCGATCACATCTGGATGTGTCCGAACAACGCACTGAGCGCCGCTAGCGAGGGCATCATCCAACATCCGATGAAAGGACGCCGGCGATCCGAGCGCCTTTGCAACGGAAACATCCCCGTACACTTGATCCACGAGCAGCACCCTGCGCCGGTTAGTGCGTTCAATGCGCGGACTATGGTGGGGCAAGCTGTTGTATTTAGAAAGCTTGTTCGCCACCAGGGCCTCCCGGATGGCGGCACCCGTGTTTGTGAACTCCGTACGACCCGCTTCGGCGATCAACAACTCTAGACGCGAGGCACGACCCGCTTCGACCGGAAGCGCTTTGTCGTCGATAACAATCGAAATCGGCACACTGCCTTCCTTGCCCAGACCCACGGAGCGTAGAAAGCCATCTTCGAGGTGCCAATGCGGCAGACCTCTGAGGCGTGCAATACGGATAGCTGCCTTTGCCGGCAACCGACCGCCCCAAGAGACGATCCCGTCGAGTGAAGATGACAGCGTCGAATGAAGCGGCGCATCCCCGAAGTAGTTCCGCAGCCAGGGGAATGCCTGCTGCACGAAAAAGGATGCCCCTATTCTGGAACCCCATCTCGGGTGCCAGGGGCGCGTTGTTTCTGGCGATACTTCGTCCAGCTCGTTCATCCCTTTGTCTCAAGCCGCTAAAATTCTCAACTTCGTCCGGCCAAAAACCATCTCCCCTTCAGAAATGCAATTGCCAACTTGAACCAGGAGCGATCGGAGATCTCTTAACCACTGGGAAGCATGTCAGAGAGAATTTGGTACCCACGCAGGAATGAGAGAATTCCATCACTGACGAAAGACAATCTTGCAGCAATGCAAGGCCTTTTCGCGCTGTGCTCTTTGACTGCGCTCCGACAGTTGGCGAATTGTCCGCAAGGTTATAAATGGAATGAACGTTCCATTTATAACCCATAGCCACCCCACTGGAGGAGACATTCCCGTGACCGCCCTGCCCTTCGCCCTCAATCACATGACGACGCCGAATCTACCGCTTGGCGACTTTTTCCAACTCGCCAAATCGCTCGGCATGACCTCTGTCGAAATCCGCAACGATCTCACCGGTAACGCCATCCTGGACGGCACGCCGGCGAAGGATGTCGCCGCCCTCGCCGGCCGTCACGGCATCACGATCATCTCGATCAATGCCCTTCAACGTTTCAACGAATGGAACGAGACCCGTCAGGCCGAAGCCGAAGAACTGATCGCCTATGCGCGCGACTGCGGCGCCAAGGCCCTTGTCCTAGTTCCCGTCAACGATGGCACGGGCCAGGCCGATGGCGAGCGTCAGGCAAATCTTCGCAAAGCTCTTTCCGCACTGAAGCCGATGCTCGAAAAGGCCGAAATCATCGGCCTCGTCGAACCGCTCGGCTTCGAGATCTGCTCGTTGCGCTCGAAGACGGAGGCTGTTGAGGCCATCAAGGCCGTCGACGGTGAGAAGACCTTCCGCCTGGTGCACGACACGTTCCACCACCACCTCGCCGGCGAGCCTGCAATCTATCCTGAGATGACCGGCCTCATCCACATTTCCGGGGTCGCGGATGAACGTGTCGCGGTGGCGAACCTGCGTGATTCGCACCGCGTCCTCGTCGATCGGAGCGACCTGCTCGACAACGTCGGACAGATTCGGCGCCTGCGCGCGGCGGGCTATGCAGGGCCACTCTCCTTTGAGCCATTTGCCGCCGAAGTCCACGGATTGGCGGATCCCGCCGCCGCGGTGGGACAGAGCGTGGATTACATCCGAAGCCATATCTAAGCTCCCCCGGCGCGAGGCCGGCAAATCAACAGTGGGCGCCGCATCAGGCCTTGACGGCGCCCGTATAAAATGGAATACATATTCCGTAATCGCAATTTGCTGGTTCGTTTATTCCGTTTTATTCAAAAGCGCAGCGGGAGTGCCGCTTTTGAAATGAATGAGCGCAATCCGGCATTGCGTCCCCGGCAGGAGAAGGTGGCGCCGGGCACCATTGTGGAGGAGAAAGACGATGAAGAAATTCGTGCTCAGCACAGCGCTGGCTGTGATGATGTCGACGGCAGCCCATGCCGAGACCATCGGCGTATCCATGGCCCTTTTCGACGACAACTTCCTGACGGTCTTGCGCAACGGCATGTCCGACTACGCCAAGACGCTCGATGGCGTCGAACTGCAGATCGAAGACGCGCAGAACGACGTCTCCAAACAGCAGAGTCAGATCCAGAACTTCATCGCCGCCGGCGTGACCGCGATCATCGTCAACCCGGTCGATACGGATGCGACGGCTGCCATGTCGAAGATCGCTGCGGATGCCGGCATCCCGCTCGTCTACGTCAACCGCGAACCGGTCAATGTCGACACGCTGCCGGAAAAGCAGGCTTTCGTCGCGTCGAACGAACAGGAATCCGGCACGCTGCAGACGCAGGAAATCTGCAAGATGCTCGGCGGCAAGGGCAAGGCCGTCGTGATGATGGGCGAACTGTCAAACCAGGCGGCCCGCATGCGCACCAAGGACATCCACGACGTGCTTGCCACCGACCAGTGCAAGGGCATTGAGATCGTCGAGGAGCAGACCGCCAACTGGTCGCGCACGCAAGGCTCGGACCTCTTGACGAACTGGCTTTCGGCCGGGCTTGAGTTCGACGCCGTCATCTCCAACAACGACGAAATGGCGATCGGCGCGATCCAGGCGCTAAAGGCCGCCGGTCGTTCGATGGATAGCGTCGTCATCGGCGGTATCGACGCGACGCAGGACGCTCTGGCAGCCATGGCTGCAGGCGACCTCGACGTCACGGTGTTCCAGAATGCCGCCGGCCAGGGCAAGGGCTCTGTCGATGCCGCGCTGAAGCTTGCCAAGGGCGAAGCAGTCGACAAGAAGGTCTACATTCCCTTCGAGCTTGTGACGAAGGAAAACCTCGACAAGTACCAGGCGAAGAACTGATCGCCGCAATAGAGAGCGCGGGAAACCCCGCGCTCTCATTCGAAAAATGCAGGTCCGACCGCAAATCTCTGCGTCCAATGGATGCCGTACGCGGTAAAATGGGCTGGTCACCCGCCAGCGATGAGGACTTTCCGCGACAGCCGGAAACGACGGGGAGGCAAGGAACATGACGCTTAGTCCGACAACGATGGCAGCCGTGCGCGCCAGCGGCGCGGTACCGAAGGCCGAATATCTTCTTTCTGCGGAAGGGATCCGCAAGGAATTCCCCGGTGTCGTTGCGCTTGACGATGTCGAGTTCAAGCTGAAGCGCGGCACGGTCCACGCATTGATGGGCGAAAACGGCGCCGGCAAGTCTACCCTGATGAAGATCCTCGCCGGCATCTACACGCCCGATAAGGGCGACGTGAAGCTGAAGGGTGCCGAGATCCGGCTGAAGTCGCCGCTCGACGCCCTCGAAAACGGCATCGCCATGATCCATCAGGAACTGAACCTGATGCCGTTCATGACCGTGGCGGAGAATATCTGGATCCGCCGCGAACCGAAGAACCGCTTTGGCTTCGTCGATCACGGCGAGATGAAGCGCATCACCGCCCTCCTGTTCGATCGCCTGAAAATCAAGATCGATCCTGAAATCGAAGTGCGTCACCTGTCGGTGGCCAACCGGCAGATGGTCGAGATCGCCAAGGCGGTCTCCTACGAATCCGACGTGTTGATCATGGACGAGCCGACGTCTGCGCTGACCGAGCGCGAGGTCGCGCACCTTTTCGAAATTATCCGGGATCTGCGCGAACAGGGCATCGGCATCGTCTACATCACCCACAAGATGAACGAGCTGTTCGAGATCGCCGACGAATTCTCGGTTTTCCGCGACGGCAAGTTTATCGGCACCCACGCCTCAAGCGACGTTACCCGCGACGACATCATCCGCATGATGGTTGGTCGCGAGATCACCCAGATGTTTCCGAAGGAGGAGGTTCCGATCGGCGACGTCGTGCTGTCGGTGAAGAACCTGGCGCTTGACGGCGTCTTCCGCGACGTCTCCTTCGACGTCCGCGCCGGCGAAATCCTCGGCATTGCCGGTCTCGTCGGCTCCGGCCGCTCGAATGTCGCCGAAACACTCTTCGGTGTGACGCCGGCAAGCTCGGGCACGATTTCAATCGACGGCAAGACCCTTTCGATCGACAGTCCGAACACGGCGATCAGGAACCGCATGGCGTTTCTCACTGAAGATCGCAAGGACACCGGCTGTCTCCTGATCCTCGATATTCTCGAAAACATGCAGATTGCCGTGCTCCAGGATCGTTTCGTCAAGGGCGGCTTCGTCACCGAAAAACAGGTCACAGCGGCCTGCGAAGAAATGAGCCGCAAGCTGCGTGTCAAGACGCCGAACCTGCAGGAGCGCATCGAGAATCTCTCGGGCGGCAATCAGCAGAAGGTGTTGATCGGCCGCTGGCTGCTCACCAATCCGCGCATCCTGATCCTCGACGAGCCGACACGCGGCATCGATGTCGGCGCCAAGGCGGAAATTCACCGTCTCGTCACCGAACTCGCGCGCAACGGCGTCGCCGTCATCATGATCTCTTCGGAGATGCCCGAGGTGCTCGGTATGAGCGACCGCATCATGGTCATGCACGAGGGCCGCGTCACCGGCTTCCTCGACAGGGCCGAAGCAACCCAGATCAAGGTCATGGAGCTCGCCGCGAGCTGAGCGGGAAACGACCCCAAAGGGAGGAATGAAAATGGATACCAATGTCGCCGCACAGGGCGCGAGCGCACCGCTCTCAGCGACAAGGCGCCGCTTACCGCCTGAATTCAACATCTTCCTGGTCTTGATCGGCATCGCGCTGGTCTATGAGATCCTCGGCTGGATTTTCGTCGGCCAGAGCTTCCTCATGAACCCGCAGCGCCTGACGATCATGATCCTGCAGGTTTCGGTCATCGGCATCATCGCCGTCGGCGTCACCCAGGTCATCATAACGGGCGGCATCGACCTTTCCTCCGGCTCCGTCGTCGGCATGACGGCGATGATCTCGGCAAGCGTCGCCCAGGCCTCCACCTGGCCGCGCGCGCTCTATCCGTCGCTCACCGATATGCCGGCGATCGTCCCGATCGGGCTTGGCATCGGCATCGGGCTACTCGCCGGCTTTATCAACGGCCAGCTGATTGCCCGCACGAAGATCCCGCCCTTCATCGCCACACTCGGCATGATGGTTTCGGCACGCGGCATTTCCAAGTGGTACACCAAGGGCCAGCCGGTCTCGGGTCTCACCGATCAGTTCAACTTCATCGGAACTGGCATCTGGCCCGTCATCGTCTTCCTGGTCGTCGCGCTCATCTTCCACATCGCGCTGCGCTACACCCGCTACGGCAAGTTCACCTATGCGATCGGCGCCAATGTCCAGGCAGCCCGTGTCTCCGGCATCAATGTCGAGGCGCATTTGATCAAGGTTTATGCCATTGCCGGCATGCTGGCAGGCCTCGCCGGTGTCGTCACGGCTGCCCGTGCCCAGACAGCACAGGCCGGCATGGGCGTCATGTACGAACTCGACGCGATCGCCGCGACCGTTATCGGCGGAACCTCGCTGACGGGTGGTGTCGGCCGGGTCACCGGCACGGTCATCGGCACCATCATCCTTGGCGTCATGACCTCAGGCTTCACCTTCCTTCGGGTCGACGCCTACTACCAGGAAATCGTCAAGGGCCTGATCATCGTCGCGGCTGTCGTCATCGACGTCTATCGACAGAAGAACCGCAAGAAGGCCTGAGTCCCAAAAGCAATACTCTCCTCCCAGTGAAGCCAACTGGCCGGGACGACGAAAGTCATCCCGGCATTTTATTTTGTTCAGAAGGCTATATCGCCAGGCTCAAGCCGTTTTCCACATATGCTTGGCGCGCAGGGCTGCCCCGGCGCACGCGCTCTGGCAAAATCCTTGGCGATGCACTATAAGACAGGCGTTCAAAACTATTGGAGACTTCCCATGTTGTCGCAGCGCAAGCTTGCGAGCCAGTTTCAGCCGCGTTTCGTTCTTCAGCTTTGGAACGCTATGCTGCGGGTACAAACCCGCGAGACAGCTTCACTCTTCGGCCAGCGTGATCGCTAGACAGAACCTACGCTGGTCTGACGGCAGTCAGACAACCGATTGGGCGTAGCTAGAGCAGATCCTGCGATCGATGAATCGAATGTGAAGTGACGGCGCAGGCCGAAGCTGATTCAACATCCACTCTGGAGAGGTGGATGTTGGGACGAGCACTGAGCCATGATCTTCGATTGCGGGAATTGAAAATGTCGGCGAAAAGCGTTTCCGCGACAGGCCGGAGCCCGGTTCGAGATTGGAGTTTGGACAGCAATCCGCTGGATTGCGAGGGCCAGAGATGGCGAGCAGACTGCACGGCTACGAGGTTCAAGAAGATCATCGCGTTTGGTTGCACACTAGTGGTTTGATTCCAACACTTGGTGCCCACGTCTGACGGCTGCGATTATGTCGTCAGGGTCTGCTTTCCAGATGAACGGCTTCGGCTGTTCGTTGTGCTCTTTGATAAAGCGGTTGATGGCTGCCTGAAGATCAACGACGGAATGAAAGACACCATTCTTCAGTCTTCGTCGAGTGAGCTTTGCGAAGAAACCCTCGACGGCATTCAACCAGGAACAGGATGTCGGAACGAAGTGGAAGGTCCAGCGGAAGATGCAACCCACAAAGTGGATACTCTCGATTGCGCTGAGCTCAATACTCGGGGGCTGCCAAAGTGATCTCGCGCTCGTGGCCGACGCCGCTTTACGTGCAACCCCGCAATTTTCCGGAAGCGACAATGTGGATAAAAACGAGTCCAATGTTCCTTCCACTCAGCCCCCCGTTCCCGAAACGACACCAGTTGAGAATGTCGATCAGGCGCCTGCCTGTGCTTCGGACGTCCGAGGAAAGCTATTGGCTCCCGGTACGAACCCGATTTCGATTGGCTGCAGTGTTCAGCTATCTTCGGCCGACGTCGTCAACCACCCGCTAATTCTGGAAGGAAGCGGCGCATCCGGAACGGTACTCGACTGTGGCGGAGCAACAATAGACGCAAGTGCTGGCGCGGATAGAAAACAGAAAACGGCGATAGCCGTTCGCTCCAAAAAGACAACCTCGGGGCAATGGGAAGCCCCATCCAACATCACAATCCGAAACTGCAAGATCAACGGTTTCGTGCGAATATCCGGTCTTGGCGAGAACGCCGACGGCGCGTTGATGAAGGCCTCCTCGCGCAACCCCGACCATACCGCGTTTGCCCAGGCATCGGCTCCCAAGAACGTGCGCCTCGATAGCGTCACCCTCACTGCCCCGGATGGCATTCCGCTCTACGTTGGCCCAGGGGTGACCAATGCTGCACTGGTCAACTCGCGGATAAACGGCAAATCTACTTCCGTCGCCATCTACCTGGACGCAGAGTCTGCAAACAACACTATTAGCAACAATGTCTTCGGGATCACTACCGAAAAGCGGGAAATGATCGCTATCGACGGATCGGCCAACAACAGGATTACCGGCAACACCTTCCAGAACTCCGAGAACGGCGGCGTATTCCTGTACCGGAACTGTGGCGAGGCCGGCGTGATCCGCCATCAGAAGCCGCAATATAATCAGGTCACTGGCAACACGTTCCGCTACGCGTCCTCATTCCTCGCGCAGCCGGCAATCTGGCTGAATTCGCGCAACGGCAACCGCAGCTATTGCTTCAAGGATCCGGCTTACCCATTCGGTAGCAGCGCCAGCAACCTCGATTTCGCCCAGAACAACGTTGTGCGCAATAACCGGCTCGTGGGCGGCTCCGAAAGCCTGATCCGCAACGACGATCCTAGCAACAAGATTGACGGGAACATTGCGACTGGCGGCTAGTGCACAGCGCCGCCGCAGTAATCGGATGCGACAGCCCTCCGAAGATACCCGTCGGCATCGACTGGTCGATCTGGAATTGGCGCCTGAAAAACCAATCCTGGGAAGCGGAGCGCGCCTTGGATTTAGCGCTTTGTTAGGGAAAAGAAGGCACCATGCCAGCAGGGTGTGGCACGACCGATAGATCTTGAGCAGCTGCTGCTAGAGGTGAGAGTGCAAAGAGCTGCAATACCGAAGTACGATCGGGAACTGTTTTTTATCGTTCTTGCGACGCTGATAGCGCTTCTTGTCGTCGCAAGCTCGCTGCTCATTGCAGTCATCTAGACTAGCGCCCTAGAAATCTGAATCTGACGCTAAGACAACTCGTCCAGTCGCGACCTTGCCCGTCTGCGGGAAGCGTCGTGGTTCTGCATTGGACGCCCCTAACGTCCGTTCGAACTTCACCGTCAGCTTTCCGACAATTTTTGCGAAGCGATTGCAAAGGGATCGTCGATGTTGCTTTGTTGAATTGGTCCGCCCCTTTCGGCAAGGTACCGATTCATAATTGAAGGATTGTTGCCGGTGAAGACGAGCCTCGACCACTTGCCCGCGATCAAACGAGAACAGCCTCGTCGCGTGGTCGAGATCATCCATGAGGAATTCGATGACGCGTTGAAGGGCGCCTCGGCCGACTTCAAGAAACGGGGCCGCATCCTGAAAATAGTTCACTTCAGCTCAAACGGTCGCGGCACTTTTGTCGACGAGCCCTACACCAAGAAGGGATATCGCTCGGATTTCGACATTCTGGTCATCGTCAACAATAAGAAGCTTACCGATCCAACCTACTGGAACCGGGCAAATGATCGGTTGATGCGCGACCGGTCAGCGTGATCGTGCATGCCCTCCGGGAGGTGAAACTCCGCGAGGGCCGATATTTCTTCGTTGATATCGCTCGCGAGTGGATCGTGCTGTACGATCTCGACAATGAGCCTTTGGCACCTCCCGGACGTTTGAGCACCAAAGAAGCAGCGCGATTGCATCCGGAATTTCACGGACAGGCTTCCACGCTTTTGTGTAGACGAGGGAAACCTGAAAGCGGCGGCCTTGCTGCTTCATCAATCCATCGAGCAGGTGTACGCAACGGTCCTTCGCGTCCTGACAAACTACAGTCCGTCACCGCACCATCTTCGCTTCCTTCGAGGGCTTGCGGAGGACCGTGCTGAAGACTTGTTCGAGGTCTGGCCCGAGCAACCGCAGCGCTACGCAGTGTGGTTCAACGTTCTCAATGAGGCCTGCGTCAAAGCGCGTTATTCACTGCATTATGACATCTCCAGCCAAGCCCTGGACTGGCTAGCTCGCGCAACGCACGGAGATACTCTTCTCCAAGGTTGAGGACGCCTGCCTCACCCATCTCGAGCGGATCCCTCCGGCTTCAATATGATGCCCGACTACGTGGTCGCCGGGAACAGGATCGTGACCTTGAGGCCCCGTCCGTCGGCCCCCTCGCTGAGACGGGTCGTCGCACCGTAGAGTTCGGCAATCTCCTCGACGATGGGCAGTCCTAGCCCAGAGCCCGGCGCCTCACTTCCTCCGCGCTCGAAGCGGCGCAACACCTGCTCGCGCAACTCTGCTCGAATGCCGGGGCCATTGTCCTCGACGACAAGCGACACGGATCCAGTGTCTACAAGAACACGCGTCGTCACTTCGGCACCAGGGCCGGCATAAAGCAAAGCGTTGCCGATCAGATTCTTCAGCATCTCGGCCACGAGCAATGGCTCTGCGCGAATGAAGGCTTCGCCCGCACCATCGAAGCCAAGATCGATATCGGCCTCTCCCGCCGCCGGCACGTGTTCCGCGGTGACTCCCCGCACGAGTTCGACTAGTTCGACACGCTCGAGCATACGGGCCTCGTTCTTGCCGGCAGCATCGATCTTCGCCATCAAAAGCAGTTGCCGCAGAATGCGTTCGGCACTGGCAACCGCTTCGTCGGCCTTTTTCACCGCGCCATGCGTCTCCTCTATAGAACCGGCGCGCTGCGCCAAGGCGAGCTGTGTCCGGATGATGGCGAGTGGCGTGCGAAGCTGGTGACTGGCATTGCCGGTAAAATTGCGAAGCGCATCAAGCGCCGACTGCAAGCGCCCCATGAAGGAATTGACGGTATCGACGAGGCCCTGAACCTCGTTCGGCACCCTCTCGCCGATCGGATGCAGATCGTCGGGACTGCGCTCCGAAATCGCATCGCCCAATCGGTAGAGCGGCCGCAAGGAAAACGTAACCGCGATCCAGACGATCACCGCCGCACCGGCTATCATCATGCCGAGGCGGAGCGCCGACCGCACCAGGATCGTCTGCGCCAGATGTCGGCGCGCAATTGTCGTTTCGGCAACCGTGACCACGAAGGGCACGGAATTGATGCCGGTTGACGCGGAGCGGCGAAGGGCGGCAATGCGGATCGGTTCGCCGCGGAAGATCGAATCCGCAAATGTGGTCGATGCGCCGGGCTCCTCCGCCAGCGACGGCAGCGTCTGGTAGCCGGTGATGAACTGGCCGGGCGGGCCGTCGACCCGGTAGAACACCCGGTCCTGCGCGGCCGACGTCAGCATTTCCAGCGCGACATAGGGGATGTCGACTTCGAGCGACCCGTCTTCCGCCACGACCACGCGCTCGGCGATTGCCAGCGCCGAGCCGGCAAGCACCCGATCGGAAACGACGTTGGCGGTCGTCACGGCCTCCCGATAGGTATCCGTCAGCGCGATGACCCCGATCACTACCGTCGAGATCAACAGCCAGCCAAGCAGCCGCCGGCGGAGGGAATAGACCGTCGTCCTCATTCCGGCCCGGCCGCTTTGTCGAGATAGTAGCCGATGCCGCGGGCGGTGCGCACGGTCAGCCCATGCGGTGCGAGCCGCTTGCGCAGCCGGCTGACATATTGCTCGATCGCGTTGGAGCTCAAGTCGTCGTCGAACCCTGTCAGCGACTGCATGATCGCATCCTTGGCGACCACCTTGCCGGCACGCATGAACAGAAGCTCAAGAAGTCCGAGCTCGCGCGCCGGGATCTCGATCGGCGCGCCGCCGGACGAGAAGCTGCGGGTGTTGAGATCGAGTGACACATTGCCGTAACTGACGGTCGAGGCCCTGAGGCCCGCCTGACGGCGCAAGAGCACGCGCACGCGCGCTTCGAGCTCGCCGACGTCGAAAGGTTTGATCATGTAGTCGTCGGCGCCGAGGTCGAGCCCCTTGATCCGCTCTTCGGGCGCGCCCCTTGCCGTCAGGATCAAGACCGCGGCGCGGTTCTGGCGAGCACGCATCGCCCTCAGCACATCGAGGCCATCCATTTCCGGCAGATTGAGATCGAGAATGACAAGATCGAACGTTTCGGTGGCGGCCACCGCATGCGCCGACGCACCGTCACTGACGACGTCAACGGCATAGCCACTGCCGCGCAAGATCGCCGACAGGCCCTCGGCCAGGTCCTGGTTGTCCTCAACAAGCAAGATACGCAATTATCACCACTCCCCCGACCACCTTATCCGCCGACGCCTTGCTTGTGAACGGTACGACACTGAGGCATTGTGGATTCATGCGGTTCTTGATTTCTTTTCTTTTTTTTGCTCTTTGTCCTCAGCTGCTCCTTGCGGCCCCTATCATATTCCCGGCCCTTTCCGGCAAAGCGGACGTGCGCACGCTGGTCGTCTATTCATCACTCGACGAGCCGCTCGCAAAGCCGATGATCATCGGTTTCCAGCGGGCCAATCCGGACGTTGCCGTGCGCTATGAGGACATGCTAACCGGAGAAATCTACGACCGCATCATCAAGGAGACCGACGCCGGAATGAATACGGCGGACTTCGCCTTTTCTTCCGCCATGGACCTGCAAGTCAAGCTCAGCAACGACGGTTACGCCCAGCGCAGCGACCTGCCGATGAGCGACCGCTGGCCCGCCTGGGCCAACTGGCGCAACACGGCTTATGCGCTGACCTTCGAGCCTGCCGTCTTCGTCTATCACAAGCCGAGCTTCACCAAGGAGAAACCGCCGTCGACGCGCGCGGAATTCGTCGATTACCTGAAGCGCCAGGGCGCGGCCGTCTTCGGCAGGATCGGAACCTATGACATCGAGCGGTCCGGCGTCGGCTTCCTCTTCATGTCGCGCGACCAGGAACAGTTCGGCGATATCTGGGATGTCATCCAGGCGATGGGGGCGGCCGGCGTCAAACTCTACTCGACGAGCGAAGCAATCCTCGAGCGTGTCGCCGACGGCCGCTTCGTGCTCGGCTACAACATCCTCGGATCCTATGCGGCGGACTGGGCGGCACGGCATCCGGATGTCGGCATCGTTCTGCCGAAGGATTATACCGTGGTGATGTCGCGCATCGGCCTCGTCCCGCAAGCTGCCGCCTCCCCCGACCTCGGCCGGCGCTACCTTGAATTCTTCATGTCGAAGGAAGGCCAGACGATTATGGCCCGGGAGTTGCAAATCCCGGCCGTCAGCCCAGAGGTCGCGGGTGAAAATACCGCCAACACCATGCAGGAGATGCTTGGCGGCCAGTTGCGCCCCGTCCCGGTAAGCCCGGGACTGATGGTCTATCTCGATCAGGTAAAGCGCTCACGGCTGATTGCCAAATGGAACGAGGTTCTGAGGCTCCATTGAAGACGACGGACCGGAAGCGCGGCGCTCCCGGTCCGATCGCAAATCCCGCCAGCTTCAGGCTTAAGCCTTGTTCCGCGTACGCCCGGACCGTAGGGCCTGCGCGGAAAGGTTCAGTTCGACCGCAGCAAGCACCAACGCCTTCAACGCCTCTTCGTCGATCGCCTCGCCCTCGTGGATATCGATGGCGCGCCGGACATTGCCGTCAAGGCTGGAATTGAAAAGACCTGCCGGATCGTCGAGTGCTGCCCCCTTGGCGAAAGTCATTTTCACAACCGCTTTATAGGTCTCGCCGGTACAGATGATGCCGGCATGCTCCCAGACCGGGACGCCTCGCCATTTCCATTCCTCGACGACGTCAGGATCCGCTTCCTTGATCAGCTTGCGTATCTTCGCAAGCGTCGCACCGCGCCAGTCGCCAAGTTCCGCGATCCTCGCGTCAATCTGCCCGGAGGCAGAAGCGGCGGCTTCTGCCGCATCGTCGTTTTTCGCCTTGGTCGTCGCTTTTGCCATCGTATTTACTCTCCCATCATCCTTGCCGGAGCTCGCCTTCAGGCGGGGCCGGTGCAAACCGTCTTCGCCTTTGTCGGCGTTGCTCCTCATACCTAGGCTCGGGCCGACTGGCGGCAATATCCGAGCAACGATTCGTGGTCCCGTCGCGAAATCCGGTCGGGACCTGGCTCAATTTGAACGCCGGGAACCGGCAACATCGCCTGTCAGCGCATGCGAGAACCTAAAATTCCGTAAACCGTGCGACAGGATTTTCGCATTCGGGGCTTGATGTCAGCTAAATGTCAGCTTTCTATGGTGCCTTGAGGTCACTGGCACCCGTGGAGGCGGGCCGCCGGTTGCGTACTGGGAGGAAGCCACCAATCCGGTCAAGCGATAAGGGTCGAAAGAGCCCGTCGCCGTCTTCCCGTTCGCACACAGCAACAACGTGCGCGGTGAAAACGCGCCTCACGGAGGACTGACCTTGAAACATATTTTCCTCGCAACGATTCTCGCCGGTGCCATGTCGCTCCCGGCAGTTGCCGCTGATTACACGATCATTGCACCGGCAAACCCGGGCGGCGGCTGGGACCAGACGGCGCGTTCGCTGCAGACGGTCATGCAGCAGGAAGGCATCTCCGGCAACGTTCAGGTTCAAAACGTACCGGGCGCCGGCGGCACCATCGGTCTCGCCCAGTTCGCAAGCCAACAGAAGGGCAACCCGAACGCCCTGATCGTCGGCGGCTACGTCATGGTCGGTGCAATCCTCACCAACAAGTCCCCGGTCACCCTTAAGGACGTCACGCCGATCGCGCGTCTCACCGGCGAATACGAAGCGATAGTCGTTCCGGCCTCGTCCGAGATCAAGACCATGGGCGACCTCGTCGAAGCCCTGAAGAAGGATCCGGGTGCCGTGTCCTGGGCTGGCGGCTCGGCCGGCGGTACCGACCACATCGCTGTCGGCCTGATCGCCAAGGCCGCCGGCGTCGACCCGACCAAGATCAACTACATCGCCTATTCCGGCGGCGGTGAGGCGCTTGCCGCTATCCTCGGCAGCCAGGTTACCGCAGGCATCTCGGGCTACGGCGAGTTCGAATCGCAGGTCAAGGCCGGCACGCTCCGCCTGCTCGCCGTCTCCAGCGCCGAGCGCATTGCCGGCGTTGATGCTCCAACGCTGAAGGAATCGGGCGTTGACGTCGTCGTCGAGAACTGGCGCATGGTCGCAGCCGCTCCTGGCCTCTCGGACGAACAGAAGGCCGCCGTTTCGGCCGACATCGAGAAGCTTGCGAAGTCCGCGGGTTGGCAGGAGGTCCTGAAGGCCAAGGGCTGGCAGGACAGCTATCTCGCCGGTGATGCCTTCAACGCCCAGCTCGACAAGGACGTTGCGGCGACCGAAGGCGTTCTCAAGGACATTGGACTGGTGAAATGACCAAGGGGCATCACCCTTCAACTGCAACGCGTCGCCCGGATCGGGCGGCGCTCTTCATCGCGGTGGTTCTCGCCGCTATCGCTGGACTGATTTTCTGGGATGTGTCGCGCCTGACCGGCGCTGCCGGCTACTCCCAGGTCGGGCCGACCACGGTTCCCTATGCGATCGCCTGCTGTCTTTTTGGCCTTGCGATCTGGACCGCGATCGAAGCGTTTCGCGGCGATTTTCCGGAGCGCGAGCGCCAGGAAGTCGCTCCGGTTGTCTGGATCGTCGGTGGTCTTGCCGCCCAGATGCTGCTGTTGAACATAGCAGGCTTCTCGATCGCCACCGGCATTCTGTTCGCGTTGACCGCACGTGGTTTCGGCAAGCGCAAGCTTTGGTTCTCGCTCCCCGTCGGCATTGCGATCTGCTTTGTGGTGTGGGTAATCTTCGCCAAGCTCCTGCTCCTGTCGCTGCCCGCGGGGCCGCTTGAACACCTGTTCTTCTAAGAGGGCCGACGACCATGGCTACTTTTGAATTCCTGATGCAGGGATTGCTGGTTGCTGCGCAGCCGATGAACCTGCTCTACGCTCTGATCGGCGTGACACTCGGCACGGCGGTTGGCGTCCTACCCGGCATCGGCCCGGCCCTGACGGTGGCGCTCCTGCTACCGGTCACCTACCGTCTCGATCCCGGCGGCTCGCTGATCATGTTTGCCGGCATCTATTACGGCGGCATGTATGGCGGCTCGACCACGTCGATCCTGCTCAACACCCCCGGTGAAAGCGCCTCGATCGTGACTGCGCTCGAAGGCAACAAGATGGCGAGAGCGGGACGCGGCGGGCCAGCGCTAGCAACGGCGGCGATCGGCTCCTTCGTCGCCGGCCTGATTGCCACGCTCGGTCTTGCCTTCATCGCGCCTTACATCGTCAAGCTGGCCCTGGTTTTCGGTCCGCGCGAATATTTCGCGCTGATGGTTCTCGCCTTTGTCACCGTTTCCTCGGCCTTCGGCGACAGCACCCTTCGCGGTCTGACGTCGCTGTTTGTCGGCCTGGCGCTTTCCGTCATCGGCATCGACCAACTGACCGGCCAGGCGCGCCTTTCCTTCGGCGTTCCCGAACTGCTTGACGGCATTGAGGTGACGACGCTTGCCGTTGCCATGTTCGCCATCGGCGAGACGCTCTACATCGCCGCACAGGGCGACAAGGGGCCGGATAAGGTCGAGGCCGTCCGTGGCTCGGTGTGGATGAATGCGGCCGACTGGGCACGTTCCTGGAAGGCGTGGCTGCGCGGTACGCTCATCGGCTTCCCGATCGGCGCCATGCCGGCTGGCGGCGCCGAGATCGGCACGTTCCTGTCCTATGCCACAGAGAAGCGCCTGACGAAGCATCCGGAAGAATTCGGCAATGGCGCGATAGAAGGCGTCGCCGGCCCGGAAGCGGCCAACAACGCCTCGGCCGCTGGCACGCTCGTGCCGCTCCTGACGCTTGGCCTGCCGACCACGGCAACCGCGGCGATCATGCTTGCCGGCTTCCAGCAGTATGGCCTCCAGCCCGGACCGCTGCTGTTTGCGACCAATCCGCAGCTCGTCTGGGGCCTGATCGCCAGCCTTCTGATCGCCAACTTCATGTTGCTGGTTCTGAACCTGCCGCTCATCGGTCTTTGGGTGAAGCTGCTGACAGTTCCGAAGCCTTGGCTCTATGCCGGCATCCTGCTGTTTGCCACGCTCGGCACGATCGGGGCCAACCCTTCGGTCTACGAGCTCGGCATGTTGCTCGCCTTCGGCCTGCTCGGTTACGCGATGCGCATCTTTGGATATCCGATCGCGCCTGTCGTCGTCGGCCTGATCTTGGGCCCGCTCGCCGAACAGCAGCTGCGCCGCGCGCTCGCGATCAGCCAGGGGGACTACTCAGTCCTGTTCACCTCGCCGATTGCCGCAGGCCTCCTGATCATCGCAGCTGCAGCGCTGATCGTACCGCTCATCCTTCGGGCCCGTGGCCGCGGCGAAGTCCTTGCGCAGCTCGCCGCCAACGAAGACTAAGCCCCAAAACAATCGGGTCCGGAACCCCTTTCGGACCCGATCGACATAGCGCCTCCTCCCAAGGCCTATCCGCAGGTCCGTCCGGTTTGAAAACCGACCGGGCCTGCTCCCTTTGCATGGCTGGCCTGTCCGATTGTGCATTGCAATAAGACTGGCCAGACCCCATCTTTTGCTCATCAAAGAGAAAACGAAAGCGAGCAAGAAGATGGCTACCACAACTTATCACAAGGGTTTCATCGGTCGTGCATTCGCAGTTCTCGGCGCTGCTAGCGCTGCCGCCGCCGCTGTCGAAGGTCACCGCCGCCCGAAGGCAAGCGACCTGCGTACGCTGGGCATCGATCCGGCGAACTTCCCGGACACGCGCCGCGGCTAACATATTCCAGCGCCCCGAGGGGCGCCTTATCCTCCCAAGGATAGAACGGCTCGGGGTTGAGAGACCACCGAGCCGTTGTATTTTCCGGCAGCCGGCATCTTCAGCCCCCGCCACTTCATAGACCCGGCTCAAGAGGGCAGACGGTCCGACGCCCACTCGTCCCAAGTTGAAGCAGCGTGCTTCCGTTGCATGGCTGGGGTGCTTCATTGTGCATTGCAAAAAGACCGACCAGACCTCATCTTTATTTCATCGAAGAGAAAACGAAAGCGAGCAAGAAGATGACTACCACAACCTATCACAAGGGTTTCATCGGTCGTGCATTCGCAGTTCTCGGCGCTGCTAGCGCTGCCGCCGCCGCTGTCGAAGGTCACCGCCGCCCGAAGGCAAGCGACCTGCACACGCTGGGCATTGATCCGGCGAACTTCCCCGACACGCGCCGCGGCTAACAAATTCCAGCGCCCACGAGGGCGCCTTATCCTTCCAAGGATGATGAAGAACGGCTCGGGGTCGAGAGACCACCGGGCCGTTGCTATTATGGAAAAGCGCGTCCCTCCTCGTCGGGGTTCGTCGAACGCCGTCAACGCGTTGGCGGCGTATGTAGGACATCAACGAGGCGTCGCGCGACGTCGCCTCACTTCTTCGCGCGATAGATCAATACCGGTATCGTGGAGTGAGCCAGCACCTTGGCAGCGACGCTGCCGAGCATCAGGCTTCCGACGCCACTGCGACCATGGGACGCCATGATGATGAGATCGGCATCTTTGTATATCGCCTGGTCGCAGATTGCGCGGTAGACCTCGTGGCTGCGGACCTGCTCCGTCTGGCACTCCACGCCTTCCGCCGCAGCCTTGCGCGCTAAAGCCGCGAGCATTTCAGCGGCATGCTTGCTGGCCAGTGCCTCGTATTCGGTGCGCGTGCTCGACAACTGCTCGGGATCGACCGAATAGAGGTGGAATGGTTCGGTAACGGCAAGGATGTTCACTCGTGCGCGGACGTCCTTTGCAAAGGTTATGCCTGCATCGACAGCGATTGTTGCTAAGGGCGAGCCGTCGGTGGGTATGAGAATATTGCGAAACATGGGATCCTCCTCTTCCAAGCTCCAGAGGAAGCTTAGTGCGTGGAGCGGCCTATTCCTTTGATCCCGATCAACGTTCCGGATTTCAGCAGGGAGGCGAATACTTAGCGACCTTTGTCGAAGCGGAAAAAATGTCGCAGTCGCCGCCACAGGATGACGGACCAAGGCACCTCGGCATTGATCGCCTGGCAGCCAGCTTGTGTCAGCGAGAATTCAACGCGACCGTCATCTACCTCTCTTCGCGTGATGTATTGCATGTTCAGGGCGCGAAAGACCGGCGGGTGCAGTTCCGGTGGCCAGTAGATTTCATCTCCCGGCACCCGATAGGCGCCCGCGTTATAGAGCTCCTCAAGCACGTTCCTTAAATCACTGGCCAGCATTAGATGTTTATCCCGCACAGCGTGTGGTGTGGTAATGTGCGACACGACGACCTAACGAAATAGGTCGTCGCTCCAGCACCGTTCCTAAACATCTATTCGTCAATAGGCCCTGAAATAGACTTCCGTTACGCGAAACTGCCCATCGATGCGCTTGCATTGTACGATGACGTCAATGGCGATTTTCAAGAGTTCGCGAATGTCGGTGCGCTGCAGGTATTGTCCGCCCTCCGATTCCTTTACCAGAAGGGTCAACTGTTCAAACGCCAGTTTCGCGGAGTCAGCGTGCACCGTTGTGATTGAGCCGGGATGCCCAGAGTTCACGTTGCGGATGTAATAGAAAGCCGTCCCATCGCGCAGTTCCTGCAGTAGGATTCGATCGGGCCGCATGCGCAGACAGGATTCCAGGAGCTCCTTCACGCCGACTTTGGCGAGCCCCTGACCTCCCTTGGAATAGAATAACCGCGCGTGGTTCGGCTGATGAATCACGAGTTCCGGCGTGTCTTCGATAGAGATGACCCGCTCATCATCCGGAATATGACGAATGAGTGCCTTGGAGAGCGTTGTCTTCCCCGACCCCGTCGCTCCTGAGATGACGATATTCTTCCGGGCCAGCACCGCCTGGCGAAGGAACTCGGCCCACGCGCCCGTCTGATGCAGATCGATGAGTTTCCGGTCCGTCGCACCGGCCATGTGACTGCCGGACGCCATGTCAGTGAACAAGCCACCCTTCTCAAGGTCGCCAAGACTTAATGCGGCCGACGAGGGCTTTCGGATGGTGATGCTGACCGTGTTCCGAGTGGTCGCAGGCGGGATGACGATCTGGATTCGCTCATTCCCCGGCAGTGTTGCCGACAGGATCGGCCGCGTTTCATCGATGGATTGATGGGAAAGACTAGCCACGGCCCTGGCAAGGCGCATCAGCTTTTCAAAGGATAGTTCCGGCAGATTATGGGTCCGCCATCCACCAGAGCCTTCTGTCAGCACCTGCCCTGGCCTATTGACGATCACTTCGTAGAGCGAGGGGTCGTCAAGGTACGGCATGAACGGAGACAGCAGTTCACGAACGACCGTCGCATCAGGACCTTCGGTCATCGCCCGCACCCTACTTCGTCACGCGCGTCGACCGCGGGCGGACATCTCCCAGCACCGCGCGGTCAAGGAGTTTGTTTTTCGGCCCGATCACGCGCAATCCGTAAACACCGGAAAAGTCGAGATCACGTGCGACGAAGATCGAGACAAGCTCGCCTTGGTTCTTATTGAGCGTTGGCGGAATGTTGATCGATTGCTCGACAGCGATGGCTGCCGCCTGCTGGCCTGCGTTTGTGGTGTTCTCAGCGTCGACGTCGCTGTTACGCAGGCGACTGTTGGCGTAGCTCGTGGCATCGCCGACGATGGACAGGAGAAGCGCACTCCCGAACCGCTCCCACCAGTGAGTGTCGACGTAGCCGTTCACGCCCGCCCGGCCGAGCGCATCCGTTGCCGGCGAGGCCAAGGTGACGATGACGCCGTTCGGGGTTTTCGCGCGGTTCCAGAGCACGAAGAGACGCTTCTGTCCTCGCTGGAGGCCGCCCCGATATTCGCCAACAACTTGCGTGCCTTTCTCCATTAGCACAACCCGGCCATTGTCCGATAGAACATCCCGGTTGATTACGCAGCTGGTGAAGCCGGGCTGATCGGATGACATGGCAGTTTCCAATACGCACGGAATTGACGATCCCATTGCAACTACGAAGTTACGATTGCCGAGCGTGCCGGCGCGCGAGCCTTCAAGCCTGGTCGGCCGTAGCAGCCCGTTGAACCGCTGTTCGTCGGCGTTGGCGGAGTTCTGACCCACCATGCTTCCATCAAGCGGCACGAAATGGCTGTCCGCGGACACCGCCGGATCCGCGATCTCGCGGTGCGATGTTGTGTTCTTCTGTCCACCGCTGAAGGCGATGACCGGCGACCGGCGCGCCGAGTCAAGCAGCGGATCTTCGTCCTCCACTTCCTCTGCGGCGAGCGGGGTCGGCAGCTTCACTTCCGGCACGGCTTGGACCGGCTCCATCTTCTCCTTGACCGGCTCGAAATTCGCCGTTTGCCGGATGACAACCCGCTCGGGTCTGGTTCTGTCCGTCGGAGTGTGCTCGCCGCTCATCGACCACAGGGCGAAAGCGACAAAGGTAACAACAGCCAGCGCAACCGCGCCGCGCTTCAAGACAGGATTGCTGTCGATCCTCCCCCCGGGAACCGTTTCGCCGCGCTCCCCCGGTATCCGGTTTTCATCTTCCTCAAGCATGACTGTCTCCTATTGCGCCGCGCCGGCTTCAGTCCGAACGACCCGCTCGACCGACGGCGAGGTCGTGTTGGTGTCCGGGTTGATACCGACGCGGTCATAGGCCTCGTTGAAGACGCAGAGCACGTCCCGTCCCCTCCGCAGGATGAACTTCCGGCCAATCGCGTGGGCCAGGACAAGATTGCCGTCTACGGATTTCGGCACCAGGCTTTCACTACCGTCTGAGTTCTCGATGTAGATCGCGGGTATTTCCTGATTGCCGTCGAAGGCAAATGTCGTAACCTTGCCATTGTCGTAGACCGAGTGCGGCTCCAGCGCCTGGGAGCCCTGCGCCGAATAACGCCAATTCCGAGCACCATAGCCCTCATGAATGGCCAGGACATTGTCGGCCTCCTTCGACTGAGCAGCGATCTCTCGCGCCGCCGCAGCTTGGCGGCGCCGCTGCGCTTCATCGGCCGGGTAGCGGTACTTGACGTAGAAGTAGGTGTTATGTCCCACCTCCACTTTTCCGTCCCGCACCATCAGTTCCATTTGGTAGCTTCGGGTCGAGCCGTCGCGCCGAGTGGAGACGACAGAGAGATTGGTGACCGGCTGATTTTCCCGCGGTTTGAGAAACAGGATGTTTCCTGCCGGCGCCACCTCCCAAGCTACACTGTTGCCCAGCGCAACATGGGCGATCTCCTCGTCGGCCGCGAACTCCACCTGCACCGAAGAACGCAAGGAGCCTATGATGCGAGTGATGTTGTAGGGCTGGTAATCGACAAAGCGGACACGACTGTCCTGCGCCGCGCCGCGCGGAATATCGAGTGCAGATGCCGTGCTGGCGGACGTCGTAAGGAGGAGAGTAGCAATGAAAATAGTCCGCATCAGTTGATGGCCTCCGGATCGGCTCGGTATTCGCTGACGGCAAAACCGAGAGGATTCACCAGCCGATCCGTCGACGACATCGGCGCGTTTGCATAGGAGAACGTCAGCGTTGCAACCCAATGGGTTGTCCGGACTTCTTCCCCGCGGGTGATGGTGCGCATGTAACGGACGGATACGACATGCGAATTTATCAGCGAGATCGAGGCGATGCTGATGCGTGCGGTGGCGCCGCGCCCATAGGTGTTCTGCGGCGACTCCGGATTGCTGCCGCGATAGAGGGCCGAAAACCGAGCCTGCTCCCGCTGCGTCGAGAGAAGCGCGACTGAGCGGAAGTTCTCCTCTGCCTCGCTCCAGACGTAGCCTTCGCGAGCGCGGACGTATTTCGCGGCGAAGTATTTCGTCACGGCCTCGTCATAGGTGCCGGGCGTCGACGTCAGCGCCGAGACGACATCAACGATACCTGTCGAATTGTCGACCCGCACGACAAACGGCTCGACCGATTTCAACGGCGTGAGGCCGGAAATGGCAAGGATCGAAGCGCCGGCGAGAATGCTTGCCGCGACGGCAATGGACCAGGCAACGCGTGAATTGCGCTCGACCTGGAGCATGCGTTCCTGGTCGAAGCGCCGCGCCTTCTCAAAGTATGTCTTGAGTTCGTCGCCGGAGACCATCGCGTCAGCCCCCGCATGTACGATAGGAGGCGTCAACGTCGGACTGAGCAAAGGCGGAAGGTCCCCTGCCCTCTTCGACATAAGCGGTGGCGACGGACTGAGAGGTCGCCGGTCCCGCATAGGACTGTTTCTGTTTGACGTTGCTATTGTCTTCCCACTGCCACATCGAGCGATTGAGGGCGCGGCGCGAATAGCCATCGCAATTCGGGACCGGATAGGTCAGCGATGCGCAGCCGCTTAAGGCAGCCGCCATGCAGAGCAGCGGAAATGTTCTGATCATTCCTGAAGAGCCTTTTTCTTGTTCGTGCGAAAAGCGTCACAATCCCGAGCCCTTCGGGCTCAGGGTTCGACCAATGGCCCGGACACCGCGTCCGGCCGCACGGGCGGTATGGGACGCCGCCCAAGCGAGCGTGCTTTCGTGGGCGTCGCGTGCAGCGCCGTAGCCGTAGGTCAACGACGCGCCGCCGGCGGCAAGCGCCGAAGCAATGTTCGGAAGCTGATAGAAGACATAGAGGGCAGCGAGGCAGATGGCGCAGAGCGCGGTTGGACGCATCAGCACGTCGGTATATCCTTGAATTGCCGTGAAGGTCGTATCGATGCAGGTGATCAGCAGTGAGCCGACGGCGACGACGAGCACCTGGAGGATCACGAAGTTCGCAAGCTGTCCCAGCCACGCCTCGGTGAAGCGCCGCGTCGCCTGAAACATCGCCAGGGCCACGAAGATCGGACCGATGGCGAGCACGATGGCGAGCGCCAGCCGGGCATAGAGCGATACGATATAGCCAATCGCCGCGACGATGAAGCTCGCGCCAATGGCCATCATGCCGCCGATGCCTGTCACGAAATCGACCGGCCAAGAGGAGCGGGCCCAGATCTCCTTGGCACACGCGTGCCCCTTATCGAGCAGGCTGTCGAAGGTTGAGGCACTTGGTGCTGCGCCGGTGTTCAACGCCTGCGAAATCTCACGCGGCAATCCCTCGAAGAAGATGTCGGTGACGTAGGTCTGGTATTCGTCGGCGTCCCTCACCAGCATCACGATGATGGCGAGCTTGATCGTCCGAAATGCGAAGTCGAGGATCGGTTCCTGGACCGAGCCGCGGAGCACGAGATAGCCGTAAAGCACGACATAGAGCGTGACCGCTGCCGTCAGGGGGCCCGAAATCCACTCTGAGATGTTCGAGGTCCCGTCGGAGACGAAGGTCTCCAGCGGAGCCTTGAACTGCTCGTCGACGAAGGCAAAGACCTGATACATGCCCTCAACCTCCAGGTCCCTTTCACATCCGCTTAAGACGGGCCTTGAAGTCTGCGGCCGCGGCGTTTTGGCAATTCGGGGTATTGCCTAATTCACCAGGGTTGTTGCCACACGTCGCGATGATTTCGGACAGCAGGGCCTCGTCGGCGATGAGTTCGTCGACAGTGTAGGTGCGCTCGGCCTGCTCGGAGCAGCTAACCAATAGGACAGCGAGAAGAACGACATGCCTCTTCATTGCAGTGCCGCCCCCATCGCGTCGAGGCGCCGGCGCCAGTCTTCCGCCTTGCGCTGCTCGTCAATTTGGGCCTGTGCCTGCTGGACCATTCGGAGGGCCTCCATGCGCAGTACATCGGTCTGGAGGAAAGCTGTTTCCGCCTGAAGTCGCGCCTGAAGGTCGGCTATGTCCTTGGCGTCAGCCGCGGTCGAAATCTTCTCGCGGAGTTGGTCAATGCCATCGACGCGCTTGGCCGCGGCATCGAAGATATGCTGCGCTAGGCTCATCTGCCCGGCATTCTTGTTCTGAATGCGGGAAAGCTCCTGCGCGTAGAAGTCCTCTGCGCTGGTCCGATAGGTCGAATTACCCTCAAGGAATTTCGTGGCCGTATCGCCGAACACGCCCGTTCCGCTTCCCTTGAACAGTCCATCGATGACGTTAAAGTCCCCAGGCAGCGCCTTGCGGACGGCAGGATCGTTCAAGACGCCGGCAACATCCGCCATGTCGGTGATCTTGTTGAGCGAGCCGTAAAGCTGCTGCGCCTGCTCTATCTGCTGATTGAGCGCATCAAGCTGGGCTTTCAGTTGAGCGATACTCTCGAGGTGCTTGGCGATCGCGGTTCGGTCGATCACCGGGATCCCCTGCCCGGCTGCCGTGCCGGCGCAGAGAATGAGCGCCGCGGCTATTGCCGCGCCGTGAATTCGATTAGAAGCCATTAGCTCAAACTCCTTCTTTGCTGAAAAATCGGAAGCCAATCCGCGAGCCGGTCGCCGACTTCTGTGCGGATTGCATCGGCGAGTTCGACATTCGCGGTGCGGCCGGAGAGGATGGCAAGTTCGTCGTCAAAACCGCCTAGGTTCAGTTCGGCGACAACGCTATTGTGTCCTTGCTTCAATATGAATCGGCGGCTCTCGACGGAGAGCTCGCGTGCAATGAGTTCATACTCCCGCTCGGTGAGCTTGAAGCCGTCGACATAGTCGGCGTAGTTACTGCGGGAATTCGGTAGGAAGATCTGCGTCGGGCATTGCTCGATGATCGTATGAGCGATCGGCGATACGATCGCATCGCGCGGGCTCTGCGTAGCAAAGAGCATAAGCCCGTTCTGCTTGCGGATCGTCTTGAGCTTGTTCTGTGCGAGATCGCGAAACCCTTCATCCTGGAGCGCCTTCCAGAACTCATCGATAACGATGATGATGCGCCTGCCATCGATCAGTTGCTCGACGCGATGAAAGAGGTAGGCCATCAGCGGCGTGCGGATTTCCTCGTTGTCGAGGAAATCGGTCATGTCATAGCCGACGAATTTGCCGTCGAAGCCGATGTCCTCAATGATGTTATCGAACACCCAACCGAGCGGCCCCCCTCTCTCCCACCGCCGCAGACGCGCGGCAATGCCTTCGGGATCGGCGTTGTTGAGGAAGGTCCTGAGCGCGCCGATCGTCCGGCGCTCCACCGGCAAGTCGGCAAGGCCGTCGATGGCGACGGCGATATCGCGGAGTTCGGTCACCGTCAGTTCCCGTGTTGCCGAGCCGACAAGCCTGCCGACCCAGCGCGTGAGAAACACCTTGTTGTCCGGCGTCGGTTCCAGTGCCTTCAGGGGAGCGCACCCGGTCGGGGCACCATTCTTCAGCGGCAGATAGGTGCCGCCGGCGGCGCGCACGTAGAGATCAGATCCCCTGTCCTTATCGAAAAACACAACATGCGGGTCATGTTTCTCCAGCTGCGACAGCATGAAGTTCAAAAGCACGGTCTTGCCGGCACCGGACGGTCCGCATACGAAAGTGTTGCCGAGATCGCCATAATGGAAATTGAAGTAGTACGGTGACCCCGACGCCGTCTTGAGAAGAGCGACGGCAGGTCCCCATTCATTGCCGTGCTTCCGACCGATCGGGTAGGAGTGGAAAGGTGCGAGCGCCGCGAAGTTGCGCGACGTGATCGCGCCGGACCGGGCGCGATAGCGGAAGTTTCCTGGTAGTTGCGCCCACCAGGCCGCCTCGAGGCCGAGATCCTCGCGCGCGACGACGGCGGCTCCACCGGTCAGGCTGGCGCGCGCCTTGGCGAGATTGTCGGTCAATTCCTTCACCGATGGGGCAAAGACGGAAAGCGTCAGATGGTGCTCGCCTAGCACGAACCGATTGGACTCCAGATCGTCCATCGCCCCATCAAGTTCCTCGATCTGTGAGGCCGCCTTGTCCCCACTGCTGACCATCTGGTTTTGCTTGCGGCCCATGATCACGCGGGCGTCCGCCTTCGAGACGAAGGAGAAGGATTGCGTCAGGATCAGTTCGAAGGGACTAGTGAGCACACCGTCGAGCATGCCGGTCCGAGTTCTGGCCGGATATTCCTTAAAACTCAGCATGCCGGCAAAGCGGCTTTCGGCCTCGTGCCGGATCTCGACTGTCTCGCGGCCGACAATGACACGATCCGAGTAGATCGCCGAGGCGATACGCCCCTCCGTCAGCGGGACCGGCTCCCGACGGCCGCCGACGAACTGATGCAGCACTTCGCTCGGCTCCGAGAACAACAGGCCGTCACGTTCGTAGAGGCACAGCACGCGCGGTTCGAAGCGTTTCAACGCCGCTGTGACATCGATGACCTTGTCGCGGAGCTGCTTGAGGGCTTCCTCGTCGAGTTCGGCCCCGGCCTGACGTGCCCGACGCAAGCGCGCCAGCAGCCTTGCCGCCTTGTCGGACGGATCGCGGGCCGGAGACCACAGGATCGTCAGATAGAGGTCGTTGCGAAACAGGTCCTCCCCAACCATGCGCGCGCGATACTTGTCATTGAGCGCCGCCGAGAAAGGTGTAGTGAACGTGCCTTCCGGACAGCTGTTGTCGCGACGGCGGATGAGATGAGTCCACAAGGCAAGCCGCTCGTCGGCGATGTTCCGATAGAGCGTGTTGAGGTCCCTATGGAGAGCATTCAGGTCGAGAACATCCGCGGTCTCGAAAGAGACGCCTTCAAGCGCGATCATTACCATCAGCGCCCGGGAATCGAGCGCGATCGTCGACACGTCGACATGGCGGACATAGGGGATGAAGGTCTCCGGACCGAGTTCGCGAGATCTGAGTGTGGTCAGGCTAGGCAAATCCGAGGTCCCTTTCATCGTATTTCCGGGCGAGCTTCAGGGGACTAAGCGTCGCTCCGCCCCAAAAGGCGCTGTTGCGCGACCGGCCGCGTGTGTCCACCCAAGCCAGCAAGATGCGGAACATGTTGTGGTCGTGTTTGACGAGCGCGCGGAAAATGAGGTGAAAGACGACGCCAACAGCCAAGTAGGCGATCGAGCCGGCGACGATGTAAAGAATGGTCGTCAGCATGATGTTCATGCCCATGGCTTCCATCGTCACGCCAGCGATCATCGCCGGCCGGGTGCAAGCGATGAACAGCGTGTCTTCCTCAAGGATTGGCCGAAAACTCGCCATGGCGTCAGCTTCCGACGATGGTGTTCACGAGTTCGGTAGCGCCGAAGATGCCGCCAATGCCGATGATCCAGAACCCTGCGCGCCTCAGATCCATGTAGCCGAACATCCAGGCTATGCAGATCACGATGATCGCGATGACGGCCAGAAGCTTGGCGATGTTGCCTGTCAGCATTTCGACGATGTTCTGCAGCACGGTCTCGATGCCGGCCGCCTGCGCGAAGGCAGGTTCGACCATGGATGCCAGGATGGCCATTGCCATTACGGCGGATGCGGCGATCGGGCGGATACGGGCGCTGAAAGTCATTCACTCTCCTCCATATGACTGTTCTGAAACACGAGGACGGAGGACCTCCGTCTCGATCTGAAAACGTCCCAGGACGGCACCGACGCCGTTTGATCGGCAAGGGCCTCGTCCTTGCGTGCATCGCCGATCGCCTCGACAAGAGGCGCTTCGTTGAGCTCCCTCTCCCGTCCATCATCTTCGATCATGAGCGTCGTGATGGTGCTGGCGAGCCGGCTTTCTTCCTGGCGGACCTGCTCATCGTACCTGACCATCGCGCCGACGGATGGATCGTTCCGTCCGTAGTAGGAGTGCAGCATCACCTGTTCGGCCCGGCTCGGGTCCGCTCCCGCTTTCACGGCCAGCCGGTAGTATCCGTCGAGAATGGTCGCCGTGGCCCGAAGGTTGCGGCATGGGTCGAAGGCATCTGAAATCGAAAGGTTGAGCTTGCGGAGTTCTTCCATGCCGATGCCGCCGAGACCGAGCTGTATGTCGTGCCGCTCGGCTGCCAATGACGTGGCGATTGCGATCGCCTTCACCTTGGTCGTGGGCTGCACCGAGAGTGTTGCGCCGCTGTTGACCCGGATGGCGAAGGGTTCGAACCGGCTTTCAAGGCTGACGATGGCGGCGAGCGTCTCGGTTGCAATTGTGGGTGCGCAGGTTTGCGCCAAATCGAGGAAAGTAACAGGCATGCTCAGTACCACACTCGTTGCTTGCCAACCCCGTCGATGATCACGTCGACGTAATGGGGTTGCGGGCGGATGTTCGGTCGCGTCGTCAAATAGCGCTGACACTGCGTACGGCCGTCTCTCCGCCGCCATGCTGCCGATGAGTTCATCCGATCATCGTTGGAGTAGCATTCAGCGTTCGAGACGGTCTGTGGCGTAGTCGAGATACAACTCGCTTCGAGCCCATGGTCTCCATACCGCGTTGTCAGGCGATAACCGTCATTGCAATAATAGGGGTCGTATCGAGGACGCGAGGCCTGAAACCCAACGCTGCCGCAAGTGGGAAAGGAGCGCCCTCTTGCAAGCGCACGCCAGAGCCTGTGGATTGGCGCCCGGCACTCCGCGTATTGCGTAGGACCGCTCGGATTGGAAAGGCACAGGATAACCTGGCACCCCCATTCAGCCGCTCGCGCTTTACTCTCGAAAACAAGACAGAATGGCGCTAGACTGGCTGCAGCGACAAATGCCCGTGCAAGAGACTTATTCATGACCACCACCTTCACTGAAGCGATTGTGCGCAATCCTAACAGCGGCGCGATTTGGCGACGCGTTTTACCATCATATATATGACAGTATAAAAAATGACAAGCGCACTCAATGCCCATTGGCAGAGCCAGCTGTTTTCGGCTTACGCTCTGCAGGAAGTTTTCGACAAACCGGTTGAGGGAGAGACGCCGCAATCGCGTTTGAAGCAGGTCGGAATGATGACGGTGCTCTACATGATGCACCAAAACCATGAAAAGCTAACACTCTCGAATATAAGCCAAATTACCGGTTTGACGCGCAATGCTGTGGCGGAATCGATCGATCCTCTGATCGCGCGGGGGATATTGACCGAAACGATTGTGAAGAACTCGATGGGACGAGGAACTGCGAGGCAGTTTGAGTTCTGCCCGGACGTTTTCGATCGCCTAAGGTTAAGTCCAGAGCAGCAGAAATCTGGAGCTTAGTGATTTTTATACGACACTAACAGCATCACGCGACGGCGGCGTTGAACCAGCGCGCGCAGCATCGTGACCTTTCAGAAGGCGTAGGTTTGGGGCCGAAAAATTCAACTCGGCCATCCAGGTCTGCTTTTCGGCGGCCGTCAGGCGAATGCCTGCATCGCGATATCCCAAGAGGTACTTTATTCACTTGGCCGTGCGCCGCAGCTCTTCCAGTAGCGGTCGCAGCTTGCGCTTGCACCGTTGCTGCTCGATAAGCCCATCAAGGTGCGCAAGCCACTGGGCGGACCGCCCGCAAGCCTTATGCGCGCGGGCGGCAATCCCGAGCCACAATGCGGCCGTCTCATAGCGGCTTGATCTTCCTTCAGACATAATCGTATCGGCCATGCGGCATGCAAGGACAATCACCCAATCGGGGTGATCCGCCAATGCCCGTTCAGCAAGTCGACCCAGCGTAGGGTCACGTGGACTGAAGAAACGCGTTTCCTGCAGGTCGATGGAAGCAACGGCGTCCGCGACCAAATCCTCGTCGAGCAGGATTTCGATCCGCTCATAGGCGTAAGGTGCCGCCGTCAGCGCCGCAAGCAGCAATTCGCGCAACTTCGGCCAATCCGACGGAGCAACGAGTTTCTTGGCCACGCGGAAATCTTCCCGTGTAAAGCTTTCTTCGAAGGCTACTTGCGTTGCCTTGAACATCATATCCCGATTGCCTACCGCATGCGCCTTTTCGCGCAGCCAGCGTGCCAGCATTGCCCTGCCTGTTCTGTGATGCCAGTTTTCTTCGCCTTCGCCGCACCCGTCTCGCGACAGTCCCCAGGCCGCAACGTCGATCGCGGCTTCCACCCGACCGACAGCCGCGACGGCCTCCGCAAGCCGCAGGAGATCACCATGTGTGGTCAGGCGCAGATGGGCGAGCGCGACCGCCTCATCGACACGCCCCGTCTGCGCCAGCTTCACCGCATGGTCGCAATGAAACCCCGCCGCACGGGAAAGGTTGAGGAAATCCTCACCGCGCCCCATGGCTTCGAGCGCGGCAAGTCGGACCCGTGTCAGATCGTCATCGAGCGGATCGCTACTTCCCCCAGGCGGCCAGCTCTGCCCAAGCCCTGCGAGCGTCGCCTGAAGGCCTGGCTCGTCCCAGCCTTGCATGCAAGCTGCAATGGCAGTAGCAAAGGCATCGTCGGCGCCAAATTTTGCGAGTTCTCCCTGCCAGTCGGCCAGTTCGCCGGCGAGGTCATCGCGCGCCTCCTGCGAGACACCATTCATGAGGGCGGCTTGCGCGATCAATTGATCAAGCCGCGGAAAGAACTCATTCAGGGTTTCATCCCAATCGGCGTTTTCCGGCCAACATGCGGCCAGCCCCGCGGCCACGGATTTCAAGATCGTCAATGCATGGTCGCCGCGCCCTACGGCAAGAAAAGGTTCAGCCTCGTCAATCAGTTGTTCGAGCGCCGCTTGATCGATACCCCCAGCCCGCTCGCCCCAGCTGTGCCGATGCCGCCCCGAACCGGTCGAAGCGAAAAGCGCTTCGGCGCGACGACGAAACGGCACAGGATCGAGCAGCGCGCTTGCCTCGTCAGCCACCAAAACCGCAAATCTGGCATCGAGCCAAAGGGCAAAACCCTCGTCTCTCTCGGTGCGTTCGAGCACAAGTGCCTCAAGCCGTTCACGCGAAAGCGTCCGTAGAAGATCCGGAAGCTTGTTCACCACTTGTTCCATCTGTACTCCTCAAAACTTCGACTTCAGATGCTTGGCAGCGATGCGCCTGGCTTCAAATCAGCTTTAGCTTCGTCGCAAGAGCCGTCGCCTGCGGAAGCGAGTAGGCATTTAGCTTCCTGCGCGCATTATTCATGTGGAAGTTGACGTTCCAGTAGCTCATGTTCTCGATGTCGGCGATTGCTCTCATGGATTTGCCCTCGGACGCCCACTTGAGCATAAGCGCCTGTCTAGTGGTCAAAGCGATGCTCGGTTTTGCGGTAGGCTCAATGTTCGTTTGCTCGATCCGCACATGAAGCTGGGCGACCGCCATGGCGGCCGCTACCGGATCGACATCACCTTTCAGCGAGAGGGAAGGCTTGTGTGAGGCCATGGTCAGCATTGCTATACGTCTGAACGCAGTCGCGACTGGAATGGTGATCCCCGACCGAATACCGAAACCGGCGGCATCCAGATAAAACTGCCGAACGCGCCTCGATCTAACAGTCCTTGAATTTTCGGAAGACCAAGTGAACGCCTTCATCGTCGCCCTTGCAATCTGGATCACAGGATCGATCTCGTTGAAGCTTCTGGCGAAGTACCAATCCTGCCATTCGGGATGATAATTCGAAACGGCGAATGTTCCGATTGGTTGAAGATTAAGGTAGGCGTAATACTCGAAGCCGAGCTCTTGCGCGAGCTCGGTGAGCGCTTCATTGAACATCTCCTTGGTGCGCGCCACGGTGGAAACATCGGTTAGCTTCTGAAACCAGCCCTTCACCTTCTCCTCCTTTTTGCCCTCTCGTCTTACTCAATCAATACTCGGCCCAGCGACATTCTGGACCTTTTGGAGTGCCGCCGGCAAGTTGTGCTCCTGCCAAGGACCGCCATCGCCAACCTCTGACGGCTTACGTTGCCACTTTCCTACCTACTCGCCATGGGCCGGAAGACCGCGCTTGGTGTTGTTTCTTCCGGTATCGTCACCCACAGCTTTGAGCGATCTCGATGCCGCGGCCAGCGTGCGGGCAACTTCTACGATCTCTTCACGGTTCGCGGTCGGGTCCTCTTTGTTCCACGCAAGCCCCATGCCGATCGTAAAATCCACCCCCTCCACTTCCCGAAGCCGGAACGACTGGTGGGGCAAATCTCTGGTCCATTCCGGCACGAAACCTACGCCCATCCCGGCCGCGACCAGCGAAACCAAGGAGAGCGTGTCGTCGCAACTACAGGCAACCTGATCAAGAAGGCCAAATTTTTTGAACTGCTCGAAGAAGTACTTTTCCGTGTAAGATAGATTTGAGCGGGAAAAGGAGATGATCCGCTCCCGTTTCAGATCGCTCATTGTGACGGTCTCCGCCGTCTCAAGCCGGCTGCCAAGTGGCACCGCCAGAAGATATCGTTCGTTGGCGATGCTCTGCCAACGGAGCGATCCAATGTTTTCGACCGGTCGGATGAAGCCAAGGTTGATACGCCCCTTCTCCAGGTCGCGGATGATTGCATCCGTGGAACCGCTGCTCACGTGTATCTGAATATCGGGAAATCGCTTGCCGAGCTTGTTCAGAAAAAGCGGCAAGACACCGAAGGTCGCGGGATATATGGTTCCGATGGTGATCCGATCGACATTCTTGCCGGCAACAGCCCGGACGATAGCGGAACTGTTTTCGATCTCCCGCAGAACATTGATGCACCGCTCGTAAAAAACTTCGCCGGCTTTTGTCAGTTGAACACGACGCGTAGAGCGGATGAGAAGCTGAACGCCGAGCTCCTTTTCCAGCGTTTGTATCTGCACGCTAAGGGCTGGCTGCGCCATGGAGAGCGTCGCCGCAGCGCGGCCGAAATGCAATTCCTCCGCCAGGGTTGCAAAACATCTCATTTGACGGAATTCCATTCGCCTGCCCTCTGCATCCGTGCAAGTCATTCTACAAGGAGATAGATCATCTATTAATCGTCCATATAGATCAATCTGATATTTTTTAATAATGCGAAACCCATTAATTCCTGCAGTAGACGACGAATCGTCTTTATCCTATCGGTTGAGTATGAAAACGAGCCTGGAACATCTTCCCGAGAAGAAGCAGCGCGAACTTGCGCGCGTCGTGGAGATCATCCACGAGGAGTTTGCCGATGCGCTCCAAGGCGGCTCGGCCGATTTCAAGAAGCGCGGTCGGATCCTGAAGATCATCCTCTTCGGTTCCTACGCCCGCGGCACCTTTGTCGACGAGCCGCATACGATGAAGGGCTATCGCTCCGATTACGATATCCTTGTCATCGTCAATTCGAAGAAGCTCGCAGAACCGGAATACTGGGACAAGGCGACCGACCGGTTGATGTGGGACAAGAGAGTCTCGACGCCGGTTGGGCTGATCGTCCATGGCGCCCGGGAGGTGAACAACTTCCTTGCGGACGGACAGTATTTCTTCGTCGATATTCTGCGCGAAGGCATCGTGCTCTACGAACTCGACGACCGGGCTCTGGCGGAGCCGAAACGACTCTCGCCTGCCGATGCGCTCAGGGTCACGAAGGACCACTTTGCGAATCGATTTACGGAAGCCCAGTTGATGCTTCGGACGGGACAGTGGCAAGCTGGCCAGGTTGGTGATGCCCCCGAGTGGAACCGTCTTGCTGCGTTTAGCTTACACCAGGCCAATGAGCAGGCTTACGCCTGTCTGCTCCTCACCCTCACCAACTACAGCCCACCTTCGCACAACCTCAAGTTTCTCCGCGGTCTCGCCGAGGATCGGGATCAGCGGCTGATCGACGCCTGGCCGCGCGACCAGCATCGTTTTACCGCCTGGTACAACATTCTCAACGAAGCCTATGTGAAGGCCCGCTACTCGAAGCACTTTGAGATTACCGAAGAAGGGCTCGGTTGGCTTCTAGAGCGGACGGAGCATCTTCTTCGACTCGTTGAGCTGGTATGTCAGGAGCGACTGGCGGAATTGGGCTCAGCCTAGCTTCCACATTCCTACAACTCCGTACGGCCTGCGTTGAAACGAATTCAGGGCGCGATCAAGCTCGGGATCCTACCACCCCAAAGGTGCCCCAGACCATGCCCGAGCCACCTTCGACATCGCCGATGAAATCGGATGCGCGCCGTCTCCGCAGCGTCCTTAGCGCCGCGCTTCAGGGGTCAGTGAGCGACGAGTTCGTGAAGACGTACTATTTGCGGGATGCATCAATTAGCCACTCGTCTGGTGCACTGGTTGTCCCGCTTGATGCAGGCGATCTCGGCCGTCGAGCATTCGGCAACACGGTTGACGACAACGCAGTGCGAGCACTGATCGGTGAATTCCAGGCAATCCGGATTGGCCTTGATGAAGTCTTGCAGGCTGGCATTCTCGGTCTGCTGCGGCTCAGGAACGGGATCGGCGCCGGGCGTGTCCGCCGCGCGAGCTGTCACTATGCCTGCAATGGCAAGCGCCAGGCAAAGCGCGACACGAAAGCTGCACTGCCTCATCCCCTGCTCCTTCCAGACTAACCCCGAAACGACGCGAAACAGGCCATCGGCCGGAGCTGTACAATTTCAAAGAGTGCCGTCACAACGGCCGCCGTGCAAGCGACCGTCCGGCGCCCTCACCCCAGTTCGTTACGGATCGCCCGCATGAACACCTTGGCGCCGATACCGATCAGGCCATCGGGAAAATCATAATCAGGATTGTGCAGCCGCGCGTGGTTTTCGCCAGCGCCGAGAAAGAACATCGCCGAAGGCGCCACGCGCCCGAAAAGGCCGAAATCCTCCGAACCCTTCATCGGCAGCACGCCCTCGCCGCGATCGTGGCTGACGCCCTCCTCGTCCATAGCGCGCTCCAGCGCGCTTACGGCGGCGTCCGCGTTGCTGCACTGGTGGAACACGTCCTCGTAGCTGATCGCCACCTTCAAGCCGGCAGCACCGGCCTCTTTCGCAACCAGCGCCTCGGCACGGGCCACAAGATCGGCCATGCGCTCGTCGGTCAGTGTGCGCAGCGTCGCCCAAATCTCGGCATAGCCGGGGCTGATGCCGAAGGCCGCCTCGCCAAGCCGCGCATGTGTCACGGTGACAAGCGTATAGTCCTCGTCGAGCGGCCCGTTGTTGCCAAGCGCCGTCAGCCCGGAAAGCAACGCGGCCATCGCAAAGGTCGGCGCAATGCCGTCCTCCGGCGTCGAGGCATGCGCGGTCTTGCCGGAAAGCGAAATCGCATGCCGCGCGAGGCGCAATTGACCGGTCCTGAGCGCAGCGCCGCATGGCCAAAGCGTAATCCCGGAAAATTGTGCAGCGAGAAGGCCAGATCCGGCTTGATGTCAGCAAATTTCGGATCGGCAAGCGCGGCCGCGGCACCGGCGCCGTTCTCCTCCGCCGGCTGGAACATCAGGATCGCGCGGCCTCTCGCCGGGCGCTCGCGTCCAAGCCCTTTGGCCAGCGCCATCAGGATTGTCATATGTCCGTCATGGCCGCAGAGATGCCCCTTGCCCTTAATCTCCGAGCGATGGCCGATTTCCGAAATCTCCTCGATCGGCAGCCCGTCGAGCTCGGCCCGCACCATGACGGTCGGACCCGGCTCGCGTCCTTCATAGATTGCCGCCACCCCGTGCCCGCCAAGGCCGGTCATCACCGCGTCCGGCTTCGTCTCAGCCAACGACGCCACGATCGTTTCCGCCGTTTCCCGCTCCTCGCCCGAGACTTCCGGCCGCCGGTGCAGGTCGCGCCGAAAAACGGTGAGCGCCTCAAGTTCACGGTCGATCAGAAACATTCACGCGCCTCCGCTTCTTTATCAGGATAGAAGCTCCAGTTTCCGGCTCCACTGCTCATGCCCCTGGACAACGCATGATCCTGGTGACCTGGCCCCTTCAAAAGTCTCCCAGCCACGACCTTAGACCATCTTCGCTATTGAAAGAGAAGCGCGAAAGACGTCGTTGGACACAGCTGCAGTGGATCGACTTCAGCCCGATCTCACACTTGCTTTGCCGGTCGCACTGGAACTTGTTCGCCCAGGTCGCAACCAAGAAACCGGTTTCTCGAAACTGCGCCCAAAGTACGCACGGCTCTCGGTCTTCAAGTGAGGCCTCCAACTTGAATGATCGGTTAGCGGCTTCAGACGCGACACGTCTTTGTTCAGACTGCACAGAGCTTGTCGCGCAAGCTGCGTCATATCCGGTTGAATGGCGTATCACACCCCAATTGCTGCAAACTCCAACTTCCCCTACATTGACCAAGTGGTAAAAAAGACGCGCGCCAAACGCGCAATCAATCAGAGGGGAACTTAATGCAAAGCGATTCCTTCAATTTTGCCATTTCCAGAAGAACCCTGATCAAAGCTGCTGGCGCTTCCGCCGTGGTGGCGGCGACGGGTCTGCCGGGCCGTCTGCTCGCTGCGGATCCGATAAAGGTGGCGGCCATCTACACCGTTCCGGTCGAGCAGCAGTGGGTCAGTCGTATCCACAAGGCAGCGAATGCAGCCAAGGAGCGCGGCGACATCGAATATGTCTATTCGGAAAACACCGCGAACAACGATTACGAGCGCGTCATGCGTGAGTATTGCGAGGCGGGTCACAAGTTGATCCTTGGCGAGGTCTTCGGCGTCGAGGATGCGGCCCGCACGGTTGCCAAAGACTACCCGGATGTCGCCTTTCTGATGGGCTCGAGCTTCAAGCCCGACGCCGCTATTCCGAACTTCTCAGTTTTCGACAACTATATCCAGGACGCATCCTATCTGTCCGGCCTTGTCGCCGGCGCAATGACGAAGTCCAAGAACATCGGCATGGTGGGAGGCTATCCGATCCCAGAGGTTAACCGGCTGATGAATGCATTCATGGCCGGCGTGAAGGAAGTGGCCCCGGACACCAAATTCCAAGTCGCCTTCATCGGCTCATGGTTCGATCCGCCAAAGGCCAAAGAGACCGCTTTCGCCCAGATCGATGGGGGTGCGGACTTGCTATATGCCGAACGTTTTGGTGTGTCCGACGCCGCCAAGGAGAAGAAGGTCTTGGCCATCGGCAATGTCATCGATACCCAGGCGGACTATCCGGACACCGTTGTCGCATCCGCACTGTGGCATTTCGAACCGACGCTAGACAAGGCGATCAGCGAAGTGAAGGCCGGCGCGTTCAAGGCTGACGACTATGGCATCTATTCCTTCATGAAAAACGGCGGCTGTTCACTGGCGCCTTTCGGCACCTTTGAGAGCAAGGTTCCGGACGCCATCAAGGGCAAGGTCGCGGAAAAGGAAAAGATGATCAAGGACGGTTCGTTCGCCGTCGAGATCAACGACGCCGAGCCGAAGTCGACCTAGTCTTCCTTCCTCGCGTTCATGGGAGAAGTGGTCGGCTGTGGCGGACCAGGAATTACACTTCGCCAACAGCGACCATTCTCTCCTTGGACGGGAAAGGAAGTCCCCACAACTCCTCTTCCGGTCGCCGACGTGTCTAGCAAAACCGCCCTTCGTCTTTCCCGCATCAGCAAGCGCTTCGGCCCACTCAGGGCTAACGACGCCATTTCGTTTGAACTCAAGCAGGGCGAAGTCATAGCACTTCTCGGGGAGAACGGCGCCGGCAAGACGACTCTGATGAACATTCTGTTCGGCCACTACGTCGCCGACGAAGGAACCGTCGAGGCTTTTGGCAAGCCGCTGCCGCCGGGAGATCCGCGCGCTGCCATAGATGCCGGCGTCGGCATGGTTCACCAGCACTTCACCCTCGCTGACAACATGACGGTGCAGGAAAACATTGCGCTTGGCACGCAGAGCATTTGGCGCCTGCGGCTCGACCGGGCCGCCGCGCGACGGCGCATCGAGCGATTGTCCGCCGATTTCGGCCTCGCCGTCGACCCCACAGCTACCGTCTCCAGCCTTTCAGTCGGCGAGCGACAGCGCGTCGAGATTCTAAAGGCTCTTTATCGCGAAGCCCGAATCCTAATCATGGACGAGCCGACGGCTGTCTTAACCCCCGCCGAGACTGAGGCACTGTTCCGGACGCTGAAGCTGCTCGTCGCCAAAGGCCTGTCGATCATCTTTATCTCTCATAAATTACACGAAGTGATGGCTGTGAGCGATCGTGTGCTGGTTCTGCGTTCCGGCCAGCTCGTAGGTGAGCGCGAAACAGGTTCGACCGATCGCAAAGAACTGGCAGCGCTCATGGTTGGAAAAGAGGTCAAGCCAGCCAACGTCAGTCCGCTGAAGCTCGGAGCACCGCTGCTGGCACTCGAACAGGTCTCCGCAACGGCCTACAACGGGGCGGGCCTCGACAAAGTATCGCTCACCCTCACAGCCGGTGAAATCACCGGAATTGCCGGCGTCGCCGGTAATGGTCAGGCTGTCCTTGCTGCCCTTATCGCCGGCATCCGGCGTCCCACCAGCGGCAGCATTTCCATCGCTGGACGGGACGTCGCCGACTGGTCGCCGCGCGCCGCGCTCGCACATGGCGTGGCCCGCATTCCGGAAGACCGCCACGCTATCGGCAGCATCGGCGACATGAGCGTGACGGAAAATGTCATCGCCGAACGCTACCGAAGCCCTCGGTTCAGCCGCATGGGCTTCCTGAATTGGAAAGCCGCCGGGCGTTTCGCAGAGAAACTCATTGCCGACTACGACGTCAAATGCCCTTCGCCCGAAGCACGCATACGCCTACTCTCAGGCGGCAACATGCAGAAGCTCATTCTCGGCCGGGCCCTTGATGCCGACCCCGCGGTCATTCTGGCAAGTCAGCCGACACGCGGCCTCGATGTCGGCGCCGTCGCCTATGTTCATCGCATGCTGCTCTTAGCGCGAGATCGGGGCGCCGCGATATTGCTCATTTCGGAAGATCTCGAAGAAGTCCTGGCATTGTCCGACCGCATCTTCGTTATGTTCAAGGGGCGCCTTTCCACACCCTCTGCAAGGGGCGAACGCAGCATTCGGGAACTGGGGGAACTGATGGCGGGCCACAGCGGGGAGCGCGGCGATCATGCGGCTTGAACCGAAACCCGCGCTGTCCCTGGCGATCACCTTGCTGTTTCCGCTGGCTGCCATAGGCACCACACTGGTGCTGACGTCGGTACTGGTTCTCGCCGCCGGCGCTTCCCCACTGTCCGTCTTCTATCTTGTGGCGAAGGGGGCGGCCGGCTCACAGTTCGCATTCCTAGAGACCTTGACCCGGGCGACGCCACTGATCTTCACGGGTTTGGCGATCGCCGTCGCCTTTCGGGCAAAGCTCTGGAACATCGGCGCAGAAGCCCAACTCTACATCGGTGGCGTCGTCACCGTGGCGCTGGGAACGGGCGCACTGCCCCTGCCTTCGGTTGTTCTAATCCCGGTAATTATGGTCGCCGTCATGGCCGCAGGCGCGTTGCTTCTGTTCGGCCCAGCCGTGCTGAAGACGCGTTTCGGCGTCGACGAGGTGGTCACAACGTTGCTGCTTAACTTCATCGTCCTGCTGTTCGTGTCGATGCTGCTCGAAGGTGTGCTCAAGGATCCGATGGGGCTCGGCTGGCCGCAATCGCAGAAGGTCATTGCCGAAGCACAACTGCCGCGCCTTATCCAGGGCAAGCGCCTGCACTATGGCTTCATCATCGCCCTTGCTTCGGCCGTCCTCATCTGGATCGTCATGAAAAAGACGGTTCTCGGTTACGAAATGCGCGCCGTCGGCATCAATCCCGAGGGCGCACGTTTTGTCGGAATTCTGGTCGACCGCACTCTGATGAAGACGGCGTTGCTTTCGGGAGGACTGGCCGCTCTCGCGGGTTTTTCCGAAGTCTCCGGGCTCAAAGGCAACCTGACGCTCGACCTGTCGCCAGGCTACGGCTACGCGGGCATCGTCGTCGCTATGCTGGCCATGCTGAATCCGCTCGGCGTCATCGCCTCTGCCATCTTCGTCGCCGGCATCTTCGTCGGCGCAGATGCCATGAGCCGAGTGGCCAAGGTACCGAGTTACATAGCCGACGTCATGGTCGCCACCTCGTTACTGACGATGGTTGTCGCGATCCTTCTGACGCGATTCCGAATCAGGTGGAGGTGACATGGACGCGCTCGAAATCCTCTTCACCGCTTCTTTCTGGGTTGCCGCAATCCGCATAGCATCTCCGCTGATTTTCGCGACGATGGGCGAGTTGATCTGCGAGCGCGCGGGCGTTCTTAACCTCGGCATCGAGGGGATCATGACGGTAGGCGCTTTCGCCGGCTGGTTTACCGTATACTCCGGCGGCGATCTTTGGGCCGGCTTGCTGGTCGCTGCCCTTTTCGGTGCTATGTTCGGCCTGCTGCATGCGACGCTTACGGTACCACTCGGACTGTCGCAGCACGTCGTCGGCATCGGTGTTACGCTACTTGCCACAAGCCTTACCTATTTCATCTATCGCCTTGCGCTGCCCGAAGTGACGTCGCCGCCCAAAATCGAGCCGTTCCAGCCCCTGCCGATCCCGGGCTTATCCAGCATCCCGGTCGTTGGCGAGGCGCTGTTTACCCAGACGCCATTGACCTATCTCGCATTCATCTCGGTTGCAGCCGTTGCCTGGATCCTCTATCGCACGCCCATCGGTCTCGCCGTTCGTGCTGCCGGCGAAAATCCGTCAGCGGTCGAAGCGCAGGGCATTTCGGTCACGGGTATCCGCATGGGCGCCGTTGTCGTCGGTAGCGCGTTGATGGCGGTCGGCGGCGCCTTTCTCACCACCTCGGCTTTCAACTCGTTCTTCTTCCAGATGATCAATGGACGCGGGTGGATTTGCATCGCACTCATCGTCTTTGGCTCATGGCGGCCAGGAAAGGCGCTGATCGGCGCCGTCCTCTTCGCCGCCTTCGATGCCTATCAGGTTCGTCTGCAGCAAATTTCGGGCGGCATCGTGCCCTATCAGGTTTTCCTGATGATGCCCTATGCGCTGTCGATCCTGGCGCTGATCCTGGTCGCACGTCGTGCCGCATACCCTAAAGCTTTGATGATCCCGTACCAGAAAGGCGAAAGATGAGTTTTGACCTGATCGTAAAAGGTGGCACGCTACCCGATGGCAACGTCGCCGACATCGGCATCAAGGGCGATAGGATCGCCGCGATCGAGCCACGCATCGATGCCGAGGCTGGTCGTGTCGTCGATGCCTCGGGCGACCTCGTCAGTCAGCCCTTTGTCGATCCGCATTTCCATATGGACGCAACGTTGTCCTACGGCCTGCCACGTATCAATGCCTCAGGTACGCTGCTCGAAGGCATCGCGCTGTGGGGCGAACTCAAGCCGCTCCTGACCCACGAGGCCGTCAAGCAGCGGGCGCTAGCTTATTGCGACTGGGCTGTCTCGATGGGTCTCCTCGCCATCCGCACCCATGTCGATACATGCGACGACCGCCTTCTTGTGGTGGAAGCACTGCTAGAGGTTAAGAAGGAGATCGCCCCCTATATCGACCTCCAGCTTGTCGCCTTCCCGCAGGACGGGTTCTATCGCTCCCCGAATGCTCGCGAAAACACCATCCGCGCCCTCGACATGGGCGTCGACATCGTCGGTGGCATTCCGCATTTTGAGCGGACCATGTCCGACGGCACGCGTTCCGTTACCGAACTATGCGAGATCGCGGTAAAGCGCGGCGTGATGGTCGACCTGCATTGTGACGAGACGGACGACCCGTTATCACGCCATATCGAGCAGCTTGCCTATGAGACCCAGAGGCTCGGCCTGCAAGGCAGGGTAGCTGCCTCGCACCTTACATCGATGCATTCGATGGATAACTACTACGTCTCGAAGCTACTGCCGCTGATTGCGGAAGCCGACATCTCAGTGATCCCCAATCCACTCATAAACATCATGCTTCAGGGGCGCCACGACACCTACCCTAAGCGCCGTGGCCTGACGCGAGTGCCCGAGATGCTGAAGGCCGGCATCCGCACCGGCTGGGGTCAGGATTGCGTGCTCGATCCCTGGTATTCCCTCGGTACAGCCGATATGCTCGACGTCGCCTTCATGGGAATGCACGTCGCCCAGATGTCCTCGCCCACAGACATGCGCACCTGCTTCGACATGGTCACCAAGATCAATGCCGAGATTATGGGCCTCGATCATCTCGGTCTAGCCGTGGGCAAATCCGCAAGCCTCGTCGTACTCCATGCGGGCAACCCCATCGAGGCGGTGCGCCTGCGTGCCGAGCGGCTCTGTGTCGTCGCAAAGGGCAAGGTCGTGGCAGAACGCGAAAAGCGCGATACGACTCTGTCCATTAAGGGCCGTCCCGCGACCATCAACCGCCGTCACATTGTGCCACTGCAAGCGTTTTAATATGCGCACGCACCCGCGCACCGAAGCGCTAACATCTTTGACTTCCCCTAAACATTGGAGGCCTGCGCCTCCAGATAGGGCAGATCACCATGCCAACACCACGACGTTCGGCCTGGTTGGCAATGTCGCCGAGCGTGGCTTTGCGCTGCAGCAGTGCTTTCCGAAATCCCTCGATCGCGACCGGAAGACCGATCTGTTCCCGCACCAGAACGCAACAACACTTTGCCACCTTGCCCCGGTCGCATGAGATCGAGTTTGGCTGCTATCACGGCCTCGATCCTGTTTGGAGGAAACCTTCCTTTCACCGAGCAAGTCAAGCTCTCACTTGAAATCTCGCTTGTCAGTGTGTATATGCAAATGTATATGCAGAGGAGAGTTTTATGCCGCAGATTAGACACAACGAACCTCCTGCGAGGGAAGCTAAGCTCTTCCGGAATAACAAGAGCCAGGCTGTTCGCATCCCGGCTGACTTTGAGCTTCCCGGCGATCGAGTGATGATCCATCGCGACGGGGATCGGCTTATAATAGAGCCGCTGCGTCGCAAGAACCTGCTGGAAGTCTTGGCAGGTCTGGATCCTCTTGGGCTTGAAGATCAGTTCCCAGATATTGACGAGACTTTGTTGCCCGCCAAGGAAATCGACCTGTGAGCAACCTTTTCATGCTGGACACAAATATCGTGTCCGAATTGGCTCGGAACCCGAGAGGGCAGGTCGCTGAACGTATTGCGGCGGTCGGGTCGGAGGCAATCTGCGTCAGCATCATAACGGCGGCAGAATTGCGTTATGGATGCGCCAAGAAGGGTTCCCCAAAGCTGCTGGCCCAAATCGAAGCCCTTCTAGAAAGCATTCTGGTGCTCGCGCTCGACGTGCCCGCCGACGCCAAGTACGGCAACATCCGCACTGAGTTGGAAGCTGCAGGCAAACCAATCGGCCCAAATGACCTATTGATCGCTGCTCATGCCTGTGCCGCAGGCGCAGTCCTCGTCACAGCCAATGCCCGTGAGTTCACGCGCATTCCCAACCTTCGGGTTGAAAACTGGCTGGACGCGACCTCAAAGCAACTTAGGGGTGCATCCAACTGAGAAATGATCAAGTTAGGCAAGGCTCCAGCATCCGCAATGCCGGCGCCGCTTAACAGCTTGCACAGGAGCCAGATCATCTCGGGCGTCAGCCCGAAAACTTCAAAGAAGCTCGACCAAAGATTTCAGCGCAGAGTTTTGGACTTCTCCCAGGGCGGGAAGTAAGCTAAGATTCAACCTGTTCGATATGAGCGGCACCGTGTGCTTCCGGACGACGCGATCTTCGCTGTGAGACCGTCCGGCCACATTTCCTCGCCGGACTCTCACAGGAGAGTCGCCATGTCGAAGCCTTTGAAGAATGTACTGGAACCGTCAAACGAGGCGGGTGCGCAACATGACGTCGCGGTGGCGGCGGCTGTGGAACTTGCGATGGAGTTTTACGGCTGCGACGCCGTGACCGCTGCGGCCAAGCGCGCATTCGAGGCCAGGGATCTCAATCGCGAAAGCCATTACCGGTTCTGGCTTCATATCTTCAAATCCCTGAAAGCCAATCCACGCCTAATCAACGAAATCTGCCAGCCGGGGTGACAGAGCGGCTGCCTGTGGCAACGCGCATAAACCCAAGCGCGGATTCATAGAGCTTGAGGCCCTCAAGACCGAATCCGCTTTGAGCCGTCGGCCAGTTCAGCGAATGCAACACGATTGATATGATTTCAGTATCAATACCGGGAAATCGATATTGGAGATCGCAAGACTGGCTGGCGCAATGTCACCGTACCGACAACACCAACAAAGGGGATCGTCATGAAGTACACTGCGCTGTGCGCGCCCGCGATCGTATCAATGGTTTTGGCTGCGAACGGCCACGCCGAAACGCTCATCGTCAACAGCTATGGCGGGCCGTACGAAACTATCATTCGGGAGCGGATCATTGAGCCTTTCGAGGCCAGGTTCGGGATAAAGGTAATCTACGACGCCGTCGGTTCGGCCTCCCAGGATTACGCCAAGATCAAGGCGACGAATGGCCGCCCTGGCTTCGACGTCGTCGTAATGACCGCTTCCCAATCGCTCGAAGGGTGTAAGGAGGGCCTGCTTGAGGAGTTTTCACCAGAGGAGGTTCCTAATCTTGAGCGTCTGTCGTCGGTGATTGCCGGCGTTGCTGGTCCCTGCGGCGCGGTTCACGAAGTACAGTATCTCTCGCTTCTTTACCGGACGGACAAGCTGGCAGAGCGTCCAAATTCCTGGGACGCGCTCTTGGATGATGGCCTCAAGGGCAAAATCATCCTGCCGACATTCCAAAACGTGATGGCCGCCTACCTGATGGAGATCTTCTCGGTCGCCCATGGTGGAGATCTGCTCGAGAACGTCGATCCCGGCTTTGCCGCCATGGCCAAGCTCGCCGGACAGTCGATCGGCTTTGAGCAGTCATCCTCAGTCATGGAAACGTACCTCAAAGGGGGCGACGTCTGGGCGATGCCATTCTGGAACGGGCGCGCGCAGCTGCTCGTCGATAGCGGTTTGCCGGTCGACTATGTTCTGCCGAAGGAAGGCTCTATCCCCTTGGTCGCAACCCTGAACGTGCCGAAGCACGCGGCGAACCGAGACGCAGCTCTCAAGTTCGTGAACTTCTTTCTCGAAAAGACCAGCCAGGAGGCATGGGTCACCGGCTACAAGGTCGGCAGCGGCAGGATCGACATCGAGGTGCCCGCCGATATCCGCGCCAAGCAGATCACCACCGAGGCCGATCTAAAGGCCCTTCTGTTGCCCGATCTCGCGGCGGTCGCAACACGGCTTTCCGCCTGGGGCGAACGATGGGAACGTGATGTCGTCGCGGCGGCCAAGTGAGGTAGATCATGGCCGTCATTGTTTGCTCCACTCCGACAAAGCCCCCGCCCGCCGGAGCCCCTGTCAAGGGACTTCTGCCGCTGATCGCGCCGTCACTCGTCCTGGTGCTCTTCTTCGCGATACCGATGGGGATGATGATCGGGATCAGCTTTCAAAGTCAAACGGAGGGCGGCCCGACACTTGCGAGCTACAGCCGCTTCTTCAGCAACGACCTTGTCCTTGCTGGCCTGGCCCGCACCGTCGTGATGTCCAGCCTCGTTGCGGTCTGCGTGACCGTCTTAGCCTATCCCCTCGCCTACTATCTGGCTCGCGCCACGTCGCGCTGGCGAACGGTCATCTTCGCGCTTGCCATTGCGCCCGAATTGGCGGGGGTCGTGCTTCGCACCTATGGCTGGCTCATCATTCTTGAAGATCGCGGGTTTATCAATTCCGCGCTGATGTGGACCGGATTGATCACGGAACCCTTGCCTTTGTCGAAAAACCTTTTCGGCGTCGTGGTTGGGCTTACTCACGTCATCCTGCCATTTGGCGTGCTGTCGCTTCTGACGAGCCTCCAGGGTATCAACCCCAGTCTGGAAAAATCTGCGCAAATTCTTGGCGCGTCACGTCTTGCTGTAATCCGGCACATCATCCTGCCGCTCTCCGTGCCAGGAATCGTAAGCTCCTTCTTGATTGGCTTCACCATGGCCGCAAGCGCCTATGCGACCCCTGCCCTCCTTGGCGGCGCTGGTTTCAAAGTCATGGCCACAATGGTCTACGAGCAGGTGCTGTTCTATCTCGATTGGCCCTTCGCGGCGGTCATGGCGAACGTTCTTCTCATCCTGATGCTGGCCGCCGGCTTCGTCGGATCCAAGCTGGAGTCGCGCCTCCACCAAAAACTTCACCTTTAATTTCGGGAGGCTCCGATGAACCGACTGCTCACATATCTGTTCAGGATGGCGCTTGTCGCCATCCTTGCCTTTATCACTCTTCCGCTGGTGGTCGTCGTTGCGGCCTCTTTCAGTCCAACTTCGGCTGTGACGTTCATCCCAAGCGAATGGACCTTTCAATGGTACGCGGCACTATGGACTAGCCGCTGGCTCGATCCGTTTCTACTCAGCGTCGAACTTGCCGTCATCGTATCGCTCGCTAGCGCACTGCTCGGCGTCCTTGGAGCTTACAGCGTCGCCTACGCAAAATGTCCGGGGCATACCGCCATCATGGCGTTCCTCTTGTCACCCATGTCGGTCCCGCAAATCGTCAAGGGCGTGGCCGTCGTCCTGTTCCTGTCCTCGGTTGGACTTTACGACCTGCTAGGGACACCCGGCCTTGTCATGGCTCACGTCATTCTGACGTTGCCCTACGTCGTGCGCATGGCGGCCACCGCGATGTTTGGTTTCGACAAGCGGCTGGACCGCGCGGCACGCGTATTGGGCGCTAGCGTCACGCAGAGGATCCGATACGTGCTGTTACCGCTGATCCGCTCCGGCCTCTTTTCGGGGATGACCTTCGCCTTCATCATTTCCTTCAACAACATCCCGCTCTCCGTCTTCCTGGTCAGACCCGGTCAGACGACACTTCCGATTACCGTCATCAATCATCTCGAATACAGCCTGGATCCGGTGCTTGCGGCCGTGAATGTCGCATCACTCTTCTTCATCCTTGGCGTAATCATCCTTTTCGAAAAGATCGGCGGCTTCTCCGCCCAATTCCACGGGGGTAGCAAATGACCACCATCGATATTGAACTCCTTTCCGTCAGCAAGCAGTTCGGTGCAAACCGCATCGTCGACGATATCAGCCTTGCCATCCCTAAGGGAAAATTCGTCAGCATTCTTGGTCCGTCCGGATGTGGTAAGACGACGACCCTCAATATGATCGCCGGATTTGAAGCGCCCTCGAGCGGACAAATCCGAATTCGCGGCCGCGATCAGCAAGGCGTCCCGCCGGAAGCCCGGAAAATCGGACTGGTCTTCCAGAACTACGCACTCTTCCCGCATATGACGGTCGCCCAGAATGTCGGCTTTGGCCTAAGGATGCAGGGCCGGCCCCGCGAGCAAATCGCCGACGGTGTCTCACGAGCCTTGAAAAGTGTCCATCTTGAGGGCTTTGAGGATCGCTATCCGAAGGAACTTTCAGGGGGGCAACAGCAACGGGTCGCAGTCGCCCGGGCGATTGCGCCCTCGCCGTCGGTGCTGCTTCTCGATGAGCCGCTCTCAAACCTTGACCTTAAACTCCGGGAAGCGATGCGCGTCGAGCTGAAAGAGATCCAGGAAGATCTCGGCATGACCTTCATCTATGTCACACACGACCAGGAAGAGGCGATGGCCATGTCCGATCGGATCATAGTCATGCATGGCGGAGTGGTCGCGCAGGAAGGAGCGCCCGCGGATATCTACGGCCGCCCGAGAACCTCCTTCGTGGCAGATTTCATAGGCAAGTCCAATATCCTCCCGGCATCCGCAGAGACCGGGGCCGATCGGAAGCTGAAGGTTTCCCTCGGCGCGGGAAAGGCGGTGCTCACCGCCGAGCCGGCAGAGGACGTTGATCCTGACGATGTGCGCTTCTGCTGTATCAGACCGGAGGCCGTTAGGCTCGCAGATGCGGCAGGGGCCCTCGACGAACCGGCAAACCGCCTGACGGGAACCGTCCAAAAGGTCGTCAATTTGGGCGCCTATCTCGAGGCCTGGATGCTCGTCGATGGCGGGATCACCTTGAAGTCCATGATCCGCTCGACCCGTCTCGAGAAGCTCTCGGCCGGCTGCCGCGTAGACCTCGCCATCGCCCATTCCGCTGTCCAACTGCTGCAGCAATAGTGACATTCATTGTATTCCAATATTAATGCAAACGAATTGATATTGGAATTCCGACTTATCACTCCGCTAAGCTCTATGTGATCCCGAGCCCGGGATCTTCCCACACAGAGGCGAAGACACACATGAAAACAAGAGTTTCGGCAATCCAGAATGACAGCAACGTCTGCGCAGATATCGTCGGGTTCGATTTCTCCGACTACAACGACGCGGACATTGCGGCAGTTCGATCCTACTGGCTGCAATACGGCGTCATTCGCTTTCGGGCGACCGATATCACAGACCAGCAGCAGGTCGACTTCTCCCGTCACTTCGGAGATTTCGTCATCCATCCCAAGCAATTGCAGGAAGGCGGACACCCGATCCATCGCGAAATCCTGGTGATCAGCAATGTGATGAAGGACGGCAAGCCGAGCGGCGCGCTCGGCAACAGCGAGGCGACGTGGCACACGGACACATGGTTCTACGAACGCCCGCCCGCCGGCGCCATCCTCAGGGCTATCGAGGTTCCCGCTGCCGGGGGAGACACGTATTTCCTGTCGACCTACCAGGCTTTTGAAACGCTCCCCGAGGAGCTACGCAGTGCTGTTGAGGGGCGGCAGATCTTCTTCCAGAACGTCTACGACAAAACGGGGAAATTGCGCCTCGGGAAAGGCGAACCGACGAGCGCGGATTTTCGCGAGTGGAGCGGCGTCGTTCATCCGCTGGTCAGAAGTCACGGCGAGACGGGCCGCAAAGCGCTTTATCTTGGCGGGACGTCGGAAGGGGCGTGGATCGTCGGCTTGCCGCTCGATGAAAGCAACGACCTGATCTCAAGGCTTTGGGAGCACACCACCAACACGCCGGAAGTCTTCGTCCAAAAATGGAGCGTCGGCGACATCGTGATGTGGGACAACCGTTGCACGATGCACCGTCGCGATTCATTCGACCCGAACACGATTCGGATTATGCATCGGACGACGACATCCGGCGAGCGCCCGATCTGATTTGTGAACAACAGGGCAGATCGGAGATCATCGATGTCCCAGCCTTACAAGATTGAAAAACAGCCGGAAGCAATACCGGACGCACTGCGAACCCTGCTTGAGGGAGTCGAAACCGCAACCATCGGCCACTTCGAATATCTTGGATTTGTTGGGGCAGGAATTGCGCCGGTCTTTCCGGCCAAGGCAATTGGAACGGCAGTCACGGTCGCCGCGCCCGGCCGCGATGGAGCCGTCATCTATACGGCAATCGATCTGCTCCGCCCGGGGGATGTTCTCGTCATCTCCCGGGTCGACCGGGACGACGTTGCCTGCGTCGGCGGCGGTGTCGTTGCTGCTGCCCGAGCGCGTGGCGCCGTCGCCATTATCGTCGATGGTCCTTGCACCGACATCGAGGAGATCGGCGCCAGCCGGTTCCCAATCTGGTGTCGCGGAGTCTCGTCCAAGACGACCAGCCGCCGGCACCAGATCGGTGGCGCGATCAATGTCCCGATCGCCTGCGGCGGGGCGGCCGTGCTGCCCGGGTATGCGGTCTTAGCAGATACGGAGGGTGTCTTCGTTGCCGATCCCTCCGAAATGCGCTGCATCGCGGACGTCGCCCTCGAGCGCCAACAGCGTTCCCTTAAGCTCCGGCCCTACCTTGAGGCCGGCCATTCCATCTTCGAACTGGATCGGATCGTATAATGAAGATTTCCCTCGTCCAGATGAACTCCCAACCCGACCGCGACATTAATTTACGCGCGGCCGAGAGCCTGATGCTGCAGGCAATCGCACGCGATACACCAGATCTCATCGTTCTCCCGGAACATTTCGACTGGTCCGGCGGCACGATGGCGGAGAAACTGGCGGCGGCTGATCATATGCCGGGCGGCGACGCCTATCGCATGTTGCAGACGTTCGCCGCCCGGCAAAAGGTCTGGATCCACGGCGGCAGCTTGCTCGAAAGGGTCGATGGAAGTTCGAAGATCTACAACACAACGGTCGTCTTTGACCCAGAAGGTAACGAGGTCGGCCGCTACCGCAAAGTTCACCTGTTCGACATCGAGGCGCCAGATGGCAAGATGTATCGAGAATCCGCCACCGTTGCGCCTGGAGAAAGCCTGTTCGTTTACGAATCCGGCGGTTTCAGGATCGGCTGTGCGATCTGCTACGACCTTCGCTTCCCCCGGCTCTTTGATGCGCTTGCAGACGCCGGCGTCGATGTGGTCATTCTGCCCGCGGCCTTCACGTTACAGACGGGAAAGGACCACTGGGAAGTGCTCTGCCGTGCACGCGCGATCGAGCACCAGGTCTATTTCGTCGCCTGTGGTCAGTGGGGAGGCTACACTGCAGCGGACGGAGATCGCCGTTTCACCTACGGCAACTCTCTCGTCTGCGACCCCTGGGGACAGGTTGTAGCCCGCGCCGTCGATCAGGTCGGTGTGGTTTCCGCACACCTCGATCTCGAGCGTGTGGCGGTAGTCCGCAAGCTCATTCCCGCCGCGTCGCACAAGGTTTCGTTTGTCGATCAAGCACGCGTCGACCGAGGTTGCAGGCGCAGTGATCGTTGCAATTCCTCTTGCAGCTCGTCTGCGCAGACCTTCGGGGCACCAATTTCTTATAGTAGCACGTAGACAACGCGCACCTGAAAATGGACCGCCAATCGCCATCGTCGGGTAATCGGACACCGATATGACCGCTTTCATCACGCAAACGCTCGGCAGCTATATCGCCGAGGAAGCACTCACTCGTGTTCCGAGCGACGTTTTCGACAAGAGCAAGCTTTGCCTTCTGGACTCCCTTGGCTGCTTGTTCGGTGGGCGCCAGCTGCCCACGGCTGGAATGCTGAGAAACCTACGGGTGGACAGCCAGGTCGCACCCTCCTCCGGCGGACCTGTCAGTGGCTGTGCCGAACCGGCGGCTGCCGCCTTCGTCAAGGCAACTTTGATCAATGCGCTCGACTTCGACGACATCTACGAGAAGGGCCATCCCGGAGCCACCGTGATTGCGGCAGCCTTATCGGTCGCTGAGCACACGAAGTCTTCAGGCACAGAATTCCTCGAGGCCGTGATCATCGGCTATGAGGTGAGTTGCCGCGTTGGCATCTCACTGGCTCACGTTCAGCCCAGAAAGGCGATTCACGGCCATGGGACTTGGCAGATATTCGGTGCAGCAGCAGCGGCCGCGAGACTCATGCGTCTCGACGCCGGACGAGCGGCGCATGCCATCGCGATCGCTGCTGCGAATGCGCCAGTAGCGTCCGTCATGAAGACCGTCTACGGAGACGCGCCTTCGATGGCGAAGAACAACTTCGGCATGGCCGCGCAAATGGGAGTCTTGGCCGCACGCCTTGCCGCTGCCGGCTACGAGGGGCCTTTGGATGTCTTCGAGGGTGAGACAGGTTTCTGGCGGATGGCGGGCGCCGACGAGTGCCGTTTCGATAAACTGACCAAAGGTTTGGGGGCCGCCTACGAAATTCTTCGGGTTGGCTTCAAGCCATTCAGTTGCTGCCGACTTATCCTAAGCAGTGTCCAGGCCAGCCGCGACGTCATCCGTATGGCCGGCATTGATCCTGCCGACGGATTGCATGCCAAGCTGATCGTGACCGCGCCTCCGATCGTGTGCGAACCGCCATTTAGCAAAGTGCGTCCACGGGACATGTGGGCAGCACAGTTCAGCGCACCGCACGCCATAGCCATGGCCGTATTCGGCGTCGAGCCCGGCCCCGACTGGTTCGTGGAGGATTGGCTTCATGACGAGATCGCCGGGCGGTTTCAAGACAGTATCGAGCTCAGGCCACATACCAGCCACGCCTCGCCTCGAGGCGCTCACGCCGCAAGCGCTTGGTTACAGTTGCGCGACGGGCAAAGCTTCGAAAGGCACGTGGACGTTGCGGAGGGAGAGGCAAGTAACCCCATGCCGAAATCAGCTCTCGAGGGTAAGTTCTTGCGACTTGCGAGTCCGGTCGTGGGAGACAGCGGAGCTTGCGAAGCCATTGATAACGTGTACGCGCTGGATAAGGCGGGATCGCTCCGGACGCTCCTTCGCGTATTGGTCAGCTGATACCGGCATATACCGACATGACACATTTTGTTCGCAAGCTAAGTCTGCAACCGCAGATCAACACCTTGGGGACGGGCGTCCCCACGGTCCTTCCCCCTGGCCTGCATAGCGACCTCAGCGAAGACGTGCGGGCAGCCAAATTCTCTAGTCATTCGCTGCGCGCCGCTTGCCCTCCACGGCCGACGTCGACGAGCCCCACGTGCAGAACCGCAGCTACCACCTCCGACGCGACCGATTTAGGGTCAATCTGAGGAGGGCCTCGGGGCTGTAAGAATCTTAACCCGCCAGCATACGTGCGAGCATATTTCTGATGTGGTCCTAGGCGCCGTAGAAAATTGCCGCGACAACGATTGCGCAGCTATGTTCCACCGGTAGAAACCGGATCCCGGGATGAATAACGGGGCGCAACCCGTAGGGCTTATCGACGAGACGATCGACCTCGACGTGCACTTTGCGGATCCGTTTAGCAGTGCGCTCCACCGCCTGTCAGGCGCATCCCCAAGTTCGACATAGGCGTCGAACAGATGATCGAAGACCAACTCGAAATCGCGTTCGGCATCCTCAGAATATTCAAGAGTCCACACGAACAACCCGTCGCTTCCGCTCGATCATTGCCGCGACGCCGCTTTCTATTTCCGTCGCAGAAATCATTGGCCCGTTCAATCGCTGCTGGACCAATTCGCGGAGCGCTGCGGTTTCGACGGCCTCAGATTTGGTCTTTTGGCCTAGCAGTTCCAGGCCATGTTGAAGAACAGAACTCATGCTGGAATACCGACCGCTCTCCGCCAGCGAACGGGCAAACGAATCCTGCTGCTCGGTCAACGAGATCGACGATTTCACACTCATCGGCTTATCTTCTTTGAGCCTAAGTTGCTACTCAGTAGCGCCTCAGCGGCGGAAGTCGTTCATTTAAAGACGACAAAAATGTATCCGAACCTTTCCTTTAATCCCTCCGTTCCAGATGTGAAATTGCTCCCGGTCGCATGACGTCGACAATTCCACGGAGAACGGTGATGGAGAGCACACCCAGATACATTTCACTTGCGGAAATGAAGCGCCTCGGCGTCCGTCTCGAGGCCTCCGCGCTCCACGATGCCGCCAGGGCAGCTTGGTCCGACATCCGCTTGGGCCAAGCCCATGGTCTCAAATCTGTTTTGTCCTTTCCCGAAGCCGCCTTATGGAACCAACCCCAGTTTGAAGCTTACCGCGATAGGTTGCAAGGCGAGCGATTGGGCTGGAAGCTCTCGGCGCTTTCCAGCGTCGGGGCCAGATATGCGGCCGTGAAGGTGGTCGGTGCCAATGCGATAAACCGTCGACTGGGTCAGCCGCGTTCGACGTCGACGATCCTGCTGCTAGACAGCTTCACGCTGCGCCCGCTTTGCGTGATGGACGGAACCGATATCTCTGCCGCAAGAACGGCAACCTATGCCTCGATGGCGCTTGAACTTTTCTTCCCCAAAACAGAAGAACTCTCTGTTTTCCTCTTTGGAGCAGGCCCCATTGCCGAGCAGATTATTAGAGTGCTCGATCATTTCGGAGCCGGCATCGTCTCGAAGATATTCGTGCGCAGCCGCTCAGGCGCTTCCGCGCGCCAACTCGTTAAAAGACACAGACAGTCACCTCGAATTCGGCTTGAGGCTGTCGCGGATAATAAAAGGCTGCGTGATTGCCGGTTTGTCATCACCGCTACCAATGCCAGCGCACCGGTGTTTGAGAGCGAAGAGGTTTGCCCAAACGCCGTTGTTCTGCATCTTGGGGGAGACGAGGCTCCATCCGGCCATATCCAAAAAGTTCTTCGGTCGGGACTGACGCTCTGTGATGACGTTTCGATGGTGTCGCGGCGAAACTCGCAAAGCCTGGCGCTCTACTTCTCACGCAAGGGATCGACATTGGAGCAGCTTGGCCCAGCGCTCGGTGTCATGAACTTAAAGGATTTCTGTGACGCGGGCGGCGGATCGGAATTACCGATCCTCATCACGTGCGTCGGGTTACCCATGCTGGATCTGTACGTCGCCGCTCATGTTTACGAAACCTGGTTCTCGCCAGATGGGGGCGCGGCTTCATCCGTCCACTCATCTAGCACGAACTGACGCCAGGCAGCCTAAGCTTTACGGAGAGGGCTGATGTATGTCACCGAGATCCTTGCAGATTATCTGGCGAATTATCCTTCCGACGCTCTGCCGCCCGATCTGAGGCTAAGTGCCACTTGCTGTATTGTGGATGCAGTCACCGCTTACGTCGTCGGCTGCGATGTTCCGAGTGCCCGCGCAATGCGCGCGGTCGCCCGGCAAGACTTTGGAAGCGGCCAGGCTTCAGTCTGGTTTACGGGTGAATGTCTCGGGGTCACTGCTGCGGCAGTCTGTAACGCTGCCTCAGCCTCCGCACTCGATTTCGATGACGGCCATCGCGCCGCGCGCGGTCATCCCGGTGCGGCTGTGATACCCGTAGCACTCTCCGTGGCATCTACGAATGGTTCATCCGCCGATGATCTCCTGACCGCAATCGCTCTCGGATACGAGACCGGAATTCGCATCGCGGTGGCGCAGAACCCGCAAGCTATCAAAAGCCGACAATCGGGACGTTGGACCGGCTATGCTGCCGCGGCCACGGCCGGCCGCCTCTACAGAACCGATCCCCCGGCACTCGCACACGCACTCGCTGTAGCCGGGGTCCTCGCGCCAAACCAGGAGGCAAACGGCAGCTCCGGCTATGCCAATCTCACCGGGAACGACGTCAAGGAGGGTATTCCCTGGAGTGTCCTGACGGGCCTGACCGCCTTGCGTCTTGCGGAGCGGGGATTTACCGGGCCGCAGGATCTGCTCGATCATGCGTCGCACTTCGACCGGCCGAGCATCATAGCGGACTTGGGTGATCCAACTGAGATCTCGAGGGTCTATTTCAAACCCTATTCCTGCTGCCGCTACATCCATCCCGCTCTTGATGCCTTCGCGGCGCTTTCGTCAGGTGCTGACATCAGGACCGAACAAATCGCATCAATCGAAGTGCAGACCTTTCAATGGGCTCTCCGACTTTCAAACACCGTGTCTCCCAATACATTGACGGAGATCCAATACAGTCTGCCTTATTGCATAGCGATTGCTGTTGTCGATGGAACTGCGGCGCTGGCGCCGGTCGGTGGTGCGCAGCTGGGCAGGCCGGACCTCATCGAATTCGCCCGCAAGGTTCGTCTCTCGGTTAATCCTGAGATCGACGCCCGTTTTCCGGGTGAGACCCTTGCGCAGATATGCCTGCGAATGACCGATGGCAAATCGATCACATCCAAGGTGACCTCGCCACGCGGGGACAAGGCGCGTCCCTTAGACTGGGAGGATCTCATCAATAAGTTCTCGGCAGCGACGCGGGGCAAGCTTTCTCCCAGGGCGCAAAATACTGTCCTGGAGGCTTTTGAGACGCTTAAAAATGGAGATGCGGCCCCCCTCCTCCAGCGCCTAAGGATGCGATTGATCGACTGACCTCGACCACTACTGCACTTTGTGTCAATCGGATCGTATCCGGCGCCGAAATCTCGCAACTGCAGCCGCGGTCAGATAAGCCGGCCATTCCTGACGACTATACGGCCTGCGATCACGACATGCCTGACCCGGCTCAGATTAACGTGGTCGACAACGATCAGGTCTGCGCGCTTGCCTTTTTCAATCAGTCCGCGGTCACCGGCCATTTGAGTGAAGACACGCGCGACATTCCCGGTCGCAAGGGCCACCGCTTCGGCCGCAGACAATTGCTTCTTTCTGACCATTCGCTGGATCGCTTCAAGAATTCCATCCCAATGCCCGCCGGCAAAATCGGTCGAAATCGTATCGACACAGCCCGCATCGATCAGTGCGTCAAGGTTGGATGGATCGTTGCGCCAGCGCGTCCCTATACAATCCAGTGTCGAAACATCGATGATGGCCCCTTTCCCTCTCAGGTTCTGGGCGTTCGAGACTGCCTCCTCCGGGAGAAAGCTCGGGTGATTGCTATGACCGGCGACGAGACGTGCTTTCGGGTGCTTCTCGACCGCGGCAATCAGACGCTTCGCAGATGGTGCCGCATTGTGGAAGATCGCGGGATATCCTAACCGCTCGGCTTCGCGTGCGATTTCATCGAATCCGGCCAACGAGAGGGCAACCGAAGGCATCACCGATCGCGTAATGATATCGCGAACGCGATCCGCATCGGCGAGCCCGGAAAGACCGCAACACTCCAACTCGTTAGTCAGTTTTAAATTCGACAGGCCTTCCGCCGGATCGAGATAGCGGCCAAGAACCGCGTTCTTCAAGCGCCTCGCGGCTGCGGGTGTCACTTCGACCCCGAACTCTTGCAGAAAGGCTTGCGGGATGAACCTGTATTCTTGCGCGCCGCCACCCAGTGTCTGCCCACCACCTGCCTCGCCAAGGGCGACCGCGCCGCAGGCCAACAGGTCATCTGTCGTCGCGCTCAGGTGTCGTGCTGAAAGTCCCTTGCCGTCGACCACAAGCGCCGCCTCGATGTTTTTCGGAGTGTGAGCCGTGGAAACGCGGATATCCATGGCATGACGTTCTACGTTGTCGACATCTATTTCGTCGGCCATGGCCAGACCGCAGACGTTCAAAAGGGTGGTTGTTCCCTGAAGAAGATGACGGTTCCGGAAATAGGCAACATCATCGCCTGCAAATGGCTTCGAGCCGCTCGGCATGGAAGGCCCCCGAATACAGCCGTGCGCATGTGCATTGATGAGACCTGGCATAACGATGCCGCCGGCCGCATCGATGGTTTCTCGCGCCGCGATTTCAGCGCCTGCGGCGGCGTCGACACCTATGATCCGTCCCTTCCGGACATATACGGCAGCCCGCTTGTGAAACGTCTTGCCGTCGCCAGTGATGAGACCTCCATTTCGGATTACCAGATCCATGACAGCTGTTCCTTTCGTCAACCGGGGGGCTGTCCTAGTCGCCAGTCCCTTCGCCCGGCCGAGCCGGGTTGTACTGCGATCGTTCCTGACTGGAACCATCGAGCATGTAGCCGGACGATCGAACCGTGCGGATGAGATCAGGGCCGCAGGTCACGCTCAGCGCCTTGCGCAGTCGACCGATATGAACATTCACCGTCTTGACGTCGACGAAACGGCGCTCCGGCCAACCAGCTTCAATGAGTTGTGCGCGACTGCACGCCTGCTCGTGGTTCTCCATCAGAAACTGCAGCAGCCGGAATTCGATCGGTCCCAAGTGGACGTTGATGCCGAGACGCCTGACGCTGTGCCTGTTGGTATTCAGTTCAATCCCTGCATAGACGAGGATATGACCGTCGTTCGCCATCGGATCCGACACTTGCGGAAGGAGGATACGGTCGCGCAGGAAGCTGAGCAGCTTAGAGGGAGTGATCGGTCTTACGAAATTCTCGTCAATCCCGGCTTTCAGCAGATCGATAAACCGACTTTCCGCACCGGGGCCAATCAACCCGACCGTCGTAATCCCGAATGTCCGCGGCTCCTGCTTCAGCTTTACACAGGCTGCGGGAGCCCAATTTTCTCCCGATCGACAATCAAGAAGAATGGCTGCGACATCGTACTCGCCTGCAAAATGGACGATCTCCTCGACCCCGGAACCAAGAATGACCTGATATCCCTCGGATTCCAGGATGTGGACGAGTAGCAGATAGTAATCCGCATCGGTCGAACCGATCAGGATCTGCGGTCGCGCGGAATTCAAAGACCTCTCCTCTATTGCGCAGCGTCAGTTGTGATCTGATCCCTCGTGAGGACCTGCATCGTCCTCTGTGGGTGTGGCCGCTTGCGCTAAATCGGCAGAAGGCGCCGTTCCACGCCGTGCCACCTCAAGCAGCGAAGTTGTGGTGCACATGTGTTCCTGGCGACAGGCAGCAGCGCGAATCCGATTAAGGCTCGCGGCGTCGGCAGGAAGCACGCCTGCTACGGCCATCGTGCTGCCGATGGGACACGGCTGACCAAGACGTTGCATCGGCCAGCCGGCGCGTTTCAAAATGCGCTCGAACCGCAGGTCCGTTGCCGTGACGATTTCATAATAGCCGTTCGCCATCGACCACTCGATGATGCCGGCGAACATCTCAAGCGTCATCCCATGGAGAACTCCCCCTGTCCTGCCCTCGTCGAGCACCGTGTCAACGCAAAAGCGCGAGCTTTCGACCATGCCTGCATGGGCGTCGAGCCGTCGCGATGAGAGGAGCTGCGGAAACGTATTGGCGAGCATCGTCGGCCCGGTAGCGGGGAGAAGCCTCGCGCAGCCCGCCACTGCACCTGTGGTAGAAACGGCCAAGATATAGGTGGGATTGAGTTGATCGTAAGCATCGGCCTCACGATCGTCCCTTATGTCTACATCCCAGTCCAGTCTGTCGCCAAAGACTCGCGCACGCAGCCGATGCATCGAGTCGATCAAGTCAGCAAATTCTCCGCGCGCTGCAGCCGGCACAGCTAGTATCTCCATCTCCATTCTCCGAAGAAAACCTGCTTCAGACCACTGGACACGAGTTTCCGCCCTTAGGCGACTAATAGAATTAGTAGTCGAGCGCTCGACCAAAGCGTGCATGAATATCACACGCATGAGTTGTCATACATCAGCGATCTGTATCGAAAACCGTGCCACGAGCGTGCAGGACCGAGGTGGCGAAGCAGCCGAGAGCCGAAATTGATAATTCAATGCACGCGAGGATTTGCAGCAAGGAGTGCCGATGTACAAGCATACCGCAGAAGCGTTCGTAGCAGTCCAGAATGCGGAACAGGGCGTAAGCGAGGTCTTCGCCCGCTACCGCGAATACTGGAGCCCGATCGGCGCCACGGGGGTCGATCGGTCGCTGGACTTTGGTGACGCACGCGTGACGCTGAGGCCGACGGACGAGGGCTTGCATTTTCGGATAGACGCGCAGGACACCCTCGCCTTTTACGGTATCTGGACGCTTTTGCAGGTAGCCTTGGCCGCGCTACCGGAATTTACAGGTAAAGACGTTGGGTGGCACCCGGCCGACCGGTTCCCGTGTCTGTCAAAGGTTTTTTTTCGTAGAATTCTATCACCTGATTGATAAACCGGAGCGTGTACTTGCACCGAATTGATGCCAAAGGAGAAACGTCATCGGATTCCAACCCCGTTCTTCGGTTCGGTCTGCGGAGCAACTCGCTGCCGCGCCGTGCAGCAAGGACCGGCTGCCGAGACACCTGAGTGAATGAAGCTCTTTGAATTGCCTCTACCGCTCGACACCAGGACCCCGATTGACCGCCTGTCGTTGGCGCTCGGAAACGATCTTCTGGCCGCTATCTGCCCGCACGATCTGCTGAAGAAGCTTCAACTTCTCCTGCATTGCCTCGAATGCATTCCGTTGCGCTGTCGACACAAAGTTGAAAACGTCCCTGTTCCCACGCAGGAACGCGTTGCGGCCGAAGCGCTCGTCGAGCGCCCGGCTGACGGCGACGAATTCTTGGGCGACGTTCGGATCGGTCAAACCCGCAGCAACGTCGAGCCCGCCACTCTTCTTCTTCATTCTTGCCGTCAACTGCCGCAGCGTATCCTCAGCCTTCCGCGATAGGCCGGGAATGGCGACCCCCATACGCCGGCGCTCTGCGGCGATAGCCTTGGTCTCGGCCTCAAACGCCGCGGCATAAGACGCTCCGAGAGAACGGACACAGCTTGCTGCTTCCGACACGCCCTGAAGCGCAGCCTTCCGCTCCCGGCCGGGAGCAAGCAACTTGTCCATTAGGCGACCGGAGCCGCGCAGCCCCCCAAAGGCGGCCGGATCGTTGGTGACCGCTGCGGCAATCCGCTCGCCGGCAAAACCCTTTGCGACAAGCTCCTCGATCTTGGCGACCGCGCCGGCCGGATCGCGCCAAATGCGTGTCGCTGCATCCATGACCGCGGCTCGATGATGATTGTAATAGGGAGCGGCAAGCGCCCTTTCCCGTGATTCATCGGCGACGGATGTCTTGAACTCCGTGACGGCGGCAAGCATGGGCAACACGTGCACTGCTTCCTTTCCGAACTCGATACTTGCGCCGGCAACGATTTTCGAGCGATCCTGCTTTTCTACGCGATGCTGCTCGTCGCTAAAACGCCTGATCACCTCGAACAGGCGCACCAGTTTTTCACGGTGCTCAGTGGCGAGATTTTCCGGCATCCGCTCTTCAACATTTCGCTCGGCGATCGGATCGGCCCTGGCGGTGAATGCAGACCAGCCAAAGCGTGAGGTCAACGCCTCGTTGACCGCCTTGACCTCCTGCACCAGAAAACGGTCCTCAGCGGCGTAGGCGAAGGCCGTCTTGTAGGCATCGACCCCGCCCCGCTCCCGGACCGCCTCGACTTCGACGAGACGCGCCATCGCCATTTTCGAAAGCGCGGGAATGGACAATGCCATATGAGCGCGCCGCTGCTGCTCGCGGCTGGCGAAGCGCTCCGCCTGCCTGCGGAACTCGGTTGCATGCGCGCGCGCCAAAGTCAGCAGCTCCGATAAGGTGGCCATGGCTGCGTTGCGCTCGTTTCGAGCGGCGCGGCCATCGGCCATGCGGTCAGAGCCGCGTAATCGGCCAAGGCGTTCGGGTGCAAGGCCAAGATCTTCGGCAATCTTGCGCGGCTCGACGTCTCCGCCCGATACCAGAGCGTTGAGCGCCGACAGCGCGCCACCCGGGTCGCGATAGATTTTCTGCAGCACCGGCCGGAGTATTTCCTCCCGCTCCTTCCACTGTTGCGAGGCGAGCTGCGCGAGACGCGCATCCTCTTCAACGCTGCGGGGGAACTCGGTGGCGGGTGGAAGCAAATAGTTTCCGGCTAACGGGATGCCGGCAACCAAGGATACTCTGCGCTCCTCGTTGTACGAGACGCTCCGTTCCCGGTCGATTGCAAAATCGAGCGCTATGCTCGCTCGCTCCCAGAGCTTCGCCAACCGCGACCGCTTCTCCGTAAGCCACGCCAGCCGCCGCGCCGCACCCTCCTCCAGTTCCGCAGCGGCCCGGGCGAGCGTGTCGATGCCACGCCGCTGGGCAAAATCAAGGACATGCTCCCGATAGCCTTCCTTACTTTCGAAATCGAGCGTCGTCGTCTTGGCGCCGGATCGTCCGAGGCGCTCAGCAAGCTTTCTGAACACAAGCGGCCGACGGCTTTCCCGCTCGATCCTCGCCTTGCGCGCATCGACAGTTTCGATTTGGGTTGCAGTCCAGACGTTGCGCTCGACCTGACGTTCCTCGAGACGCTTCTTGCCGGTCTTTTCATCAGTGACGGGCACCCTTACCGTGACCGTTTCGACGCCATCCTTGCGGAGCATCACAGTATCACCGGTCCTGATTCCGCCCTCCTCGAGTGCCTTCGGCAGGCTCACGCCCCAAAGTCGATGAACGCTTCCGTCGTCCGTCCTCACATCGGCGTAGGGGCTTTCCTTGGCATCTTCATCTTGCGGCCGGAACTTGGCCGACCCGGTATCCATCATTTCACCGGTGACGCCGGCTGCATGGTCGACACGTGCGCTACGCGCCCACTGCGGCTTCGGTTCGAAGTTCTCGCGCGCCACGTAGAGATCGGCGCGGTTACGATGCCTGGTCATCGCCACATAGGTCAGATGCTGGTCCATCATTCCGGTGGCGAGCACGAAGGTCCGGTCGATGGTCGAGCCTTGAGATTTGTGGATGGTCGCGGCGTAGCCGTGATCGACATTGCTGTAGCTATCCTCGCTGATCACGACGTCCCGGCCATTGTCGAGATGTACAGTCAACAGTGCGTCAGCGCGTTCGTCGCCGGATGAAACGACCGTGCCAAGCATGCCGTTCTTGACATATTGGGGACCAAGCCGCTTTGCCCGTGGTTCGAGGACGCGGGCGTTTTCGAGGAAGATCACCCGGTCGCCCGCGGCAAACTCACGAAGCCCACGTGCCGTCCGGAATTGGCGCGCACCTGTCAGCGCGCCCTCGTCGATCATGACCTTGCGCAAGGCCTCATTCAGCTTTCTGACGTCATCGTTGGTGTGAGCAAGCACAAGCAGTTCGTCGCCGCGAAGACGTCCCGGATGCTCGCCCACGGCAGATTTCTGAAGCAGGTCCCGGCGGGCGTCGGCCCAATCGGCAACGAGGCGGTCTATGATCTCGGCCCTGGTTTCGGTCTCGACAATGCAGCCCCTCTGCGCGTAGGCATCAAGGCCCTCTTCGACCTTGCCGCGCGCAAGGAGACGGGAAGCATCGCGCGCCCAGACATCACGCTGCCGCCGCACGCCGGCAAGTTCCGCGAAGCCGATCCGTTCGGTGATTGCCCGGAACGCCGCACCCGCCTGGATCGGCTGCAGTTGCATCGCGTCGCCGACCAGCACGGCTTTTGCGCCTGCGTCCTCCACAGCCCTGAGGATACGCGCCATCTGCTGCGATGACACCATGCCGGCCTCATCGATGACGAGCACATCGCCGCGCTCCATTGTTTCGCGCCCCCCGGCCCAGGCAAGCTCCCAGGACGCCAGCGTGCGCGACCGGATCCCGGAACTGTCCTCCAGCCCTTCCGCAGCCTTGCCGGCTAGGGCCGCGCCGATCACCCGTCGGCCGTCGCTTTCCCATGCGACGCGGGCCGCCGAAAGCAGTGTCGACTTACCGGCGCCGGCAAACCCCACGACCGCCGCAATGGCATTATCGCGCGTGACATGACGTACCGCATCGACCTGTTCCGCATCGAGCCTGAAGGATTTTTTCGGATCGGCCGTTTCGACGCTTCGGACGGCGGCGGCGGCCTTGGCACCGGAGACGCCGAAGCCCTTTCGCATCGACAGAACCTCGGCTGACTGCGCCATGTCATATTCGATGCGCAGGATCCCCCGCGTTGTGAACACCGCCGGCTCTGTCACCTTGCCCGTTTGGGTGTCGATCTGCTGCGCCTTCAGCAGCACGAGGTCGTCCGAAGCCATGAGCCGCGCGCGGATATTGGCGAAGTCCACTGGATCATCGACATAGCGGTGCAGCGTCTTGGCGATTTCGCGCTCGTCAAAGGTGGAACGTTCGTTGCCGAGCTGCTTGAGGAGAAGCGCAGGATCCGCGAGTAGCCGGTCGGCCATCGCCTGCCGCCGCGCTAGATCGGCGGGCGCGAAATACATCTCGACACCCTTGCGCGCGAGCGCCGCCTTCTCCGGGCCGAGGTGTTTCTGCGCGATCCCATTGAGGCCCTGCTCAGCATAGGAGCGGCCGTCGAGACGGAGCTCATGGCCGGCCAGCGCCAGGTGGCGGTTGACCGTTTCCGCCCACGCGACCTTCCATGCCTTCATGGTTTCTTTGTCGCCGGCCCAGAGCTTGTAAACGATTTTGCCGTTCGGCCTGTTCGGCGTAACGACACGCAACGGCTCTCCGTCATCGCCCAGGACTGGGACCTTCTTCGGCCCAAACCCCTCCTCCGTAATAGGCCTGAGCGTCGTCATCAGGTGGATATGCGGATTGCCGTCCTTGTCGTGATAGACCCAGTCAGCGACCATGCCCTTCGACGTCAAATTGTCTCGGACGAACTCGCGCACCAGCGCGATATTCTCCGCCCGCGTCAGCTCCTCGGGCAGCGCGATGATCAACTCCCGCGCAAGCTGCGCGTCCAACCGCGTCTCGAACGCATCTACCGCATTCCAGAACACCTCGCTGGCCTCCGCGACGGTCTTGTCGTCGACTGTTCTCTTCAGCCAGAGAGGTATCTGGTCCGGCAGCGCCAGCTCCTCATGCACCAGCTCCGACGCGCCGCCACGGTAGCTGAAGGACGTCCCGGCCTGCTCGTCCGTCATCCGGGCGCGGTGGCGGTAGGCGGCGGCCGAGACGATGCTGCGCCCCCCTCCCCTGCTGATCACCTGCGCTCTAACGAACATGATCGCCACGAGTGTCTCCGAAGCTTTCAAGCACGTCGCGCCAGCGACGTATATTGCGCCCTCAAACCGATCGGACCGGAGGGCCGATGCCGCTCTTCCGTAAAGACGGCCGATGCCGAAATTCCGGCTGCGGCTTTTTCGGGGTGATGCAACCTATCCTATTTTACTATCACTAAATAGATAGTATAACTATCGCCGTGAGATTGCTCCGACACGAGGGACGCTGGAATGGCCGTAAAATCATCGCTCTCTGATATCGATGCCCAGATCGAGAAGCTGCGCGAGCGCAGACGAACGCTAATCGTAAAATCCGCCGAGCGGTTTGCGCGCGCCGCGACAAAAACGGGATTGGCGGAAATGGAGATCACGGAGGAAGAACTCGACGCGATCTTCGAACAGATTGCCGCGCGATTTCGCAAAGAGGAGAAGAAGGGGACTGCTGGCGCAACAGCTTCGTCGCGGCGACAGCCAGGTGGCGGGTCTGGAACGACGGCGGAGGTTTCTCATGACGAATGATCGCAAACGAGAGGCCCGCGAGAAATTCCTGGTCGGTGGCATCGTCGTCAGAGCGGGTCTCGCGGGGGCCGACCGAGCGTTTCTGCTTGGCGGCCTAACGGAACTGGCAAGCGTCGTGCCCGGCACCGACGAGCATCGGCGGCTGCGCGATATCGGTGAGCAAGCCTTCAAGGCGACTTCGCATGATAGAGGATCATCTCACCTCGAGGAGGCGGCGAAGTGGCACTAAAGGAAAGACTGCATCCCAGCCTGCTGCTCGTTCTGGTGCCAATTGCTGTCACCGCCTTTGCCGTCTACATCGTCGGCTGGCACTGGCCGAAGCTTGCCGGCGAGCTATCTGGAAAAACATCATACTGGTTCCTACGAGCCTCGCCCCTGCCCGCGTTGTTGCTTGGGCCGGTCGTCGGATTATTGACCGTTTGTGCGTTGCCGCTGCACCGGCGAAGGTCGATCGCGATAGTGAACCTTGTCTGCTTTCTGTTCGTGGCCGGCTTCTACGTCCTGCGCGAGTTCGATCGGCTCGCGCCGTACGTGGCGAGCGGTGCGGTCTCGTGGGACCGGGCACTCTCCTATCTCGACATCGTCGCCGTCATTGGCTTGGTGGCCGGCTTCCTGGCGGTGGCGGTGGGCGCGCGCATCTCCACGGTTGTTCCAGAACCGGTGAAGCGAGCCAAGCGCGGGATCTTCGGGGACGCGAACTGGCTGTCGATGGCCGCGGCGGGAAAGCTGTTTCCGCCAGATGGCGAGATCGTCGTTGGCGAGCGTTACCGGGTCGACAAGGAAGTCGTTCATCAATTACCTTTCGATCCGAACGATCCAGCAACATGGGGCCAGGGCGGCAAGGCATCATTGCTGACCTACAAACAGGATTTCGATTCAACGCACGTGCTCTTCTTTGCCGGGTCAGGTGGATACAAGACCACCAGCAACGTCGTGCCCACGGCGCTGCGTTACACCGGGCCGCTGATTTGCCTCGATCCATCGACCGAGGTCGCGCCAATGGTGGTCGAGCATAGAACCCGCGCGCTCGGCCGCGAGGTGATGGTGCTCGATCCGACGAGCCCGATCATGGGCTTCAACGTACTCGACGGCATCGAGAAATCGAAGCACAAGGAAGAGGACATCGTCGGCATTGCTCACATGCTTTTGTCGGAGAGCGTGCGCTTTGAAAGTTCGACTGGCTCCTACTTTCAGAACCAGGCACACAATCTGCTGACCGGTCTGCTCGCCCATGTCATGCTGTCGCCCGAATATGATGGGCGACGGAACTTACGCAGTCTCCGGCAGATCGTATCCGAGCCAGAACCCTCTGTGCTCGCCATGCTGCGCGACATCCAGGACCATTCGGGATCGGCCTTCATCCGCGAAACGCTGGGCGTCTTTACCAACATGACCGAGCAGACCTTCAGCGGCGTCTATTCCACGGCCTCTAAGGACACGCAATGGCTGTCGCTCGACAGCTACGCGGCGCTTGTCTGCGGGAACGCGTTCAGGTCGAGCGACATCGTAGCGGGCAAGAATGACGTGTTCATCAATATTCCGGCATCGATCCTGCGCTCCTATCCGGGTATCGCCCGCGTGATCATCGGCTCGCTGATCAACGCAATGGTGCAGGCCGATGGCACCTTCAAGCGCCGTGCGCTGTTCATGCTCGATGAGGTCGATCTGCTCGGCTACATGCGGGTGCTGGAAGAGGCGCGTGATCGCGGCCGAAAGTACGGAATCTCCATGATGCTTATGTACCAATCGGTCGGACAACTGGAGCGGCATTTCGGGAGGGATGGCGCGACGTCGTGGATCGACGGCTGCGCCTTTGCCAGCTATGCCGCGATTAAAGCGCTCGACACGGCCCGCAGCGTCTCGGCCCAATGCGGCGAGATGACGGTCGAGGTGAAGAGAGGCTCACGCGTCATTGGCTGGAGCCCAAAAAACGCAGGATCGCGCCTATCCGAAAGCGTCAATCCCCAGCGCCGACCGCTGATCATGCCGCACGAGATCACGCAGTCGATGCGCAAAGACGAGCAGATCATTATCGTGCAAGGTCATAGCCCAATCCGCTGCGGGCGCGCGATATATTTTCGGCGGAAGGACATGGATCAGGCAGCCAAGGCAAACCGCTTTGTCCGGATTTAACCTTCCACGCCAAGCCAACCATTACCCGTGCTTATTGCCCCGTCCGACATCCGGCTTGAGTGACGTCAGCACCGCCGATACGAGCCGAAGTTGTCTTCCTGACGCGAGCGGTAGTGTCCTTGCCGACCCCGCGCCCTTGGCAAGGATCTTAAGGTCGACGCACAAGTTCCCCATCTGGCAATGGTCCAAATCGGGTTCGAGCGCGGTCGAAAAATCGAGCGGGATCTAGCTTAAAGCAATCGCAGTGAGGTGTGTGCTGCGCTTGAACGCGCTTGCTCTACCCGATGCTCTCGAAGCCGTTCACCAACCCGGAACGTCCGATCTTTCGGCAACTGGTGTTGCGGACCTGTTTGGCCTTCAACTTCAGGATCTCGCAGCGATCGCGGCGGAGCATCGTAACACGGTACACGGTCAGGATCCATCCGAGTTCCACCAAGCTACAGGCCGCGCTGCGCGACTTGATGCGCGTTCTGTTCGCGGCATCCGTAGTGCAGCCGACAAGGAGCGCGCACTGTTATCGAGAATGCTCCAGTCCCGGCGTTTCGCTACAAGACGCAACTCGTTACAGAAGGCAGGACAAAGGATGCGATCGACTACCTGGAATTCCATCAGTTCGGGATATCTTGGGTGATCCTCGAACACCTTCCCGCGGGCGCGTTGCTCTATCGGGCGCATATGCCAGAATGGGCGAGCTTGCCAAGGAGCAGGGCGGGCACGGCGCTCAAGGGCGGCCGGTTCAATCGAGAGGGCGTCGAAGCTCTACCTGGCGTTGGACGAGGTCCGCCCTCCGGGAGTACCAGCAGACCTCGCCGTTTCTGCCGCCCTGCACCGTTTGCTCGTATACCGCGACATTGATGAACCTCGTCGACCTTGCGCAACTGAGCTGCGGCGACCCGTGGGACGACCCTTGGCATAGCTGGCGAGAGGACTGGCGCCACCTCAAATTCGACCGAGCCGCCGACATGGGTACTGGGCGGCCTCCCGTGCTCGGCGCCGGCCTTACGGGCAATTTTTTCCCAGCATAGCGAATACAAGTGGCATCTATGTTGCTATCTTCAGCGAACGGCTCGAAGGCGAGAACCGGATCGAAGTCAATGATCCCGAGGCTAGACTCCCGCGTAATCAATCGAGTTGGGAGAATACGTGGAAATCCGTGGTCCCCTTATGCCACTGAGTCAGCGGAACACTTTGTCTTCAATACACGCCACGTGGCACGATGTTTGTTCTGTCAATGAGAACTGTCGCCGAAACCGGCATTTGGTGCATGCGGTTTGATAACAGACGGACCGTCGGGATAGTAACGTGTGGCACTTCCTTGCACCAGCGAAGCTCGCTAATGGCAAACTAAGCCGAATCTCAGCGCGTAACCCACGTCCTGCCGCTTCCTGAAGAGCGAACCATCGGCAAGGTTGCGTTATTTGCCTGCGTCGAATTATTCAGGCAAGCGCTCGTCCTCGACCATAAAGACGTCGACGGCACTTACGAAGTCCGCAAAGAGGCTGTTGGAAATGGTTTCGATGGTTCCGACCAAGCGCGCTTCGGACGCGCATCAGGGCTCATATTCGTTAATGTTGAGGAGGACCAAGCGCGGCTTGTCGCCCTGGGTTGATCGTTACTGACCGGCACAGGGGGCGATGATGTCCCCGGATTTCCGGGAAAGATTGCTCGTCGCATAGGAACCCGAGTGGGGGTTGGCGATCTCCTATATTCTTGGATTTGCCGTAAATGCGAGCCTGGCGAAAGCCTCCCTAGAAGGGAGGCTCGCTGCTGACGCGGCCCTCGAGCTCGGCTACGATGACCTCAAGCTCCGCATAGGCCTGTTCCAGTTCGGTCTGGATCTGGGCGCGTTCGGCCGGGTCGCAGCAGTTCAGCTCGCGGCGCAATTCCTCGATGTGGGCTTCCAGTGCAACCGTCATTTTCGTCATCTCCTTGGCTGTTGGGAAAGATGACGCCGCCGGCCGCGAGAATTGGGCCGGGTCAAGGATCGCGAATGCGACCGGCCGAGCCGGCGAGTGGGGGAGCCGGAATGCGGAGCATTTCGGGGGGACCGCTCGTCCTTTAGGCGGCACGATTCCTCGCGGCAGACTTGGCGATCTGAGCAGATAGTTTTTCATCTCGTGTGGCAGGGTAAAAGAACAGGTGCGGGCTCGATGCCCGTCCTGTTTCTGGGTACAAACGTGGGCATCCCGCTCGGGATCGGTCGCATTCAGAACGAGCGGGTGCCGGTCCCGATTGATCGGGACCGGCGCTGGTGGCTCAGTTTGGGTTATTCCAGATGATCACCTTGCGGTTCGGATCGCCGCCGGGAGCCTGTGCGAGGTTGCCGAAGATCACGCCGATCTCTGGAGCCTCCAGTTTCACGGAGAGGTACTCTTCTCCGGTCTGGCGGGCGATACGGTTCCACGCCGCGCCGATTTCGAACCCGGTCTTTCGGTGGATGACGCGATAGTCAGGGGCCTCTTCGCTCGTTTTGTTGGCGTTGGGGACGATAGCGATCGGCGCGTTCACTCGGATGGTGGCGAAAACGCCTTCGAGAGTGCCATCGGTCTTCTGCGTGAGAGCTGCGATCGTGGTGGCCATGGTATTGTCTCCTTCGGTTGCTCGGGACCATTCCCGATAGCGCGCGAGGAGACGGCCGATCTGCTGCGGTCATCTCGCACAAATATTCTTCTAAATTCCATGTTCTGCTCAAAAAAACGCGTGCGCGTTTGTCATGCTTGCTGGAGGAAAGCATCCGGTGCCCAGCAGTGATCCAAAAATGGAATTTTGCAGAATATTTGGGTGAGACGTACCCCTTCAGGGGTTGACCGGAAAGGCAGGCGGTCGGCTAAAGGGCGATGTAGAAGAGGGAATGATCTAGTGCAACCGACGCCGGCGACAGACCGTTCCGGCCACCCGCCGGCACCTCATAAGACCGCGGCACATTTCAACTGGGCACGCCGCCCTACGATACGCGCGTCCCGGTCTCTGCCATTGCAAGCAGCGAGCAGCATGGACTGCCGCCAGATCTCTCGGATGCACATTGCGCGGTCGCGGTGACCACAACGCCCGCAAACTGGATTGCAAGTCCCCGCCCCGGCCATCGCCGAGATCGACAAACGAACTTCAACGATGCTGCCCCTAGCTGCGTTGCCGCGTCAGACGCGCGCCAATTGCCATCCATCGTCCTGAGCGACCGACGTCGTACCGCGCGGCCAGGAGTTACGGCTCGAGGTCACGCCCCTCGCGTTCGCCAGGCAGCCGATCGCTCCGGCGAAAAATTTCTCCTTGTTCTTTTGACACGTGAGGAAACCATCTTTGCGTCGAGGTTGCTCATCGACCCATGTTCGCTCGCAACCTCGAAATCAGCACGAAGCGGGATAGCCCACATCGACTGAGCCAGATGGATTCGCTGCCGGCCGCGGTGACATCGCCGATTGCCCATTTCTGTGGTTGCTTCCCCGATTATGTCCCGGAGCTGGAGCGACTTCGGCCCGGCCCAATCTCATCGATTCGCAAAGGTCGCTATGCGCTCCGGTTGCAGCGCGTTTGAAGAGCGTTACCGCGATCTAGCAAGCACGGGCCCTCGGCGACCCGGCAAGTCGCCGAACCTCCGATAGCGCTAGAAACCGTTGTGTTTTCAGTAGCGACGAAAGCTTTCCTTACAATTATCATGCTCCAGGGAATGGGATGAAAGCCAACGCCACGTGAAGGTGGATCGACGTCGCATCCATGAAGACGCTTGCCAATGCTGCGGCGAGAAATTTACTTTTGGCACCGCCTTCATCTCCGTGGCGACAGCATGTGGCGCCATCCCATCCATTGTATACTATCGTTTTTAATATAGTATAACCGAAAAATCCATGCTACATCGTCATTGACCCTTAGGGCCCATTGAATGGGAAGCGGAGGCTCAATGTGCGGCGGTTTCTGATCGGCGACAGGCTATTCGAGGAGGAATCGAGCGAATTCCGGGCAATTCTTGCACCTGCTTATGAACAGGGGCTTCGGCCATATTGCCAGTGCAACGAACCGCCGGTTGCGATGTACATCGCGCGGCTCGATGAGCAACACCTCGTCAAACGCATGCCGCTTACCGGGCGCAATCATGACCCGGCTTGCCCATCCTTTGAACCTCCCTATGATTTATCCGGCCTCGGGCCTTTGATCGGCAATGCAATCCAGGTCGATGCGAACGGGCGAGCAAGCTTGAAGATCGATTTTTCGCTGACGAAGAAAGGTCCACGAGCGGCCGCATCTCGATCGGCGGGTCCGCAAGAGTCCGCCATTCGCAATGAGCCAGAGAAGCTCTCGTTGCGCGCAACGCTGCACTATCTGTGGGAAGTGGGAGAATTGACCGAATGGCATACCTCCTGGGCTGGAAAGCGCGGCTGGGGTCGGGTTCGCACGAGCCTCATGAATGCCGCGTCGCAGATGACGACCCGCGGCGGACAGCTCAGCGATGTGCTGTTTGTGCCGGAGACGTTCCATCAGGAGGACAAGGAAGCAATTGCCGCACGCCGAGCAACCGCGCTTCGCGGTGCGCAAGCGTCCGGGACAGGACCGCGCAAACTGATGATCGCTGTTGCGGAAGTAAAGGAGTTCATCCCCGCACGCGTCGGACACCGGATCGCGGTTCGGCATCTGCCCTTTCCCTTCATGCTTGAAGACCAAGCATGGAAGCGGTTGAACGCCAGATACGACACGGAACTTGAATTGTGGCGTTCGAACGATGAATTGCACCTCGTCATGATCGCGACGTTTGGGATTTCGGCATCCGGGGTTGCAGCCGTCGAAGAAGTCGCGATGATGGTGGTGAACGAGAACTGGATTCCACTCGAAAACGTCCATGAGCGCCATCTTCTGAACAGACTGGCAGGGCTGCGACGCAAGTTCGTCAAAGGCTTACGCTTCAACCTCTCACACGAGCAACCAATCGTGTCGGTCACCCTGCCGGAACAGCGACCCTGCCCGGTTGCGATGTTTATCGTGTTGGCCGGTGCAGGTGGGAACTACCAGCGGGCATTGACGGAAATGATCGAGGCACGACCGGAGATGACGCCTTGGATTTGGTACATTGCCGAGGGAGACATGCCGCAGTTGCCGTGATCGTCAGAATGCCGGCTGCGTTGCCTTTGCTCGGACAAAGGTGGCAAGCTTTTAGATGATGAAGGAAGGCGCAAAGGGAAACGGACGGTTCGCAGAGTTCACGAACAAATCCAGATTCTGCGGACAGCGTAAGCGCACTTCGCCATGGGCCACAGCTCCCTCTGTTGTCGGCAACTTTTTATTCGGTAGAGCGTGCTAAGCGACAGAGATGCCGTCATGCGGCGAGCCAGCATAACTTCATTTGCCGACGCCCTTTCTTCAGAAAATTCAAGGGACCGATTGCCGCGGCGTCGGCAACCGGCCATTCCAAACATCGCGCCCTGCCACCGCCTTCGGCGCACCCATTCATCACCTCGCATTTTCACTTGCGAGGTGATGATCCATGGCATTTTCTCTTGAAAGGGACGCCTAGTCGGCGCCCCTTGCCTCAATTTGCTTGGCCTGTTGTGCATGCATCCAGTCGGCAATCTCCTGCGCTTTGCTGGCAGCAGTGAAGATGGCGCGCTTGTCGGAATGCATCACGTCGACCCAGGACCGAATGTAGCGAGCATGGTCCGGACGCGGCTCGACACTGAGGCCTAGGTCGGCGCAAATCATAGCACTCAGAAGCTCGACCGTGCATTCCTCCATCGCATAGGCGGCCGAGCCGAAGCGTCCAGAGAGATCGCGGCCGAGACGGTGGCTGGCGCCAGAAGCGTGGCCGCATTCGTGGAGCAGCACCGCATAGTAGGCGACCGCATCGCGGAAACACGCGAACCTTGGGATCTGCACCTGGTCCATAGCCGGGCGGTAATAGGCTTGCGAGCCGCCGTGGCAGATGTCAATCCCTAGAGCTGCGCAAAACCGTTCGGCCCGATCGATCCGCTTCGCCTCCGGCAACACCGGGCTCTCGGGCGGTGTGTAGCCGTCAACCTGGGCGCAGTTAAAAACCGAGTAGCCACGAGCAAACATGGACCGGGCGGGTTCGTCACGATTTGCGTCGTCGGCTTGGTCCTCCGTTTTGTCGCGATCGTGGGTCTTCCAGAACACGACAAGGTGACCGTGCTCGCCCTTACGAACCTGAGCGCCGAGCGCTTGCCATTGGTGGTAAGTGCCCCAGATCCCGGTGGGATAGCCGGCCGCGTGGGCCGCAGCCCAGAGTGAGAGGATGTTGACGCCGCGATAAGTCCTGCTTGAGGCGATGTTGACGGGCGTGGTGATGGCCGATCCGTCGTGATGCCAGGGCATCCGGTAATCACCGGCGCCGGCCTCGATGGCGGCGATAATCTGGTTAGTGACGCGCTCGTAGATATCGACTTGTGTTTGGCGTCTGCGATCTTTGGTCATTGGTGCCTCCTTTAGCTCGCCCCCTCCGTCGAGGGCGAGGCGGCAGGGGCAGGCGCGGGAGGCCGGCCCGTCACACCCTGTTCTCGGTGCTTGTGCGGAACAGGGTTGATGGGCTGGCAGCGTCTGCCACAACCGAGCCATGTCTCGACGGGCGTGCTGAAGGAGAGGCCGATCATGATTGACGCCCGAAAAGTCCGGGCTCTTGCGCCACATCAACTGGCCTCGTCTGGCGGAGAGTGCTTGAGGAGACACCCCTGGCGACAAGATCGGGTCGGGCCTGTCGAAAGTCCTCGATGACGATAGTCCCCTACGCGACCTCCAACGTCAGCACATGGATGTGTTTACAAGCGTGCGGTGATGCCGCATTTTCGAACGCCTTGGCACCGTGCAGGGGCGGCTTTGGTTCGGCTTCTAAGGCACGGATTCACTCTCTACGGGTTCTCCGAAAGGACCGTCGCTGACGAGCTAAGACAGCCTGGAAACGTGGCATTCCCCCTCACCGGACCGTTCGACGTCACCCGGTGGGCACCGACCTCGCTGCATGAGCGCCGGTTCGTTTTGAGGGTACTCGAGGGGCGCGACGGCCACGCGCAACGCCGTGTCGCTCTCCGGCTAGAGCGCGCTCATCACGCCGTCAGCGGTACTGATGAACCGGTGTACGCGCCGCTTGTCGCGCACAATGGCTTCGCCCATTCAAGGGCGTGGGTCGATCGAACACGGGCCTTCATCCTCGGCGACTGGGATACACCTCAGTTCGCAGGGCGGTTTTTCTGGCTATCGGTGGGCGGTTAGGACTTGTGATCTCGGAAGCGGGAATGAGCACACTTGATGATCCCGCCTCTGGGTTTTAGACGGCGCTTACCGTTGCCGGCGCCCTCGCCAACGGAAGAGACATCGGCGGCAGCCAAAGGTAGTCGGCGTGGGAAATAAGCCGCCGCAAGGCTGACCTTGGAAGGACACAGCACGCTTTGTACGGGCTCGATCCGGCAGATTGATCTACGGTGCTTTTATTTAACCTTGGGCCGGCCAGGCGTAGAACCCGCGCACCGCTTCAGATGGCCTTCGTGGGGAGACGGCAGGATTAGGCGGCATCACTGGGACGGCGATCAGGATTTCCGATTTGCTTAAATTGCGATCGACGGCTGAATTGAGAGCACAGGTACCCTTTGCCGTTGACCACGGATGTACTGGCATCGGCATGGTGCGATCACGAAAGGTCGGGTTTAACCCGGCCTTTTTGTTGGATGACGCTTTTCTTGGTCCTGTGCCAGCCGTCATTTTGCCATTTCAAAGCAAAACCACCGATCCCCCTCGAGAAGTTGCTCTCGATAAAGAAGGCCCGGCGGACATGCCCGCCGGGCTCATTATCAAGTCAAGAGATCCGATCAGGCTCGCAGTTGCTCCTGCGAATCCCGCGTTTGCACCTCTTCCATTTCGCGTTCGCGCCTATTGTGGCGAATGGACGACCAGAGCGAGATACCGATGAGCGCGGCACCTCCAAGGCCGGTGATGACTTCCGGAATGTGGACCAGCGTCTGAAAGTACATGACCACCGAGAGGACCAGGATCGCGTAGAACGCGCCGTGCTCCAGGTAGCGATACTCGTTGAGCGTTCCCTTCTCAACCAGCATGATCGTCATCGAGCGCACATACATGGCGCCGATGCCGAGGCCAATCGCAATGACGAAGAGGTTCTGCGTCAACGCAAAGGCGCCGATGACGCCGTCAAACGAGAAGCTGGCATCGAGAACTTCGAGGTAGAGGAAGGCGCCGAAACCGCCCTTTGCCGCCGCATTCATGGTCTGCTGCGAGGCATCAAGCAGACCGCCGACCACCTCAACCACGAGGAACGTCAAGAGGCCGTAGATCGCCGAATACACGAATGTGTGGACCTCTGCCGGTTCGAGCAGCGTCGAAAAGCTGAGAATGAGGGCGAGAACGAACGCAATCTCGATACCCTTGATGGTCGCAAAGCGCGCCATCTTGGTTTCGATCCACTTGATCCAGTGCACGTCCTTTTCATGGTCGAAGAAGTAGGTCAGGCCCACCATCATCAGGAAGGTGCCGCCGAAGGCCGCTATCGGCAGATGCGCGTCGTTCATGATGCGCGCATATTCCTCAGGCTTGCTTGCCGCCAGAACGATCGCTTCGATCGGGCCGATCTTCGCCGCGATGACGACGATCAGGAGCGGAAAGACAATACGCATGCCGAAGACGGCGATGATGATGCCCCAGGTCAAAAAGCGATGCTGCCACTCGGGCGTCATGTCCTTGAGCTTGTTGGCATTGACGATGGCGTTATCGAACGACAGCGAGATTTCAAGCACCGCAAGCACGGTGCAGATGAAGAAGACGGAGGCCATGCCACCGATGGTGCCGGTCGACTGCCAGCCCAGCCAGGCGCCGAGCACAAGGCCGACCACCGTGACGATGAAGGCCCAGGTGAAATAGCCGAGCGCGCTCGAATGCGATTGAGGCTGGTTCATCGACGTGCCTCCTTCGCGCGGACGACGCCGGATTCGGTGAAAAGATGGGGTTTCAAAACAGAAATGCGCACGGCCAAAGGGGCACATGCGTGAGGCATGAGATCAGTTTTCATGAGAGCTAATCCGCCGGCTAATTTGCTGGCGGTACCGACATCACGAGAGCGCCGTAAAAACTCTCGCCAGAGGGGCCCGGCACCAGTGTTCGACCCGCGATCCGATGTCTGGACGGCGGGCACGCTTGACTAATTAGCAGTGTCGGGCGGAACGTCAAGGGGGCCGCCAATCGCTTTGCTGGTGGATCGCCAAACGGTTGTTACCAAGCCCTGTCTTGGTTCGGCTGCCGCACCAAGCGTCGCCACCGATTCATTCGCAAAACTTATGGTTCCATATGCACTCGGCAATGGATCGGCCGCGCTGAATGTGGCATGGCGTGCGCAACTTATTAAAGGCCCTGACATGACCGTGATCTCCGCCCCCATAACCGCCCCGAACGCCGCCCGTACCGGCGTGCTCATCATGCTCTTGGGGATGCTGATGTTTTCGCTGAACGACGTCATGGGCAAATGGCTGGTCGCGACCTACTCCGTCAGCCAGCTGATGGTGATCCGAAGCGTTGCGGCACTTCTGTTCCTGTCGCCCTTCATTTTCAGGCGCGGCCTGCGCTCTATGTTCCAGGTCGAGCGCCCTGGCCTCCAGGCCCTTCGCTCGCTGCTCTTTGCCATCGACGCTTCCGCCTTTTATTTCGCGGTCGCCTACATGCCGCTCGCCGATACCATGACCTACTGGCTGGCGGCGCCGATCTATGTGGCGGCGGCCTCGCCGTTCCTGCTTGGCGAAAAGGTTGGCTGGCGGCGCTGGACGGCGATCCTCATCGGCTTTGCCGGCGTCTTGATCGCGCTCGAGCCCTCCAAGGAAAGCCTCGGCCTTCCGGCCTTGATTGCGCTTGCCGGCAGCACCGCCTTCGCATTTGCCCTCATGCTCGGTCGCACGCTCCGCTCCACACCTGACACGACGCTGGTCTTCTGGCAGATCGTTGGCGCGCTCATCTTCTCGCTCGTCGGCGTTGCCGCCAATCCCTCCGGCTGGGCGCCGGTCGATGGCGAAGCGCTATTGCAGCTCGGCGCGCTCGGCATCGTCGCGATGCTTGCGCATATCCTCGTCAATCGGTCGCTGAAGCTCGCCGATGCCGCCACCGTCGTCCCGCTGCAATACACGCTGCTCTTCTGGGCCGTCGTCTTCGGCTGGTTCTTCTTCGGCGACACACCGCGCCCGACCGTGCTCGTCGGCGCGGCATTGATCGTCGCCTCGGGCCTCTTCATCTTCTTCCGCGAACAGCAGCTGAAGAAGCGGAGCGCAAAAGCCTAATCTCCACCAACTCGGCGGGGTTCCATCATCGGCGACACTCTGCTACGCCGCCGAGGTCCAAGCTTGAAGGAGATGCCCATGGCCAAAGCGATCCATTCGATGATCCGTGTTCTCGACGAGAAGCGATCGATCGATTTCTATCGTGTGGCCTTTGGGCTAGAAATCGCCGAACGGTTGGAGTTCGAAACCTTCAGTCTGGTCTATCTCAGCAACGAGGAAAGCGAATTCGAGCTTGAGCTGACGGTCAACAAAGATCGGACCGAGCCCTATGCGCTCGGTGACGGCTATGGTCATCTGGCGGTGTCGGTCGACGACCTCAGCGCCGAGCACCAGCGCCTGACGGACGCTGGTCTCAATCCGGGCAAGATCGTCGACTTCACCCGCGATGGCGCGCTGCTTGCCCGGTTTTTCTTCGTGGTTGATCCCGACGGTTACAAGGTCGAAGTGCTCCAGCGCCACGGTCGCTACAAGTAGGACCTGGCTGCCAGGCAGATCAACCAAAACAATACCGATTATCGCGCCTATCTATTTCGCTTATAGACGAGCGCGACTTAGTCTTCCCCGGAAGCATCAAGAATGGTGCACAACAAGGGGAACGCGAATGAAGAAGCGGATTGCAGCAGCAGTGCTCGCCATCATGGCGGCAACGGCCGTTTCGGCCCAGGCCGCCGAAAAGATCAAGATCGGCACGGAGGGCGCCTATCCGCCCTTCAACTTCATCGATCCGGCCGGCAAGATCGGCGGCTTCGACGTCGACATCGGATTAGCACTTTGCGAGCGCATGAAGGTCGAATGCGAAGTCGTCGCCCAGGACTGGGACGGCATCATTCCCGGTTTGGTTGCCAAGAAGTACGACCTGATCATCGCGTCGATGTTCATCACCGAGGAACGCAAGAAGCAGGTCGCCTTCACCAATCCCTACTACCTCGCAGCCATGACGCATGCGGCCCCGAAGGGTGCAGGCTTTACCGAGTTCACCAATGAGGCGCTCAAGGGCAAGGTGATCGGCGCACAGTCAGGCACCACCCAGGCCGAATACATCACCGCCACATACCCCGACGCGGAGATCAAGCTCTATCCGACGCAGGATGAGGCGAACCTCGACATGGTCAACGGTCGCCTCGACCTTCAGGTGGGCGACATGCTGCCGCTGCTCGACTGGGTGACGAAAAACGCCGATGGAAAGGCGTGCTGCGAACTGATCGGCGAGCCGATCACCGACAAGAAATTCGTCGGCGAAGGTGTCGGCATTGCCGTGCGCCAGGAGGACAACGACCTGCGCGAACGGCTGAACAAGGCGCTGGACGAAATCCGCGCCGACGGCACTTACAAGAAGATTAACGACAAGTACTTCACCATCGACGTCTATACGATGAAGTGACGCGTGAAGACGGGCGGAACAACCCAATTTAAGATCCGGCCGCGTCCTACGGGCACGGCCGGATCTTATTTTTATTCCTCTTCTCTTATCGCGCGCGGCCGTGCCACGATCGCCTTGAATTCGGGATCGTCGACGAGCGATTGCACGGCCCAGTAGCCTTCGAGCCACTCGGCCTCGCCATCCCAACCGCCATCGACAAGCTGGCGGAGATTGGCAATCGCCCGAGTGCGGTCGCCGGCAAGCATCCAGGCTCCGGTTGCGTGGAAGCGATACCAGTTGATGTGATCGCTTGCCTGCTCCAGATGAAGGCCCCATTCCCGGCAGGTGTCGAGATCGAGATCGCCGACGTTCTCCGCCGGCAGGTTACCGCTATAGGCAACGTGCCGATCGCGTTCGATGAGGCCGATGCCCTGGCAATCGCGATCGATCCCTTGTTCGAGGCGTGCGTATGCCACTCGATATCGGTGCGTCCGCGCTTGATGCACTCGGTAATCGTCGCAGCCGCTGCCGCTTTGCCAAGCCGATAGGCAGGTTCGGTCCCGACGCCCACTTCGCAACGGGTACCGCTTACGCTGTCGGTTGCGCAATAGCTGACGATGGATCCGTCGTGAAGTACGCAGAAGCCGATGGTGTTTTCCAGGAAGAGTTCGGGATCAGCCCACCCTTCCATGAGATCGGTTACCGTGTCGATATTGCCGGGTTCCAGATCGAGCGGGCGCTGGTCGATCTGCACGAGACGGAAGCCGTCAGGCAACACCGTTGTCGCGAGACCAAAACTTGCTCCCGGCAAACCTATCCTGACGCGTGGATGCGGCCGTGCGAAGCCGTTGGACCAAATATCGCCAAGACGATCGTACCAGCGGTCTTCGATGAAGAAATAGGCCCAGTCAGGGATCAGTTCCTTCAGGTCGGCAAAGCTATCGCCCGCCTCGACGGGCAGGCCCGCGAGATAGTAGGCGTCGCCATTTGCGAGCAGCGCGAGGCGCGGTTCGACCGGACGATCGACCCAGACTTCACCGTCTATGATGCCGTCGAGTACGGCAGCGATGGAGACGTGCGTGGGGGAAAAGTCCTTCAGAAGGGACCGAGCAGCCGGTTAGGGCACTTGCTAGAGTAGAAACATGGAAATGCGATCCTGTTGCGGCGGGATATCCCATCCCTGCCGCCAGAAGAAAGAGCTGAGACGAGAAGGTCGTCCCGTTTCAGACCGGCTTCAGCCGACCGGCGCACGGCGTTAGATACTGTCATCTTGCACCCTCTCTTCCTGTGCGCCTCGGATCGGGCGCCATTTGCATTCGACGGACTAGACAGCCGGGCCGGACTGAACAAGCGCTTCACGGTAACCGCTTCAGGGCGACCTTGCGGCCTGTGCGCTTGCGCCATTGGCGGCCGCAACGACAGGCGCTAATGCTCTTCTGCCGGGATTTGGTAGCGTCAGCCCGGAATCGGCGGAAAGCATCGGAGACCGACATGTTCGACCTCAGCGGAATGACGGCATTGGTAACGGGTGGCGGCCGTGGTCTCGGCTTTGAAATGGCAAAGGCGCTCGCACGGGCAGGAGCAGCCGTCGCGATCAACGGCCGCGGTTCCGCCGCACTCGAAACGGCCCGTACCCAGGCTGCCTCGGAAGGCACCGCACTCGACATCGTTCCCGGCGACGTTTCGACGGACGCGGAAGAGATCGTCGCTGCAGCCGCCGGCAAGACCGGCCAGCTCGACATCCTCATTCACGCCGTTGGCGAGCGCGACCGGCGTGGCACCGACGACATGGAACCTGCCGCCTTTGCCACCCTCGTCAATACGGATCTGACGGCGGCCTATGCGATGGCGCGGGCAGCGCTTCCCTATTTCCGCCGCTCCTCATCCGCTCGGCTGATCTTCGTCACCTCGATCGCCGCCTCTGTGGCGCGGCCCGGCGATCCCGCCTACACCGCGGCAAAGGGCGGCCTTGATGCCCTCACCCGTTCACTGGCGGTGGAACTTGGATCGGCGACGCTGACGGTCAACGCGATTGCGCCCGGCTGGTTTGCAACCGAGACCAATGCCGCACTCGCCTCTGATCCGGCACTGCAGGCCTTCGTCGATATCCGAATTCCCTTGAAACGCTGGGGCCGACCGGAGGAGATCGCGCCGGCCGCCGTGTTCCTGGCCTCGCCTGCCGCCAGCTTCGTCAATGGCATAACCTTGACGGTGGACGGTGGCATGACCGCGCAGATGTGAGCGTCATCGTAGACCTTTTCCCGTGCAGCGGCTGCTTTCGGAATTCGCTGGGCGCTGTGTGCTTGGATCCGGAATGCCCGTAGATCGGCGCGGCAGCGCCGCAGTCTTTCCGGGTGATCGTCTTCACCACCGCTCGATACCGGCCGCCAAGCCTTCGGCAAGCAGTGTAGCGAGGTTCGACGCAGGCTTGTCGGCTTTTGCCTTCAGCCGCAAGCTGAATTCCGCATTCGGCAATGCCGGGAGCGAAAGTGCCTGGGGTGCGACCGCGATCCCTTCTCCGAGGAAGCGTGCCGTGCGCGCGGTAACGGCAATCCCGCTTCGCACCGCCGCCCGCAGGCCGGAAAGGCTGGGGCTTGTCGCCGCGATGCGGTAGCGACGACCGGTCTCATCGAGGGCTGCCGTCGCGGCCGCACGAAAGCCGCAGGGTGGATCCAGCACCGCGATCGGCAACTCGCTGTCAGCCGTGCACGGAGCATCCGATGACGATAGCCACAGCATCGGTTCGCGCAGAATGGCAAGTTCGTCGGGCGTCGGCCCCTCCCGCATGACGATCAGCACTTCGATCAGCCCCTGATCGTAGGCCGACGTCAGTTCGCGGGATCGGCCGACCCTCAAGTCCAGCCGCACGCGGGGGTGGGTGCGCCCGAAGCGGCGCAGGAGATCCGGCAAGTTGCTGTCGGCGAAATCCTGGGTGCAGCCGAGCGCCAGACGGCCATCGGTACTGGCCCCCTTTAGGCTTAGCCATGCATCACGGTGTACCTCGAGAATGCGGCGTGCATGAACAACCAATTCCTCTCCGGCCGGCGTCAAAACCCGCCCTCGACCTGAGGGCGCGAGCAGCGGCTCGCCGATCATCATTTCCAGGCGCTGCATCTGGGCAGTCACCGCCGACGGAGTCCGCCCAACGGTCGTGGCCGCATTCGCAAGGGAGCCACTCTCGGCGAAAGAAAGAAAGGTACGGAGGAGATCGGGATCAAAAGCCTGCATAACTTCAACATAATCGAAGTTATCATGCGAAACAATTCGATTTTCTAGAACATATTGAAGTGGCAAATTGGGCTCACAAAGAAACAGGAAACCCGAAAGGAACCACCCAATGCCCATCATCAACGTCACCGTCAGCGGCAAGCCGGACACCGCACTCTCGTCACGGATCGCCGCTTCTGTCAGCGAATTGACGGCAGCGCACCTGCGCAAGGATCCGACGATCACAGCAATCGTCGTCACTTATGCGGATCCGGAACACTGGTTCGCTGGCGGAAAGTCGCTTGCCGAGCAGGATACCAACAGCTTCTGGCTCGACATCAAGGTCGTCGACGGGACCAACACCAAGCAGGAAATGGCTGCTTATCTCGAAGCCATCTTCGGGCGCTTTGAACAATTGCTCGGACGGGTACACCACGAGAGTTACGTTCTCGTCCACGAAGTTTCGGCTGCCGCCTATGGCTATGGCGGAGAGACGCAGGAATTCCGCTACATCAGCGGTAGGCTGAAGTCCGGCGATTGAAACCCTTTGTCACCACAAGGGCAAAGCGCATGATAGCAAGCGCATCTCCCACGCAGTAATCGAAGAAACGGCAGCGGGTGTGGCGAGTGTCCCTGTCGATTGCCAAGTGAAAACGACGCAACTCACCTCCACCGATGCATCTTATAGTGCGACAACCCGTGGCCAGGCAGCCAAACGCCCGGGGGCTCGCCCTCGACCGCTGGCGCCACTTTGACTTCAGGCCTTGCCGCCTCGCCGGGAGGTGAGCGCGACGAGCGCCTCACGCATATCCGGTCAAGTCTTCGGAACCACGTCACATCGAGGTCGAGGCGCTGATCCACTTGGAACTGCAGGACGTTATCGGCGCGCTTGCCTTGAAGGACGAGCGAGATCCGAGCCAACTGATCGAAGCGGTCGGGCAGGCGCCTCTTTCCGCCGGTTAATCTTCTTCGTGAAAGTCTCTGCATCGCCCTCGGCGGCCCACCGGTTGAAACCCGAGCGGTCCGACAGAATGACTCGTCGGCGCCGATGCCAACTTGAGGCACCAGCCAGACGGCATGGACCGCCTGTATGGCGAAGACGACAGGGCCGCCGACCGCAGCGGCAGCGGCCAAAGAAAGACGGCTGGGTATGAAGCTATCCCCTCGACCTGCTTCGCCAAAACTTCAGGTCGGCGTTCTTCCGGCAGAAGAGGAAGCCTTGCGAGGCCCACGGGTCCGATGATGATGATGATTAGCAGGTTCTGCCAAGGGATGCCTCCGATCGCCGTCAGGATCGAAGCACCGCCGCTGATGACCGGGACACTAACCTCTTTCGACTTCCACCACGGTGCATCGAGACTGAAAGGCATCACAGGAACGGGGCATCTCCTCGGCAACCGGTACCACCTTGACCTCTCGTCCTGCAGCCTCGCAGGCGTGAGCGCGACGAGAGCTTTGTGAATGTTGGATCGCGTCTTCGGGCCGAGGTCACCGTCGACGTCCAGTCGTTGGTCAGCCTGGCACTGTCGGATGCTGTCGGCGTTATAGCCGCGAGAACGAGCGAGATCGGCGTCCGGCGTCGAAGCGGTCGGCAGGGCCATTCTTGCCGCCATTGCTCTCCTTCGTGATGGTCTCGCCGTCGACCTCATCGGCCCAGCGGTTCAGCCCGCGGGTGGCCCAATAGAACAACGGAAGAGGCCTTCCCAAAGGTCAGTGTTGACCCCATCCAAATCTGTGACGAAGTCGGGGCAGGCGGCGCGACACCAAACCGCGGAACTGGCGATAGTTGTCCTTGCCCGTCAACTGCGTGCCGGTGCGGCCACGATAGAGGTAGTCGTCGCCGTCCTTCTCCTCGTGTTGCCAAATTCGGTTCGCGTATCGTAGCGCTGCTACGCCGGGGTCCGGCACCAGATCTCGCAATCGTACCTGAAGTCGCCGCTTTCGTGCATCAACCTGCGCACCGAGTTGGCCTGTTCATCTCCGGTTTTGGTTGTCGTGATACAATTCACGAGTCGGATCCATCCAAGAGGAGTGAATCATGAGCCGAAATACCGTCCTCGGAATAATTCTCGCCGTGGTGGTGATCATCCTGGTCGTCGTCCTAATGCCAAAGAAGGAAGCGCCTACGGAAACTGCAACGCCGCCAGCAACGACGACTGAGCCGACGACATCTCAACCGTCGACGACCACGCCATCGACAACTGAGCCGGCAACAACCCAGCCATCAACAACGACCCCGTCGACGACAGCACCGGCAACCGCTGAGCCGTCAACGACCCAACCTTCGACGACCACTCCGTCCACTACGGAGCCGTCAACAACGACACCGTCAACTACTCAGCCGTCTACGACGCAACCTTCAACTACGACGCCGGCTCAATAAGGCCTGGTAGCGACCACCCTACGCTTAGACAGCGGTTAGCGGTGGTCGCGCTTGCCCAACCGGATTCCTGTGTTCGCGTAATCATTCTAACCGCAACCAACAAACGTGTCTGCGAGGACGAAATACCCCGAACGCCGCAATGACGAACCGCTCGAACGCTGAGAAGGTCCATCGTCCCTGGGGCACGATCGCCGTCGACAATGTGGCAAGCACAAAAATGCTCACCTTGAAGAATAAGGCGCGTCGCAGTTCGGGATACGGTACATCCGTCAGCCGAGGCACGCAGTCGGGTTCAAGCCACAGATAAGCATGGAGGCTGTTCGGCCTGACACCACGCCTTTGTTTTTCAGAATGCCGGCCAAGACCGATATGGCTGCCAAGATGCCTAAAAGCATCCAGACAATGCTCTCAATCGTGGCTTTCGCGCTGTTGCGTTCCCTTATCTCGGCTCGGCTTGTCGCCGCCATCGCCGTTTCGCGGTCCTGGGTCACGGGGGGTTTCAGGCCGAGGTCCGGGATCGCTGGGCTTCTCTGGCCGTGGGCCCGGATCGCCAGGCTTTTCTTCCCTTGGTGGCTTTTCCTCACGCGGTTTTTCCTCGCGAGGCTTTTCCTGGACGGCGGGGGCCGATCGCACAGGGTTGGAGCGGTCGGTGTCATCGAACTTGGCCGCCCTTAATCCGCAGCCGCCCCCGGCCCAACCCAGCGCACCAGATAATCTCTGACCTCCGGAGAGGAACGGCAGCGCCTGGGCATTGCCCAGGGATTTCAACGTCGTGCGGCTGACCCGTTTCGGTTCGGTGGCTCGGCGGCCGGGCTTGGCGACGACGCAATCGCAGCGCTGCGTCAGCTGCCGGCAGCCGCCTGGACCGCAGAAATCCGCCGCGCCGCTGAGCAGCACCACCGCGGTGGTGCCATCCGGGCCGACAAAGAAGTCGAAGGCGGTGCCCCGCACCCCGATGGTGCCGGCCGGCGTGACGATTTCATAGGCGGAATTGCCGGATTTGCCGCTGATCCAGCGGAACGTGCCCTTGGCGGCCATGATGGTCAGCTTCTTCACTGACTTCTTGTCGTCATAGACGAACTTGTCGATGACGACGGAAGACCCCCAGCCGACGGCAAGCTTGGTGCCATCCTCGAAGACAAACTGCCCGAGCCCGGACTTCGATGTCGATATCCGTTCGTTCTTGTAGACAGGGTCTCTGACCGCAATCGCACCCCGCGCACCGTTGACCGCTGTCCGGATCTCCACTGCCTTGCCGACCGGTTCGGCGGCAAACAGGGACATCGGACCAAGGACCACGGCACAAAGCCCAAGCGCGGCACCACGCAAGCAGAACATGGTACGCCTCCAACGCGTTATTGTTATCATATTTCAAAGATTTACGTCTTCTAGCGAAATTGAGGTAAGAGACACCATCGCGTAACCCTATGGGGTGTAGCCGACGATCACTCGCAGCAGACGTAACCAACGCCGACAGCGAATTCGGTGCGTCCTTTTCTGACTTTCTAGGTGCTGTAACAGCAGGCACCAGCTTGGAAAATGCGCGCGCCATGGCTGAGGAAGCCTTGGCGCTGCATATCAACGGCCTAGTCGCTGATGAGGAGGCTACTCCCGAACCTTCATCTTTAGATGCCGTGATGGCCGATCCCGGAAATATAGAGGGAGTTGCGATACTAGTTGTGCATAAGGCTGAGGCGAAAAAAATTGGTCCGCGTAAAGGGCATATCGACCCCTTCGCTGAGGCTCACGGACTGACCCGATCTTGGTTCCCGGCAAAAGCCGCCAAACGAAAAATGGAACTGGCGGCGGCGTGAGGTCATAAAACTCGAGGCGCCCCTCGCGTTCTTCTTTGCCAACCTCAAGCCATATCGACCCAATTCGGGTAGAGCCATATCTGCCAAGCGGCTTTGAGGCCACGCGAAAGAATTCCCAAACCATGTGATGATCCTTTTTGTTTAGAATAGAAGACCCCGCTCAATTGCGGGCCAAGATCAATGCAGCGTGAGGCGAGAGGCATCGCTCTGCGACGAGCGGCAGGGCCGTGGCATTTGGCCACAGCCTCTCGAAACCCCCGATGTGATCGCGTATCTCAAACGCCCTGGCCACAACCGCCAGCGAGCGTGAGATTTTTCATGAAGCAGCGCGATACACGGAAATACGACCAGCAACTTGGATTGATCGTTTTGGCAGCCTTCCTGGCCGTCCTCCTCATTCAGGGCGCCATGCTGTTCCTATCGATTTGGCTTGGTGCGTAGCAGCAGCGCGTGCATCCCGCTCAAATTTACCTCTTCGCTAGGAAAAACGAGCCACTACCCCGGCATGGCATGATGCCGGCTAGGGGAACGTGATGGGCTACGTCTGGAGTGGCGGGCGCGGGCGCCGCATGGAGATTGCGCGATATGGAACGCCCCTCGTGCTGGTGATCAATCGAGGTGAATCACGGGTCCCCACGAAATAGCAAGAGAGGCATGTAGCCTTGCAACTCGTCACCTCGCGCGGGGGGAACGCCATCCGACCATGATGATTGGCCAGGCTATTTCCCTGGACCGCCAACGCTGTTCGAAAGTCGAATTTTGTTGCGAAAGCAGCGAAGTAGTTAGTGCGATCCGGGCGCGTAAGAGGAGAAAAGGCCCCGGATTCCCACAAGGTAATCCGCGGCCTTCTGCCCGAGCATTCAATTTCTGCAGACGTCTAAAATCAGCGCCATTCCCTCGCAGAACGCAACCAAATCGATTGCAATTGCGCGCCAGACGAGGGCCGCTTGGACTGTTAGTTGCCGAGATCCGCGGCACGGTGCATGGCGATTGCGCCGGTATTCGCCACTCGCAGCGGCTGACCGACGATACCAAAGAACTTTGAGATGTCCGTCGTCAAGTGGCGCGACACATAGATGATGTCGCGGTTGTTGACCGGGAACGTTTGTCCGACCAACAGGCTGTCTGGACGGCTCATGTCTAAGCGGTAGACAAGCGGCACTCTCCCATGGCTGTCGGGCCGCATTCCCTTCTTAAGCATCGCTTCATATCGAGATCTACCGAGCAAGGATGCTGCTATCTCTGCTTCTTCATATCTGAATACGAAGACCCCTTCGGCGTCTGTCGCGAGATCGTTACCGCCCCTGCTCATGCCGAGCGCCTCAATGAGACTGAGATCTCGAGAGCCAAAGGCCTGCCGCTTGTTGGATTTAACAGCGCCCAGAACCGTAAACTGCCGAGGGTCGCGAACCAGGGTTATCTCGTCACCGGATTGAACCCAGATGTTTTCTGTAGGATTGTCGATGAGCGCGCTCATCAAGACGGTGCCAGATTTGTTCCCTCGGGTTACAGTGACAAATGTGTCATAGGTCTCACCGCGTACACCTCCCGCTTTCGTGATTACGTCAGTGAGCTTCTCGCCTGCCAGGCTGAGCGGAACGACAGAAGCAGCGTTGACCGCGCCGGTGACCGTGACGTTGCGCGATGCGGTGTCCAGCGAAGTGACAATGACGTCAGGCTCGACGGCCTTGCCTTTGAGCGCCTCAACGATCGCTCGTCTCGCTTGTTCAAGGGTCAGTCCCGCAAACCTGACCTCGCCGACGTAGGGGATTGCGGCTTTCCCATCCGGTTGAACGACCACAGGTATCTTAGCGGCCTTCGACTTAGAGGTTGAGAACAGGCCTTCGGCCCCAGCTTCAAATATGGAGACCAAGAGGCGGTCGCCTATCCCGACAGTCGCGCTTTCCGGTCTTCCACCCATACCTAGGCGCCTTGAGAGCGTCGTCTTTGAATAGGCTGAAATTAGGCTGGCCGATCGATTATCGACGTCAACGACCTCATAGACCGTCGCGTCATTGCGGTGGAGCTCTTCAGGTGACTTGCCGGCGTCTGAAAGGATAGCATCAGTTAGCGGCCCCGCTCCAGGAACCACGTCCTGACAGGATGTAAGTGCTGAAACGAGAAACAGGGCAACAAGAATGCACTTCAAGCTAACTTTCCCTTTAGAAGGCGGGGCTTCCCGGTTGAGCGTTCGACTTCGCAGACGCGGCATTGATGCGCCAAAGACCGACGCGGTTTCAAGCATTTTCATTACTGATCTGGCAAATTGAGTGCACGCGGGCGCCGCATGATGACCGCGCGATATGGAACGGCCGTCGCGCTGGCGCCGTTCAGTGCTCGGTTGTTCTAGCTTCCAAGCGATCGAGGCGGCGGCGAACGCACGCCACCTGACGACGCTTCGGTAACGACCTACCGCCGGAACCCTCTGCTCTCCGCCGATCATCGCCTGCAAAGGCCGGGCGCTGAGAAGTGTCTCCCGGTCCATGCCGACTTTGCTGCCATACTTGTCCAGCTGTCGCCAACCTCCTGAGCGGTGACGACGCATCGGGTCTTCCTGGTTCATCCAGTGTTGAAGAAAAATTGAAGTGCAAGGGCCCTTTCGCCGTGCTCTAACCATTGCGATCGCCAATCGCCCGGAAAAACTGAGGACCTGCCGGTGGATTTCGAACGGATCGGACGCGCCCGCCTGATGATGCGGCTCCCTCATCATCGAAAGAAGCTCGCGGAGAGTGAATTCCTCGCCCTTACCAGCCTGATCGAAAACTACGGCGCGGCAGTGATTGAGAATAAAGAACACGATTGCCAGGCAATTGAAGAAAAGGTCGATCGACTTCTCGCGTCGCTTTTCTCCTGACTTTGCTTTGGGTATGCCGCTTTCCCGGTCGGGCAAAATACTTTATTTTAGTTTTATCTTATATTTTGATTGCAGGAGGGCATCCATGGGGCTTGGCGGGACAACGATCAGAGCCGAATTTCTGGGCAACTATTCTGTCGCTTCCCTCGATCCCCTTTTGGGGGTCTTCGAGCTATCAACTTCGACGGATACGACGATCGAGGTGCTGCTGGACCGGTACAACGCGGAGGCATTGCTGTCGGCCCTCGCGCAGCTCCTGGCGCAGGGAGAGGCATCGGAGTTTGATGATGGGATGTGAAGGGTTTGCTCGACAATGTGCGCTACTATCCAGACGAGGCGTGACGCCGGCTGGAGGATGGTGATGGGCTATGATTGGAATGGCGCTCGCGGGCGCCGAATGAAGATCGCGCGGTTTGGAACGGCCGTCGCGCTCGCGGCCCTACTGTTTTCGGTCGTGGCCCAAGTGGTGGGGCGAACGATATAGAGGGGGAAGTAGATGGATGCCCTGGGCGGTCGCGCTGATCGCAAGGCGCGATGGCCGAGTTGCTACGGGATATCAGAGAAAACGTTGCGCGAAGCATGCCGGGTCGGATTGGGTTGTGCCGGGCGTCGCTTCTGCCTGCTTCCCCAAAAGGACAAATCGAGCGCCTGATATTGTTGAAGCGTCAGCAATTCCATGCACGGATTCGCTCGACGAATCCCGTCTGCGGCTGCCATCAGCGCGAGCCCCGTTGCTCGCAGCCGGCCAATAGGACGAAAGCCGCCTCACCGCCAAGATTACTGCAGCAGTCGCGCGAGCCCGGCTCGAAGGTCGGTCACGCAGCGATAGTCGATTTTTGCGTGAAGCGCTTCGACGCACCCCCGCGAGCGCCTGACTTCACCCGAAAGGCCGTCGATATAGGTGATATCCGAGCGGCTGCCGGTTTCCTCGATCATGATCCGCGCAAGGTCGCTGATCGATGTCTCGACGCCGCTGCAAACATTGACGATGCGCGCGCCCGTCTCCCAGCGGCCAAGCGCCTGCAGTACAGCCTCCACAACGTCGTCCACATGGACGAAATCACGGGTCTGACGGCCATCCCCATGGATGGTGATGTTTTCACCGCGCTCCAGCCGTTCGGCGAACTTCGCGATCACGCCGGAATAAGGAGACGATGGATCCTGCCCCGGCCCGTACACGTTGAAGAAACGCAGTCCCAGGTTCGCTATGCCGTAGACCTCATAGGCAGACCGCGCGTGAAGTTCGCAGGAAAGCTTGTCCGCACCATAAGGCGACAACGGAATGCAACGTCCGGCTTCCGAAAGCGGCAATTCCTGGCTTGCCCCGTAAACCGCAGCCGATGAGGCATAGACAAGCGGAAAATGAGCCCCGGAGTGGGCAAGTTCCTCGATGATCGTGAGGAACCCCGTTATGTTGATTGCGTGCGATGACGTCAGTTGCCGCTTGCATCGCTCGACCGAGGAGATCGCCGCCAAATGGATGCAGGCGTCCACATTGGCGAGCGCACGGCGCACGGCGTCGCGGTCGAGCACCGACCCTTCGATGAAGGTGGCAGCCTGCGGGACGTTTTCTCGCTTTCCCGAACTCAGATCATCAAGGACGGTCACGTCATGGCCGGCCTTTACCAGCCGACGGGCGAGGTGCGCGCCAATGAAGCCGGCTCCACCGGTAACCAGTATCCTGTTCAAGCCGTTTTCCCTCGCGACACCTCATCGCGATCGGAGGCGCCTGGATCTTAAGTGTAGGTGGATTCCTGAGCCGCCGAGCCGACCGTGGAGCGCGACCGGCACTCGGCCAGTGCGTCCGTGACCGGACCTTCCGTCTGGGTTGCAATCTTCCTTGTCGCCCAGGCGGCGTCAAGGCTCCCGCAGCCAGGTTTACCGTTTCGCAGAGACTTGAGAAGGAACAAGGCTAAGGCTTGCCCTCGAGAAGACCTATAGGGAGAGCGTCAGGGCGCCGGACAGCCGAGGATCAGGTCTTCGACCTCCGATCCGGAACCGACGCGCATCAGCACCGTGAACGTGCCGTCGGCGCCCACTTCGAAAAGCGTGCCCCCGTTTTCACCCTTCTCGTTCGTCCGGGTCACAATCAGCAGGCTTCCGGCGCCGCTCAGATAGGATCGAATGTTGGACACTGCCGACCGGATCTGCGCGGCAGAGAAGTAACTCCTGTTGAGAATGTTCGCTGCTCTGACGAGATCGAAGCGGCCGGCGAAATCCGGTGAGCGCCGCATGATGTCATCCTCGACAAACGCGATGGAATCGTCACGCGATAACGACCGGGTGATCATCTGGACTGGCTCGCTCCTTCCGCTGCGGATCAGCGCGCGCAGGCGCGGCTGCAGCATGGATTTCGCCAGATGGCGCGGGATGAAGGCAAGGGAGACATAGTCGAGCCGTCGGATCCAGGGCCGGATCGCAAGACCGGCGACATCATATTGCAGCGGCCAGCCTTCCGGATCGGCAAGAACGCGTACCCCCGGCGCCAACTCAACGATGTGCGCGTCGATGAAGAGGTCGGTGGCTGTGATCTTCGGCTTCGCCCCGCAGGCCTCCAAATACCGCAACAGCTCGACCGTCGTCACGCCGGTGGAAACGCCGACATCGAGCACCTCCCGCAATTGTGGCGCCCGCTGCGAAAGCAAGGGCCTGAATGCAGTTTCCAGCTCGCGAAAGCGCGACGGCTGCGTGAGCTTGAAGGTGCCGTTTCGCATCTTCAGTCTTGCGAAGAACTCCGACTCCCGGACCCAGTCCGTCGAGCCGTCGTTTCCAGAATAAAATTGCCGGGCGCTCATCACCATGGTCGAACAACCTGTAAAAATTGCCTGCGGCTCTCGAACCCAGAGGGCATCTGGCAGCGACCGATTACTTTGCCGCCTGCCTTTCCAGACAGGGGCTCAGCGCCCGCTACAGTGATCCCGAGGGTAGATTGGCCGACATCGGCTCCCAAAACATGAAAACGACAACAGTTAATTTCAGTATACTCGAAAGCAATGCAGGGATAATACCAACTCCCCCGGAGATTCCAAGTTACATTTCAGCAGTTGCTTTTAAATGAGCCGCTACGTCATGCCTTGCCCCTGTTCGCCAGATCTTGCCGCCTTCTGTCTTCTCTGCTTCCCTCCGGCCGGACGCCACGACTGCTCAGCGCAGATCCTGTGAAGGGCGCGAGGAACGGCGGAGCCGAGGGGCGCCAGCATCTGCGCCGGCCGCCGTCAATGTCAGCGGACCGGACTTGATCAGATCGTAAAGGTCCTCGTAGCACGAGACGGTCCGGTCGATCGAAAACCCTTGCGCACGGCGGCGCGCATAGGCCGTCGCATTGCGATACTTCTCATCATCGCTGGTAAGTTCGCGAATGCGGTCGGCGAGTTGCCCGTGGTTCTTCGCCGGGAACCGGTAGTCGTCGTTGTCAACGACCACGGCCAGCCCGCCGACATCGCTGACCAGGACCGGCAGGTCCGACGCCATCGCCTCGACCACCGCCACCCCGAAGCCTTCCCAATGGGAGGATTGCACATAGAGATCAATGTGGCTGAGGAACGCCGGGATATCCCGGACCAGCCCGGAAAAGTGGACGCGCTCGCGCAGACCCAGAGCTCCGGCCAGTTCTTCCACGATCGGTCGGCGGTCCCCCACACCGGCAAAGACCGCATGGACCTTGTCCGGAAGCCGCTGCAGGGCCCGCACGATGGTTTCCTGGTCCTTCTTCTCCGTGAAGCTTCCGACCATGCCTATGTAAAAGAGGCCATCCTCTCTCGCCTTGCGGTCGCGCGCCGACGCAAACCGGTCCAGGCTGACACCGTTTTCGACGATGTGGATTTTCGCGGCCATGGGCGCCAGCCATTCGGAGAGGTGGTCACGGACAGGTGCGCTGATTGCCGCAACGCCGTCGTAACGGCCATAGACCCACCTTTCGATACCCCGCAGCCACCGCCTCGCCCTTCGGCGGTTCCAAGTGTTGTGTTCGGTGTAGATTTTCCGAAAAGGCAGGAGAGCGCAAAAATAGAGGGAGGGAAACAGGTGGACGTGCACGACGTCCGCGGCCCGCATCGCGCGCCATGCTCTGGCAATCGAACTGGGGCTCGTCAGCTTGACCGCGATGATCGTCACGGCAGCGAAAGCCTTGTCCTCCAGGAGCTCGTGATTTGCCCCCTTCCACACGATCACCGTTGCCGAAAACCGCGCCTGCCGCTGCGCCAGTTCCACGACCAGGCGCTCGGCGCCGCCGTTTCCGTTAAGGTCGTTGATGATGTGAACGACGCTGCCTGCCATCGTAAGAAAATCGCCTCAAAATATTCCGCAAAGGCGATTATGCATAGCAAAGATCAATTCAACAACAATTAGCAATGTATAGATGAAAAAATATGAATCTGTCATTGGCGTGTTTGAAACGCACGCACCCGGGAAGTTGCTGACAGAGCATCGTCGCGGATCTTTTTTTCTTGTCGAACACTCGCGACTATTTTTGAAATAGGTGAAATATTCCTGTCAGATCAACGCCATGCGCTCGAGAAGCAGCTTGTTCACGGCATGCACATCAAACTTTGATTGGGCCAGTTCACGGGACCTGAGCCCCATGTCTGTGATCAGCGAAGGCGCCCTGAGAAAACGGCACATGGCTTCGGCCAATTGCTTGGCGTTGCGCGGCTCAACCAGGTAACCATTGAGCCCGTCGACCACAGTCTCGTCGCAGCCCGGCAGATCGGTTGTGACGATCGCGCGCCCCGTCGACATCGCCTCAAGAATGCTGCGCGGTATGCCCTCGCGATAGTAGGACGGAAGGACGAAGACGCTGCAATCGCTGAGATGCGGGCGCACATCCGTGGTTTCGCCGAGATAGTTCAGGCTGCCGTCCTTGACCCATCCATCAATGGTTTCCGCGGCAATCGCGGCCGGACTGGGATCGAACTGCCCCAGAAGACGAAATTCGGCGTCCGGGAATTGCTGGCGGACGAGGCGCGCGGCCTCGGCATACTCGCCAATCCCTTTGTCCTTCAGCAGGCGGGCGATGAGCAGAAAAACCGGCCGCCCGCTGGGCGGGCTCGAAAAAGCATAGTGGTCGAGGTCGACGCCAGAGCCCGGCACGAGCGTCAAGTCGCGCTGATCGGAAATCAGCCTACAGCTCTCGATATCAGCCGAATCCGCGCGATTATAGGCAAAGACCCCGCCTGCCCCCTTGAGCGCCAGTCGGTAGAGCAACACGCTCAGTTGCTTGATGCGGCGCCCGACCCACCGCTTTCCTGCGGCTTCCGAATAGACGTGGCCAAGGCCGGTCACGAGAAAATACCGCCGCTTGACGCCGGCCAGGCGAGCGGCAATGCCGCCATAGACAATCGGCTTCATCGTATAAGGGATCACGACATCGATCTGCCGCGAACGAAACAGCCTCCAGTAAGACCAGAGCGTCGCAAGATCCGTCAGAGGATTGAGCCCAGTGCGCGCCATCGGCGAGCGGACGAACTCCACGCCGATTGCGGCAAGCTGCCGGACGACATCCTCGTCCTGCTCCGGCCCAACTGCCAAGACGGAATGGCCCGCCTCCACCAGGCGCCGCAGCAACTCCAGGCGAAAATTGGTGAGAGAGCGACTGTAGCTCGAAAGTACCGCGATCCGTTGTTTCGGAACCACGCCAGCAACCGCCGATCCCGCGGCGGCAGCCGCCCGCCGTGGCGGCAGGCTGGCCGGAGAATAGTCGCTCGCGTCAATCAACATCAGGGCGCTCTCCATACAAACGTTCGAAAGATCGCACAGATCATGTCGGCATCGGCGTCGAAGGCGGGCCCCGCCTAAAGTTCGCCAGCGCTGCTTGCAGGACATCGTCGGTGAGATGCGCGTCATCGGCGTCGGCAGCCATTTCCTCCCCGTCGTCCGACGAGGGCGCGCCAGCCGTGCCTTCAGCCGGATGTTTGTCGAAGCCGGGAATGAGACTGTTCATGATCGCAAAGACCATCGCCTGATCCCCGAGTTCAGCAAAGAGCTTCAGGCGCGCAAACATCTCCTTGAGCGTCGCCAGGGGCACGGCGTTCGGCATCGCGCCGAGCACACCGGGAATAGGTGAACTGATGCGTTGCTCGCCGCTGTCGAACAGCTCCTCATAGAGCTTTTCGCCGGGCCTGAGACCGATGATCTCGATATCGATGTCCTTGCCCGGCGTAAGGCCGGCAAGCCGGATCATCCGCTTGGCGATGTCGATGATCTTGATCGGCTCATTCATGTCCAGAACGAAAATCTCGCCTTTGCCGATTTCGCCTTCCAGACCATAGGCCGAAGCCTGCAGCGTCAGTTCGACGGCTTCGCGAATGGTCATGAAGAAGCGAGTCATGCGCGGATCGGTTACCGTCAGCGGGCCACCCTTGGCGATCTGCCGCTTAAACAGCGGGATCAGCGAGCCGCTCGATCCGAGCACGTTGCCGAAGCGAACCGTCATGAAGCGCGGGCCGGAACCCTTCTTCAGGCAATGAAGGTCAAGCGCCTGGCAATAGAGTTCGGCCAGCCGCTTGGTCCCGCCCATCACGCTGGTCGGGTTGACGACCTTGTCGGTCGACACCTGCACCATCGCCTGCACCTTGAAGCGGCGGGCGGCATTCGCCACGTTCATCGTGCCGATCACATTGGTCAGTACGCCCTCGCAAGGGTTAAGCTCCACCATCGGCACATGCTTGAGTGCGGCAGCATGGAAGACGAGTTCTGGCCGGTACTTGGCAAAGACATCGTTGACGCGATTGGCCCGGCGGACGTTGCAAAGGTTTGCCGTCCGCTTGACGGCCGGATAGCGCTCCCCGAGCTCCATGTCGATCGCATAGAGATTGTATTCGCAGTTCTCAACCAGGATGAGTTCGGCCGGTTCACGCGCCGCCACCTGCAAGGTGAGCTCGCTGCCGATCGAACCACCGGCGCCGGTGATCAGGACGCGCCGACCGCGGACGAGGCGAAGAATTGCCTCGTTGTCGAGGGCTGCCTGCGGGCGCTCCAGAAGATCCGTCAGCTCGATCGAGCGGAGTTCGAAACGGCTTTCCTGCTTGGCGCTCTTGAGTTCGGTGATCTGCGTCAGGCGCGATACGGTCATGCCACGCGCTTCGGCGCGCCGCATCACATCCTCAGCGGCTTCCCCGAATGCCGAAAGCGCTTCGGTAAAGACAACATGGCGCGGCAACTGTCCACTTTCTGCGAGCGCGCAAACCACAGTCTCGAAATCGGTGAGCGCGCCAAGGATCGGAATGCCGCGCAAGGTCATGTCCGTATGCTCCGGCGTCACTTCCAAACAGCCGACCGGCTTGTGGCTGCAATGCGGATCGCGGCGGAGCGCTCTCAGATAGAGATCTGCCGCATGGCCGCTGCCGACGAGCAAGGTCGGGATTTGGTCGGCATTGCCCTCGGCGACCGGCTGCCGTCGCGTTGGGCGCAGCGCCAGTTCGTCGAGCCGGAAGCTCAGCCGCGAAGCCGAAAGGAATGCGGTCAGAAGAAGCGCCTCGAGTGGCACAACGCTTCGCGGCATATCCTGGAGGCGGTTCGCAAAGAACGACATCAACACCAGCGCCGCTGAACTGATCAAGACGGCCTGAAGGATTGAGCGCAGGTCAGAGACGGAGCAGTAGCGCCAGTCGCGAGCGTACAATCCCGCGATCGGAAAGGCGATCGCACAGGCCAGAAGATATTGCGGCCCGGTGGCTAGCAGCGCCCAGATAAGCTCCGGTCGCGTCGACATGGCGTCGAAGCCATAGCGCAGGAAAAAGGCGGCCACGAGCGCCAGGGCTGCAGACGCTATGTCCATCGCGTAGAGCACGCGCGATCGACGAACCTGCTTGACCGACGATACGGCCGTTCTTGCTGCCAGGCGCAAAAGCGCACGGGCGACGGCGGCAAACCAGGTGAACAGATTAAGGAACCTTGCCCAGTATCTCGCCATAGACGGCGGAGACGGGGCGACGGCTTGCGTTGGCTGGGCAGCGGCCTCGTTGCGATGCATGCGACACCCTTCGATCCATAGAACGCCATTCAACCGCCGCGCCGAGAACGGACGGACGAATGATGCGCCTTGAGACGTCATGTCTCGTTGAATTTGTTTGGAATAAACTTCTGATACCGATCAGCTCATACAAATTTGCCTGAAATCTATTTTATCTATGCACTGATACAAACTTTGGTCTTCGCAATAAAATACGCCAACTTCGCCAAAACTCTCGCACGCCAAAACCTGTATGTAAATTATCTTTTCGTTCTATCGGAAGCAATTTACCTAATTATATTAGAACTAAATAGTATTACTACAATTTAATCCATAACCCTTTGGGGTTAGCAAGCGACCGCTACAGTTCCCAAGGGGCGGAATGGACCGCCCAAAAGAAATAAATAAAGATTCACTTCCGGAACATTGCCACACAATTTTATGTATAATTTGGAATATATTTGCATGTCCAAAATACATAACAGAGAAAAATGAAGCATACCTGCAGATACAAATCGACTAAATCTTAGCGCGACTGAAAAATGCGCCCCGATATCACGCATCCCGGAACTGCTCTCGGGTGAAGATCGAGGAACTTCGACAGGACCTCTCCGACCGCCGGAAAACGAACCAGCCGGCCGACCAGGCCAGCCTGCGACATCAGCGTACACCTCGGCCCAGTGCAATTCTGCGCGGGAAGGACCTTGTGGGCTCATTCCCCCGCGAAGGCGCGTCGATAGGAGTCGGAAATCGGCCGGATCAGATACTCAAGGAAGGTGCGGTCGCCGAGTTCGATAAAGGCGTCGATCGGCATCCCCGGATGCAGCTGCTCCATGCGCACGCCGGGCGGCAGCGGCGTATCCAGGCGCAACACGGCCCTGTAATAGGGCTCGCGCGTCGCCGGATCGGTGAGGCGGTCGGCCGAGACATGGGCAACCGTCGCAGAAACCTCTGGCGTCAAGCTGGTATTGAGCGCCGAGAGGCGGACCCTTGCCGGCTGACCGACATGGACGACGTCGATGTCCTGCGGATGAATACGCGCATCGACGACCAAGTCCCCTGTCGGCAGGATCTCCATGATCTTCTCGCCGGGACCGACGACACTGCCGACGGCATTGTAGACCGAGGCGACGACAACGCCGTCTACCGGCGCTTTGACGACGGTGCGCTCGAGTACACGGCGCGCGGCTTCGACTTGTTCTTCCACGTCGGCAAGCCCGGTCTTCACCTCGTTCATCGCGGTCACCGCCTGCTCGACGCGCTGGGTCTTCAGCCGTTCGATCTGCTCACGCGCTTCTGCGACTTGGGTGCGGCTCGATGAGGATTCTGCCTGCAGCATGCCGACCTGGCCGAGCAGGTCCGCTTCGACGCGAAGAAGCTGCGTGTACTCCGTGCGGTTCGTCAGCCCCTTTTCCAGGAGATTGAACTTTCGCTCGGCTTCACTGCGCACGATCTGCGTCTGCTTCTCGACGGCCGCCTTCTGCGCGGCCAAGCCATCGAGCGCATCGTTGATGCTTTCGACCCGTTGCTGCAGAATAACGGTCTCGGAGGTGAAGCGGGCAAGCCGGGTCTGAAACTCCTTCACCTGTTCTTCCGTCAGGTCGCGGCTTGCGGCCGACATCGTGGCCGGTGCGTTGCCGATCGCGATCGTCAGATCCCGCCGCCCGTCCCGTTCGGCGGCAAGGCGCGCCTCCCGCGCTTTTAGAGCCACCCATTGCTTGGCAAGGCGGTTGAGCTGGGTGCGGGCGACGGTGTCGTCGAGGACCACGAGCGTCTGCCCCCGTGCGACCGCATCGCCCTCGCGAACCGCGATTTCGCTGACGATCCCACCTTCCAGATGCTGCACGAGAACATTACGGCCCGTGGCCGTGATCGTGCCGGAAGCGACTGCGGCACCGGAGAGCGGCGCCGTTGCCGCCCAATAGCCGAAACCGGCAAGGATGAGGACAAGCGTTCCATAGCCGAGCCGGGCGACCAACCCGGTATCGGTCACAATCGTCTCCCGCCAGGAGCGCCGAGTACCCGTCGCCGTCATGGCCGATCCCCGGTTCTGCCAGGCAGGAAGGCGGAAATGTTTGTCGGCGGCGGGTTCGCCTGTCGCTTGACAGCCGCCGCTTTTGCCGCCCGGTCAGCCCTTTCGGACCGCGCCCGACGCGCCACCTCGTCCGTTGGACCGAAGTCATCAATCCTGCCATTCTTCATCACCAGGATCCGGTCGCAGGTGGTTGCGATCGAAATGCGGTGCGTGACCATGACGACCGTGACGCCGCGCGCTTTCGCGTCTCTGAGCGCCCGTCCGAGTGCCGCTTCCCCTTCGCTGTCGAGGTTGGCGTTCGGCTCGTCGAGAACAAGAAGACGCGGAGAGCCGTAGAAGGCGCGCGCAAGCCCGATGCGCTGCCGCTCGCCGCCGGAGAGATTGTTGGAACCGGGCCCAATCGGGGTCTGATAGCCTTTCGTCTGCGACAGGATGAGATCGTTGGCATGAGCCGCCCGCGCGGCCGCAACCACCGCCTCGTCGGCTGCATCCGGCTCGAATCGGGAGATATTGGCGGCGATCGTGCCCGGCAGCAGCTGCACGTCCTGTGCGAGATAGCCGATGAGGCTGCCGAGCTGCGTCACGTCCCAGGTTCTCAGGTCCGCACCATCAATGGTGATCGAGCCCGCTGTCGGGGCAACGGCGCCGGTTAGAAGTCGCGCGAGCGTCGACTTGCCCGCCCGGCTCGGGCCGACCACTGCAACGCTTTCGCCGGCAGCGATCGTGAAATTCAGCCGCTTCAGGATCGGCTCAGGGTCGGCTCCAGCGTCGGGCGAAACATAGAGCAAATCACGCACGGCGATATCGCCGGCGGGGTTCGGCAACAGAAGCTTGCGGCTATCGACACTGCCGGCCTCGATCACCTTTTCGAACCGCGACCAGGCGCTGCGCGCATCCATTGCCTGCTTCCAGATCCCCACCAGCTGATCGAGCGGTTGCAGCGCGCGGCCCGATAGGATCGACGACGCGAAAATCATGCCGGCAGTCATCTGCCCCTTTAAGACAAGGGTCGCGCCAACAGCAAGGATCGCCATCTGCAGGATCATTCTGATCGATCGCGATATGCCGCCGAAGATTGCGTTGACGACGAGGCTTCCGTCGGCTGCCGCGGTCGCGGCAGCAAACTGGCGGCCCCAGACCTCACCGACATTGTTCGTCATGCCCATCGCACGCACAGTCTCGGCATTGCGGCTGAACATCTGCGCCGTGAGATTAGCGCTGGTGATACGCTCCTGCGCGAACTGCGACGCCTTCTTGTTCATGTACTGATTGAGGAAAACCATAAGCAGGATCACGATCGCGCCGATCGTCGTCATCAGAAAGAGCAGCGGATGCAGGAGATAAAGGAGTGCGGCGAACACCGGCGAGAACGGCAGGTCAAAGAGGACCGGCGTGCCGCGTGAAGCGACGAAGCCTCTAACGGTCGCAAGATCGCGCAAAGGCTGGATATCGCCCGGTTCCCGGCCCGCTGCCGCGACCACGTTCGCAAAGGCGGCCGCCCCGAGCTCGCTGTCGAGCTTGGCCGCCATGCGCACCGCATAGATCGCCCTGATCACATCAAGCAGGCCGAGGAACGCGAAGGCAAGGAACGCGATAATCGTGAGATAGACGAGCGTTTCGATGCTCGAAGAGGGCAAAACCCGATCATAAACCTGGATCAGGAACAGCGGCGAGGTCAGCGCCAACACGTTGACGACCGTCGAGAACAAGCCGAGATCTATGACGCTGCGCCGGAACGCAGATCGTAAACTGCCGCTTGTGATTCTGTTGTCTACCATGCTGCAACGACACCGTTTCCAGGAATTTGAGTGGGGCCGTATCGATGGAAGTGTTCCCCGATGTCAACGTGCCGGAGGTTGAGTAGGTACTATACATCTGTTGTAGCGGTTGCTTATAGATGCTATTTTAGACCCCCACCATTTAACACGACAGATCACAGTTTTCACACGCTAAGGTCGCTTGCTGTCTTTGCGCGGCGGTCGGTAAAAGCAACGGCGCGTATTCTGCCACACTAATAAAGGATGGAAACATGATCGTTAAGGGAAGACCCGTAGCTGACACGCTTTATGGCACGAACGTAGCTGACACAATTTATGGATATGGCGGCGACGATAGCCTTTGGGGCTATGCCGGAGACGACTATCTCGACGGTGGCGACGGCAACGACCGGATGTACGGTGGCGACGGCAACGACTTCTTCAAGGCCGGTCCAGGCGACGATTATGCTGAAGGCGGCGTCGGCAACGACTCCTTCGATGGCGGCCTTGGCAACGACCACTTCGTCGGTGGCCTGGGCAACGACATCTTCGACGGCGAGGACGGCGACGACATCCTCGACGGCGGCGATGGCCACGACACCATGCTCGGCGGTGCCGGCAACGATACCTTCTACGGCGGCGCCGGCGAGGAATATATCGATGGTGGCGCTGGCAATGACATCATCTATGCCGGCGACGGTAATGACGGTTTCGTCAATCGCATCAATCCGGCGACCGGCAAGGTTACGACGCAGGCCGTCGGTGGCGGTGCCGGCGACGACTACATCTATGGCGAAGGCGGCAACGACGCGCTCAAGGGCCAGTCCGGCAATGACCACGTCTATGGCGGCATCGGCGATGACCGGGTCGATGGCGGCGACGGCGACAACTATCTCGACGGCGGCGACGGCAACGACATTCTCGATTCTGAGAACGGTCGTGATGAGGCCCATGGCGGTGCTGGCGTCGACAAGATCAGCGTCGGCGCAGGCGACGACCTCGTCTATGGTGATGGCGGCAACGACAGCATCAGCGGCGAAGACGGCAACGACACGCTGAATGGCGGCGATGGCGATGACCTGTTCTACGGCGGCTCGGGCAACGACACGATCCGCGGCGACGCTGGCAGGGACACCCTGATCGGCGAGACCGGCTCAGACTTTCTCTGGGGCGGCGCCGACGCCGACCGCTTCGTGCTCAAGGGCGCTGGCGCACTCAACGGCCAGGATACCATCATGGACTATCAGGATGGTCTCGATCGCATCGTCCTCGAAAAGCTCGGCATCACCCGCTATGCCAACACCGGCGGCCCCGGCACGGTTTATGCTTATGACGACCCGAGCGGCGACGTGATCCTGAAGGCGCAGGATTCGGCCGGCCACGCGTTCCAGATCGTCGTCGACGATCCGAACGGTACCCTGTCTGCGGCCAACTTCAGCGCGGCAGACTTCACCTTCGCGTAAAATACCGGCGGCCGCGGGTTTGAATACGCGCTCCGCGGCCGCCACTACCGCCCGTTCCTGCCTGTATTGGCAGTCCAGTTCGCGAAAAGCTCACCGAGAGACCGCTTCACCAGCGGCGAGTGATCGCAATGCCTCGTCCAGTTCGTCTAGATCGCTGATCCGCCTATCGGCTTGGTGTGCATCATCCGGCGCCGCCGTGCGGTGAACCCGCGCTTCGCGCGCGACCATCACCGTTTGCCATCCGCGCCGGCGCGGCGTGACGAAATCCTTCACCGGATTGTCGGCGATGTAGATGAGATTGTCCCGCTTGACGTCCGCCCAGGTCTCGATCGCCTCATAGGCCCGAGCATGCGGCTTCCAGAATTCTCTCCCCCAAAGATCAGTGAAGATCACCCGGTCCACCAAGGCTTCGAGCCCCAGCGCTTTGACCTTGGCCTGTTGCGTGGCCGCAGGCCCGTCGGTAATGATCGCTCTTCGGCCGACGCGCGCACGCTCCAGATAGCGGCGAGCATCGTCGGCGAGAGCTATTTCCGGCTGGTGTCCGCGGTAGACGGCAACCAACTGGCCGACCAACGCTTCGTCGACGGCAATGCCCATCGCTGCCAGCGCCGTATCGAAAACGCGTCCGCTGGGCCCGCTCGCAGCAGCTGCCTCGCAGTGCCCGGCAAAGCCTTCCGCGCCCAGATGGTTCGCCAGCCAGGCATCAACGGCCCTGAATCCGCTTAGGGCGAAATCCCGCTCCAGATAAAGTGTATCGTCGAGATCGAAGACAAGCACCTGCCCGCCCATCCGCTTATCCCCTGAAGACCGCCGCGTCGTATCGCAGCATCAACACACCTTCTCGCCAATCGTCATGCGCCGTTCTCGGCAAGCCCGCCACTTCCTCCAGCAGCCATCGGGCAAAGGTCGCGCCGGCATGATCCACAAGCGGATAGCCGCCGCCGAAACGGGCGTTGATTTCGATCACCCGAGCGCCCGTCAGGCGATCGTCCATGACCTGGAAACAGAACGCACCGCGCAAGTCGGGCAACGCCCGCAAGATACCCTCAGCCATCGCCCGATGCGCCTTATGGCGCTCGGTGACGCCCTTTTCGACTTCGCCTGCCCTTATGCGCAAGCGCCGATGCGAAATGACTGACTGCAATGTGCCACCGTCATCGACGAACGCATTGACCGTATGCTCCGGGCCGTCGAGATATTGCTGCAGGATCATCGGCTCTGCTGTCGTTTCAGGCAGATCGGCCATTGCGCGCACCATGCTGATCGAGCGGCTTGCGCTCCCGGCATTGGGCTTGAGGAACAGCGGCCAGTCCCAGCGGGAGAGTTCGCCGCGAACCTCCTCCAGCATGCCGGTTCGCGGGACCGGCACCCCGGCCGCGTCGAGCACGCGCATGGTTTCGAGCTTGTCGCGCACAACGTCGATGACCGGCGGAGTGCTCACATGCACGCGGCAATCGAAGCGGTCGAAATCCCTCGCCGCTGCCGCAAGCGGCACCAGTTCGGGATCGATCGTTGGTACGAGCAGGCGCACATCATGCGCCCGCGCGATCTCCGCCAGGCGGCCCGTGAACTCCGGGTGATTATAGGCGGGTACCGCGAAAGCCCGGTCGGCGACTGCACAGGCCGCGCTCAGGTCAGGATCAAGATCGCAGGCCAGAATTTGGAGATCGATGTCCAGCGCGCGCGCTGCCCGGCGAAAACACTCGATCAGGCCAACACGCCTTCCCGCGGAAGAGACAAGGATCTTGAACGATCGGTACGCCATACAAGCCTTCTCCTTGACTGTTAGGACGAGGGGCCAAGGCAATCACTGTGGCCCCGCCTGACTGAACCCGATGCAATGCCCGCGCGATTACGCTCCCAACTTGCTGTGCACCGGGGGGCGCCGGCCGTCGGCCGTGCGCCACGCGGTTACCTCGATGCACTGCCGGTCTCCGCACATGACGGTAAAGCCATCCGCCGTATGAGTCTGAACTTGCGCGGCAAGGCCGATGTAACGGAAGGAGTCCGCGAAGGGCCGCGCCGCATCGATATGGACGACCTTTCCGTCCGGGCGCGAAAAGGCGCCGGGATAGGGCTCGCCGACCGCCCTGATCAGTCGCAGCACCTCCGCTGCCGGGCGCTGCCAATCGATCAAGCCATCCTCGGCGACACGCTTTGCACAATAGTTTGCCAGGCTGTGGTCCTGCTCGACCCGCGGCGCCTTGCCGGCTGCGGCCAATTCAACGGCCTCCGGCACCATCTCCGCCAGATTGCGCACATGCTTACCGTAGAGACTACGCGCGGTCTCATCCGGCGCGACGGAAAACAGACGCTGCAGAATGATGGGGCCGGAATCCGTGCCCTCGTCGATCCAGAAGAGCGACGAACCCGTGGTCTTTTCGTCAAGCAGGATGGTCCAGGGGATAACACCCCTGCCTCTCAGACGCGGCAGCGCCGACGGGTGAAACCCGATCACGCCCAGCCGCGGGATGGCACGGAAGGCCTCGCGGCAGATCTGCGACCAGCCGAGGACCAGGACGAGGTCCGGGGCGCTCGCGCGGATGGCTGCGAGCGTGTCTTCGGCGTTCACATTGGTCGTATGGCAGACCGCGCTGCCTGCCGCGCGCGCCGGCGTCGTCAAGTCCGCGAAATCGGAATGGCGATCCGCAGCCTCCGGCGGCAGCGTAACCACCAGGGACGGCAGCATCCCCTTCGCCAACAGGGCATTGAGCGCGATTAAGGATCCTTCGACGGCACCAACCAGAGCAAAACGCATTTTGGTTCTCAAATGCACAATGTGTCAGAGCGCAATATACAACTCGGATCACAACCAAGGGAAGAAATAACCCATCCGGGCGATATTAATGTATTTCAAGTATGATATGACGGGATGCTATTTCAGAGCCGGGCTATACTGCAAGAGAATAATTGCATGACAGTGTCTGCCGTTGTATCTTGAAACCACTGCATTCTAGGGCGCGCCCTGGAAGGTCAATTTAGAGTACGAACCTATTTCAGAAATAATCGCGTCCGAAGTGTCCATAATCGAGGCAATAGGAAGTTGATGTCTTGGCGTGCACTGGGCGCGTCCAGGAATTTAATGCTTGTGCCCCCGCCGGGAAGCACCCAGGTGCGCCCTGTCGTCAGGCTCAGGGAATGCGGACGAAGGCCCAAACGGCGGCGCAAACTTCGGATCCACGGTATGATATTGCATTTGATCACCAATTTCAGCGCAAGCGCCGGAGCTGAGACGATGCTCGCGCGCCTGCTCAAGGCGTCATCTGACGAACGCGTCATGGTCGTATCGCTGCTCGATGTCTCGGCGCGAAACCGTGACCTCGCGGACAATCCGCGCGTCGAGTATGTGGCGCTCGGCGCACACTCGCTCCCGGCCATCCTGCACGGCACGATGCGGCTTGCCAACATCATCCGCCAGGAAAAGCCGAGTGTCATGCTGTGCTGGATGTACCACGCCATGGTGGTCGGCACGGTCGCTGCCAAGCTTGCGCGCCGCGCAACGCCGGTCATCTGGAATGTTCGCCAGTCGCTGGATGATGTCGCCTCGCTGTCGCGAAGCTCGCATATGGCGATCGCCGCCGCCCGCGTGCTCTCCGGCTCGGCCTCCGGCATCATTTACAATTCGTCACGCGCGCGCGAAATGCACCGCGCCTATGGCTACCGCAACCTGAATTCGGTCGTCATCCCGAACGGCTTTGAAATTCCGGCAGTGGCAGCAGGCCATGAAGCGCCGCCCCGGCGGATCGGGATCGTCGCGCGTTTCCACCCGCAGAAGGATCACGCCACCTTCTTTCGCGCCGCCGCCTCGGTGTTGCGCACCCATCCCGACACGCGCTTTCTCGCGGCCGGACGGGGACTAGCCTGGGACAATCCCGAAGTCGTCCAGCTGATTTCCGATGCCGGATTGCCAAGCGAGGCCATCGACCTCAGGGGCGAGGTCGCGGACATGGAGGATTTCTACCGCAGCATCGACATCCTCGCCCTGTCCTCCAGAACAGAAGGCTTTCCGAACGTCGTTGCCGAGGCGATGAGCTACGCAAAAATGGTGGTGGCAACGGACGTGGGAGACGCGGCAGAGGTTGCCGGCAATGCCGGGATCGTCGTGCCCGCCCGCAATCCCGAGGCCTTTGCCGACGCCATGCGCAAGGTGCTCGACCTATCGCCGGAGGAATATGGCCGGTACGCGCATCTCGCCCGCAATCGTATAGAAAGCGAATACACGCTGCACAACATCGAACGGCGTTACTCCAATTTCCTGAGGACTTTCTAGCAGCCACCGCACGGCTCAAGCTGCGGAAAAAATTCGGAGAGGGGGACCGACACATGAACGACAATAACAAAGAGGCGCGACCTAAGCGAATGTCGGGGGACTTGGCGCCGACAGTCAGGCGGGCAGCATGACGAAGCCGATACGCACAGTCATCATCGACGACCATCCGCTCGTCATCGTCGGCGCCCGCGCGACGATCGAGACGACCAACGATATCGTCTGCGTCGGCTCGGCCGGAACGGGTGCGGAGGCGCTGGCGCTGATCAAGGAAACAGAGCCGGACGTTTCGGTCATCGATATTGCCCTTCCCGACATGAGCGGCCTTACGCTCGCGGAGCAAATACTCAAGCAGCAGCTTTCGGCCTATGTGGTGGTGATGACGATTTACCCGGAGCGCTCCTACGCGCAGCAGGCGCTTCAGATCGGCGTCAAGGGCTTCCTCCAGAAATGCTCTGCGCCAGAACACCTGCTACTTGCCGTTCGCTCCGTCACGCATGGTGGGCTCTACCTCGATCCGCCAACTGCCCAGGAACTGACGCGCACGGCACCAAATCCCGGGTCGCGCGCGATGAAGACGGGGGGGGTGCCGGGGCTGACCCGTCGCGAGCAAGACGTTCTACGCCTCGTAGCCCTTGGGTATTCCAACAAGGAAATTGGCGCGCGCGCCAATGTCAGCGTCAAATCGATCGAAACATATAAGGCCCGCGCGACGGAGAAGCTGCAGCTCCACACGCGGGCGCAGATTGTCCATTTCGCCTTGACCCACGGCTGGATGAGCGCCGTATAAGCCGTGGTCGGGTCGGGGCGCAGGCGGGATGTCAGCTTGCCCCTAATCGAGACAGGAGCCGCCATTGCGAATTGTGTTTGTGCTTTCGGGGCTTGGTGCCGGCGGCGCTGAAAAGATCGTCAACATCCTTGCGCGCCATCGCTCGGCCCGCGGTGACCAAGTGCACGTGCTCGCGCTCAACGCAGAAACCCCGGAGACCTACTTTGCCTACGACAGGTCCGTCCGCGTGGAGGCGCTGGGCGGCGGCTCGTCGGTGCCTGTGTTCAGGACAGTCGAGCGTATCGCCCGATTGCGCGCGCGCCTGCGCGCCCTATCGCCGGACCTCGTCATCTCCTTTCTGACGAAGGTCAACATCATAGTCGTGCTTGCCAGCCGCGGCCTCGGCCTGCGGCTCGTCCTTTCCGAGCGAAACAACTTCAATACGCAAGACATGAACCCGCTATGGCGATTGGCGCGGCCGCTGGCGGCTCGCCTGGCGGAGCGGCTGGTGATGCAGACGACGGAAGCTGTGAATTCGCTGCCACCGCCCCTCAAAGCCAAGGCTGTGATCATCCCCAATCCGATCACGCTTCAGCATGTACGTGCCAAACAGTCAGGCACCAACACCCGCGTGCTAGCCGTCGGCCGCCTGGACAGGCAGAAGGGCTTCGATCTACTGATAGACGCCTTTGCCGATATCGCGGGGCGCGCGCCGAACATGACGCTGACCATCTTCGGCGAAGGCCCGGAAAGGCCGGCGCTTGAGGAACAGGTCCGACGCCTAGGCCTTTCGAGCCGCGTTCGTCTGCCGGGCACGACGAAATCACCGGTCGAGTGGATCAACGCCGGCGATATCTTCGTCCTCAGTTCGCGCTTCGAAGGCTTCCCAAATGTGCTGCTGGAGGCGATGTCCGCGGGCCTTGCCAGCATCGCCTTTGATTGTCCTTGGGGGCCGTCGGAAATCATCGACACGCCGGCGGTTGGCATGCTCGTCCCCAAGGAGGACACTCGCCGACTGGCAGACGCGATAGCCCGCCTGGCGGCCGACGCGACACTCCGGCACCAGATCGGCGCCATGGGCGCACGCGCGGTTGCCACGCGCTACGCTATCCAGTCGGTGCTAAAGCAGTGGGATGACGTCATCGCCGCTCCTGAAGAGACCCACGCGCTTTACCCGGCAGCGCGCGTATCGACCTGATACGGCACCGCCTCAGGAGGCGACGCCGCATCACCCGATCACGACCCGGGCGGCGTTGCTGGCTTCAGGTAGAGGGTCGGGATCCCATATCTGTCCTTGAAACCGAGAGACGCGGACTGCACGTAGCCGTGGCTTTCCGCATAGGCACGCATCGGCTTTTCCAGTTCGTCTTCAAAGCCAAGCAGAAACGCCGCCGGCGGGTCTTTCTCGAACAGCGCTTCGATCGTCGATGGTGACGTCATCTTGTAGTACTTCGCCAGCTCGGGGCTCGTCATGTCGGCGGTGCGGTAGGCAAACGGCCCTGTCGCCAGCTCGGCATAGACATCGAGGCCGCCTTCCAGCGGATAGATGGGCGCGAGCGTCGCAACCTTGCCGGTGACGCCGGCGGCCTGCATTCTCTCAGCAATCGTCACGCCTCCCTCATGCACGCGCATCGTCGTCCACTGCTGCGGATGGGTCGCCTTGCCGAGGTATTGACCAAGGCGCGGCGCGTTGACCGCAAGGACGACAAGTACGGCCGACAGCAGGATCGGCCGCACCGTGGGGAGTGCGCGCGGACCAAGTGCCTCGAGCAAAAGGCCAAACGCCAGCGGAAGGCAGACGAGCGGCGGCGCAAAATACTGGGGGAACCCGGGCGTCGGAACGAAGCTCAGCACAAAGCTGCAGACGAGCACGCCCGCAAGCACGAGCACCTCCCCCATGCGCAGCTGTGGTTCGACCGCCACGTTGTCGGTGCGCCGGGCAAGAACGATGAACGCGACGGCGATGATCGCCGCAAGCGCCACGGCCACGGCCGGCGCTAGCCATATATCCTGCGCCATGACCAGTTTCTGGGCGAGCGACATCGCCCCGCCCTCCCCGTCGCCGCTCATCAGCCGCCAGTATTGCGGATGCGGACCGGTATGGTAGCGCACCACATGCGCCAGGAAGAGCTGCGGATCCCTGACGAGATAAAAAAGGATCGGCGCGCCGCCGGCAAGACCGCCGACCAGCAGCGGCGCCGCGACCTTGGCAATACGATCCTTCAGCGCCAGCGATCGCGGCAGAAGGAATGCGGCCACGGCCACGGCCGGGATGAAGGCGATGGCGCTCAGCTTGAAACACACGGCCAAGGCCAGCAGAAACCCGGCCAGCGCCACCAAAAACGAACGGCGCTGTTCATTACGCAGGGCGAGAAGAAAAAGACTGAGGCCGAGAAAGGCGAAGGGCCACGGCAGGAAATTGTTGGTGGCGCCGACACCCGTCTGCGTCAGGAACAACTCGTTCACCAGCGACAGGATGCCGACACAGACAGTTGCCCAAGCCGAACGCGTCAACACATACACCACGCCGCCGACAGCGACTGCCATAAGGATCCAGGCCAGGAAGACACCGAGGCGACCGCTTAAGAGCAGGTCGCTGGACCCGGTCAGCTTGCTGATGCCGTAGAAGTACCACGCAGAGGCCGGCGGATGATTGTAGAAGAAATCGGCGTAGAGCGACTGGTCGTTCAAGAGCCTGGCCGGCGGCACATACAGCTGCTCGTCTCGCCGCATCTCGAAATTCATGATCCGAAGAAACAGAAAATAGAAAACGAACAGGAAGAACAGGGCCGCGGCGACTTGATAGAAAATCCCGACCGATTTTCCTTCAACAGTTTCCTGTCTTTCCGAAGAAACACTTGCTGGATAGGTCATGCAAAAACTCCGAACAAAAATAGACGAAGTATAAAATACAGGCTGGCGACGGGAACGATGCAGTCGCACACGGCTTCAAATAGATCACACAGGATCGTAATGCGCAGCGGCGCATGGCCTAGCGGGACAACCCCGACAAGCGTGCAGGGATAAACCTGACACGTAAAAAGGCTTGCGGCCAAGCAGAATATAAGGTATTTCTTGTATATTAGTTACTTAACATAACGGAAACCCTGGGACTTATCCAGACATATTCCGTAGCGCGCAGGTAACCACCTGCTTTTATTGACGTGCATTTTAATCAGTTATTGAAAACGCTCAAATCGCGCATTGGATCGCGATTGCTCATGAATAAAACCTGAGACGTCAACACTATCCCAAACATATCTTCTTGGAGACCGCTATGAAAGTCGTTCTCTTTGCGGGAGGGCTTGGCTCGCGCCTGGCCGAGGAAACCACGCGTATTCCCAAGCCGATGGTCGAGATTGGTGGCAAGCCCATCATTCTTCACGTCATGGACATTTACAGCCACTGGGGGCACCGCGACTTTGTCGTTGCCGGCGGCTATAAATGCATGTCGATCAAGAGCTTCTTCCATAACTTCCATCTGTCGACCGCAGACTTTACCGTTGCGCTCGGAAGCGGCTCGATGGTGCTGCACCCCAATCATCCGCTCGACTGGAATGTCTCTGTCGTGGACACCGGCCTGTCGACGATGACTGGAGGGCGGCTCCTGCGGCTGCGCGAATGGCTCGACAACGAGCCTTTCATGGTGACCTATTCGGACGGCGTCGGAAACATCGACATAGAGGCGCTGCTGGCGTTTCACCGCTCGCACGGGCGCCTTGCGACAGTTACCGCCGTGCAGCCACCGGCCCGTTTCGGCAACCTCGAGATCGAAGGTGACCAGGTCGTCGAGTTCACCGAGAAGGTGCAGAAGAAGGAAACCTGGATCAACGGCGGCTTCTTCGTCTTTGAACCCGGCGTCCTCGACTACATTCCGAGCCTTTCCGAACCGCTCGAAATGTCGCCGCTGACCAATCTCGCCAGGGCCGGTCAACTGTTTGCCTACAAGCATCACGGCTTCTGGCATCCGATGGATACGATCCGCGATCGCGATTACCTGAACGGGCTGTGCGAAAGCGAAGATCCGCCGTGGCTGCACTTCGAACGCGATCACCTGGCCGCCACGACAGCCGCACCCTCCACCCATCACGTACGGATGTAGGACATGGCTTTGATCACCAGCGAGGCCGACCTTGCCGAGGCGTTCCGTGGTCGCAAGATCCTGATCACGGGACACACCGGCTTCAAGGGAGGCTGGCTTTCGCTCTGGCTAAGACGACTGGGTGCATCGGTGGTCGGCCTCTCGCTGCCACCGTCGATACCGTCCTTCTACCTGGCGACCGGCCTCGGCGACGTTATCGACGGCCATCAAGGCGACATCCGGTCTGCCGCCGACGTGGCGAGGGCAATCGACGGACAGGATTTCGATCTCGTCATTCACATGGCCGCGCAGGCCGTGGTTCGCGCCTCCTTCGAGAACCCGGTCGATACCTATGCGACCAATGTCGTCGGCACCGCCATCGTGCTCGATGCCGCAAGGCGCATGAAGTCCCTGAAGGGCGTGATCGTCGTCACCAGCGACAAGTGCTACGAGAACCGTGAATGGGTCTGGGGCTATCGTGAAAACGACCCGATGGGCGGGCGCGATCCCTATAGCTCGTCGAAAGGCTGCGCCGAACTCGTCGCAGCGGCCTACCGATCCTCGTTCTTCAATGACCCCAACGGTCCGCAACTCGTCAGCGTGCGCGCCGGCAACGTCATCGGCGGCGGCGACTGGGGTGCCGACAGGCTCGTGCCCGATCTGGTCCGGTCGGTGGAAGGCGGCAGCCCCGCGCGGCTGCGCAATCCATCGAGCATCCGGCCATGGCAGCACGTCTTCGAACCGCTTCGCGGTTACATGATGCTGGCGGCGCACCTGCTTCATGGCAGAACGCGCTTTGCCGGCGGCTGGAATTTCGGCCCCGACCAGGAAGCGACCGTCAATGTCGGAACGCTTGCCGACATGGTCGTCGGCCAATGGGGCGACGCACCGCCAAAATACATTGTCGAGCCGCAGGTAAACGCGCCGGCGGAATCGACCATCCTGCGCCTCGATAGCACCAAGGCCCGCACGGAACTCGGCTGGAAGCCGGTGCTGCGCCTGCGCGACACCGTGGCCATGACTGTCGCCTGGTACCGCAAGTACCGGGAGGATCCGAGAAACATCCGGTCGTTCTCGGAGCATCAGATCGAGCAATACGCCGCCGCCTGGAAACAGGAAGTCGAACACGAAGCAAGACCATTGCCATTGCGCGACATCGGAGATTGGAAAGATGCGAGTTAATTACGGACAGTCCGTTTACGGTCAGGAAGAGATCGATGCCGTCGTGGCAGTCCTGCGCTCATCGACACAGATGGGCAAGGCCGTCAGGACGATGCAGGAACGTGTCGCGACCCTCTTTGCGAAACGGCATGGCATCATGGTGAACTCCGGTTCGTCCGCGAACCATCTCGCCATCGAAATCGCCGACCTTCCGAAGGGATCCGAGGTCATCACGCCCGCATTGACCTTTGCGACGACCGTCGCCCCGATCGTGCGCGCCGGTCTTATCCCAGCATTCGTCGACGTCGTCGAAGGCACCTACAATATCGACGTCGATGCGATCGAGCGGATGATTACCAGGAAGACGAAGGCGGTGATGATCCCGTCTCTGATCGGCAACCTGCCCGATTGGGATCGCATTCGCGAAATCGCCGACGCGCACAAGCTGTTGGTTATCGAAGACAGCGCCGACACGCTGGGCGCTACGATCAGGGACAGCAGCACCGGCGCGCGTTCCGATATCAGCACGACCAGCTTCTACGGCTCGCATGTCATTACCGCGGCGGGCAACGGCGGCATGGTCTGCGTCAACGACGACGAGCTTGCGCGCAAGGCGATGCTCTATCGCTCCTGGGGCCGCACATCCTCGCTCTTTGTCGAATCCGAGACCATCGAGAACCGCTTCAACATCGATCTCGACGGCTTCGACTATGACGCGAAGTTCGTGTTCGAAGTGCTGGGCTTCAACATTGAACCGTCCGAGATGGGCGCAGCGTTCGGACTTGTCCAGCTCGATCGGCTGCAGCAGAACATCGATGCGCGCGAGCGCAACTTCGCCAAGCAGCGCGCCTTCTTCGAGACCTACGAGGACTGGTTTGTGCTGCCGGAGCAATTGCCCCTTTCGCGAACCGGGTGGCTGGCCTACCCGATGACCGTGCGCGCCGATGCGCCGTTCACCCGCCGGGAGATGCAGATCTTCCTGGAACAGCGCGACATCCAGACCCGACCGGTGTTTACCGGAAACATCCTGCGCCAACCGGCGATGAGCGGCGTTCATAGCAAGGTCGAGCCGCGCGGCTATCCGGTCGCCGACGATGTGATGCGTGGCGGCATTCTGCTTGCCTGCCACCACGGCCTGACGCAGGCGCACCTGGACCATATCCACCAGTCGTTCAGCGATTTCGCCACGCAATTCGCGAGCTCGGGCGCCAGCAAGCGCCGCCAGCAGCAAACAGCCTCCTTTGAGCAACCTGGAGCTTGAAAATGACACGCCTTTTGAGATGCCGCGCCTGCCTTGCAGCCGACCCACTGACGTTTCTCTGCATGGGCGATCACCCACCGGCAAACAGCTTCGTGCGCCCGGAAGATGTGCCCGCGAACCAGCCCATGTATCCGCTAGACTCGCAGGCCTGCCTGACCTGTGGATTGATCCAGGTCTCCGACCAGGTTCCCGACGGATTCTTTGAGCACTATCTCTACGTCCCATCGAGCGCTACATCCATGCATGACCATTTTGCTGGACTGGCCGGAATTTTGAAGAAGGCCGCCGGCGACGGGCTCATCGTCGACATCGGCTGCAATGACGGCCTCCTGCTTTCGGCGTGCAACAAGGTGGGTGGAAAGACGCTCGGCGTCGACCCGGCGGCGAACCTGGCCGAGATCGCCCGCTCGCGCGGTGTCGACGTCGACGTCGGCTACTTTACCCATAGCGGCTCAGGCCGACTGATCAGTGAGTACGGTTCGGCAAAAGCGATCGTCACCACAAACACGTTCAACCACATCGGCGATCTTCATGACTTCATGGCTGGCGTCAAAGGCTGGCTGGCCGATGATGGTGTCTTCGTCATCGAAGTGCCCTGGGCGAAAAATCTTCTCGAAAACAACGAGTTCGACACGATCTATCACGAGCATGTATCCGAGTTCAGCCTACTATCGCTCGTCAAGCTCGGCGGGTACTTCGACCTTGACGTCGTCGATGTTCATCGTCTCGGCGTGCATGGAGGCTCGATGCGCGTTTTCCTCAAACACGCCGCCACAGCCACGCCCCCGACTGCGATCGTCAGCGAGATGCTTGCGGAAGAGCTCAAGGCAGGGATGCTCGAGGCGGATACCTATCTTGCCTTTGCCGAGCGCATCCGGAAGATCGGCGTCGATCTGATCGCCATGCTGGACCAGCTCAAGAAAGACGGCGTCACCGTCGCAGGTTACGGTGCACCTGCCAAGGGAAACACCTTGCTCAACTATTTTGGGATCGGCCCGGACAGGCTCGATTACCTGGTTGACCGGAATGCCTTGAAGCAGGGCCTATATTCGCCGGGCATGAAAATACCAATTCGCTCCCCGGACGTGTTGCGGGAGGATGCGCCCGGCGTGCTTCTGGTGCTCGCGTGGAATTTCTTCGATGAGATCCGCGCGCAGCAGGCGGACTTCGCCGCGCATGGCGGCCGCTTCCTCTTGCCGTTGCCGTACCCGGCCATGGTCAACTGAAAGCGACGGAGGTGAGGCGTTTCCACCCGTCGCGGTGGAAGCGCACTCGACCGGGGCTTCAATCCGACTGTCCTGCGCAAATAGGAATGGGCGATGTCGAGGGTTCTGATTACGGGCGCTGCTGGCTTCATTGGTTCGCATTTGACGCGAACCTGCCTTGATGTCGGCCACGAAGTCCATGTCGTGGTTCGGCCCGGCTCCGACGACAGCCGACTGGACGCGCTCGATCAGTCGATTGAACGACACAACTTCGACCTCCAGTCGGAAGACGCCATGAAGTGTTGCCTGTCGGAGATCTCACCTGAGTTCGTCTTCCATCTCGCCGCACGCCCGAGGAGACGCGAGGAAGCGGAATTGAGCGACGCCAAGGCAGGCATCAAAGAACACCTCGCCGCTTTGTTGAACCTTCTCGGCGCCGCAAGCAGCGTTCCCCATCCGCCCTTGAAAATCATCCGGACCGGATCGATTGCCGAATACGGCACCGCGCCCAGACCCTATGAGGAAGAGAGCCGGGAAATGCCCGCCACCGCCTATGGTGCCGAACTCGCTGCTGCCACCCACCTCATCGGCGGATTGCAGAGACGCTTGCCCTTCCCCGTGATCACCACCAGGCTGGCTCTGGTCTATGGCCCAACGCAGTCGACCGAATTCATGATCCCTCTGTTCATCGAACGTTGCCTTGCCGGTCAGCCCTGCGTTGTCCACCATTCCGGCGACCGTCGCGATCTGCTTCATGTGAGCGACGTTGTCGACGCACTGCTTCGCATCGCCGACGCGCCGGTCAGCACGCGGCTTGTCAATGTCGCAAGTGGCATCGCACCAACCATGCGGGAGGTCGCTGAACTCATCGTCGAGCGGACGGGCGCCGACCCTGATCTCATCGAATATCGTCTGGGAGGAATGTCGGCGGGCGCAAACGAGCTGCGCGCATCGACGGCGCGCGCCAAGGACCTCTTCGGTTGGAGTGCGCGCATCCCCTTGCGCGAGGGAATAACCCGCACGGTCGAGTGGCACCGGCAGGCCCCCGCGCTGCCCAGTTCGAACGCCGGCCGTTGGTCTCGAGAAACGGCGTGAAGATGGTGGTGGCGATGAAGCAGAGACCCAAAATCTCGATCCTGGTGCCGGCTTTCAACGAAGAGTCCAATGTTCGGCGCGCCCATGAGGCGATCGTTGACGTGTTTCGAAGCCTGCCTGGCTACGACCGCGAGATCATCTTCATGGACAACCATTCCACCGACCGCACATTCCCCATTCTGACCGAGATCTCCCGCGAGGATCCGACCGTCCGGGTGATCCGTTTCAGCCGCAACATCGGCTATCAACGCTCGCTTCTCGTCGCTTACAAGTCTGCCACGGGCGACTGCTCGGTCCAGATCGACTGCGACCTACAGGATCCGCCCCATCTCATTCCGGGGATGCTGGAGCTTTGGCACCACGGACACCAGGTGGTTTACGGCATCCGTCGCACGCTCAAGGACGGATGGCTGACGACGCGCATCCGCCGTGCCTTCTACTGGTGTATCAATGCGCTCAGCGAGGACGACCTGCCGCTCAACGCCGGCGAATTCCGCCTTGTCGACCGACGCATCCTCGACGAACTGCGGAAGGTCGACGACACCTCGCCCTATCTGCGCGGACTCATCAGTGCGATGGGTTTCTCGCAGGTTGGCTTCGAGTATGACCGTGAGGCCCGTGTCGCGGGTGAAAGCAAGTTCCCATTCAAGGCTATGCTGTCGCTTGCGGTCGATGGGATCCTCAACCATTCGTTGACACCCTTGCGACTGGCCTCGATGGCAAGCCTGGTGATGGGCACAGCAACGCTGCTGCTTCTGTTCGGCTACCTCGTCGGCAAGCTTCTGTTCGGCCAGGACTGGCCGGCGGGCTTTGCAACGACAACGATCATGCTTCTGATTTCGATCACCTTGAACGCGATTTTTCTCGGCATCATGGGTGAGTATGTGGGCCGTATCTTCATGCAGTCGAAACGCCGGCCCGCCCCGATTATCGAAGCGTCGCTCAACGACGACGAACACCGGCGGCCGGCTCCGGCGATGCCGGATTGGAGGCACGGCGATGTCGTTGCCGACAACAAAAGACGCTAGCTCCCGGCAGCGTGCCGGCGAAACGCTTGCACGGTTTGCGGCTGTGGGAGCCGTGACGACCCTGCTCGACATGGTGTTGTTTAACACGCTCTATTTCCTGGGGGCTCGGCCAACGCTGTCCAACCTCGTTTCCTATTCCTGCGGCATCGCGGTCAGCTACATGCTCAATCGCACCTGGACCTTCCGCGCTGCCCACAGCCATGTGCAGGCGGTGAAATTTGTCGCTGCCACCCTGACGGGTCTCTTGATATCGACGGGGATCGTCACCGGCCTTGCCCTAACGATCCCGGCACCGGTCGCCAAGGTGATCAGCGTCCCGATCGTCTTTGTCTGGAATTATCTGGCGTCGCGATTGTGGGTCTTTCGCGGCTCAGAGGCGCCAACTACGACCACAAGAACTAACGCCTAGAACAATAAGTATAGTTAAGATCTAAATTTAAAAAATACATACACTTCCAAACGGAACGCAATATATAATTGAGGTTTCAAGTTTTCTTGCAATATTGGAGCATTAGCACCGATGTCCTTAACTCATTTGCAGCGCCTGGAAGCCGAGGCGATCCACATATTCCGAGAGGTCGCCGCGACCTTTGCGAAACCGGTCATGCTCTATTCGGTGGGCAAGGACTCCTCCGTCATGCTGCATCTGGCGATGAAGGCATTTTATCCCGGCAAGCCGCCTTTCCCGTTCCTCCACGTCGACACCACCTGGAAATTCCGAGAAATGATCGAGTTTCGCGACCGGACTGCGGCCGAACTCGGCATCGACCTGCTTGTTCATATTAATCGCGACGGCCTCGAGCAGCAGATTAACCCCTTCACCCACGGCTCCAACGTGCATACGCATGTGATGAAGACGATTGCGCTGCGCCAGGCACTCGACAAATACGGCTTCGATGCGGCCTTCGGGGGGGCGCGGCGGGACGAGGAAAAGAGCAGGGCAAAAGAGCGCATCTTCTCCTTCCGCAACGCTCAGCACGCCTGGGATCCGAAGAACCAGCGGCCCGAGCTCTGGAAGAGCTACAACACGCGCGTCGGCCCATCCGAATCCATTCGTGTCTTTCCCCTGTCCAACTGGACGGAACTCGACATCTGGCAATATATCCTCAAGGAAAACATCCCGATCGTGCCACTTTACTTCGCCGCACGCCGTCCGGTCGTCGAGCGGGACGGCATGCTGATCATGGTGGATGACGAGCGCATGCCGCTCCATGCGGACGAGAAGGTTGAGCAGCGCCTGGTGCGGTTTCGCACGCTTGGCTGCTACCCGCTCACCGCTGCGATCGAATCCAACGCCACGACACTCCAGGACATCGTCCGCGAAATGCTGACCGCCCGCACGTCGGAAAGGCACGGCCGCCTGATCGACGCGGACGAAACCGCGTCGATGGAGAAGAAGAAGCGGGAGGGGTACTTCTGATGACCGCCAGCATTCCCGCAACACCGGGCAGCGTGCTCGAATATCTGGCCAAACAGGAGAAGAAATCGCTTCTGCGTTTCATGACCTGTGGTTCGGTCGACGACGGCAAGTCGACGCTGATTGGCCGCCTGCTGTACGATAGCAAGCTGCTCTTCGACGACCAGCTCGCAGCACTTAAGCGCGAGACCAAACGCACCAGCGCAAACAACGGCGACATCGACTTCGCACTCCTGATCGACGGCCTGGAGGCAGAAAGAGAACAGGGCATCACCATCGACGTTGCCTATCGCTTCTTTGCTACCTCGCGCCGCAAGTTCATCGTGGCCGACGCGCCGGGGCACGAGGAGTATACCCGCAACATGGTCACTGCGGCGTCCACGGCGGCCCTTGCAGTCGTGCTCGTCGACAGCCGCAAGGGTATTCTTCAGCAGACGCGGCGCCATTCCTTCATCGCGTCCTTGCTCGGGGTGCGCCATGTCGTACTTGCCGTCAACAAGATCGACCTCGTCGGTTTTGACCGCAGGGTCTTCGACACGATCGTCGCCGACTACAGGGCCTTTGCCGAGAACCTCGGCTTCTCGACGATCACGCCGATCCCGATTTCGGCGCGCTTTGGCGACAACATGACGAGCCGTTCGCCAAACATGCCCTGGTATGGCGGTCCAACATTGCTGGAGCATCTCGAGACGGTGCCGATCGAGGAAGAGGCAGCCGAAGCGGAATTCCGTTTCCCGGTGCAACTGGTCCTTCGCCCAAATCTCGACTTTCGCGGCTTTGCCGGCCAGGTGGCATCGGGCAGCATAGCTGTCGGCGATCCGCTCGCGGTGGCAAAATCCGGCCAGCTCACCCGGGTCAAGGAAATCGTCACCTATGACGGCAAGCTTGCGCGCGCGGTCGAGGGCCAGTCTGTCACGCTCGTGCTGGAGGACGAACTTGATATCTCACGCGGCAACATGCTCGTGCCGCCGGAAAATCGGCCGCATGTCGCCGATCAGTTTATGGCGCACGTGATCTGGCTTCATCCGGATGCGATGCTTCCCGGACGCAGCTACATCCTGCGCACGGAAGTCGACAGCGTCAGCGCGACGATTACCAGCCTCAAACACCAGATCGACGTCAACACCTTCGCCGAGGAAGCGGCAAAATCGCTGCGCATGAACGAGATCGGCGTTTGCAATCTCTCCACCCAGGCGCCGATCGTCTTCGACAGCTACAAGGACAACCGGACCACCGGCAACTTCGTGCTGATCGACCGCTTCACCAACGCCACGGTCGGCGCCGGCATGATCGACTTTCCGCTGCGTCGCGCGCTCAACGTGCATTGGCAGGCCCTCGACATCAACAAGAAGGCCCGCTCCGCGCTCAATCATCAGACGCCGCGCGTGCTGTGGTTCACCGGTTTCTCCGGCTCGGGCAAATCGACGATCGCCAACACTGTCGAGAAAATGCTGCACGCCCGGGGCAAGCACACGTTCCTGCTTGACGGCGACAATGTCCGTCACGGCCTCAACCGCGATCTCGGCTTCACCGAAGAAGACCGCGTCGAGAACATCAGACGCGTGGCCGAAGTCGCGAAACTCATGACCGAAGCGGGCCTAATCGTGCTCGTTTCGTTCATCTCGCCGTTCCGCTCGGAGCGCCGCATGGCCCGCGAATTGTTCGGCCCGGGCGAATTCATCGAGATTTTTGTCGACACCCCGATCGAGGAATGCGCGCGCCGCGATCCCAAGGGCCTCTACAAGAAGGCGCTCGCCGGCGAGATCAGCAACTTTACGGGCATTAGTTCGCCTTACGAGCGCCCGGAGAGGCCGGAAATCCACCTGCACACCGTGGGCCGCGAAGTCACGGCGCTTGCAGGCGAAATCGAGGCCTACCTGGACAATCAATAACGACCAGTCCGGCGCGGCAGACGACGCTCCCAGCGGCAGTACGGAGAAAGATAATGATCGATACGCTCACGGCCGCAGCGATAGAGGCTGGCAAGGCCATTCTAGACGTCTATGCGCGTGATATCACGGTCGATGAAAAAGCCGACCGTTCGCCGGTCACCGAAGCGGACCGGCGTGCCGAAGAGATCATCCTTGCCATTTTGGCTCGAGCATTCCCCGATATCCCGGTGGTCGCCGAGGAAGCCGTCGCGGCAGGCTCAGTGCCCGAGATCGAGGGCCGGCGCTTCTTCCTCGTCGACCCGCTCGACGGAACGAAGGAATTTATCAACCGGCGAAGTGACTTCACCGTCAACATCGCCTTGATCAGCGACGGCGAGCCGGTGGCTGGCGTCGTCTTTGCGCCCGCTCGGCTCGTTGGCTATGTCGCAGAAGGGGGACGGGCGAAGAAGTTTCAGGTGACCGCCGACTTTGCCATCACCGGGACCACGGAAATACGGTGTCGAGAACGGCCTGAAAATCTGACCGCGGTTGCCAGCCGTTCGCACAGCGATGCCGAGACGGCGGATTTTCTGGAGCAGAACGCAATCCGCGACTGCACGTCGGTGGGCTCCTCGCTCAAATTTTGCCTGCTGGCCGAGGGGCTCGCCGATGTCTATCCCCGTTTCGGTCGCACGATGGAATGGGATACGGCCGCCGGTGATGCCGTGCTGCGCGCTGCCGGCGGGCGCGTCACGACGCTTGACGGGCAACCGTTCCGCTACGGAAAGCGGCGTCAGGCAAATGATTGCGATTTCGCCAATCCAGGGTTCATCGGCTGGGGGCGTGATTGCGGGCCGGAGGCCTGCGAAAAGGAAGCAGACTAAAGGGAGAAAGTCTAGAATGCCTGAAGACGACGTTCGAGCGCACGGCCTTGTGTTGGTTGAAGGTGACGGCATGCCATGAACATGTTCAACCATACCCTTTCGGCCGGATTGGCTGCTCGCCGCGAAGCCGCTCGCCGCGACGCGCCAGGCATCGTGCTCACCAAAAAGATCGAGTTCCTTCTGCTGGTCGGCGCCGTCTTTTTTTGCTCGATGAACTATTTTCGCTACGGCGATACGAACTTTACGGTCGCCGATTTCCTCGCCTTTCTTTGCTTCTGCTTTGCGCTACTCAACCGCAATATCGATCTTCAGCTCTTCGGGCGTGTTAGCAGCGGATTGTGGTGGCTGGGGCTGACAATGCTGGTCTCCGGCCTGCTGGTAAGCAGCATCGCGGGCCCGGATCCGATGCGCGGCATCGTCGTCGTCACCCAATATCTCTACGCTTATCTCTTTGTAGTGCTATTGTTCAGCGGTCGTACGCTCGATCAGCTCGTGCTGCTCGCGAAGACCTATGTGTTCTCGATCCTCGTCCTTTGTTTCCAGGGCATCTATCTCATCCATATTGATGGCCGCACGAACACGAACTTCGTCAGCGGCAACGGCCGCTTCAGCGGCCTTATGGAGCGTGAAAACGAGTGCGCGGCGGTGATAGCGCTCGCGGTCCCGATCCTGCTTGTGTTGATCACGACGAAGCGGCTCAACCGAATCTATGCCGTCTTTGCCCTATTTATCCTGATCTACGGGATCGTGCTGACCGGCTCCAACACTGGCCTCATCGCCCTTGTCTTCGGCATGAGCGTATTTGCTATCATCGGCGTCAACTGGAAGCGGCTGATCATCAACGTCGTCCTTTTGGCCGGCATCGTTCTCGCAGTCTTCACATCCGCCCGCGACTATCTTCCGGCCGCATTCCAGAAACGCGTGCTCGGAGCGCTCGAAAGCGGCGACATCGGCCAGGCCGGCACGTTCGATCATCGCGTCGATCTGATCTATGAAGCGATGAACATGACCGACAGCACCTTGCTGCTCGGCGTCGGCGCGGACCAGTACCGGATCGCGAGCGCCATTCACCAGCCGGTTCATAATCTCTATCTGCTCCTGTGGACGGAAGGCGGGCTGATCTCGGCGGTGGGTCTTCTGGTGATGCTGCTTTCGGCCTTCGGTCCGGCGCTGGCCGTGGCGCGGCTTCCCGGCGGGCGACCGTTTGCAGGCTGCATCGTCGCCAACGTCTCCATGCTGCTGTTGGTCGCGAATGCCGTGCCGCACGCCTATAGCCGCTTCTGGCCCTTCCCGCTCGTCTTGCCCGTGGCCCTTGCCTGCGCCTACATCGCGCTCTCAGCTTCGGCAAAAGTGACGTCGGACGCCTTTGCCCAACCCGAACCGGCGCCACAACCCGAACTGCGGCAGAAGGATCTTATCGCTCAGGCACGCTCTGGCGTGCCGCGCTGAGCCGGCGTTCGCTGATCCGATCCCCGAGGATCATCACCAGAACAGTTTCGGCGATGATCTTGAGATCGACCCAGGCTGATCGGTTGGCAATGTACCAGAGATCAAGATCGAGCTTGTCGTCGTTCGAAAGAATGGCGTTGCCGCTGATCTGAGCCCAGCCGGTGAGCCCCGGCCGAACGCTGCAGCGACGAACCCCGCGCTCGCCCAGCGCGTCGATCGTCTCCGGAAGGATCGGCCGCGGGCCGATGAGGCTCATGTCGCCGATAAGGATGTTCCAGAACTCGGGCAACTCGTCTAGGCGCGTCCGGCGAAGCAGAAGCCCGAACCGTCCCGTGCGCTCGGCGTCGCTGAGGGGGCGGCCTTCGGCGTCTCGCGCATCCGACATCGACCGAAACTTCATCATGCGAAACGGACGCCGGTCGAGCCCCGCCCGGGTCTGGTAAAACAACACGGGCCGCCCAAGCCAGATGGCGACCGCAATCCCGACCACCAGCATGATCGGCAGGCTCAAGAGGCCCGCGACCAACGCAAAGACGATGTCAAAGCACCGCTTCATCTTCAACTCCCATGCACCGGTCGGCACATGGCCGGGCAACCGCGTCGCGGCTGCTCGACCGTTTCCGAAATCGCGGTTCTATGCCCGCGCTTCCATTTCAAGCACCGGCGCGCGTTGACCCAGAGCGGGAAGAGACGCTTCGGTGACGACGGCATGCAGGAAGCGGGCGGCCTTGGTCATCGCCTCTTCGCTCTGCGCCGGATCGACGAGAAGCGCGATACTGGTTTCGCCCAGCCTTCGTGCGACCGGGAGCCGCTCGGACGGCGAAAGCCCAAGATCGCTAAAGCACTTCTCCAGATAGACCTCCGAGCAGCTTCCGGAAAAACACGGCACACCTGCCGCGTTCATCGCCGCGACAATCCAGTCGCGATCGTGCCCGGGCTTCAATGCCTCCGGCCGAACGAAAGCGTAGTAGCGGTAGTACGCGTGGCGATATCCCTTCGGCAACGTCGGTACGCGCAACGCTGCAAGCTCTAGGGCCACCTCGTCGAGGATCGCAGCGTTGCGAGACCTTGTCGCGTGCCATGCCGGAAGGCGCTCCAATTGCCTCGAGCCGAGAACGGCCGACAGCGATGTCATGCGCCAGTTCGTGCCGATCGTTTCATGCAGCCATCGGAAACCCGGCGGATGCTCTCGCAGGAACGCCGCGTCATAGGATTTGCCGTGGTCCTTACGGCTCCAGGCCTTCTTCCACAGTGCCTCGTCGTCAAGAGCGATCAGCCCACCCTCGCCGCCGGTCGTGATGATCTTGTCCTGGCAAAAGGAGAACGCGGCGATATCGCCGAAACTTCCGACCGGCTTGCCGTCAATCTCCGCGCCGTGGGCCTGCGCGCAATCCTCGATCACCCAAAGTCCGGCCTGTCTGGCGAGGGCCATGATTTCCTGCATGTCGCAGGGAAAGCCTGCCAGGTGGACCGCGATGATGCCCTTTGTCCGGTTGGTGATCTTCGGTGCGATCGTTGCGGCGCTGATGTTCTGGCTGTTCTCGTCGACATCGGCAAAGACGGGAACGCCGCCGCAAAACGAAACGCACGACGCCGAGGCGACGAAACTGCGCGGCGTCACGATCACCTCGTCGCCGGGTTCGAGACCGAGCGCGAAAAGCGCCAGCTCCAGCGCAAGCGTACCGTTCGCAAGCGCGATGGCGTGCTTGCGCCCGAGTGCACGGGCATAGGCTTCCTCGAAGGCTGCAACGTGCGGCCCGGTCCAGGCATTCACCTTGCCCGACCTTAACACCGCGGCAACATCCGCAATCTGTTCCTCGTCATATACCGGCCACGTCGCCACAGCTTGCTCCCTCGCTCAACTGAAAACTCCGGAAATATCAGATGACCTGCCGCACCATCACGAAGGCCTCGGCGGCCGATTTCAGCACGGTTGCGCCGCGCAATGTGGCGAGCGCGTTCAAGGTCTCGAGGCTGCGCTCATGCGGCGCCGCCCGAACCTGGGACTTGAACGCCTTCATCGCCGCAAGCTTTCGATCGATATGGTCGCTGATGTCGACAAACACATTCGGTGCGAAGCCCGGCGTCACATAAGGCGCGTTCCAGTTTGTCTCCGACAACGTCTCGTAAGCCAGGATCACCTTGGGATAGCCGGGCTGATGCGGCCTTGCGGCCACCATCGACGACAGGAAGATCAACTGATGATCGACATGCATGTCGCCGACAAAGGGGATGATCAGCGTTTGCGGCGCGATGGAGCGCACCAGCTCGAACAGCGCGGCGTTAAGCGCCGAATGGGAGGTTTCGGAAAGGGCTGCGGCGGGGAAACCCAGCCAGCGCGTTTCCTTGACCCCGAGAATCCGATGCGCCTCATGGGCTTCGGCTTGAACGGCTTCCACCGAGGCGCGATCATAGGCCGGTGGTTTTCCCTCTGTGACAACAGCCACGAAGACGTCGCTTCCTTGCGCCGCCAGCCGCGCCATCGTTCCGCCGGCGCCCAGAACCTCGTCGTCGGGATGCGGTGCGATGACCAGCGTTCGTCCGAGCGTTTCCATCAGGCTCATCCTGCTGCCCTCGCCAACACCCCGATCGCCGCCGATCTCAGAACCGTTTCCCGACAATGACGGTCATCCTCGTCGTCAAAGCCCGACGTCAGCCCACATGCAAACTCGCCCCTCACGCAACTCTCCATCTATGCACGGCCGAAGCCCCTATTATTCCGAAGCTACAGGCCGGCGATCGATACGAAGATGACATCGCCAGGCAGCACAGCCGTAACTTTTGTGGCCTCGATGCTCTGCCGGGTCTTGGCCTCGCCGCGACCGGTCTCCCGATCGATCTTGTAGAGAAACGATACCTGTTCGTTCTTGCTCGAATCGACCTCGGCAGCAGCCATCAGGACCATCTGTTCCTTGGTTGACTGACGCTGCGTTTCGAGCTTCTTGAGCGTGGCCTCGCGCTCCTGGAGCAAGGTCAGGATCTCCTTCTCGCGGTTTGCCTTCAAGGTTTCGAGCTGTAGCTTCAGGTTCGCGAGCTCGCGGTTGGAGCGCCCGATCTCGGAGATAAGCTCCAGCAATCGCGATTTTTCGCTCGAAGTTGCCATTTTCACCCGTGAAAGCTCCGATTCCGTATTCAGCTCCCGCTTCCTGAGCGCGAGAGTCCTCGCCTCAACCTGTTCGTTGAGGGCGACGACCTCCTCCTGCTGCTCCTTGAGCTTGTCGAGGATCGTGAGGCTCGCCTCCGTCTGCATGATGCTCTGGTTGAGGATCTCCATCTGGTTCTTTGTCGACAGCAGGTCCGTCTTCAGGATCTTCTCCTCGATCGCGACCACGGGACCGACCGAAACTTCATCGACATACATCTTGACGCTTTCCGGAATATCCTTGAGGTCGACCTTCTCGGAACCGCGTAATTGCGCGTAAAGCCGGGCGGTGTAGACCGCCTCTCGCACGATCTCAACATCCGTTTCCTCGATCGTGCCGCGCAGCTTCGCCTGGGCGATGATGCGGTCGGCCGGATTGCTCATCGCCGTCTGTGGTCCACCGGCAAGGCCGACGGCCTGCTCGACCGTCAGTCCCGGATAATAGGCGAAGGAGCCAGGTGTGCGCACTTCGCCAAGGATCAGCACAGGGCGAACCGTTACGATAGAAAGCGACAGCTTCGGATCGGTCAGCAGCTGGCGGGACAGATATTCGCTGCGCAAGGCGTCAACCGCCTCAGGAATGGTTCGCCCCTCGATCTTGAACGCGCCGATCAAGGGAAATGCGGCCGCTCCATCGGTCGCAATCGTCAGCGACGTCGGCAACTCGGCATCATCCAATATGTCGAAGGACAGCACGTCCCCGACCGAAACCCGGTAGGCGGCGGGCGCCGCCTGGGTCGTGGGCACGGCGCTCGCTGTTGCAGCGCCCGATGCGGTGGCGCTGGGCGTACTGGCGGTCGATGCGCCGGCAGCGTGAAGGGGACCCGTCAGCAACAACGTCGCCGTCGCGACGAAAGCGATATGACTGACGATGCGAAAGATTGTCTGAGCCGGAAACTTCATGCTTCCCTCTAATGAATAAATCCGAACTTCACGGTGGTTCAACAGCACCAAAAGAAGCGGAAATTAAACTCCAGCAATGGATGAATTTATTTTACGAAACCTCTGTAATTTCTTTCGGTCACTATGATATGCTTCAAAAACAGGTTCCACTGCACAATTTTTAATTGCATATGGATAAGTAATTAAATTTTCCCAGAAACAGGGAAACAAATTTTCCTCGCAGTGCGAGAACACTAAAACACATATTAGCATTCTTCCATGAAACAGACGTAATTGCAACCTCGAAGCAGGATGTAATTTTGTGATATTATTGGAATCACTACTAAAAAAGACAAGAAAGTATCGTTTAGCCTGGCAAGCCGAGGCGGACCTCCACGGACGGCTCAAGAACATAGCGCACCTGCTGACCGGCAACTTCGCCAGCGCCTTCATCGGACTGGCCGGCTTTGCCCTGACGGCGCGTGCGCTCGGCCCTGCCGACTATGGGCTCCTGGCCCTGTCCTTCGCCTACACTCGCGGCATCGAGCGCTTCGTCAGCTTCCGTTCTTGGCAGCCGCTCATCAAATACGGGGCGAAGGCCCTTCAGGTCGGCGAGACCGACGACCTCAAGGCATTGTTCAAATTCGGCCTGCTGATCGATCTCGCCACCGCCCTTGCGGGATGGGGGCTGGCGGTGCTGATCGTGCTATTTGCCGGACCGCTTTTCGGCATTTCCGAAGAGATGAGCCGCTTCGTGCTGATCTACTGCGCGGTCCTGCCATTCCAGGTAACCGGCATGCCGACGGCGGTGATGCGGCTTTATGGCCGCTTCAAGATTGTCGCCTATGGGCAGGTCGCGGCCAGCATCCTCAGGGCCCTCCTGTGCCTTGCCGGCGTCTATCTCGGATGGGGGCTGTTCGAGTTCATGCTGCTGTGGATGGCGTCGCAGATCTGCAGCAGCCTGAACAGGACCGTCTGGGCTTTCCGCGAGTTGCGCAAGCAGGGGCTGACCGGCGTCATGTGGGTTCCGCTCGGCGATATCCGGACCCGCTTCCCCGGTTTCTGGAGCTTCTCGCTGTGGACCAACATGGCGCTTATCATCCAAGCCTGCGCCTTCGAATTCGACACGCTTCTTGTCGGTTACCTCGCTGATCCCGGGTCTGCCGGCCTCTACCATATCGCCAAGCGGGTGGCGAAAATCGCGCAGCAGGCGGGCGAGCAGGTTCAGGCCGTGCTCTATCCGGATCTTTCGCGCGTCTGGGCAACCGAGGGGATAGACGAATTTAGAAAGACCGTCAGCCAGACAGCATGGCTGCTCTTCGCCTTCGGCGTCTGCGCCCTCGTCGGCGCGTATCTGACCATTGAATGGGTGCTGCGCGTGACGGCCGGCCCGGGTTTCGAGGCGGCCGCCACTCTCGTCATGGTGCAGTTCGTCGCCGTCATCATGTTTCTTTGCGGCAGAACCCTTTATTCGGCCCTTCTCGCTATGGGACACGAAAAGATCCTGCTGCAAAGCGCGCTTCTTGGGGGCGTCCTCTTCCTCTTCACGGCAATCGCCCTCATCCCACGTGTCGGTGCCGTGGGCGCGAACGTTGCGCATATCGTGATGTCCGGCGTCTGGTTTGTGCAGATGGCGATCGCCTATCGCCGCAAGCTGGACACTAAGCGGTGACCTTGGGTAATCGGTTTTCCGTTTGCCGGGCTCAGCGTCAGTCAGCCTGACCCGCCCCCTATCGACGCGAGCGAACTCATGTGTCGCACTGACCTTCGACGAGTTTACGCCGACCCTAGGGAACAAGAACTTTGCCAAAGCGGCTGCACCGATCGTTCGGACGCAGACGTTAGCGACGATCACCGCACACCGAAAGCTGCTTCGACACGAAGCCAGGCCAACGCGCGCTCGAACGAGCCGGCAACGGATGCGACTGTCGAACATAATGACTTTCGCAATTTGACGATGGGCCGATTAAATGACCGACTTAGGCGGCTTTGGCCGTCGGCGCTCGCCAGTTGCGAGGGCCCTTCCCACCCGGCCTGACGGCGGCGCCTACTCCGACCGGTCGCAGTAGTTCATGACGCTGCCGAGAATAACCGCATGGTTCAGTGACAACCGTTGCTGAACATTGGCGAGCTGGCGATCCGTCGTGCCGCCCGAGCGGCAGACCAGAATGACCGAATCGACGTGCGACGCGAGCCAGATCACGCCTTCGTTTTCTTCGACGGCCGGCGCGTCGACGATGATGAGATCGTAGCTGTCGCGCAGTTCGGCACAAAGGACATCGAGGTTCATCAGGCCGGGCCGCACCGAAATGAACTCAAGGTGGGGATAGGCCGGCGACGTCGCGATCCGGCTCTTGATATCGACTTTGCCTTCTAGCGGCGCCGTGATGGCGGTATCCTTGGTGTTGGCACCGGCAATGTTCGGCGCGCTCTGCGCCGACATGTCAAGGTCGATGACGATCGGGCGCAGTCCGTCGACCTTTGCCATTGTCGCCATGCCGAGCGCAACCGTAGTCTTGCCGTCTCCAAGCGCCGGCGAGCACAACATCACCACCTTGCCGCCCGCCTCATGGTCGATCGTAAGCCAGGCCATGCATAGCGTGCGCATGGCGGTCGCCGCCGGCGACTCCGGATTGTTCAGCATGTAGTGATAAAAGGCCGACGCATTCCGCAAGCGCTTGCGCATATCGGGCACACTGGCAAGGTTCGGACGGTTGAGCAGTTGCTCGGCGTCGCGCGGCAGGTACAGCCTGCTCTCCAGGGAGTCCGAAATAATCACCCCCACGACCGCGAGCAGAACGGCCCCGATGCTGCCGGCGACGATCACTAGCGTGTTATTCGGGAACGTCGGTTTCGTCGGCACTTCCGCATAGGACGCGATCCGTGCGGTCGGCTTGTACTCGCCTCTTTCGGGGTTGAGCGCGCCCAGCCTGAGCACGATCTGGTCATAGATCGCCTGTTCCGACTGAAGGTCGCGGGCAAGTTCACGCCGACGGATTTCGGCAAGGTTGCGCCCCTGGACCTTGTCCTGCAGCGCGCTCAGTTCCGTCTGGAATTTTTGGGCGCGCACCGTTGCCACCTTGGCATTGTTTGCCAGTTCGTGCACGAGGCGCTGCGCCTCGTTGCCGATCATGGTGCGCACGGACTCAAGCTCGTTTGTGGCGTCGAGGACCAGCGGGTGGTTCTTGCCGAACTTGGCGCCGAGCTGCGCACGCGTGCGCTCGAGCCGCGCCTCTTCAGCACGCAACTGATCAAGCTGCGTCGAAATCAGCGCACCGCCGGCCAATTCCTTGCCGTCCGCAGACACCAACTGCTTGGCCTCGTTGTATTTCGCAACCGCGCCCGCTTCCTCGACGCGCAAGGTCACATATTGCTCGTTCAGCTGTAGCATGCGGGCTCTTAGAACATCATCCTGCGGATCGAAGGTCAGGTCGCTGTCGCGGGCAAAGGCGGCGATATCGCGCTCCATGCCAGCAATTCGGGTGGCGCTGTTGGCCATCTCGCCGCGCAAGTACGCAACCGTGTTGTTCGTGGCCTCTTCGGTCTTTTTCGCCGTCCAGGAGAGATATTGCTCGGCGAGCGCATCGGCGATCGTGGCCGCTTTCAAGGGGTTCGATTGCACCACGCGGATCGTCAGCGCGAGGCTTTCCCCGGTACGGGTGACGACATAGGAGTTCAGCAGCGTCGAGATGGCGCGGTTGCGCTGCACGTTTTCCGAGATCAGCCGCTCCTTCTGGGTACTTTCTTCCGGCGTGCCGAAAATGAGCTCGGAGATGTTGGCGAAGAACGACTGCAGGAACGTCTCATGATCGCTGCGGATTTCAGGCAGGTAAGTGTTGAAATCGGGATCGTTGACCAGGTTGAGCGCATCGACGACGACGCCCACGAAGACGCGCGAGCGGATCACGTCCAGCTCCGTTTCCATCACCGACCGGTCGCGTTCGAGCTTGCGCAATTCGACCTGCGCCTCGTAGGGGCGGACGTCGTTGCGGTCGAAAACGATGGCCGAAGCTGCGGTATAGGAGCGCGGCAGCAATGCGGCCGTTAACAGCGTCGCAAGCAACGCAGATCCCAGCAGCGAGAAGAAGACGACGCGATACCGGCGGAAAAGCTCGAACAGATCGCGGATGCCATATCCGCGCGGCGCAACGCGCGCCTCCCGATACTGAACCGCAGGCATTTGGCCTCGCCCTGGAGGCGCTTCGACTTTGCGATCGATGGTCAGCATGAGAGCCCTAACATATAAATTTGATAGAAATACCTGACGTGAAAGAAGTATAAGCACGCCCGCACATAAACCGCGCGGCAATCGACAACGCCACGCAGGTAAAATACTGACATAGAAATAACATTCAAATTTAGAAAACTATATTATACGACGTCCGGAAGAGCAATAGTTGGTTGCTATCGAACCACGGAACGATTTGACCTGCACGGTTGACAGACATTCTCGGGCACTTCCGGGCCGCCGCAGAAGAGAACCCGTGGGCCACCTCTACTTCGGGTAGCGACCGGCAATCCGCTCCTGCGACAACCATTCCATGAATTGATCGAAGCGCATGCTCCCATCGGCCGAGGCAGGCTCCCAGGCGTCATTCACGCCGACGACGCCGCCAAATTTTTCCTCCACGCTATCGGCCATTCCATCGAAGTCCTCGTCGCCATACGCATGTGCCTCTTTAATCGCGGGGATCTCGCCAGGCGCAACCACCATGCGCCCTGCTCCCCTCTCGCCTTGTGCACCCATATCCTTGATCCAGGCGACATCGAGATCGTCGCGGGGAAACGCACCGGACTGGCCACGAACCTCTTCATATGCCTCACCGGCTGCAAGGAGCGTATCAACCGCCAAGGGGCAAGGCGGACGGTTCACCACGAATTGGTCTGTTCCCGGCGAAAGCAATTGAAGCGACTTGGATGGCGGCGCCCACAACACATTGCCGCTCTCGTAGATCTGAGGCTGGCCGGCGCTTTCGACGTTCTGCCATTTGATTGCGTAGGTTTTCTCGACCGTGCTCGGACCTGCCTTGAAGTAGTTGCCGACATAAGAAATCGGCGTGCCGCCGGGATACTGCGAGAACACCTCTCCCCACTCGGAACGTGCATTGAAAAACACGTTGTTGACGATCTCGATGCAGGATTTTCCGTAGTGGTTGTTGTCGGGGTTCCGGTCATTGTTGGAGATGCAGGCATTTCGCCAGAAGGTAATGTTCTGCGGGACTCTCGGATCGGCGCCGAGAAGGGTGCACTTACTGTGCTTGTTCAGCCCCTCGGCAAAGATGGAATTCGCGATGGTGATGTCGGTCGTGTTGGAATAGGTGCTGACGTTCTCGTCGGTCGCCCAGGACATCGATGTATGGTCGAAATAGACGCGCTGGCTGTTTTCGATCACCGCCGCGTGGACGTTTTTGACGGAGTTCGGCAGCCGCGGCCGAATGCGCAGATGCCGGACGATCACGTCGTGCGTCTGTTTGGCAACAAGCGGGGTATGCCTTAGTTCGTCATTCGTCTGGTCGATGGTCAGCAAAATGCCACCGCCCGGCGCTGTCTGCCCGAGGATCGAGACCGAGTTGCCATCATCACCGATCACGAGCGAGGATTTGAGCCGGATGATGCCGGACACGCGAAACACGCAATTTCGAGCTCCAGTCGCCTCGATGCATTCGCGCAGCGTGCCCGGGCCGGAATCCTCAAGGCTCGTCACCTGGATGATGCGGCCGCCGCGGCCGCCCTGCGCCATCTTGCCGTGCCCTTCGGCACCGGGAAACGCGACCATCTGTGGCTCGCTGGCGGAAGCCGCGACACCCAAGAAGGCGGAAAGCAGGGCAAGCGTGCGCGCACCATGCTGAAAAGCCTTTGCGCGTCGAGTCTGTTGCTGGAAAGACCGAGAACCGAAATGGCCGGCCGGCTGCGGCGCACCTGGTGTGCGCGGCATGAAAATTTCAATCGGCATATAGTTACTCCCAAAGCCTTTTGGCGAGGCCCCGCTCCAGAAGCTTGAAAACGCTCGTGCAGGGCAATTCATTCCGCCCTATATCGTCAATCAAAAGAATATTTTTCGCGCAATTCGGGGCGAAGCTTTCCACTTTTGTTATAGTTCGTCAATTCGATTTATTTGCATCACCCGAATTAGGTATATAACTCGCGCTTTTGACCTCTCGAAGTAGCATTGAGACGGTGCTACAGTCTTGCGATATTTAGTTTACTTTCGGGACCTCGTTTCGTGTCTCAAAAAGCCATTACCGTCGGATTTCCATTTTCGGGTGACGATATCGGGGGGAGCCATATTTCCGCGCTCAACCTCATATCGTCGTTCGACAGGGACCGGATAACCCCCATCGTCTTCGTGCATCATCCGCGCAAGGCGCTTTCCAGATATATGGACGAAAACAAGATCGACTATGTCACGATCGAGGACATCGACATCCTCTCGCCGCAACGGGATCGTCCTTTCGCGACGCGATCCTTCTCGGCGCTGCGTTATCCGATCTCGATGGTGAAGATCATCAATCTCCTGAGACGGCACAACATCGACATCGTGCACACCAACGACGGCGCGATCCATACCACCTGGGCGCTTCCAACCTACTTGGCCGGCGCCAAACTTCTGTGGCACCACCGCGGCGACCCCCGCGCCCGGGCGGTCAACATGCTTGCGCCGCTTCTTGCCAAGCACGTGGTCACGGTTTCGCGATTTGCGCAGCCGGCAAAGCCGTTGCTCCCGCTTGAGGGGCGTATCTCGGTACTGCACAGCCCCTTCCGGCATCCGGATCAGGTCCCCGATCGGGAGGAAAGCAGGCTCGCGCTGGTGCGCGAACTCGGCCTGCCGGAGGAGACGCGGTTCGTCGGCTACTTCGGGCTTCTCAACGAGCGCAAGCGCCCTCTCCGTTTCGTCGAGGCGGTGCACGCCTTTCACCGCAGCAATCCGGATTTCCCGATAGCCGGCCTGCTTTTCGGCGCACCCGAACAGGCAGGGCCGCGGCTCGACCTTGAGACAGCAGAACGCGCGCGCGCTCTCGGGATCGCCGACAAGATCCACCTCATGGGATTTCGCCATCCGGTCGCGCCCTATATGTGCGCCGTCGACATTCTCCTCGTGCCGGCCATGAGCGAGCCGTTCGGCAGAACGCTCATCGAAGCCATGATGTACGGCACCCCGGTCGTCGCCACCAATCACGGAGGAAATCCCGAAGCGATCGAGAACGACGTGACCGGTTTTCTCGTCGAGCCGGAAAACCCAGAGGCTTTCGTCGCCCCGATGGAGCGCCTGCTGAAAGACCGTAACGAGTGGCAGCGCATCAGCGAAACGGCGCGCACCTCGACGCTTGCCGCCTATGGCATCAAGCCCCATGTCGACGGCATCGTCAGCATTTATCAGCGAATTCTCGGAAGACGGCCGTCCGACATCTCGGCACACGCCGCGCACTGAGCCCACCGACAGCGGAAAGAAAGAGAACGACATGCAGCTCTCGGATATCGATTTCCTGATCATCGGCGCCGCCAAGAGCGCGACCACCTGGCTACAGCAGTCGCTGCAGCAGAACCCTTCCGTCTATATGCCGGATCCCGAGCTCCACTTCTTCAGCCGCAACTTCGAAAAGGGCGACGGCTGGTATCTGGGGCAATTCGAGCCCAAACCTGAACAGACCATCGTCGGCGAGAAATCCAATTCCTACCTCGACGAGCCGGAAGCAGCTGCCCGCATCAAGAAGGCGCTGCCGCGCGCACGGCTGATCGCGCAGCTGCGCAATCCCGTCGACCGCGCCTATTCCGACTACTGCATGCTTTATCGCCGCGGGGAAGTCGGCACCGACATCACCCGGTATCTCGATCCACGCCAGGCAAAGGGAGGACGTTTCCTGGTCGGCGGTCTCTATTGCCGCCAGCTCGAAGCCTATCTCGATCTGTTTCCAGCCGAAAACCTGCAGGTTCTCCTCTATGAGCATATGCGCCAGAACCCGCAGGCGCATCTCGACGCGGTCAGAGACTTTCTGCAGCTGTCGTCGCCGCTTTATCCGGTCGTCAACAAAGTCAAGGACAAGACGGTGCCTGTCGTGCCGCCGAAGCTGCGTCGACTTCTTCAGCCGCTGAAGCCGATCGCGGCACCGTTTCGCAGCAACCCCATCGTGAAGGGCCTGCGCTCGATGGTCGCCCGCGAACTCGACTATGTGCCGCTGCCGACGGATCTGCGCAACCGGCTGGTCGAATTCTACGCGCCGGAGACCGAAAGGCTCGGCGCGCTTCTGAAGCAGGACCTTTCAGGCTGGCTGCAGGCGGCCGCCGGTAGCGCGCGACCAGCGGCCTGATGCAGGCGCCTAGCCCTCGGCGCGCCGCCCAAATCGCAGACTGAGAACGAGCGGTACGGCCACCAGATAGACGGCGACGACCGACAGCCAGATGGCGCCTGGCCATTCCTGCCTGAAGACGAAATAGAAGCTCGAGAATGCGAGCGGACTGACAATCGATGCCAGGCTTACCGCCGACGCCAGCACGCCCTGAAACTGGCCTTGCTGGGTCTCAGCGACCTGTCGGGTTGCAAGGGACTGCAAGGCCGGCGCGCCGATGCCGCCAAGAACGAATACCGGCATGATGGCGAAGATCATCCAGCCTTCCGTCGCAAATGCCATGACGACCAAGCCAACGCACGCGCCGGCAACACCTGTCAGGATCGTCGCGCGTTCGCCGAGCCTTCTCACCGCTGGCCCCGGGAGGAAAGCCTGGGCAAGGGCCTGGCAGACCCCAAAGGCACCGAGCGAAAGACCGATCCACAGCCCGTTCCAGTGAAAGGCATCGCTGCCCCACAGCGCCCAGCAGGTGCTGTAGGCCTCGCCGGTCGCACTGAAGGTGATGAACAGAACGACGATTGGCATCAAGCCCTTGGCGGAGAAGGCCCAGCGGAGCGGACGGATCGGATTGAGCGCGGCCAGGTCGATCTTCTGCCGGCCGGGAATGCGTGATTCCGGCAGGACGAAAAGCGCCAGCAGCAAATTGCAGGCGTTGAGAACGGCGGCTGCAATGAAGGGCAGCCGCAAGCCATGGTCGCCGAGGATACCGCCCAGCACCGGGCCGACGATAAAGCCGATGCCAAACATGGCGTTGAACAGGCCGAAACGGCGGGCGCGTTTCTCCTCCGGCGATATGTCGGTGATATAGGCGGTCGCCACCGCCAGGTTGGCGCTTGTGAGGCCGGCGATCGCGCGACCTGCGAAAAGCATCCAGAGGTTGGAGGCGAAAGCCAGAAACAGGTAGTTGATGGCGGCTCCTGCGAGAGAAAGCAGCAAGACGGGCCGCCGGCCGATGCGGTCGCTGAGCGCACCGAGCACCGGTGCAAACACGAACTGCATCACTGCATAGAGGGCCGTCATTGTGCCGATGAGCGGCGCGACGTCGTCCGTCTGCGTGAGCTCCTTAAGCAGCGACGGCAGAATGGGAAAGATCAGCCCGATGCCGACGGCATCGAGGATAATGGCAGCAAAAATGACGATAAGTGGCTTCTTCGTGGTGAGGGGTGTGGTCATGGCACGCTCCGGTAGACGCGAGCGTGCGGCACCGACAGGCGCCAATGGCTCGCGAGCAGGGGCTGACGAAATGTCAGATATCTGGTTTCTGGGAGACGCTGGCCGATCCGCGCCGAAATAGGCGGGGATGGCATGTACTCGACCGCCTGGACGCCAATTCGTCCACCTGTTTACTCCGCCACTGAGCGGATCAAGGGAAGCGGTCGCTTTTCGCGACGGGCAATATTTACGTCAGATAGCCGCACGCCGCAATCCCTACCTCCGCGCACGCCTATAACATGAAATTTACACTCCACTATTGCGCTTGGCTCTGTGGCCCGCTATCCCGGTGCCCAGCGCCGGGCACCGGCCGGCTCATCGCCCGTGGCCCGCCGAACCAAATCATGGAGAATTCGACGCTCGACCGATCGGGTCATCGTCTTCCCATGTTGATGGAAGGGCACCCCGGTCCTTTCGCTGATTTGGAGGCCAGGAGGCCGCACTTTTCCCGGCACGGCCGCCACCTAGGCAACCTGCGCGTCGGGCTCTGCGTCCGTGGCCAGCACGACCGTATTCCTACCCATGCGCTTGGCTTCATAAAGCGCGTCGTCTGCTTTCTGCAGCAGTCGCTCAAGCGTCGTATCCGCGGCGATCGCCGACGCTGTCCCGAGGCTCGCGGTCACGCAGCCATCGGTCAGGCCGCGATGCGGTATGCGCAGCCCTTCGATTGCAGACCTGATCCTCTCTGCCATCGCCAAAGCCTGCAGCGGCTCCCGTCCAGGCGCCAGCACCAGTATCTCCTCGCCGCCGAAACGGAAGACGAAAGCGGCCTCGTCGACGGCGGCGCGGATGCACTGCGAGACTGCGCGGATGCAAGCGTCGCCTTCAATGTGGCCATGAACGTCGTTGAACCGCTTGAAGTGATCGATATCGAGCAGGATCGCCGAAACTGCGGTCTCCCCCGGCGCTTCGTTCCACAGCATGCCGCCGATCCGCGCCAGCGACCGACGGTTCAATAGCCCCGTCAGTTCATCCCGTTCAGCGTTGCGTTCGAGTTGCTGGCAAAGGAGGCTGCCTCTCAACTGATTGAGAAAATTCTGCCGGTCCTTCTGTTCCAGAAAATAGGCACTCACCGCCAGGAATATCGACAGCGTCAGATAGAAGGTGATGATGCCGGAATAGGTTACGTCGTCGAAGGCGCCGGTCAGGTGCGTCGTGGTGAAGTGCGACGCGCACATCAGCGCAAGCCCCGAAAGAACGGCAAAGAAACGCGGCCGGAGCGCGATGACGAAGAACAGGAAGGCAGCGGAATTGCCGTTCTGGTAGACGAAAAGGTAAGGGCTGGCGCTCTGCGTGGCCACGGCCATCGGCAGGGTCACGCCCAGCACCGCGATCGCGACCGCCAGGACATCGTAAAGACGGGCATCCGGCCAGCGCCGCACCGCCAGGATGCAGGCGATAACGAAGGGCGTGAACACCAGGAAGCGAACGGTAAACAACCCGGTGAAGACATCCGGCAACATGGTGTGGTCGCCGAAATAGACGAGATCGTAGATAAAGATACCGATCACGCCCCAGATTGCGGCGAGCCGCACGCGCTCTGCCGCATAGTCCTTGCGGAAGAGCTCTTCTATTTCGGGCGAAAAATGCAGATAGCGAAAGCCTCGCGCGATCTGGCCTTCTACCTGGTCTAGCGTCACAACGCCCATCGCCTATTTCCCGAACTGCGGAAAGACTCGGCACAGACTAGCAGAGAAAGCTGTATATTCGTCTAAAGTTAGAACGGTTCACTGCCCCGGCGCGCGGGCCGGCCTGAAGCGACATCACGCCTCGGGAACCTTGATCAGCAACGTCCCTGCCGCATCGATCGGCCGGCCATCCTGCGTGCGGATATCGAGCTTAACCGGCAGGCCCGTTTCCTTCTCGACTAGCAACGAATGCTCCTCGCCGGGCTGGAACAAGTGCCTTTCGCCGAACTGCCGCAAGGCGACCATGACCGGAAAGAGGTCGCGGCCCTTCGCCGTCAACTGGTACTCGACCCTCGTTTTCGCCTCGCCTGCCGGAACCGTTTCGAGAATGCCGCGCTCGACAAGCGTTCTCAGGCGGTCCGTCAAGATGTTCTTGGCAATGCCAAGGCTCTTCTGAAAATCGCTGAAGCGGCGGACGTCATCGAACGCATCGCGCACGATCAGCAGCGACCACCAGTCACCGATCGCATCCAGTGATCGCGCGCTGGGGCAATAGTCTTCCTTCAGCCGTCTGCGGGCCACCATGCATGATCTCCATTTGGATTTTTGGTTGCATTATGAAACCAAAATGATATCCATTCCTTGGTTTCATTATTAAACCATAACAAGGAATACGTCCAATGGATGGTAAAATTGCTGCGGCGCCGGCCGGCGCTGCGAACGATGTCCCGTGCCCGGTCGCCAGCGCCCGCCCGGCATCGCGGCTGACGCGTCCGATGATGACGCTCTTTGCCTTCGCCGCCGGCCTCGCGGTCGCCAACGCCTATTTCGCCCACCCCTTGCTCGACGTGATGGCCGCCGACCTCGATCTGTCGGAAACACGCGCCGGCCTGATCGTCGGGGCGACCCAGCTCGGCTACGCGCTCGGCCTGATCCTGCTTGTCCCCCTCGGAGACCTTTTCGATCGCCGCAAGATCATCATCTTTCAGTCGCTGCTGTCGGTCGCAGCCCTTGGCTTCGTCGCCCTTTCAGCCACCGTCGAAATGCTCATGGTCTCCATCGCCGCAGTTGGCATGCTTGCGGTCCTCACGCAGGCGCTGGTGGCCTATGCGGCCAGCCTCTCTCATCAGGCGGAACGGGGTCGGGTGGTCGGATTTGTCACCAGCGGCATCGTCATCGGCATTCTTTCGGCTCGCGCCGTCGCCGGATTTCTGACCGATCTGGCCGGCTGGCGGGAGGTCTATATTGTATCCTCTGTGCTCACCTTTTTGATCGCTCTGTTGCTTTACAAGCTGCTGCCGGATCAGCAGCGGGAAACGAGCAAGCTCAGCTATCTCCGCCTCGTCGCCTCCACCTTCACGCTAATCGCCCAGGAGCCGGTTCTGCGCGTCCGTGGCATCATCGCCATGCTGATCTTCGCCAATGTGACGACGCTGCTCACCCCGCTTGTCCTGCCGCTGAGCGTGCCGCCGTTTTCACTATCGCATACCCAGGTCGGTCTCTTTGGGCTGGCAGGGATTGCCGGAGCACTTGCGGCCTCTCGCGCCGGACACTGGGCCGATCTCGGATTTGGTCAGCGCACGACCGGCATCTCGCTGGCGTTGATGCTCGCTGCGTGGTTGCCGATTTCGCTGCTGGACCAATCGCTCCTGTGGCTCGTTGCCGGCGTCCTCGTCCTCGACTTCGGCCTTCAGGCCGTGCACGTGACGAACCAGGCACTTATCTATCGCGTCCGTCCGGAAGCTCAGAACCGGCTCACAGCCGCCTACATGCTCTTTTATTCGCTCGGCAGTGCGCTCGGATCGTCCTTTTCTACCATCGCCTATGCCTATGGCGGATGGCATGGCGTCTGCCTGATGGGCGCGGCACTCAGCCTCATAACCCTACTGTTCTGGTTGATGACGGAACCCGCAGGTCCACAAGGCGGCGCGATGCTGAACGGCTAGTTCGCCACCACCCGCACTGCGCATGGCCGCCCTCGGCGGCAGGCGGTCATGCTCTTGGCCCGCCAGCCCTCCTCCGCTTCGCCAGACGTCTCGACATCACTCTCGCCGACCCTACGGAACCCTTCCCCAAACCGGGCGTTTAGGTTCTTGAGCGTCATCTATCGGGGATCAACGCAATGTCAGACGCCGAAAACACGTCCGACAGCGATGTAGTAGCCAAGGGAAATGTGTGGCCGGCATCTCACGACGAGATGCGGTCGTTGATCGACAACTTTGACTGGTCCCCGACCCCTCTCGGACCGATGGAGAATTGGTCGCCGACGCTGAAGATTATGATCCCCTTCCTCCTGCGCAACCGGTTTCCGCTCCTGCTGTGGTGGGGGCCACAGTATGTCTCGATCTACAACGAGGCCTATCGCCCTGTGCTCGGCGCCAAACACCCCTGGGCACTCGGCAAACCGGTCAGCCAATGCTGGAGCGAGATCTGGCATGTCTTGAAGCCGCTGATCGATACGCCCTTCCATGGCGGCCCTGCCACCTGGAACGATGACATCGAGCTCGAAATCAATAGACACGGCTTTCTGGAAGAAACCCATTTCACCATCGCCTACAGCCCCGTGCCGGACGAGACCGCAGAAAACGGGATCGGCGGCGTGCTCGCCACTGTGACCGAAATTACCCAGAAGGTGATCGGCGAGCGCCGTATCGTGGTCCTTCGGGATCTTGCTTCTCGCTCGGGCGATGCAAGATCGCCCGACGAGGCCTGCGCGATCGCAACGGAAACATTCAAGAAGCACGAACGAGACGTGCCCTTCGCCCTTCTCTACCTCGTGGAGCCTGGCCGCAAACGCGCAAGGCTTTCCGGATTGGCAGGCCTTAAACCGAATCACGCGCTGTGCCCGGAAAGGGTAGAGTTGGCGCAACTGGACAGCTCAGCGGGCTGGCATTTTGGTAACGACCTGAAACCCATTCTTGTCGATGATCTCGGACGCCGTTTCCCGCCCTCCGCGACTAGAAACGATCCGAACCTGCCGCATACGGCGGCCGTACTTCCATTGCCCGCGGCCAATGCCCGCGATGCGGCCGGTTTTCTCGTGGTCGGTATCAATCCTCGCCTGAAGCTCGACGAGCACTACCACGACTTCTTGCATCTTATGCGAGCGCAGGTCGCCAGCGCCATCGCCAATGCCCAGTCCTATGAGGACGAGCGTAAACGATCCGAGGCACTGGCCGAGATAGACCGGGCGAAAACCGTCTTCTTTTCCAATGTCAGCCATGAGTTCCGCACGCCGATCACGCTGATGCTCGGTCACATCGAGGACCTGCTGGCCCGTAGCGGAGAGCGTCCCGACGATCATGATCGTCTGCTCATTGCCCATCGCAACTCTCTTCGCCTGCTCAAGCTGGTGAACACGCTGCTTGAATTCTCGCGCATCGAAGCCGGGCGCCTGCAAGCACGCTTCGAGCCGACGAACCTTGCGACGACGACGGCAGAGCTTGCCAGCGCCTTTCGATCGGCGATGGAAATGGCCGGGCTGAACCTGACCGTCGATACGCCGCCGCGGCTAGAACCGGCCTATGTCGATCGCGAGATGTGGGAAAAAATCGTCCTTAACCTCCTCTCCAACGCCCTCAAATTCACGCTCAGGGGCGATGTCGTCGTCAAACTCGCGGACGATAGCGACAATTTCGTCCTGACGGTCCGCGATACCGGCATCGGCATTCCCGCCAACGAGATGCCCCGCCTTTTCGAGCGCTTCCATCGCGTCGAAGGCGCAAGGGGTCGCAGCCAGGAGGGCTCAGGCATCGGGCTGGCCCTCGTCCAGGAATTGGTGAAGCTTCATGGTGGAACGGTCTCGGCCGAAAGTCGCCTTGACGAAGGCACGACCATACGCGTGACAATCCCCAAAGGCAGCCGCGCTCCTGCGCAGCACCGCAACGGCAATGGCGAGGATCGCTCGTCGACGACCGTCGGCGCCGCGTCATTCGTGGAAGAGGCGCTGCGATGGCTGCCGGATCATACGTCTGCCGAAGGGGGTCTGCCTGAGATAGACCCGGCGCCGCATTCGCCGGAAAAACGAGACGGCGGTCGCCGAACCCTGCTGGTCGTCGATGACAACGCCGATATGCGCGACTATCTGCGCCGTCTTCTCGGCGCGCAATACGATCTCAAGATTGTCGGCAACGGCGAAGACGCGCTCGCCGCCGTCGGGTCGCAAAAGCCGGACCTGATCCTCACCGACATCATGATGCCAGGCTTCGATGGGATCGAACTGCTCAGGCGCCTGCGCACGGACGCGCGCACCAACACCGTGCCGGTCATCTTTCTGTCTGCGCGAGCCGGTGAGGAGAGCCGTATCGAGGGCATGCGGGCGGGCGCCGACGACTACTTGATCAAGCCCTTCAGCGCACGCGAGTTGTTGGCCCGGATCGAGGCGCACCTGAAGATTTCGCAGTATCGCGTGGAAGCCGCGGAGACCCTGCGCGCGAGCGAAGAGCGTTTCCGGGCTTTGGTGACCGCGAGTTCGGATATCGTATACCGGATGGGCCCCGACTGGCGCGAGATGCGGTTTCTGCAAGGCAAGGACTTCGTTGCCGACACGGACGAGCCGAGCGACAGCTGGCTCGAAACCTACATACCGGCCGAAGATCAGCCGCTGATGCTCGCGTGCATCGGCGATGCCATCGACAACAAGGCCACGTTCGAAATGGAACACCGGGTCATCCGCCGCGACGGCAGCCTCGGCTGGAGCCATTCGCGCGCCATACCGATGCTCGACGGCAACGGGGACATCGCAGAGTGGTTCGGTGCGGCGCGTGACATTACCGACCGCAAGCGAGCTGAAGAGACCCGGAAACGTCTGCTCAGCGAGCTCAGCCATCGGGTCAAGAACATGCTCGCGTCCGTCCAGGCGATCGCCCAGCATACCTTGCGTTCGGCCAAGAACCCCGCCGACTTTGCCGCGAGCTTCAGCGGACGCCTGCAGTCAATGTCGCGCATGCACTCGCTTCTGACCCGAACGGCTTGGGAAGGGGCTGACCTCGGCGACATCATTCGCGATCAGCTCTTTTGGGAGACTGCCGACGAGCGGCGAGTCACGACCTCTGGACCACCCGTACGCTTCGATGCGCAGACGGCAACGCATATGGCGATGGTCCTGCACGAACTTGGGACCAACGCAGTAAAACACGGTGCGCTTTCCTTAACCAATGGAACGGTGTCGATCGATTGGAGCGTGAGCGGCGATGCACTTTGTCTCAACTGGACAGAACGGGGCGGACCACCACTCAAGACGCCGATCAGTCCAGGCTTTGGCACGGGGCTGATCGAGAGGGTCGCGACGGGAGGCGGCGGAAGCGCCCACCTGACGACCGAGGCCGATTGTATGCGCTGGGAAGTGCGGCTTCCGCTCGAAGCCGATGTTCCGCCGATCACCGAGCCCCACGTGGAGGAGCCTGTGTCGAGAGGACCGGCAGCCGATACCCGGGCCGCGTCGACGAAGCTCAAGGGAAAGCGAATACTGGTGGTGGAGGATGAAGCGCTGATCGCCTTCGAAATTGCCGCGATTCTCGAGGAAGAGGATGCTGAGGTCGCCGGACCGGCTGCGACACCCGCCGATGCGCTACGTCTGATCGACGAGATGGCGCTCGATGCCGCGCTGCTCGACGCCAATCTGCGCGGCCAGCCGGTTGACGCGATCGCCGCTGCATTGGCCGACAAGAAAGTCCCCTTCGTCTTCGTATCCGGCTACGGTCGCGAGGCTCTGCCCCCGGGCTTTGCCGACACGGCTCTGCTGGCAAAGCCGTTCAACCCTCGACAATTGCTCGAGGCCGCGGCCGTGCTCGTCGCCGAGCCCAAGTCCACACTTCGTTTCCGGCACTGAGGGAGCGCGCTTGATCAAGTTTTCTTCCCTTCGGACACCGTTGCATTTTGGCTCGCTTGCGGTAGCTTTTCAGAGCGCCGCGCAAAGCAGCGGCGTTTCGCAACGTGTGGCCATCACCGATGCGGTTCCACTTCGGGTTCGTGGGAGCGGTCAATATGCTGGTCGACAATTGTAGCGCGAACACCTCCAAACAGCCCTATCGCGAGAGCGAGGCGCGGTTCCGCGAGATCTTCGAAAATGCCGGCGTCGCGGTGTGGGAGCAAGACTTCTCCGGAGTTTGCGATCTGCTGGATCAGCTTCGCTCGGAGGGCGTCGAGGATCTGCGCGCCCACCTGAAGGCTCACCCCAACCGCCTGAACGAAGCGATCGCGCAGGTGCGGATCGTCGACGTCAATCCTTTCACCGTTGAACTGTTCGAGGCCAAAGAGAAGGACGAGTTGCTGCGTTCGCTCTCGAACGTTTTTCTGCCGGAAACGGCGCCGATCTTCCTGGAAGAACTGATGGCGCTCTGGCAGGGCCAGAGGCGCTTCGGCAGTGAAGCCGTCGTACAAACGCTACGCGGGCGGCGGCTGGATGTGGTCTTCACCGTCACGTTTGAAGGCGCACGCTGCGAACGCACCTATGTCAGCATCCTCGATATTTCCCAGCGCAAAGCCGCCGAGCGTCGCTTGCGGGCGGTCGACCGGATAGCCAAGGCAATCGCCAGCAACCTCGATCTCGATCATATCGTTCAGACGGTGACTGATGCCGCCACTGAGCTGACGGGCGCAAAGTTCGGCGCATTCTTCTACAATTTCGCAGACCCGGACGGCGAGCGTTACACGCTTTATACCCTCTCAGGCGTACCGCGCGCGGCCTTCGAAAATTTCCAGTTGCCCCGCAACACCGCGGTATTCGAGCCTACCTTTCGCGGCCTCGGCATCGTACGCTCCGACGACATCCGAACCGACCCGCGCTACGGAAAATCCGCACCACATTTCGGCATGCCGGAGGGGCACTTGCCAGTGGCAAGCTACCTCGCGGTTCCCGTGGTTTCACGGTCCGGTGATGTTCACGGCGGGCTCTTCTTTGGCCATGATCTCCCTGGTGTCTTTACCGCCGAGACCGAGGCGACGGTTACCTCGATCGCCGCACATGCCGCGATCGCCATCGACAACGCCCATCTGCTCAAGGCAGCGGAACATGAGCTGGCGATCCGCCGCGCGACGGAACGCGCGGCCCAGCAACTGGCGGCGATCGTCGAATCCTCGGAAGATGCGATCCTGTCGATAGATCTGGACGGCATCATCACCAGTTGGAACATCGGCGCCGAGCGCCTTTACGGCTACACGGTAGAAGAAGCGGTCGGCAGCCCGGTCACGCTGTTGATCCCGGAGGAACGCCTCGGCGAAGAACTGGAGATCCTGTCAAAGGTTCGTGCCGGCCAGCGCGTCGACCACTTCGAAACCTTCAGGCAGCGCAAGGATGGCGGGCTTATCCCGATATCGCTGCGGATCTCGCCGATCCTCGACAATGCCGGCGAGGTCATCGGCGCGTCGAAGATTGCCCGCGACATCAGCGAGCGCCGGCAGGCCGAGCAGCAGAAGGACCTGCTGATCCAGGAGATGGCGCACCGGGTGAAGAACCTGTTCATGGTTTCGAGTAGCGTCGTGTCGCTGAGTGCCAAGGCCGCCGCATCCGCCGAAGAGCTGGCGTCTGCCGTCGTCGCGCGGTTAGGGTCGCTGGCGCGCGCACACGTGCTCACCTTGCCGACGCCCGATCGTGATGGCGCAAGCGAAGGCCGAGCGAACCTGCAGGCGCTGCTTTCGACATTGCTTTCGCCCTATGACGGCGAAACGCCACAGGGACTTCGCCGGGTCACGGCGCGAGGCTGCGATTTTGGCATCTCGCGCGCTGCGATTACCGGCTTTTCGCTGGTCGTGCACGAGTTCGCCACCAACGCCGCTAAGTACGGCGCCCTCTCGACCGCCACCGGTTCCCTCGACATCGAATGCATCGATCGCGGCGAGACCCTGGAACTCAAATGGACCGAACAGGGCGGGCCTCAGGTAACCCAGACCGAGACCGAGGGCTTCGGCACCAAGCTCGCCAAGCTGACGATCGAAAGGCAGTTCGGTGGCGAAATTCTCCGCCAGTGGCACTCGGAAGGCCTGATCATACGCCTGATCGTCCCCAAGGACCGCCTGCAGCCGCCGGAGTGAGGAGCGCCTTTCAGGCGGCAAGCGCCATCGACGGCCGTGTGCACGTCATGCCGGCTTGCGGCCACTACGTTCCACTGGAGCGGCCGTCGGCGCTGAATGCCATCCTTGCGGGCGTGACCGGCTCTTTTGCCCTTGCCTGATCTGCGTTATCTTTTCCTGGCGGATTAAACGCCAAAAAGCCCGCCGGATTTCTCCAGGCGGGCTTTTTTTGTGATTTGGTTGCGGGGCAGGATCTAATCTTCACTTGCTCCCGAGCAAGTGAAGCCGACGTCGATCATAACTTGCAATCGACGCCAGCAAAGATGGTGGCGGGAGGGCACAACCATCGTTACTGGCGATCGAGTGGTGGCGGACATTTGCGTGTCGACGTGGCACCACACGCGCAGGAAGCGGCACCCGAAGGATGCAGTTTTCTTTCAGGCTTATTCCGAGCAGCTGTGTAGGCCTTTATGATGAGCCTCGTCGTCAAATCCAATCACGCATGGCATGAACTGATTATTGGGTCCCTCACTTCTCACCGCCAAGTGGTCGTCGTTCGACACAAGGTAGGCCAACGGGCGCATCAGCTTGAACGGGAAATGCACGGGTGGCGATTGCAGACTGGCAATTACCAACGGCCGGCCTGCGTTCCGCGTGGCTGCCTCGATTAGCCACACCGTAAGTTCGTCGTTGTCCACACTGTCGGGAGCCAGACGAAGGACACGTTTGCCCTTTTCAATCCGCTCCACGGCCCCCCAGCTTGGATGACCAAATTGGTCATTCGACACGTGCCTTCGCGCTCGCCGTAGATTTCGCTCATGCGCCGGTGGACTTCTGCTGACGTGCAATCGCTTTGAAGGGCAGATAAGCGCCCGTTCCGTTCGGCAACCTTGCCGAAGAAGGGAATAAGTGGCAACGGCCATACCTGTTGGTTTTCACGCGGAACTGAGCCGGTTAGGCGCCTAATTTCCATTGAGGATTGAGCCATGTGAACCTTCCCTCAACGCGGAGAGCGACGAGGGCAACGGAGTCCACCAACCTCAGCTTCAGCGAATGGGCCACGGTCTTCGGTGACGCCAAGATAACCGCTTTGCTCGACCGCCTGACCACCGTCGCCATTGATTGATCCTTCGCGGTGAGATATTCCTCTTCTTGATTCATCGATATTCTATTCTGCTTGGCTCACGCCTCGGCCAGCGACGCCGCGACATCGGCAATCGAGCGGAAGAGGACAAGTGGATCGTCCTTCGACGGCAAGAAGCCACGCCGTTGCCAGAAACCGGCAGCTTCATCATCCACGGCATTGACCATCAGCGCTCGCCCGCCCACCAGACCGGCCGCCTGGACGCAACGCTGCAGCGCGTGTTTGACGAGACCCGTCCCAATCCCCTGCCCCGCCCATCCGGTATCGGTGGCAAGCTGGCCAAGAAGAAGGCACGGAACCGGATTGGGCGGCTGGCCTGTGCGAATCGAGCGCGGCATGACCGACGGCACCACGGCCGTCGGCGCCAGACCATAATAGCCGACGACGCGCCCCGCCTCATGGACGACCAAAATGGCGGTGAAGCCCTTCTGCTGATTGGAAAGCGCGCGCGTCTTCAGCCAGTGATCGAGCGTCGGCTTGCCGCAAGAGAATTCAGACACATCATGCGCGGCGGTAAGCGGTTCGGGAGTGGATAACGCCACGACTTACCGCTTCGGCTCGTAGCCGGCTTCCCATGGTGCGGGCCGTTTCGCCAACTCGACCATTTCGGGAGCAGGCGCTGCCGGGGCGGCGAGAACCTCCATGAACGCATCGAAGCCTTCCGGGCTCATACGGATCAGGCTTTGCTCCATCACGACCTCCTCGGCCGCGCGCACGGCGGCATCGCGCACGAAGTCGGTGCGCGAGCGGCCGCGCAGCGACGCCGCACGATCGATCATCGCGACATCCGCTTCCGGCAGTCGCATCGAGATGGGGTGTTCCTTGCGTTCCGCTGTGGTGGCCATGAGTCGTCTCCTTTGAAGGCAAGATAGGGGATTGTATTGTAATTAGCAATACAATAGTATCATCCCCAAGTAGATCACGAAACAGCGGCGTCGACACGACCGACCATCGGTTCGGGCGCGCGTAGGTTATTTCGCTATGCCCTCGCGCGCGGCTGTGATCAGTGATCATGGCACGGAGTTCACCTCGAACGCCATGCTGGCCTGGAGCGAAGAGAAAGGCGCCGCCTGGCACTTCATCGCTCCCGGCAAGCCCATGCAAACCGGCATCTGTGAAGCCTTTAATTCAAAGATGAGGGACGAACTCCTGAACGAGACACTGTTTTTCGGCCTCGATCACCGCACGGTCATCCGCACCGTCCTTATTGACGTCAATAAAGACAGTCAGTGCCACCGCAAGGGACGGCTATTGCGGCGGCCGCGTAAACAACTTCCGGAACAACGCTTCTGAATGCTCCAAACCTTCATCGGTGAGGATCAAAGACTTCGACTTGTTGACCGGGTCGCCGATCATGCCCTTCTTGTGAAGCCGATCCGTTGCTGCCCAGTCGAATCCCTTCCAGGCGCACCGCTCGTTATGCAGCGTCAGCCATAACAGCGCCAAAACGGCATCGTCGATCTTGTCCTCGTCGATCTCCATGAACCCACATTACCACGCGCGCCGGCCAAAATCCTGCGGCCCTGCTCGGATGGATACGATACGCTGCCCGTCCCGCCCATTGCAGCCGCAAACGGATGAGTGGCTGGGGTCACAGCAGGACAGCAGGTCGCCCCTGTGTGTGCGGATTAGACGCCAAAAGCCCGCTGGATTTCTCCAGGCGGGCTTTTTTTGATTTGGTTGCGGGGGCCTGATTGCACAGAGACTTGTACGACATGGCACCTCTTGAGCACGTAGTCCGCGCGCATTGCGGAAGACGCAACCTCTAGGAAGTACGACCTCCCCGCACACATCACAGCGTCAACGACGTAGTGTCGCTGGAAATCAACGCCTTCAGAATACCCTTTTGCGTATGCTCGCTGTGCTCCACCATGGCGGCTCGCGCAAGATCAGGATCGCGAAGACGTAGGACATCGACGATGTGTCGATGATCGGCGCTGGTTTCCGGATTGACGTCGCGACTGACGGCGCCGAGGTAGAAGAGACGCGTACACTCGTCGAGATGCGCTGCTACCAGCGCCAAGAGTCGGGGATTGTTCGCGCCCTCGGCGATTGCCAGATGGAAATCGCGGTTGGCCTTGACGAAGGACTGCACGCTCTCGCCCTGCTGCGGGTCATAGCGAGCATCCGCCAGAGCTTCGAGCCGGTCGAGGTCTGCGGCTGAAAGATTGAGAGCGGCCATTGCAGCGGCCGTGCCTTCGGTCATCGCACGGATCACAAAGAGATCGTTGATGTCCTTCACCGTCACGGGCGTTACCCGGTAGCCCCGCCTCGGAAAGGCTTCGATCAAACCTTCTGCAACCAATCGACCGAGCGCTTCCCGCACCGGCGTTTTGCTCATGGCAAGCTGTTCCGCAAGTTCGAGCTCCGAAAACTCGGCCCCCGGCCTCAAGGTGCCGGACAGGACCCGCGCACGCAGCGAAAGATAGGCTGTCTCCGTCAGAGATATCTTCTTCTGCCGGGCCGGCGAGGGACCACTTTCGACGCTGAGGCTCTGCAAGACGGAATTTCTCCAAGCTCGATTGGGGGGCTGTCTGCCAGCACCCGCTCGTGGATCACAAGGCTTCACGCGCCTTTATGTCTTCTCCTCCACTTTTTCCGACTCCGCAAGATTGCCAGCCTTTGACATGAGATATTTCGTAGTATACTACGATAAATATCACAGTTTGATGGCTTCGGAGAGCCATCTTGGAGGAACCGTGGCGCATATCTTGGTGATCAATCCGAACAGCTCGAAGGCCGTCACGCACTCGATGGAAGCGTGCCTGAGGCCCTTCACGGGCAACGGTCACGAGATCCTCTGCATTGAACTGGAAGGCGCGCCCGCTGGTATCGAGACAGATGCCCATGTGGCCGAAGTGGTGCCGCTGTTGGTTGAGGCTGTGCAGGCAGCAAAGGCAGACGTCGTGGTGATCGCTTGCTTTTCGGATCCCGGCATTTCGACCATACGCGCCGCCACGAATGTCCCGGTCATCGGCATTGCCGAAGCGGCCTATCTGACTGCACTCGGACTTGGCCGGGGTTTCGGGATCGTATCGATGGGGCCGTCTTCGATCGAGCGCCACAGGCGCTACCTTGAAGACCTTCAACTGGATGGCCGACTTGCAGGCGATCGGTCGATCAACATGACCGTTGCCGAACTCGTTGCCCAGGATGCGGTCGTGCCTGTCACACGTATTGCCTCGACGCTTCGCGATCAGGACGGCGCCGAGGCAGTCATCCTCGGTTGCGCCGGCCTTGGGATCTACCGGGAGGCTTTGCAAGCAGAGCTGGGCTTGCCCGTCATCGACCCGGTTCAGGCCGGTGTCGCCCTTGCCTGCATGCAGGCTGAACTCGGCTACCGCAGGAGGTCACTGTGAGCATCGATCTCGTCATTCGTGGGCGGATCGTTACGCCCCAGATGACCATTGCCAACGGCTGGGTCGCGGTCTCAGGCTCGATCATTCACGCAATCGGAGAAGGCCAGGCACCTGCGGCAGGCACCGTTCACGATGCTGGAGACGCTTTTGTCTTGCCGGGCATCGTCGACGGACAAACGCATGCGGGCAGCTATCTCGGCCTTCCCGGGATCGAGCCGACGACCCGATCCGCCATTGCGGGCGGGGTCACAACCATCGTCGATATGCCCTATGACAACCCGACCCCTCTGAGCACCAGAGAGCACCTGGACGCCAAGGTCGAAGCCGTCCAACGCTTCTCTCATTGCGATGTCGCGCTCTACGGCACGGTGATGCCCGGGCAATCCCTCGGCGACGTGCAATCGCTCGCCGATGGTGGCGTTGTCGCCTTCAAGATCTCCGCCTTCGAGAGCAGCCCCACCCGTTTTCCGAGGATCGATGCGGCACTCGCCCTCGACCTGCTGGAAGCGCTTGCGGTAACCGACCTGCCACTTGGATTGCACAATGAAGACCAGGAGATCGTCCGCTCACGGGTTTCGCGTGCAAGAACCGAAGGGCGAAACGGTATCAACGCGCATTCGCCAAGCCGGCCTGAAGTAGCAGAACTGGCATCGACCGTGCATTTTCTCGAACTTGCCGCCAGTGCGGGCGGCCATGCGCATATCGTGCACATCAGCACGCCGCGTGGGTTCACGCTGGTCGACATTTATGCGCAAGAGAGCTTCAGAGCGACCGGAGAACTGTGCGTCCACTATCTCTGGTTCGATCCCGAGCGCGACGGTGAAGAGCTCGGCGCGCGGATGAAGGTGAACCCACCCATTCGTCCTGGTCAAATCGACCGGCTCTGGCAGGAACTGGTCGAGGGCCGGATTGCCTTTGTCAGCTCCGATCATTCCAGCTGGCCGATCGACAACAAGTTCACCGACAGCATCTTCGATGCCGGTGCGGGCGTCCCCGGAATGGAGACGCTGCTGCCTGCCTTCTTTACCGTCGCAAAGGAGCGTGGCGTCGATGCAGCGCATTATTGTGCCGAATACCTCGCCGAACGCCCTGCCCGCTTCTTCGGCCTTTATCCGCGCAAGGGGGCTCTCGTCGCCGGTGCCGATGCCGACATCACGATCCTCGCCGAGGGCGACGATGTCTGGGACGCGAGCCGTGCCCACGATGGTCTCAACTGGAGCCCCTATGACGGACGGCGTTTCGCTGCACGGGTTGCCGCGACCTATCACGCAGGCAGGCTCGCCTATGACGGCCGCTCGGTCCTCAACACGCCCGGTAGCGGACGCTATCTGCGCCGCGGCGAAAGCACATGGTTTCCAAAGGATCTTATCACATGACTGAGGCACCCACGCGGCCCGACCACGGCATCGTCGAGAAGGCCATCACCTTCTTCTACTACGTCGACCTGCCCAAAGCGTTCGACTTCTACACAGAGGTGATGGGCTTCCCGCTCGAGATCGATCAGGGCTGGTCGAAGATCCTGAAGATTGCCGAGCATGCCTATGTCGGTCTCGTTGACGAGGCGCGTGGAATGCATCGCGCCAATCCCATCAAGCCCGTACAGCTTTGCATCCGCGTGCCGGATGTCGACGCTTGGCATCGCTATCTCTCGAGCCAGAACGCGATCGGGCTGACGGAACCAAAGGACAGCGTCTCTCTCGGAATTCGAGCGTTCGTGCTGGAAGACCCGGAAGGCTACCAGATCGAGGTGCAATCCGTACTTCGGTGAAAACGCGCATGCAAACGTGTCGGCATACCAAAAAAGGGGAACTAAAAATGCTGAATCTTCGCATGAAATCCGGACGTATCGCGGCCCTTGCCGCATTCGTCCTGTTGAGCTCGACGGCCCTCGGCGGCCTGGTCCATGCCAAGGAACTGACCGTCGGCCTGACGTCGGACGCCGTCAATCTCGACCCCCAGGCGGGCGAGGAGCTGTCCAGCAACATCCTCTTCTACCACATCTACGATCCTCTGGTGCGTCGCAATGCCGACCTGTCCTTCGGACCCGGCCTTGCAGAAAGCTGGGAGCTCAAGGACGACACGACCTGGGTGTTCAAGCTGCGCCACGGCGTCAAGTTCCACAACGGCGAAGAGCTCAAGGCGTCGGATGTTGTGTTCACTCTTGACCGTCTGAAGAAGTCGCTGATGGCCAATCTCGGCGCCAATATCGCTTCCTTCACTGCGGTCGATGACTACACGGTCGAGATCAAGACGCCCAAGCCCTACGCAGTCCTGCCAAACGATCTGGCGGCCGTCCTGATCCTCAGCGAGAAGTATGCCAAGGAGGTGGGCGACGAACAGCTGGACTTGAAGCCCGTTGGCACCGGCCCCTACAAGCTGGTCGAATGGATCAAGGAAGATCACATCACTCTTGCCGCCAATGCTGACTACTTCGCCGGCGCACCGAAGATCGAAGAGGTCACGTTCCGCCCGATCACCAACGGCGCCACCCGTACGGCAGCCCTGCTGACCGGCGAAGTCGATGTCATCCAGGATCTCAACGTCCGCGACGTCGACCGCGTCAAGGCGGATGACCGCTACAAGGTCATGACCAAGCCGAGCCTGCTCAACGTCGTGGTCTCGATCGACCATCGTGAGAAAAGTCCGACCATCGCGCTCGACAAGAACCCGATAATGGATCGTCGCGTCCGTGAAGCCATGGTCCGCGCGATCGACGTCAATGCGATCAACAAGATCATCATGAACGGCCTGTCGACACCGTCAGAGCAGTATGTCCCTACTTCCCACACGGGTTACGTCGACGGTGCAAGCTTCCGTGACATGTATCCCTTCGATCTCGAGAAGGCCGCAGCTCTGATGGCCGAGGCCGGCTATGCAGACGGCTTCACGGTGACCCTCGACACCACCAACAACCGCTATGTCAACGATCAGCAGATCGCTCAGGCGCTCGCTTCTATGCTCGGCAAGATCAAGATCGATCTCAAGCTCAACCTGATGCCGAAGTCCAACTTCTTCGGCTACATCCGGGTACCAAGCGACAAGTCCAGCATGATCATGAGTGGCTGGGACGTTCCATCCGGTGACGGCGGCTCGATGTACAGCGTGATGTTCTACTCGCGCGACAAGAAGGAAGGTTATGGCCAGGTCAACCGCGGATCCTATTCCAATCCGAAGGTGGACGAGCTGATCGACAAGGCCGATGCGACCTCCAAGCTCGAAGAGCGCGACGGCTATCTGCAGGAAGTCACCAAGATCCTGATGGAAGACATCCCGATGATTCCGATCCACTACGAGCAGGATCTCTATGCCGCAAAGACCAATGTCGAGATGACACCGCGCGCGGACAAGTTCCTCTGGGCCTACGAGATCGACGTCAAGGAATAAGCCTGCCCCGAACGAACGCGGGACTGTCGACCTTTAGGGAGACAGTCCCGAATTTCTCACTTCTTCATGACGGGACACTGCCTTGCTGGGTTACACGATCAAGCGGCTCCTGCAGATGGTGCTGGTACTCTTTTGCGTATCGGTCATCGTCTTCCTGATGATGAGCTTTACCGGCGATCCCGTCTTCATGGTGATCCCGATCGATTCCACCACCGCCGAGATCGAACAGGCCCGCCGTCTCCTGGGTCTCGATCGATCCCTGCTGAGCCAGTATTTCATCTTCCTCGGCAACATGCTGCAGGGCGATTTCGGGCGCTCCTATGTGTTCCGTCAGCCCGCCATGGACCTCATCCTGGAGCGTCTGCCGGCAACGATCGAGATGGTGCTCGTCGCAATCATGCTGGCGACCGTAATCGCCGTGCCGCTCGGCGTCTATGCCGGGGCAAATCCGAACAAGCCGGTGTCTCGCGGCATCATGGCAGGCTCGCTGCTCGGCATTTCCCTCCCCGGGTTCTGGGTGGGCATGATGCTGATCTTCTTCTTTTCCGTGCGCTACCAGCTTCTACCCTCCTCCGGACGCGGTGATACGGTGGAAATCCTAGGCCTGCGCATATCCATCTTCACGGCGGACGGATGGTCGCACATTATCCTGCCCTCCGTGACGCTGGCCCTTGCCACCCTTGCCATCATGCTGCGCATGACCCGTGCGGGCATGATGGAGGTGATGCGGCAGGACTACATGCGGTTTGCCCGTGCGAAGGGTGCGTCTCGTCAGAACATCCTGTTCAGGCATGGCCTAAAGAACGCTCTCATCCCGGTCGTTACGATCTTCGGCCTCCAGCTCGGCGATCTCATCGCCTTCGCAACGATCACCGAAACGATCTTCGCATGGCCAGGAACCGGCAAGCTGCTGATCGACTCCATTTACCGCGGCGACCGCCCCGTCATCGTCGTCTACCTGATGCTGACGGCGTTCATCTTCGTGGCCATCAATTTCATCGTCGACATCGTCTACACGCTGATCGACCCGCGCATTACCGTGAAGTGAGGATCGCATGACCGGGTTCTTCTCTTCGGAATTCTTCTTTCACTACCGCCGAAATCTACCGGCCGTCTTCGGAAGCGCACTGCTCGCCTTCTTCGCCCTGCTGGCGACATTGGGGCCGCTGCTTGTCGCCCAGGACCCTTACGATGTATCCCAGCTGGAACTGATGGACAGCTTCAAGCCGCCGGCATGGCTGGAGGGTGGTGACAGCAGGTATCTGCTCGGGACCGATGGCCAGGGCCGCGACGTGCTCGCATCCATCGTCTATGGCGCGCGGATTTCCGCCTTCATCGGCCTCGCCGCCATGATCTTCTCCTGCGTGATCGGGACGGCACTCGGGCTGATCTCCGGCTACTACGGCGGTATCGTCGACAGCATCATCATGCGCATCGCAGACATCCAGCTGTCATTTCCCTCGATGCTGATTGCGCTCTTCCTGATGTCGGCATTCGGGACAGGCATCGGCATGGTTCTGATCGCGCTCACCGCCGTCGGCTGGGTGGTTTACGCCCGCACTGTTCGCGGATCGACATTGAGCGAAATCCAGAAGGAATACATCCAGGCGGCCAAGGTGGCGGGGCTAGGAAACGGCGAGATCATCATACGTCACGTGCTGCCGAACGTCATGACGCCGCTCATCGTGGTTGGCACAATCCAGGTTGGCACCTTCATTCTGATCGAAGCTTCGCTGAGTTTCCTTGGTGTCGGCGTCCCCATCACCGAGCCCTCGCTGGGCCTGCTCGTCAAGGAGGGGTTCGATGTCCTGTTCTCGGGCATCTGGTGGACCTCTGCCTTTCCCGGGCTGTTCATCATGTTCCTCGTCTTCGGCATCAACCTGTTCGGTGACTTCCTGCGAGACGAACTCAATCCGCGGCTGAAATGACGAAGGAGACAGTGACCATGGGCGAAGCACTTCTCGAAGTCCGGGATCTGAAAACGCATTTCCATACATTCGGCGGCGTAGTTAGGGCCGTCGACGGCGTCAGCTTCGATGTCTGCCCGGGCGAGGTGGTCGGCCTCGTCGGCGAGTCCGGTGGCGGCAAATCTGTGATCGGCTTTTCCATTCTCGGCCTGATCGATCCCCCCGGTCGTATCGAGGCAGGCAGCATTGTTTTTGCCGGCGAAGACCTGACGCGCAAGAGCGAGGATCAAATGCGCGCGGTGCGCGGCGGCGAGATCGCCATGGTGTTTCAGGACCCCATGACGTCTCTCAATCCGGTCTACACGGTCGGGCGGCAGATGGACGAAATGCTGCGCCTGCATACCGATCTCGATCAGAATGCACGGCGTGCACGCTGCATCGAGATGCTCGAAGATGTCGGCATCTCGGAGGCCGCCAGCCGCCTAGACGCCTACCCGCACCAGTTCTCGGGCGGCATGCGCCAACGCGTCGTGATTGCCATCGCGCTCCTGGCCGGTTCCCGCCTGATCATCGCGGACGAACCGACCACGGCTCTCGATGTCACCGTCCAGGCCCAGATCCTCAAGCTCATGCGGCGCCAGATTGTCGAGCGCGGAGCGGCCATGATCCTCGTCACCCACGATCTCGCGGTTGTCTCCGAGATGGCAGACAGGGTGGTCGTGCTTTATTGCGGAAAGGTCGTAGAAAGGGGAGTCACGAGCGAGATCATCCGCTCCCCGGCCCATCCCTATACGCGCGGTCTCCTGGACAGCATCCCGAAGATCACCGATCGCCGGGAGCGCCTCAGCCAGATACCCGGCACGGTGCCAGACATCCGCACGCTCGGTGAGGGATGCAGTTTCAGGGACCGGTGTTTCAGGGCTCAGGCCATCTGCTCGGCAGAAACGCCGGCGCTCACCCCCGTGCGCGGCTCGCTCGATGCAGCCTGCCACTTCCCGCTGGAGGAGACGGCGCCATGACGACCCCCGTGCTCGATGTTAGAGGCTTGGTCAAAGCCTTCCCCGTGGGAGGTCTTTTCGATCGGCTGCAGTTCGGAAAGGGAGAACTTCTCGCTCCTCAGAAGCAGGTGCGGGCGGTCAACGGTATCGACCTGTCGATTGCACCCGGCGAGGTCATGGCCCTGGTGGGCGAATCCGGCTGCGGCAAGTCGACCGTGGCCAAGACCATCGCCCGGATCTACGAGCCGACCGCAGGCGAAATCCGGATCGACGGGGAAGACATTTCGCGGATGCAATTTCGCGAAATGCGCGCGATCCGCCGCAAACTACAAATGATCTTCCAGGACCCTTATGCCTCCCTCGACCCTCGGCAGCGGGTCAGGGACATCGTGATGGAGCCGAGACGCGCTCAGGCCGGGGGCAAGCTCAGCCGACGCGAACTCCATGACGAGGCGATCGCGCTGCTGGCAAAGGTCGGCCTCAATGCCGAACAGGCGGGACGCTACCCGCATCAGTTTTCCGGAGGTCAGCGGCAGCGGATCGGCATCGCACGCGCGTTGTCGGTCCGGCCAAAGATCATCATTGCCGACGAGCCTGTCTCAGCGCTCGACGTCTCGATCCAGGCGCAGATCCTCAACCTGATGATGGACCTGCGCGACGAGTTTGGCCTCTCCTATCTGTTCGTCTCGCATGACCTTTCGGTGGTTCACCACATCGCCGATCGCATCGGCGTCATGTATCTCGGCTTCATGGTGGAGACGGCCAGCCGCGACCAGTTGTTCAGCCAGCCGAAACATCCGTATACGCAGGTTCTGCTTTCGGCCGCGCCGACCATCGACAAGACGCTGGCGAAACCGAAGATCGAGATCGTCGGCGAAGTGCCAAGCGTACTGCGCCTGCCCTCCGGCTGCTGCTTCAGAACCCGCTGCCCCATTGCTTTCGATCGATGCGCGATCGAGCGTCCGGTTCTGACGCCCCAACCGGATGGCAGCGCCGTTGCATGCCACCTCCATGATCGCAATGATGCCGAAAGGAAAAGCCAGTGAGTTCACCCGTCGTCATTGTTCAACCGCGCCTTGCCCTCGAAGATCCGCATGACTGCACCGATGCGAATGACATGCTGGCCGTCTTCGACGCCCTGTTCGACGGACTAGTGCGCTATGGCAAGGATGATGGCTACGTGCCAGCACTGGCAAGCTCCTGGGATGTCACGCCGGATGCGCGAATTTGGACGTTCAGGCTGAGAAAAGGCTTGAGCTTTCACGATGGCACCCCCTGCGATGCGGCGGCCGTCTGCCAATCCCTGATACGCATGGCCCGTCCTGACAAAGGCTACACGCTCGGTGCGCTCGGGGTCTGGCACCAGTATCTTGGAGATGCGGAGATCGAGGCGGTCGATCCCCAAACAGTCGCCATCCGCCTGTCGAAGCCGATCGCCGATCTCCTCGATATCCTGGTTTATGGCTACGTGGTCGCTCCCTCAGCACTGGACCGCTACGAGGCGGGAGACACGTCGCAGCCGGTCGGTACAGGCCCCTATCGCCTGGTTTCCTGCGAACCCGGCCATGCCCTTCACCTCGAACGTTTCGGTGGCTGGCATGGCGAGCGACCAGCCAATGCCGAACTCATCTTTCGCCTGGAACCGAAAAGGGAGACGCGGCTGGGCATGCTGATCTCCGGCCAGGCGCAGGTGGCAAACAGCCTCGACTACGAAGCCTCCAAAGCGCTCGAAGAAACGGCCGAGCATACGCGGGTCACATCACTCGTGCCCGTCGCCGTCATCTATCTCTTCAATGCCTTTAGGGGACCCCTGACGGACAGCCGCGTTCGCCGCGCTCTCAATCTGGCGATTGACCGCCAGGCCCTGATTGATCGGGTGGTGAGCGGTGCAGCAAAGCCACTGACCGGCTTCGTCAGCCCCGTGCATTTCGGCAGCCTGCCATCAGAGGATCTGCGCCCTGATCTCGATCAGGCAAAAATGCTGCTTGCCGAGGCCGGCTTCAGCGAAGGCCTGACCATCGAGGTCGACTGCCCGACGCGCCTTCCCGATGAAGCCGAGGCACTGACGGCCGCTCTTGCCGAGCAGCTTGCCCCAATTGGTGTGACACTGAACGTACACCTCCACGCGGACCGCGAGGCCTACGCCCATGGTGTCCGCCTGAAGCAGGTGCGCGACATGTGCGTCTTCGATTCCAGCCCCTTGAGCACCTTCCGCATCCTCGCGGAAAAGATCGACCACAGAGCCCAAGGCTCCTGGTGGCTGGGCTTCCATAATGCCAAGGCCGAAGACATGCTCGACAAGGGCCGGGCAACGGTTGATCAGCATGAGCGTGCGGAGATCTTCGAGAATGCCTTCCACACGCTGCAAGTGGATCCTCCATGGCTCTATCTCTACAATCCGCTGAGGGTGACAGGCCTGTCCGGGTCCTGGCCGGACTGGCGCATGCGCCACGACTGCGTGCTCGACGTGACGCGGCTCCCTGACTTCCAGTCTGGGGAGAGAGCACCATGAGGCGCGTCGATCTGATCATTAGCGACGGAACCATCCTCACCATGGACGGCAGTCGCCGCGTCCTCGACAAGGGTGCGGTCGCTGTTCTTGCCGATCGCATCGTCGCGGTGGGGCACACGGACGAGATCGCCAGAGAATATCAGGCCGAGCGCCATATCGACGCCAGCGGCAAGGTGGTGATGCCCGGCATGATCGACGTCCATGCCCATGCCGGCCACGGTCTGATCAAGACCATGGGCATGGAGCAAGGCAATCACTGGGAAGAGATCTGCAACGCTGCCTATACCGTCGGCTCGACACCCGAATTCTGGTTTGCGGAGGCGCGGCTTGCCGCCCTCGAGCGCCTGCGCTTCGGCGTCACCACCGGCGTTTCGCTTCTTGGTGGCGGCGACACGATCATGCGGACGGATGACGTCGCCTATGGGAGCGCCCATTGCGAGGGCGTCGCGGCAGTCGGCACGCGCTCGGTCGTCGCCGTCGGACCGACACGCCCCCCGCATCCGCGAACCTATGCGTCCTGGCACGACGGCAAGGCGTCAGAACGACCGGTGACCTTCGAGGAACAGTTTGGCGTCAGTCGGAAACTGCTTGATCTGTGGCACGGGCGCGGACGCCTGAACATCGCCTTGCTCACCCCCGTCCTGCGTGACGAACACCAACGCGACATGTCAGCCGCAGACTACGAAGCCGCGGTCGCACAAACCAAGGCCGTGCGGGCGCTCTCACGCGAGGCGGGTGTGGTGTTCACGCAGGATGGTCATTGGAGGGGCTCCGTCTCCCGCGCCGAAAAGCTCGGCATCCTCGGACCGAACGCGCTTCTGTCCCACGCCATCGACATCACGCCAGAAGAGATCCGCATCATCGCCGATACCGGCACCCGCATCGCCCATAACCCCAGTGCCATCGCCTCCATCCTCGGCCGGTGCCCGGCGATCGAACTGATTGAGACTGGCGCTGTGGTCGCCATCGGCTCCGACGCAACCGCTCCCGACCGATCGGCGGACATGTTCCGGCACATGCAGCAATGCATGCACTATCACCGCGCCCATTTTCGCGATCCCTCGGTCCTGCCTCCAGGCAAGGCCCTTGAGATGGTGACGATCGATGCGGCGACCGCCCTGGGGCTAGACCGGGACCTCGGCTCCCTCGAAGTCGGCAAGAAGGCCGACATCGTGGTGGTCGATATGCAGCGCCCACACTTAGCGCCTTACCAGATGCCGATCTTCCGCCTGGCCTATTTCGCCAATGGGAACGACGTCGACACTGTCGTGATCGACGGGCAGATCCTGCTCGAAGGTGGCCGGCCTCTTCTGACGGACCTCGGTGAGGTCATCGCAGAAGCCGACAAGCAAGCCCGGTTGCTGATCGAGCGCATGGGCCTCGAAAAGATGATCGGCCAGCCCGAAGGCTTTTTTGGCCATGCAAGATATTCGAAACATCAAGGAGACAGCCAATGATGAGGCTGAATGAAGAGGCAAGAGGCGTCTACGTCATAGCACTCACCCCCTTCACGGAAACGGGTGATCTCGATCTGGAAAGCACGGACCGCATGGTGGATTTCTACCTCGAGCGCGGCGCGACGGGACTGACCGTGCTTGGGATGATGGGCGAAGCGCAAAAGCTGACCATCGAGGAATCGCAGACCTATGTCCGACGTATCCTACGCAGGGTCGATGGCCGCGTGCCGGTTGTGGCGGGCGTCTCTGCTGCAGGCTTTGCCCAGATGCAGGCTCTGACCTCGATGGTCATGGATGATGGCGCGGCTGGCGTGATGATCGCTCCCCCCTCGTCCCTGCGCAACGATCAGCAGATCGTCACCTACTACAAGCAGGCGGCGGAGTTCATCGGCGATACGCCTTTCGTGCTGCAGGATTTCCCTCTCGTCACGAGCGTCACCATCCCCGTCTCCGTGATCCAGACGATCATCGATCAGATCCCGACCTGTGTCTGCCTGAAACACGAGGACTGGCCCGGTCTTTCCAAGATTACCGCACTACGAACCGCTTCGGAGACTTCCGGCAAGAGGCGCATTTCGATCCTGTGCGGCAATGGCGGCATCTTCCTGCCCGAGGAGATGGCGCGCGGGGCAGACGGCGCCATGACAGGCTTTGCCTATCCGGAAATGATGCGCGACGTCGTCCACCATAACGAGCAGGGAAATCCGGAGCGCGCCCAGGACATCTTCGACGCCTATCTCCCGCTCGCCCGCTACGAACAGCAACCGGGCCTTGGCCTTTCCATCCGGAAATACATCATGGCGAAACGAGGTGCCATCGCCACGTCGGCACTGCGCAAACCGGGCGGAGCCCTCTCTCCCGCAGATATCAGCGAGATCGAGCGCCTCATAACGCGCCAGGACAGACGATTGAAGGAGCTCGGCTGATGGAACTCGGCTTGAAAAACAAAACCGCTCTCGTGCTGGGTGCAAGCCGCGGACTGGGTGCGGCGATCGCCCGCGGGCTCGCGGAAGAAGGGGTGACGGTCCATGCCGCCGCCCGCAACACCTCCGCCATCTGGGCTTGGGCTTCCGAACTCGCGCCAACGGCCGGTCCCGTCATCCCGCTGCAGCTTGATCTCTCCGACATCGACAGCGTGAATGGGGCAATTGCGTCTCTTGTTGCGGCAGGTGGTGTCGACATCCTCATCAACAATTCTGGCGGCCCGCCGCCGGCCGCAGCCATCGATGCGAAACGAACGGACTGGCTCAATCATTTCGAGACGATGGCCGCCAACATCTTTCATCTGACCACCAGTCTCCTTCCAAGCATGCGGGAAAAGCGCTGGGGTCGGATCATATCGATTGCCTCCTCAGGCGTAGAACAGCCGATCGCACGGCTGGCACTGTCGAACGGCATCCGCTCGGCCCTGATCGGCTGGTCGAAAACACTCGCTGCGGAAGTGGCAGCAGACGGCGTTACCGTGAACGTCCTTCTTCCGGGGCGCATTCACACACAAAGGGTGGACGAACTCGATGCAGCCGCAGCCAGCCGCTCAAGCAAGAGCGTCGAGGCGATCGCCGCCGAGTCCGCGGCCGGTATTCCGACAGGACGTTACGGTCGGCCGGAGGAATTCGCCGCCGTTGCCGTCTTCCTGGCCTCCGAGCCCGCGTCCTACGTAACGGGAAGCAAGATCCGGGTGGATGGCGGGGCGATAAGATCTGTGTGACGGTTTGCCAGGCAGACCCGGCTTACGGCTCCAGACCCGCGCAGCGCGCCGTATTGCGGATATGCGTTTCCATCTCGAGCTTCGCCCGTGCACCGTCATTGGCCCTGAGTGCCGCAATGATCTTGCGGTGTTCGCCGATCGATTCCCGCATGCGCTCCGGGTCGGTGATCGGGATCGGCTGACGTTGAGTCTCCGCCACCTGATCCCGCACCGTCTGGTACAGCGCCTTGAGCATGGCATTCGAGCAGGCGGAGACGATGGTGCCGTGAAACTCGAGATCCGCCTCGACATTGGCCAGAAGATCCTGGCTCGCCCAGCACTCTTCCATCGTCCGGGTCGCCTGCTCCATCTGGTCGAGCTGCAACTGGGTGAGACGCCCCGCGGCCAGCCGGGCGATCTCGCCTTCCAGCAGGATGCGCGTCTGGAAGACGTCGAACACCGAATGGCTGTCGGAATAGCGCCAGGGTGCCATGTGACCAGCTGCACCCGAGCTGGGCGCAGAAGGGCTCGCAACGAAGGTGCCCCGCCCAGCCTCGGTCTTCAAAAGCCCGAGCGTTTCCAATGTCAGCAACGCTTCCCGCAGAGAGGCCCGGCTGATACCGAATTTCTGGGAAAACTCCCGCTGGGATGGGATCTTCTCGCCCGGCTTCAGCTGTCCGGACTGGATCATACCCTGGATTTCGCGTGCCACGGACTGGGGAACGAGCGTCTTGTTGAACATGCAGTCCCTTTCCTGGCGGCGTGCTTCAACGCGCAATCTATTTTTTCCGCCATCCTCTTGCCAAGCACAAAGCAGCATGCTTGTTTGGCCTGACTGGTCTGACCAGTTAGACCAATGTAGATTGAGACATGTTCAAAAAACAAGGGGAACTCTCATGACACGTTCAACCGGACTTAAAGCATCCATCTTCGCGGGCCTGCTGGCCGCGTTCGGCACCTCCACTTATGCCGCCGACCTGACCGTCGGCGCCAATATCGGCAACGTACCTTGGGAATTCGAAGACGCCAGCGGCAAGGTGTCGGGCTTCGAGGTCGACCTCGTCAACGAGATTGCCAAGCGCCTCGGCAAGACAGTCGAGTTCGTCAACACGCCCTTCAACGGCCTTTTCCCGGCAGTCCAGTCCGGCCGCATCAACATGGCGATCTCCTCGATCACCATCACCGAAAAGCGCCTGGAATCGGTTACCTTCGCCCAGCCTTATTACGACAGCGACCAGTCGCTCACCGTGACGGCCGCCTCCGGCATCACGGGTCTGAAGGACATGGGCGACAAGGTCGTCGGCGTCGACACCGGGTCGACCGGCGACATGTGGGCCGACGCGCACAAGGCAGAATACAAGCTCGGTGAGATCCGCCGCTTCGAAGGCCTGCAGCCGGCCATGCTCGATCTCGTCGCTGGCCGCGTCGACGGCTACATTTCCGACATCCCTGCACTGCTCTACTACGTCAAGGACAAGCCGGAACTGAAGGTCGTCGAGCGCATCCCGACCGGCGAGAAATACTCGATCATGTTCAACAAGAACGATCCGCTCGCAACCGAAGTCAACGCCGTCATCAGCACACTGAAGCAGGAAGGCTTTATCGCCAAGCTGCACGAGACATGGTTCGGCGCCAAGGCCGAAGACACGACCTCGACGGTCGCCGTCCTCGACATGCCCAAGGGCAAGTAACGCTCGAAACGCGACCGGCGGGACAGTCTCGTTCCGCTGGCCTGCCATGGGAGCCGATGCGGCATGACACTCATCAATACCTTCTTCAACCTCGATGTCCTGGCTAACAGTCTTCCAGTCTTGCTGTGGGGGCTGCTGGTCACGCTCCAGATCGGCGTGACGAGCATTCTCGTCGGCCTTGCCGGCGGCCTTTTGCTCGCAGTTGCGCGCCTCTATGCACCGGCCTTCTTCAAGGTTCTGATCCGGATCTACATCGACATCTTCCGCTCGATCCCGCTTCTGGTGCTGCTGATCGTCGTCTACTACGCCCTGCCCTTCGTCGGCATTCGCCTCTCGCCTTTCCTTTCGGCGGTTACTGCCCTGTCTCTGGTGTCTGCTGCCTACACCGCCGAGATCTTCCGCGCCGGCATCGAGGCCATTCCGCACGGCCAGTTCGAGGCCTCCGCAGCGCTCGGTCTGTCGAACCGCCACACCATGATCGACGTGATCCTGCCCCAGGCGATCCGCATCGTCATTCCGCCGCTCACCAACAACTGCATTAACGTCATGAAGGATACGGCGCTCGCCTCCGTCGTCGCCATGCCGGATCTCCTCAAGCAGGCGACCCAGGCCCAGGCGCTCGCCGCCAATCCGACACCGCTGATCGGCGCGGCGCTCATCTATATCGCCCTGCTCTGGCCGATGGTCGCCGTCGTCTCGCGTCTCGAAAAACACTTCAGCCGGGGGAAGCGCTGATGACCGCAACGACCGCTCCTCTCATTTCTATCCGCGGGCTCACCAAGGCCTATGGCGCCTTCACCGTCCTGCACGGTATCGACCTCGACATCGCCGAAGGCGAAGTCGTCTGCGTCATCGGCCCGTCGGGCTCGGGCAAGTCCACGCTGATCCGCTGCATCAACCATCTCGAAGCTTTCGCGCCGGAAAGCCGGATCACCGTCGACGGCATCCGCGTCGAGCCCGGCCCGGCCCTCGCAAAGGTCCGCGCCGAAGTCGGCATGGTCTTCCAGTCCTTCAATCTCTTTCCGCACATGACCGTCTTGAAAAACGTCATGCTTGCTCCGATGCGGGTGCGCGGCACATCCGTGGCGGAAGCGGAACGTAAGGCCCGCGAACTGCTCGCCCGCGTCGGCATCTCCGAGCAAGCGGAGAAGTTCCCAGGTCAGCTCTCCGGCGGCCAGCAGCAGCGCGTGGCGATCGCCAGGGCGCTGGCCATGGAGCCGCGCGTCCTGCTCTTCGACGAGCCGACCTCGGCGCTTGATCCAGAAATGGTCGGCGAAGTGCTTGATGTCATGCGCAAGCTTGCCGGATCAGGCGTCACCATGGTCGTGGTCACCCATGAAATGGGCTTTGCCCGCCAGGTCGCTGACCGGGTGATCTTCATGGATGGCGGAAGGCTGATCGAAAGCGGCACCCCGGCAGACATCTTCGACGCCCCCAAGCATGAGCGGACGCGCGGTTTCCTCCGCGCAGTCCTCAACCATTAAACAAGAAAAAACATCGGAGGACACCCGCAATGGCAACACCTTCCACCAAGTCGCTCGATCTCGACTATGTGCGCAGCCAGTTCCCGGGCCTGGCCCGCGGCTGGACCTTCTTCGACAATGCGGGAGGCTCCCAGATCCTCAAAATTGCCGTCGAGCGGATCAACACCTTCCTCTATGAGAAGAACGTCCAGCTCGGCGGTTCCTACGAAGTCTCGCAGGCCGCGGCGGCAGCCCTCTACGAGGCGCGGACCGCCGCCATGCATCTCGTGCATGCACAGCGTCCGGAAGAGATCGTTTTCGGCAACTCGACCACCGCACTGCTGCAAAACCTCGCCCGCGCCATGCACAGCCAGCTGACGGCCGGCGACGAGATCATCATCACTGTATCGGATCACGAATCCAACATCGGTCCCTGGGACCGGTTGCAGGAACGCGGCGTCATCTTGAAGATCTGGCCGCTGAACAAGGAAACTTTGTCACTCGACCTCGCCGATCTCGCCCCCTTGATGAGCGAGCGCACGAAGCTCGTCTGTGTGACTCATTGCTCGAACATCCTCGGCTCCATCAATCCGATCCGCGAGATCGCCGATTTCGTCCATGCCCGTGGCGCCAAGATCTGCGTTGATGCCGTCGCCTATGCCCCGCACCGGGCGGTCGACGTGCAGGCCTTCGACGTCGACTATTACGTCTTCAGCCTCTACAAGACCTATGGTCCGCATTACGCGCTGATGTACGGCAAATACGACCTGCTGCTCGAGCTCGACACGCTCTACCACTACTTCTACGGCCGGGACAAAGTGCCGGGCAAACTGGAGCCGGGCAATCCCAATTACGAACTCGCCTATTCGACCTGTGGCATCGTCGACTATCTCGTTTCACTCGGCGAACAGGCCGGCGAAACCGGAACTGTCAGGCAGAAGATCGAAGCTGCCTATGGCGCGATCACCGCTCAGGAAGACGCGCTCACCGAGCGGCTTCTGACCTATCTTCGTTCGCGCAACGACTGCCGGATCATCGGGCAGTCGGCGAACCCCGACAGCCAACGTGTGCCCACCATTGCCTTCCGCTTCGATGGACGCGAGGCGGCAGACCTCTGCAAGGCCATGGACGCCGAGAAGATCGCCATGCGCTTTGGAGACTTCCACTCACGTCGGCTTGCTGAATATCTTGGACTGACCGACCATGGCGGCATGCTGCGTGTCTCGATGGTGCATTACAACACGATCGAGGAAGTCGATCGCTTCACCGCGGCCCTCGACACCATCCTCGCCGGTGAGGCGGGACTTGCCAAGGCAAGCTGAAAATCAACGAAAAGGACTGACTGATGCGCTTCGATACGGTGATCCGCAACGGAACGGTGGTAACGGCAAGCGACACATTTGTGAGCGATGTCGGCATCAGGGACGGCCGGATCGTGGCGCTGGCGGCAGAGCTGACGGAAGCCGATGAGGTCATCGACGCTTCCGGCCTCTTCGTGCTGCCCGGCGGCATCGACAGCCATGTGCATCTCGACCAGCCCTCGGGCGACGGGATCGTCATGGCGGATGACTTCGACAGCGGCACGCGGTCCGCGGCGATCGGGGGCAACAGCACGGTGCTCGCCTTCTGCATGCAGGAAAAGGGGCAGTCCCTGCGTGAAGCGTTGAAGATCTACCACGCCAAGGCCGACGGAAAATGCCATGTCGACGTTTCCTTCCACCTCGTGATCACTGATCCGATGGCGGAAGTGCTCGGCCAGGAACTGCCGGCTCTCGTCGAAGACGGCTACACCTCTCTCAAGGTCTTCATGACCTATGAGGGACTTCGCCTGCGGGACGACGAGATCCTGGCAACCCTCGATACCGCGCGTCGCACCGGCGCGCTGGTCATGGTCCATTGCGAAAACGAAGACGCCATCCGCTACCTGATCGGCCGGCATGAAGAAGAGGGGAAACTCGCGCCGAAATATCATGCCACGACCCGGCCGGTCGCGGCAGAACGCGAAGCAACGCATCGCGCCCTCTCGTTCGCCGAAATCGTCGATGTGCCGCTGGTTATCGTCCATGTCTCTAACCGCGAGGCGATGGAGGAAATCCGCCGCGCGCGCCAGCGTGGCCAGAAGATCGCCGGCGAGACCTGCCCGCAATATCTGATGCTGACGGCAGATGATCTCGACCTCGGAGGTCTGGATGGGGCGAAATATGTCTGCTCGCCGCCGCCGCGCGACAAGGCAAGCCAGGATGCGTGCTGGGAGGGGATCGAGCAGGGCGTCTTCGACCTCTTCTCCTCCGACCACTGCCCCTTCCGCTTCGACGATCCGGAAGGCAAGCTGAACGAGAAGGGCAAGCGCCATTTTCGCTGGATCCCGAACGGCATTCCGGGTGTGGCAACCCGCCTGCCGATCCTGTTTTCCGAAGGGGTGATGAAGGGCCGGATCGATATCAATCGCTTCGTCGCGGTTACATCGACCAACCACGCCAAGCTCTACGGGATGTATCCGCAGAAAGGTACAATCGCGATCGGCTCAGACGCCGACATCGCGCTCTGGGATCCGCAGGAGCGCGTGACCCTGACCAACCAGATCCTCCAACACGGCGCCGACTACACGCCCTATGAAGGACAGGAGATTCAGGGATGGCCGGTACGAGTGCTCGTCCGCGGCCAGACGATCATGGAGCGCGGCTCTGTCGTGGAGGCCAGCCAAGGACAGTATCAGAGCCGCAAGCGCTCGAACCTGATCGCGGACACCAAATCGGTCGCGTCAGTGAGGCCCTAGATTGACAGGCGGCGCCGCTCTCATGCCGCCCGCAAGAAAAACCTAAACCACGGCTTCCGCTTCAATCTCGACTTCATACTCGCCGACAAGCGCACCGGCCTCGATCAAGGTGTTCGCCGGCAAGGCCTCGGAGAAGAAGCGGCCATGGGCACGCGAGACAGGCTCCCACTGTGATGCATCCTTGAGATAGATGCGCGTGCGGACGACATCCTCCATCTTTCCGCCTAGCGCGGAGATGGATGCGGCGATCTTGTCGAGAATATAGGTCGCCTGCGCGCCCGGATCGCCGGGTGCCACACAACGGTTACTGCCGTGCGTCGCCGTCGTGCCCGATACCAGGATCCGGTCACCGACGCGCACGGCCCGGCTGTAACCGGCAAGCGGTTCCCAGATGCTGCCGGAGGAAACACGCAGGCGATCCTCGCGCCCCGGCACGGGAACTGCCTTGTAAACGGACGGGATCGCATCGAGGTGATGACTGAGGTCGCCGGATGCTGTCAGGAAGGGCGGCTTGCGATACTCATCGCCGCAATCGCCGGGAATGGGTGTGGCTTCGGCAAAGGCGTTGTCGAGCAGATCTCGATCACCCGCATCCAGTTCGAAGGTAAAGACCTTCAGGTTGTCGTCGCGATGCTCGTTTTCACCGAGCCGTGCCCCGATGATTGTCGCAGCAACGGCCGGATGTTCGAGAACCCAGCGGCTGGCCACGTTGGAGATCGAAACGCCATGCTTGCGGGCGATCGTGGATGCCGCCCGCAGTATACCCTGATAGACTCTCCATCCGCCGGCCGTATCGATGAAGCGTTTGTATTTTGAGCGGCTCCAGTCGGGGATCGATGCGGGCTCCGGCTGACCGAGCCACTTCTCCGACAGGAAGCCGCCGCAAAGCGTGCCATAGGCCAGAAGCTTAACGCCGCGCCCCCCTTACATCTGTCCGCTTAGCTTTGTTTGCGCTTGTTCCCTGCGGTTTAAACGCCAAAAAGCCCGCTGGATTTCTCCATGCGGGCTTTTTTTTTGATTTGGTTGCGGGGGCAGGATTTGAACCTGCGGCCTTCAGGTTATGAGCCTGACGAGCTACCGGGCTGCTCCACCCCGCGTCCAGCGCAAATCCCTGTGGGATTTGGCGCGGTAGCGTAAACCGCTTGGCGGTTTATGCTTTTTCCGGTCCGGGTTTTGCGAAGCAAAATCCCGTTGTGTGTTTCGATTTTACCTACGCAAAAAGGCCGCTTGGTGGCGGCCCTTGCGTTTCGGCTTGGCCGAGTTTTGTGTCGAGAAGATTTCCGGATTTTATCTTGCGCTTTGCAGACCTGGCAGCGACCTACTCTCCCGCGTCTTAAGACGAAGTACCATCGGCGCTGGGGCGTTTCACGGCCGTGTTCGGAATGGGAACGGGTGCAGCCACCCCGCCAGAACCACC
>NZ_JACVBE010000015.1:0-205564 GCF_014852185.1 Ensifer sp. ENS07 | reverse complement strand
TAAAAGTGCTTCCCAGATTGTCGCGGAGCGGCAATCAGAACACGACGAGACTCTTGCCAGCGACAATCAGCATGATACTTTCATCCCGACCGCGACATAAGAGTCTCATCCAGATTGTCGCCGCCGTCTCATCCTGATCGCCGCGCTATAGACAGCCGCCGACGGCACCATCGCCAAGGAACTGCGCAACGCCTTCGTCGCCGACCATTGCCGCGCCGTCTGGGTCGCGGTGCCGGACCATCTCGACATCGCCGGTCTGGAGCGCGCGGTCCTTTCCCTCGCACCTTCCGAGGCGATCGCATGGAACGGGCGCGCCACCGAAGTCTACGGTGAACCTACGGAACTGGTGGATGCGACCCTCGAGCGGCTGGGCTGGGGTAGAAAGCAACTGGAAGCCATCGAGCGTCAGCGCCTTCGCTACCTCAGCAGCAAGATCACGTCCCCGACCCCGGCTCCTTTGATCGGCTGGACTGTTCCCACGCCTTTCCCCACAGGCGAATTCCGTTTCTTCGCGCTGGACGTCGAAACGGCCAATGCCGACAGGTCGAGTATCTGCCAGATCGGCGTGGCGTGTGTCCGGCCAGATAACTCGATCGAGACCTGGACGACCTATGTCGATCCAAAGACCGACGATTGGTCCTGCACCAGAATTCACGGCATTACGGCACCAACCGTCACAGGAGCTCCGACGTTTGACCAAGTGTTTCCGCTTCTCTCAAAGGCCTTGGGCGGACATGTCGTCTATCAGCATTCCGGTTTCGATCAGTCCGCCATTGCGGCCGCTTGCACCAAAAGCGGTTCCGGTCAGCCGACCTGGGAGTGGCGTGACAGCGTTCAAGTTGCCCGTCTTGCCTGGCCCGAGTTCAAAGGGAATGGCGGTCACGGCCTTTCCTCGCTGAAGCAACATCTCGGCCTACAATTTGCCCACCACGACGCCGGGGAGGATGCCCGGGCGTCTGCAGAAGTCGTTCTGCGCGCCGAGCGCCACCCCGCGTGGCAAGTCACGGTCGACCTACCAGTTCGGCGTTCGATCACTATCGAAGCGGCCCTCGAGAGCCTGGACACGATCGTTGAACCCGGACCTGCTGAAAGCTCCAATGTTCAGACGGACCAGAGTTCTTCAAAGGTGGCAACAAGACCCATTCCCAGCAATCCAATCCGTGACGCAATGCTGGCGAGGATCACGGCCCGTCCCGACGTTCGCCCACACCCCTCACAACGCGATGCGAAAGGTACGAAATACATGTCGGCATTTACATTGGGTAGTGTCGCGTTCGTCGTCGACAAAATGAGTGCCGGGAAGCAGCCGATTTGGGTGCTCGATCGGGCCGACATTCGCGCCTACCTCGACACGGAGAACTTGGAGTATCACGTCTACACGCCTGACATGGGGCGCAATAGCAATCTTCAAAAGCTTCCAAGCTTCGGGAAAGGCCAGCTTCTTCGGATATTTCCTGCCACCGCAGATCAGGGGATGGGGGTTATCGCGAAGCTCGAGAGGTAGTCTTCTGTCACCGTACAATCCGGGGAACGTGCAACGCTTTCGGCGGTTGATGTCCGCTGTTGGCGCTTCAGCGACAAGGCCGAGTATCCGGAAACCGTGCGTCCGCATCTGATGACCCTAGAAGAATTCATCGGTGATGTCCGGGTAGCCTGACAGATTGAATGGAATGCAATTTCGGCGTCAGTCGGTCCCGCGTCACCCGTTCCGGGTCGCTATGCTGACGCTCCTGCGGCGGACGTTGATTCCGAAATCGCATGCGCGAATTCCCGCGGCCTCCTCGATATCGAGGACCACTATGTTGGCCGCTCCGATATGCTCTTCTTCATCGTAAGGCGCGGTTCCGCGCCGGGATGGCCCATGGGGCCACTTGAGGCTCAAGTATGCTGTACGGGGCCGTATACGCGCCCATACAGCACACTTGGCTTTTCGAATCGGTCTAACTACCCTGAATCCCTTTCCCCACCTTCAGCGCCAAGCCTGCCACCGTTCCCACTCCGTCAACGCCCCTGGGTGTCCTGCACTCCGTTACGGCCCTTCGGATGACTGCCGTTGTGAGCGATGGCGATCATGGAGCTATCGGGACGGGGAACACATCAGAAGGCCGCGCTACGCGCTGGTTCGACCTGGCCTGTGGCCCACATCGAACAGGGAACAAGCCCTCACTTTCGCATCTCTAAAATCCTAGCAATCCAGTTAGGTTTCCCTCCGGCACATTACAACCCTGCCGCGTCATCACTGGGCTCCATCGCCCCGACGTGCTATAAATATGTCAACGAAAACAGTGATCAATCGAGGTTCAGATGGCAATCACGAGCACAACTTTTCAAGGGGTGACATTTAATCTTCTGGTTGAAGAGTTCGCCGATCGGGACGCGGCCGGCCGCCTCAACGCATACCTGGCATCGACTTACAAGATCGAAAAAGGAACCTCCGCCCGTCTTTTGATCCGTCGTTCCCGTCTACCCGGGGCGGCCGCCGCGATGCGCGACGAGATTGAACGTGACGGCATCCAGGCGTTCCGCCGCTTCAGCACATCTGAAAACTCACATTCCCGCATTGAAGGAAATCACAATGCTTCTCCTGCGTATCCTGATCCTTCCCATCGCCATGTTCGTCTTCGTGGTCCTGTACACATTGGCGATCAAAGCCCCTGCGGCGGTCGAAGTCGGCAGTCTCGTTCTCTGCATCATCGTGCCACTTCTCATCGCGGCCAAGCTGGTCAGGAGCACGTTGCGAAATGCAACCTTGAATTAATTCAAGAACTCGATATCGAAATTCAAGAACTCGTATACAGGTTTAATTCGAGAACTCGGGGAGTGGTGCTAATGCAACGAGTTCTTTAATTAAAACAATAAGTTACAGTATTGACGCAGAGCGTATCGTTTCTTATATGTTGCTTTGTCGAAGGGACGACAGGTAAGCAATTGTTCCTCACTCCCGAGATTGCAAATGCAACTGGATGTAGAAATGGAATGCACATGAGTGACTATCCATGGAATGAGAAAGCCAGGAGTGCCCAGTGCCAGGTTCGTCGAGCAAACGCGACATACAGCCTGTATGCTGGTCACCTGCCCGACATGCGCAGTGCTGCATGGTTCGTCCGGAAAGGCCGACGCGTCATCGCGAGCGGTATCGCTGGCGACATGGGCAAGGCGCTGGCCCAGGTGGAGCACGCGTTCGAAAACTGGACGTCGAAGGACTGGCGAGTCTACGGCTGAAATCTTCGCCGCCGACGCATTTTCCTCTTGTGCGGCCGTTGGAATGCTCCAACACTTTGTATGTGGACAGTCACAAACGCACTTCTCCACATCACATGAACTCCTGAAAAACGGAAACTAAATCAACGGATAACGTGCGTCGGCGCGCGGCGGAGCCATGCCTACAGGCTGGTTTCGCGCCCTCCGGGACGACTCCCAAACCGAGGACCAGAAAGAGAAGAACGATGAATCAGACCAGAAGGAAAAGCCTCCAGAAATTGCTGAACCAGCTTCAGCCGTTGGAGCCTGTGATCCAAGAGCTGCGATACGACATCGAGGCGCTAAAGGACGAGGAACAGGAATACCGTGATGCGATGCCAGACGGCATCGGCGGAGGCGCGCGCGGAGAAGCGGCCGATGCGGTGATCGAGGCCCTGGAAGAGGCCGTGAACATTCTCGAAGAGGTCCAATCGGATGTCGTCGAAGCTGCATCGAAGCTCGAGGAGGCAATGACGTAATGCTGTTCACGGAATCCTCGAATAACGCCCGTCGGCGAGTGCGCCGAAGCCGTGCAGAGAGGCTGTGCGTGGACCTGCCTCCCGGAACGCTGGCGGCACTCAAAAATCCATGCGGTACTGCGGGAAACAACGATCCGCGAGGTCGTCCCAGCCTCGTACAAAGAGAACTGGAAGGTAAGGTACGATGAGAACTATTGCACACCTGACGCTCGACACCGGGCACATTCGTAACAGCCCGAGAAGCGAAGTCCACCGAGATGTAGTGGACGTTCTTTCCCCGATTGTCAGAGGAGGCAAAGGCGAGGTCGCCGGCTGGGATATCCAGATGATCCATGGAGCAGCCCCTGGATCGGTCGGCTTCGCGCTCAACCATGGTGGGCTCTGGATCGCTTCCAGCTATATGGCCTGGACACAGGAGGGCGATGGTGCGCAGTGGGATGTGATCCGCAAACTCTATCAACCGAATATGATGAAGCCCACGTGCTCGCCGTGGCTTGCCGTCAAGCTGATGTCCGGATCGGCTGGAGCCGGTTTTGATGTGATGATGGAAGCAGGCGACCTTGAACGCTGCATTGCCTGGACGGTCCTGGACGTTTTTGGCGAGAGGGCGAGCGCATGAGAATCCTCGAAAAAATAGGACAGGTTACGCGGGGCGAGATCGATGTTGGCGGCCTGCCAGGATCAACAACGGAGCGGATGACGATCGGTCTCGCTCTCGATGCTCTGGAAAAGACCAACCCTGGCTTTGCAGGCGATCAAAAGGGAGCATGGCAGAGGCTTGATGCTTCCCAGCGGCGCATCGTGCGGGATTTCAACCTGGAATATCGCAAGGAGAAATGGCTGACGGAAGACGATGTCGCCATGGCCGTAATCGATGATTGCGCGATTGACGCTTGGGTAGAAGAGACCTTGAGCCGCTGGGAACACAAGAGAAAGGAAGGAGCATGACAAAAGCTCGTCGATTTGCCGACATCCCGACCAATGATTTCCCTCTCAATGCTGCGAAATACAAGAGGCTTCGTAGCGACATCCGCGCAGCCGCCGTCGGATTTGACAACCTCGGTACCACTGCCGGGCAATCCGTTTGCCACGAACTCAGCCAAGCCCAGCATCACCTTGAGCAAGCGTGGAATCTGATCCAGGCGATCGAGGAGAGCGAGCGGCGGCGCGAATGGGGCATGAATACGGACTGAAATCAAACCATTCCTGTTCGCATTTTCGTAACCGGCGGCATGCCATTTCCGTCATGTACAGGTACATGACGTTTCCAGCAGGGTTTTCAGTGCGGGCAGTGGAATTGTTTTGTGGCGCGGGCGGCATGTCCCGTGGCCTGATCGATGCGGGTATCGAGGTCATCCGGGCATACGATGCGTGGCCAGTGGCGGTGGAAAACTATCGCCACAACATCGGCCCCCATGCAGAGGTCGCGGACCTCAAGAACCTCCTTTCCATCATTCCGACGATTGCTCGTCTTGCACCGGACATGATCTGCGGCGGTCCGCCGTGTCAGGACTATTCCCTGGCCGGCCGACGTCAGGAGGGCGAGAACGCGAGCATGACGGTTGCCTTCGCCATCATCGCGGCAGCTGTCCGCCCTGAATGGATCGTCATGGAAAACGTCATACAGGCCTCGAAATCGCAGGCCTGGAACGATGCCCGGGCAATGCTCAAACGCGCCGGTTATGGTCTGTCGGAATCGCGCCTGAACGCGAGCCTTTATGGCGTCCCACAGAACAGACGTCGATTAATCGTGGTAGCGCGTCTTGGCGAGCGTGACGGTTTCCTGCAGTCCGCTGTTGCAGGCGCGGCATCTTCCCGTCCGATGACGTTGCGGGACATGTTTGGTCTGGTAATCAAAAGCCCCCTGTACTTTCCCGCCACGTCGGCCGCCCGACCGTCGCACTATTCACTAGGCGAATCGGCTCCTACGACCCGCGAGCGGTCGATCAGACCTGTTCCCGCAACATGGCATCACCACGCTGCCGACATTGCTCTGATCGAAAACGGATATGTGTATTCGCGCCCCATGCGTGGTGGACGCGGCGTCAGGTCGATCGACGAACCATTTCCGACTGTCACAAGGACCTCCTGGGAGCGTCCGGCCCCGAAATATTTGGGCAATCCGCATCCGGACGATCCGGCACCGGCCGCATTGACTGCCACCCTCACCAGAGAACAGGCATCCCGCATTCAGGGCTTTCCAGCAGACTGGCAATGGATCGCCCGCACGCAACGAGACATTTTGCAGATGATTGCCAACGCTGTTCCGGCCCCGTTGGCGAAAGCGGTCGGTGAAGTCATCCTGGCCCGTGACGTGGGACAGACCGTACCGGCGATCGAGGGCAGGTTTCTCGATTGGCTTGAGTGCAACGGACACCGACGGGCGATCGCACGGAACATAAAGGCGAGCGCAACTAGGGCGAGGCGTCTCCTCGGCGGACGGACATATGCGGACTCAGCGAGGGAGCTTGCGGACCTTGATGCCGTGGTCAGTTTCGGCACGCTGCCGAAGAATACGAGGAGCGATCTCCGGAGGGCTCTCGTTCTCCTCGCCGAATTCGAGGCGTCGAAGAAATCGCGATTCAAGGCAACACAGCAGGCTGGGCAAGCCACGACCGCTCCCAAGCCGACGGCGCTGGCGGATGCTGCCTGATCTGCAAGAGCAACGATAGGGCCAAACGGCGATAGGGAGAGAGCGGCGCGATCGCCGCTCCCTTGTGCAATTGGTGATTCACGCGATCCCGTCGAGGATGAGTTCGGCAACCTTACGGCCATACATTTTCGCCTCACGCTCCCCTTCGATGCTGTATTTCAGGATGCGCCCCTCCCATTCGACCTCAACATCGCAGTGGTTGTCCGCCGGAGGATACACGGACACCAGGATGGCAGCATCGCCGCTGCCAAATTCGGACTCCTGCTTGACGATCTTGGTCACCGGACGCCAGATGGAGCCACCTACAGAAGCCAGATACGCAACCTGGGGGGCTGGTTCAGTCGACTCCACGAGGGGCAACACCATTGCCTCTCCGTGAGACTCATCAGTCTCTTGGCGCGGCACTTCGTCTTCGAGACGGGCCGTTGCCTCCTCCGGGTCCGCGTCCAACAAAATGCCCAGGCGCTCCGAAACGCGCTTGATCGCATTCATTGCGCATCCGGGACGAACGTACACCCGATCGAGAAGGGTTTTGTCTTCGTCAGTCTGGCCGATCATCACGTGCACCTTATCCACCTGGCGGTGGATCAGCAGCTGGATGTTCGGTGCGATGTTCAGCGAAGTGAGGGTGTTCTTTGCAGCAGAAAATGCTGCGATGATGGACGCTTCCATGCCTTGCTCCTTCGAATAGTCTACCCCTTTCATCTGTTGCCCCCCAATGAGGCAACTCGACTCCGGTCATATTTCGAAGAAGATCAAATCCATCTGTCAGACCCCTTTTGCCGCCTGGATGGCGGAACACGGGTCTTCTATCGCGAAAGTCTTAAACAGACCTTAACGGCAATATCTCACCAGCAATTTTTTCGAACGGATCAGCTCCGATCAGATGATTGGTCACCGTTCATGGCAGTGGCCAGCACATCCAGCAATAAAAACAGACCTGCAAGAAATCGTTAACAACATCTCTCGGGAGCATCAGTGCGCGCTTCGCGGCAAGCTTGCCGACAGGGTGCGGCGGCGATACCTGGCCACCTTAGCGTTGTACCCTTCCGCAAGACAGGTAATCGAGCGCCAGGACGAGAAGCGCCGGAACCGCGCAAAACGCGGTCAAGGTGACGATCGAGGCAGACATGTGCGGCAGTCCCGCCAGTCCGCATGCCACTGCCAGCGCAAGTCCGCCCACCGTCCCGATCATGAGTTGCTTCATTTCGATTTTCCTCCAGTCACGAGCGTTCCGATACCAGTCTTGGGCAACATGCCGCGTCCGGCAACAGCCAGCATTCCGCCGAATGCACCGGAGACGAGCCCTGACTCTCCATACGAAGTGCCTTGACCCAGCCAGTTCAGTACGCGGTCGGGAAGAGCCCATATCTGGCCATAGGTTTTGAGGCAGACGAACCAGACCATATATGTCTGCATGAGGGTCAGAAGCAGATAGCCTGGAAGCCCGACGACATGGCCGCCCGACTGGGCGAGGAACGCCGTCGCCCAAAGACGATCAATCATTCCGAGCACAGGGTTGAACGCACCATAGGCCGCGAAGACCGCGAGAGCGGCCAGTGCAGGCCGAAGAAAGATGTTGACCGCAGCAAGCAATCCGAGCCTGACGCTGTCTCCTGCGAACTCGTCGCTGCCGTCCATTTTAAGCCACCGAAGGCACCAGACAGGCAGGGCGATCATCGCTTCCATCAGGGCGGATAACAGGGCAACGCCCGACGCGATCATGAACAGGAATGGCATGAACGGGATGACGTAGGCCCGCAAGGCCCCGATGATCCACACGGGGATGATGACGAACTTCGACCAGTCCAGGAAATAGTTGACTGCCGATGCCCCGAAGAATTCCAGGACCTTGTTGCCCGCGACGCCTGCAATGACGCCGCCTGCGGCGATGGTCGCGGATACGCCGGCCAGCATCGCATGCCCGGAGGAGATCAGTGCGCCCATCTCGTCGCGAGGTTGTCCATCGTCGGCGGGGGTCGCCGCCCATTCGATGACCGAACGGGAGATCGGCGCGATGATTTTCGTTGCGAGGTCGGCGGTCTCGTCGCCGGCCGATGCGAAATCGTTGGCGCTCAAAGCTTGGCGTTCGGTTTCCCCCGACACCTGCAACCGAAGTGCGGCGAATGCCTTCTCTATCGCTTCGCCGAAATCTCCGTCCGCCCGGGGCGGGGTATCCTCGGGCCGCTCGTTGGTCATGGACGTCGTGATGTCGGAGACCTGCGCCAGTGTTCTCCAGTACATCCCAAGCGTCAGAAATCCCTGACTACGGGCATCATCGAGAAGCGTATCGCGGGAACCGGCCGCAACGGTTTTGGCCTCCTCCTTCGCCGCAGCCGTTAACGCGCGGTCGTAGGCCGCGCCCATGGAGCGGATGTTCTGGACAAGATCGGGTGACAGGGCGGTAGACGAGACGGCATTCGCCACCGCACCCGCTGAGGACAGACCGGAGGTTTCGGCGGCAAGGCGCGCATATCGACCTGCCTCCACCCGGAAGGCAACCACGAACGACTTTGTCGCCTCGCGCCGTGCCTTTGAGAATGACGGGCGATCGTCGAGGGCGTTAACCGAGAAATGGCCGCACGTCGGGCCATAAGCCCAGGTGATACGCTTTTCGTATCCAGGGACGCCCAGTCCTGATAACGCCCCCTCTGGATCGGGCAGGCGCGCCTCCCATCCCCAAAGACTGCCGGCCTGATTGTAGACCGCCGCGCAGACTTCGTGCTGCAGCACCATCATGGCGATGCTCGATCCGTTCGAGGACGCCGGCGTTATGGTGACACCGTCCTTAACGACGGCGGTGATGCCAGTGTTGGAAATGTCGTTGCCGAGATTGATCCCCGCCCGCGCGATAACGTCGCGGAGGATGTAGTGGACGCTGGAGAATCCCGTCTCTGGCATTGGGGCGAGCAGGCCGAGGCCGAGGACAATGCGCAGGGGCACCCAAATCTGGTGCCACCGTTCGCCGAGCACCCGACCTGTGCGGGCCGAGGCAACAATGCCCTGCACGGTCTGGAACGCGACGGCGAGCCCGCCGAGGAAGAAGAGGGTCGATGTGAAGACCTGAAGCACGCGGCCGTACATCGTCGTCGCTTCGCTCGGAAGCACGGTATTGACGATCCGCCATGCAATGTCCGTTGATGGTGGTTCCGCGAGTAGATCGATCATTTCGGGCCTCCTGGCATTTGGGGACCGGTTGGACCGTTCGTTCCCTCCGGGCCCTCGGGCGCGGCATCCTTTTTCGCGTCGGCGTCCGAACTGCGCTTGTCGAGCCCGAGCGTCTTTTTTTCGGCCTCGGTCAGGACAACGAGGACAACTGACAGGTCCAATCTTCGTGGGGGCATCGGCTTCGCCGTGGTTCCCGCCGATCCGGCCTTCCCCGCGCTCCCTTTGTCGCCGCCGCCGTTGCCGCCGTCGCCTCCGCCGGAATTCGCGTCGGCGTCGGCGGACGCAGGCGCGACTTCGAAATCCGCCACGCTCCTGGGTTCGTCCGCCCCGTCAAGGATCGTCTGGCCGATGGCGGCCAACTCCGGCAGCGTGTGCCACAACGCCGCGAGCCACGGTTTCGCGCACGGCTGCATGTCCGTTTCGCGAAGCAATTCCGCACGGAGCCGGATACGCTCTTCCAGCGTGCGCCAGCCCGCGGCGTCGCCCGACGTCGCAAGCTGCTCCAGGTACGCGAGAAGTTGCTGAGACTCCGTCTCCAAAAAGCTCTGCCGGTTGTGTGTCGGTCGCCCGCGAACCAGCAGGCACCACCGCACGACGTCCACCGCCGCCCCATGCGCCGGATCGAGGTGGAGCATTCCGATATCGCGGAGGATGCCAGTGGCATTCTGCCAAAAAATCTCTTCGCCAGTCGTCGTCATGGCGTCATCCCTCCCGGTGTTGGTGTCTGCTCGTCCAGCGCGGCGGCGAGCGCCCGTGACAGATTGCGAATTTCCTGCTGTGCAGCGGCCAGACGTTGAGCCTGTTGGCGCAAAGCATGGCGCTGTTCGGCGGCCTTGCGCTCTGCCCCGCGCCGGGATGCGCGTTCCCTGTCCGCATCGGCCTTTGCTTTCTCCGCAGCAGCCTTCGCGGCGGCGAGATCGCGGGCAAACTCTCTGTGGACTTGGTTGCGGATACGGGATTCCTGTATGCCGTCGATAACCGAGCGGATCGCCCCGCCAACCCCCTGCAGTCGAGCGGCCACCGCCTGGACCCTCTCGGCATCCGTCTTGACAGCGGCGGCTTCCGCTTTCGTGCGAGCAATGTAGGCTTGTCCGCGCGCCTCTACGGCAGCCGCTCTGTCGAGGGTCCGCTTGAGCGCGTTGGCTTGAGTCTGCTCGGCGTGCCACTCTGCACGGGTCAGGCGGCGGCGGGCTGGACCGAGGCGGGTCAATCCGCAAGGGATGGCAACGGCTTCGTGATATGAATCCTGCCATTCGCGCATCGCCGCCTGATATGCCATGTCAGCTCTTTTGTTCAGGGTCTTGCCATCTTCACCGGGCCGGCGGCCAGCTGTTTTGACCGCCCGTTTGGCCATGACGCCAGGATGATAGATGATGGCCTTGAGCTCGCGATCGCGACTGTTCACGACATAGGCATGGATGTGCCATTGCTTTTCATCGACATGGCGGATCACGGATTTAAGAGCTGGGCCGTACTGTTTCTTGAGCCAGTCGATCGTCAGCCTTTCCCACTGACGGACTTCCGCCAACTTGGATTTCTCGGCATGGACTTCCTCGACCGTATAAGGGTGGCTGGCAACGACGGTATGAAGTGTTTTCTGGTCCTGACGGATTCTCCGCAGCTTGCCGCGTGGCCCTGGCGTCAACGCCGTTTCGACGGCGGCATCGTGCATTGCATGGACTTTCGCGACGTCCATACCGTAGATCGTCGTCGGAGGCTTCGGGTTCTGGACGTGTAGAGAGGCGGATGGATGCCGGGCAGCCTCATCGAAAACAAAGCGACTCGACCTGCCCTTGCTGTCAGCTTTCCGCGACCAAGACTCGAGGTGGACGAACTGGAAAGCCATGAATCATATCCCGTCCTCGAACTCGAAATCGATTCCTTGGCTGAAGCTGGCCACGAGTTGCACGCGATCGAGGAAATCGCGCTCGGAGACGTGCTCAAACCCTTCGGAGCCGAACGGGGGGGCCTGTGAAAAGCTGGCGTAGCGCTCCGGGCTTTCCCAGATGACTGCGTACCAGCTTCCGGGAAGGCGGATCACTTTTAGCTTGGCGGGGAAGATGTCACCTTGGTTGGTGACGGCGATCTGGCGATCATAGACTTGCATCGGTGGCACTCAGGACAATGTCTGAATCGTGCCTGCCGGCGGAAGAAAAAGGAAGGCAAAAGTATAGTGGTAGTGACCGACTACCACTAGCTGCGCTAGTGAGGGGGGTTCGCCAACCTGGCGCTCGTACCACGCGGGCCGATATTAGGGCATCGGCCACAATTGCGACTGATGAATGCGTTGGCTTGTGAAGTTTAGCGTAGGTAGCGACACAATTCCCCAGCGGTTGCGTCACGTACAAGTACATGACGGCACTTGGCACGTAAGGTCAACATTTGTCGGCTGGCTCTCTTAGAGGCTGCGCCTTCTTTCAACAGTCTGTCTCCGACAACCGATCATCCAAGATGAAGTCATTCAATGGCGGCCCGGAGCTCTCTGGCCCCAGCCAGTTGGACATTGCATTGGGTCATCTTCCAGTTTGAGCCCTATTTTGAGCGAGCGAAAAATCGACTTGCCTCCGGCCTTGCACGCACGAATCGCGTACATTTCAGAAATGTACGAGAAATGATGATCATATGTTGACAATGATGCAGAGCATGGATACTTTCTGTGTAAGGAATCAAATATGTGAGAATGCATGCGCGACAGACGCCAAAAATTTATTGAGCTTGCTGAAGCGAGGGTTAACCGAGCAATCAAGGACATTCGGCTGATCGGAAATCTTTCCAACAGAAGCGCCTACGTATTCAGCGAGCAGGACGTAAAGAAGATTTTTCGGGCCCTGCAGAAGGAAATCGAAGGCGCGCGCGGACGATTCGGCGACGAGGCCGGCGGGCGCGAGACGGAATTTACGCTAGGGGAGGATTAATATGGGGAAATGGCAGTTCGAAGAAGTTCCGGCAACGCTTGTCGAGCAGGACCCAACGCAACGCGATCAGTTCAATAACGATGAGGTCGGCTTGGCTGAGGCTCTGGTTAGAGAAGTAATCCAGAACTCGACTGATGCAGCCTCTGGGTCAGCGCCAGTGAAGGTTTCCTTTTCGGTCCATCGGCTTGATGCGAACGCAAGTGCGGACCTTCGCGGACGCTTCGATAGCCTGCGTCCGCATCTCCAGGTATGTGGGGTCAGGCTGGAGCCGTTGTCGTCCGAGGCTGCGAAAATTCTCCTAATTGAGGACTTTGGTACGAAAGGGCTAACTGGGGAGACCGGCAAGCTCGACAACGACAACTTCAGGAACTTCTGGCGCAGGCACGGCCGCTCTGGAAAGGGCGGTGCTTCGGGAGGGCGTTGGGGTTTAGGCAAGCTCGTATATTCATCATGTTCCGAGTTGCGAAGTTTCTTCGGGATGACCGCCCGAGCAGGAGACACTGCACCACTGCTGATGGGGCAAGCGGTTCTTCTCAATCACGAGATTTCAGGAAGTCGCCATCCTGCCCATGGCTTTTGGTTCGAGCACCGGGGGGCAGGTGGTATCCAGCTTCCAGTTTCGGATGCATTGGAAATTGACGCTTTTCGAAAGCTCACCAGTGTTAAGCGCCAGCTCGAGCCTGGGTTGTCGATCGTCATACCCTACGTGAAATCCAATATCACAGAGGCCACCCTCATCGAGGCGGTGCTCCGAAACTACTACTTTCCGATCCTCGCCGGCAAGCTGACGGTAGAGGTTGGCGCGATCCTGATTGATCAGAAGAATTTTCACAAAGTTGCCGCGGAGAACGAGAAAAGTCATCAGGGTCAGTCAATCGCCCTTTCCTTCGTCGAGGCGGTTAGCAAGCAATTGGCGGGGGTGCCGGCAACAACTGCCTCGACGTCCCTCGAAGTGGGGGGCGTTTCCGAAAAGATGTTTCAGGCAATCCAGCTGGAAGCGATGAAAGCGGCGTACCGTGATGGAAAGCTCGTCCAGGTTAGGGTCCCGGTGCGTCTGAAGCCCCGCAATGCCGCCGATGTTTCCAGCTACATCGACCTTTTTCTGCAGGCCGTTCCAGAGGGGCAGAAGCCGTTCGCCCTGTTCGCGCGGGGCTCGATCACGGTGCCAGGAGAAGTTCGCTATTTTAGTGGCATCCACGCATATGGCGCAATGGTCGCTGCAGATAAAGGTGTCGCCGAGTTCCTCGGGGATGCAGAAAATCCAGCGCACACTAACTGGATTGCGAGTGCCGAAAAGCTTGCGGATAGGTGGCATTCGACCGGGGTTGTAAAGCAAATACGCTACTCTCTTAGGGAGCTGCATGCGCTCATTGCAGAGCAGGTCGCGCGCGAGGATCAGAACGCGCTGATTGATCTGTTTTCGCTTGTCGATGCATCAAGGGCTTCAACAGGACCAAGAAAACGTACTAACAAGCCTGTCGTTAATGTGGTGCCGCGGGAGAAGGCGATTGCGATTAAACCCTGTTTGGGCGGATTTGAGATCATCGCCGGCCCTGGTGCCGCAAAATGGGATTTTCCCAAAAGGATCAAAATCAGGGTCGCCTACGATACAATGGTCGGCAATCCGTTTACTGCGCATAGCAAATACGATTTCGATCTCACCAAAAGTGACATTGCAATAAATGCGAAGGGTGCGACCTGGGTCGCGCAAGGCCCATGTAGCCTTGTGGCCTCCGTTACTGGGCCTGATTTCGTCATAAGTGGGCTTGGCTTCGATGCCAACCGCGACATTGTTGTCGATGCGAGGGCTGCGTAATGGCCACAACAAAACGACGTATCAACTTCACCAACCGCAAGCGAATAAGTCACGAGGCGATTGATATCCGCCTGCTAGATACCCCGCCAGGCGCGGCTCCACGTGCGACGGCAGAACTGAAGCTTGATGGATTTGGTTTCCCCGAGACCGCTGAGGTTGCGATCGAAGCTTATCGCGGTTCGTCGCTGATGCGCTTCGGATGCGGGACCGTAGGCAACCTTTCGGTCCCACCGCTGATGATAATCGACGATATCGATGTGGGCGGTAATGTTCAGTTTCGGGTGAAGGTCGTAGACACGCACGGAGTTGTTGGTCTCCTTGCTGCCTTGGCGTCGCACGTCCGACCAAAGAGCAAGGATGACGGGGACGGCCGCCGAAGCTTGCTAACCATTCGTTATCACGATCTGGGCTCGGAGTTATGGCGGGTCTCAGTAGACGAAAACGAGCCGCCCGCCTTGGTCCTCAATTACAGGGCAACCGGAATAGAGGACAGAATCATCAACGATCCGCTCGTCCGAGGATTGCTAATGCCGGCGGCCTTTCGCATTGTTCTCGAAAAACTCGTTTTGCTAACTCCGCCAGATGAGGACGACGAGACAGATTGGAAGAGGGACTGGTTGAAGTTCTGCGACGAAGAACTTGGTATCGAGGATAGTCCGTTCGAACTCGATAAGGACGAGCGCGCGGAGTGGATTGATGAGGCGGTTAAGGTTTTTTCATCGCGTGCAACTTTCCTTGAGAAAGTAAGGGCGAAGGCGGGGGAGGTATAGCATGAGTTGGGAACTTCGGAGGCTCAATGACCAAGGCTTGTCCGCGTTTCAGCAGTGGCTCGACGATGGAGCGATAGGCGCTGCGCCAGTGGCTTTGCTAGACGGCCCAGAGACTTCTGACAAAATTCTGATCGTAGTCCCGCCTAAGCGAACCAATTTCAGCGACCGCTTGGATTTTGGATGGTATCTCGTTGAATTGCTCAAGAGCCTCAATGGTCGGACAATTTCTGGCGACATAAATCTTTGGTCATCCTTGGCACTTTTGTGGTTCGATCTCCTTTGCCCCCCAAATGCAGCAGGAGGCAGGAAACTTGACAAGCAGTATCGATATATCCTCACTGGCAACTTCCAGACCTACTATCGCCACCTCGTCAGGACACCGTGGCAGCTTGTTCGCGATCATGGTGATGACGCGAAATTCATGCTCATCCGACCCCGGGAAGTCTCTCATCCCTTGAGCGTTCACGGCGAAATCCTTGAACAATTTGGAGGCCGGCAACGTGTTCTGGGCAGCAAGCCGATTATACGTGCTGCAAACAAGCTCTATCTCGACCCCTTGAGCCAAAGACCAAGAAAGGGTGTAGCCGGAGCTGGACCAGGTGCCGCTCTTCGATTCGGAAAAGTTGTACGCCAGCTTGATCTGACTTTCGACCCCGAGGTTATGTCGCCGGATCAGTTTATAGCCATTCTTCCCAAAGAGTTCGGAAAATGGAAGAAGGCCTTGACGGCAACCCTAACGCCGACGCTGGCGGCCGCCGCTGAATAACGCAGCAAAGTTTTCAAGAGAATCCCCTTTTCTGAGAGGATTGGCTAAGGTTGAAAAGAATATTTCTTGTCGACAGCGGACTTTGTTCAAGACCGTATTGAAGCATTCATCTTGCTGGGAGGACGCGTGAATATTGCATCAAACATTGCCAATGGAATAGGCATTCCTGGAAATATTACCTATTTCACGACGAAGAGATTTGACGAGTCACTTAGCCGAACTTTCCTTAGCGGCGGCCAGCCGCAAAAAAAGGCTCTTAAAGTCAGAGCTGTTCTAGGTAGTCTGCGCGAGGCAAATCCCTTCTTGGGCCTTCCTGTTACCAATCATGGCGAAACCCGTATTGAAAACGCTGTAAAGTATGATCTAGGCGATGGATGGCGTCTTGTTACTCAACAGACCGAAAAAACATGCCTGTTCCTTTTTGTCGGCGACCACGAAGATGTCGACAGATGGCTAAATAATCAAAAGGGAATGAAGCCGGCGGTCAAGGACCTTCGAGCTGTCCTCGTGCCTGGCCTTGGTGGAGACGTTATTCACGCGAACCAGATTCGCGCTGAACATCACGACAAGCCGCTTGTCGAGCGGCTCGATACCGAAGCTATGGATCATGTTCTGGACGGGCTCAGCCGTAGTATAGCCAGAAAGCTGGAAGCTTTGGATGCGCGCTCCACAACCTGTGAACTCGAAGCACTTCTGCCAGACATACCAGTTGAGAAAACAGAGTTGATACATTCAGTATTCAACTTGCTTCTAGCAGGAAACTACGACGGTGCGCAGGCGCACGTCGACCTTAGTATGGGTCGTATCGGGCTGCTCGAGGATGTCAGTGACGTCGAAATGCTTGAAGTGGAGGATGGTGAAGATATACGCCGCCTACGCCTCGGGTCTGCTGAATATGAAGCTTGGCTTGCTGCGTTCGAAAAACGTTCCAGCTGGCAGGAATGGTTTTTGTATCTACACCCGGAGCAGGAGAAAGTCGTCAATGCCGATTATGCAGGTGCCTCACAGCTATCCGGTGTATCAGGGGCAGGCAAAACCTGCGTTGCTGTCAGACGTGCACTTCGGCTAGCGGAACACGACGGCTCCAAGGTACTTGTACTCACCCTGAATCGAAGCCTCGCTGGTCTGCTAAGCCAGCTAGTTGAGGCGGCATGCACCAACAAAGCGGTACGGGACAGGATAGAGGTCACTTCATTTTTCCAACTCGCCCAGCGTCTGTTGCAGGATTTTGAACCCCACAACAACCGACACTATGTGGATGTGACTTGGAAATCCGGAGAGCACGTAGACCTCGTATTTCGCGAGTACTATCGCCAATGGTTGAACAACGACTCGGCGAAGGTGCTGCTACCGCTTCACAAATCCATGACGACACGTAGTGTTAGCGGAGAAACGTATCTTCGAGAGGAGTTTGACTGGATTCGCAGTGCTATTCCGTCGGATGCGAGGTCCCCTTATCTTGATATCGAGCGCAAAGGACGGAAGTTTCCCATCGCGGCAGAACGTCGTTTGGATATTCTGAAGGGGCTGGATGGGTGGGAGAAAAAAATGACGGACGTTGGAGTCATTGATTACCTCGGCCTGACATCGGCTCTGACGCGGCACATCGATGCAATCAACCCTGCCTACACGAACATATTAGTAGACGAGGCTCAGGACTTTGGCACCACTGAACTGAGGGTCATTCGCAAACTCGTCCCTGTCGGACCGAACGACGTATTCCTGTGTGGCGACATTGCTCAGACTATCCTTCCGAAGCACCGCTCCCTGTCAGACGCAGGTTTCGGAAATGTGTCACGGGAGCGTATCCAGAAAAACTACAGGAACAGTCGTGAGATTTTGAAGGCTGCGTACGAGGTATTGAGCAATAATTTGCACGACGACATGTTCGATAGCGATGATTTGGAAATATTGGACCCCAAGTTTGCAAACTTCAGCGGCTCGGTGCCAATGGCGCTGGCAGCTTCAACCCTGGAGGAAGAAATTGCTTACGCGCGGACATACGCGACATCTGCAATGCAGGCCGGCGCAAAAACCGTCTGCGTAGCCTTCGCGGGTTTCTCGGGGCGAGACGTGACATCTTTCGCAGACAAATGTGGTGTCACTGCGTTGGATGGTGGGTACGATCCCAGTGCGGACTCCCTCGTGTTTTGTGATCTCGAACAGACCAAGGGTTACGAGTTCGATGTCCTGATTATTCTGAATTGCAGACATGGTGTCCTACCCGCGCACGACGTCCCTGAAGAGGAAACATATCGTGCTTCGTGCAAATTGTACGTGGCGATGACGCGGGCGAAGCGGGAGCTGATACTGTCTTTTCACAACCAGGCCAGTCCATGGATTACTGATGTAACAGATACGATCGGAACCGGCCTGTGGAGCGAATTCGAAGTGTTAAACTTGGACCTTCTTCAAGGTGCCCCCGAGGTTCTGCCGGAATTCGAGCCTGATAGGGACATTGACGGTATTGGCAAGCTGACGGGCCTGCAATTCTTGTACACTGCGAATGCGCTCTCTTTGTCACCGGAAGCGCAAGATAAACTGATTGACCTGGTGGACGGCAAGGGCCTACGCGCAGCTGGCGGAGGTCGGCGATTGAAATGGCCGAACATGGCCTCGGTCATGGTTGATCTCAACGAAAGCCGCCGCCACGACGCGCAGTTTGGTCCGAACGTGGCGGCTGAGATACGAAAGGTCGTGTCGATGCCGTGATGATCGTTGTGACTTGTCGCGCACCTCCGCTGCGTCACAGGTTATGTCGCAATATGCGATAGCTTTTGTGGAATTTCGCCGAGTGACCTGTTTGCTTTCAGGGTCGATCGACTTCAATTCCAACCGATCGCAACCTTACTGCTGCGGAGTTCAGCATCGTATCGTCGAACCTATCCGGGTGCCGGAGGGCTACAGCCTCGAAAGTCAGTTCGGGCATCTGGCGCTCAATCAGCATGGAGAAACCCTCCGAGGGCTTTTTCGCGCCAACGATCAAGGACTTGACCGTCTCCAGCTCGCCCACTCGCGCTATCTTTTGGCGTGTTCGTCCCAAGCGCGTTGTCTTCCCACGTTCGTTCGTGAGTGTGCCCTCCAATGCGTGGATGCTTCGCCAAACGTCGTGCTCGAACGAGCCCGGTTTTTCCGAAGGAAGGATTTCATAGAGACGTAGATCAGCTACGCGTGCCACGGCCATTTCACCTTTTTGACGGGCATTTGCAGCGATTTGCCTGAGGCTCTTTGGATCAACACACGTCTCGATCATCTTCAGAACACGTTCGGCGGCAGGGTTGGTCATGGTTCTTCCTTTCTGATCAGGCGACAGGGAGAGACTGTACAAAGCGAGCCAATCGGTCGGCTTCGCGTTCTGTAAGATCGTCGGGCAGTTCGATCGTGACCTGAAGGCCAGGCCGAAGATGGAAACTGTGCTGGAGCGTGCCCACGGCGTTTGCGGGAGCCTCGGCGGCTTGATCTGGGTTTTCCAGGAGATCGATGGCATTTGCTATCCGTTCAATATGCTGAGTGCCAATGTTTGCATCTTTGTTCATCAGATTATGTAAAAATGTTCCACTGATGCCAAGTTTGCTACCCAGCGTGGCGTACGCCATTCCGCTCCTCTCCTTCAGGGCCACAAGGCGTTGAATCGTCTGCGGCGTAAGAGGTCCGTTGGGGGATTGCTGGTATTTCGTAGGATCAAAAGTGGCCATTAGCCGCTCCCCATGCTTGGCTCATCACATCTTGAAGCCAAGTTAATGGAGTAAGGTAATGTTGTCAACTGATGTTCACTGAATAACAGTGATGACTCTTCGATTTCGGCGGGGATCGATTTGTAATGGCGTGGAAAAGGGCGTCTGATTGTGATGCGTCACTGTCGGACCTGTCGCTTAACTCCTAAGTTGTGCGACAATGCATCTCTTTCTGGGAGGTCGGGCCGCCGGCGTGTCGCACAAGTCTGTCGCAAGTAGTAGAATATGCGCGACATGATTTGCGACAAAGGGAGCCATTATGAACATCGGATACGCTCGCGTTTCGACGCAGGGTCAAGACCTCACTCAACAGAGGTCGGCTTTGACCGAAGCTGCCTGCAACCGCGTGTTCGAGGAGAAGGTTTCTGGCGCAAGGAAGGACCGCCCGGAACTCGGTAGGATGCTTGATCACCTTCGACCCGGCGATGTCATCGTAGTAACGCGGCTCGATCGCCTCGCACGATCGACGAGCGATCTCCTCGGCATCACTGAACGGATCAAGGACGCAGGAGCCGGCCTCCGGTCACTGGCCGAACCATGGGCAGATACAACCAGCCCTGCAGGCAAGATGATCCTGACCGTCTTCGCAGGAATTGCGGACTTCGAACGGAGCCTGATCCTTGAGCGGACCAGCTCTGGCCGCGCAGCCGCGAAGGCACGAGGCGTCAGGTTCGGGCCACCGTCGTCGCTCACTCTGGAACAGATTGCCCATGCTCGGGAATTGATCGAGCGCGAAGGAAAACCCGTTGCCGCTATTGCCCGTTTGCTCGGTGTCCATAGGGCCACCCTCTATCGTGCGCTCGCAGCCTGACAGGGAAGACAACTTTGAGCTTCAAGAGCGGCATCGCAAGAGCTCAGCTCGGGACCGCCCTCGATATCTTCATCCGAGATCGAGACCCCTATCGCCATCCATGCGCTGGCGGTGGCAATCAGTCTTTCCAGGGATCGAGGCGCAGCCACGGCAGGAGCATAAACGTCGTCTCCGTCGAGCCGGGGTGGCGGAAGAATGCCGAAATCCTGCGCGTCCTCGAACGGAGCCAAAAACGTTGTGCGCCTACTCTGGCGAGTAGGAATGAAGATGGCTGAAGGCTTCCATGAACGCTTCCTGCAGATGTGCCGGCGGGACAGATAGGAAGGCGCAGGCCACAGGCGCGAAGGCTTCGATAGCTTCTATTGGCGTCTCAAAATTCGCACCAGTCCTTGCGACCGACAGGACTTCGAGGATGGCTTCGATTTCGTGAAACTCGACAGTGTGATTCAGGCGATGACCATACTTGTTCCGGACGGAGTTGAGCTGGATGATGCCCGAGCGCACGAACGCCGCGCTGGATTTGGTGGACGGAAGCAGTTTCGCCTTCTGGGCGAACGATAGCCGCAGCTCGTCGTAGTCCTCAATCCCGAAGTATGTCGGCAGGAAGCTGTTCATGAAATTCTCGACAATCAAATGTGCCCGCAGCACGCGGCCGACTGCCTCGTGATCAGTCGACGCCAGTTCGAGATAGCGTTGATTGTGACGGTCAAAATCGTTCTCGATCTCTTCCCAGTGCGGCTGTAGTATCGCCATCGCTTCTTTGATGCCGTCGATTTCCCGCATGCTCATCCCTCCATTAGACCTTCGGCAGTGATCGGCTCTCCGACCTGCGCAAGGAAGTCCGAACGCTTGACTCGGCCCTTCTCAGATAGGTGGTTTGGGGGACTTTGCGTCCAACGACGCGGCCTTCCGATACGTCCCGGGAATGAAGTTGCCGTATGCGTCGAAACTTGCGCTACCTATACACTCATCAGCGTCGAACAGTTGGTAAGTCACGTGAACCTCACCCGCCACGGGTGCGGGCACTGCTTCGCCTCTATTTAGCGAACTAACCGCGCTGTGCGCTTCCGTGTCACTGACGTGGCTGGAGAAAATGTCTCCATTTGGATGGAATACGAACCATCCAAGGCTATCCCCCACGTCATTAAATAGCTGATCTACATAATACTGCATGATTTGAGCGCCTCGTTGAGTAGTTGCGCCCAGCTATCATCAAATACGTTGACATTCAGTGCATTCGACCGTTAGAACGCCGTGCACAACATTGGTACACACGAGACCAATGCGGCGTCCTGAAATCCCTTGTTTTCTGGGTTTTTTGGCGAGGTAGGCGGGAGTCCCACCCTCTCCGCCATAATCTATCTCACCACCATGTGCTATGCGAAGCAGCCCGATCCAGGGCGGTTCACGGAAGCTTCCGGGGTTCGTTGTTTAAACGCGCGTCTCTATCAACTCGACTTCGGCGTCCAGGAAACAAAATCGCCAGCAGGCTCGATAGCCCTGATATGGCGATCGCGGGTCGTGCGCCGCGTCAAAGGGTGACCCATCTGACAACGCTGTCGCGGCGTTGTCGCCAGCGATTGCGGTTTGCCGAACTATAGCCATCGATGCCGTTGCGAACCGGGCAAGGGCGTCGGCGGCCGGGCTGACGGCACGTTCGTGCTTCCGCGGCGAAACGCAGCTGCGCTAGGCGATTTTCAGCGCCGCGGAAATTTCCGACAAGGTGGCCTTCTCCGCATCGCTGACAGCGACGCCGCCGAAGCCCAGGAAGCCGCCTTCCTTGGCGGCTTCCGCCACCTTCTGGCTGATCTGGTATAGCCATGTGCTGAAGGCTGCGACATCACCCTGCGCCTTGGTCTCGACGAGTGTCCGGGCCTGATTCAGCGTTTCAATGCATCTGGCCTTCATGTCCTCCGGCTTGGCACCCTTGAGTTTCGTCTGCAGCCCATCGCGAGCGGCGGTCCGGCCCTCCGAGGTTTCGAAGTCGGCGACCAGCGCCTTGACGAGCGGGCTTGCTGCGGCATCGGCTTTTGCCTGCAGAAGTGCGCTGCTGTTGGCGATGCCTTCCTTCATCATCCCCCAGAGGCCGCTCGGCTCCGCGGCCGTCACGGCAATGCCGGCCATCATCACGCTCTCCAGGAGCAGCGTCCATTCTTCCGGGGTGAATGTCGATTTGTCGGCCATGGCCGTCTTCCTTCCTATCCGGTTTCGTCGATGACAATCGCCAACGGTCCGTGCGGAATGCAGGGCCGGCAGCTCATGCTGGGGCTGGTTCTTCAGGTCGCCAGTGAGGCGAGCTTGGTCTTCAATGCATCGATTGCGGGTTTCACGATGTCGGAAGCGCCGGGTATCGCAAGCACCTTGTCGAAAAGCCCGTTGAGTGTTGGCATCATCGGCCCGACGAGCGCGGAAAGGGCTGCCTTCTGTTCGGCAGACAGTTGCCCGGTGGCGCCCGTGACTTTGTCGAGCCCGGCTGAAATCTCCTCCAGTTTCGGCAGGGCGGCCGTGGCCGAGGCGGCGTCCGTGACACCGGTCAGCGTTGTCTGCAGGCTCGCCATGCTGTCCTGGACCTGCCGGCCGATGTCGACCCCGCCGACCGTCAAGCTTTGCCCCGCCGTACCAGCCTGTGGCGCGACCTCTCCGCTCGGTCTGCCGAACAGATAGAAGAGCACGGCTGCAAGCGCGAGTACGGCAATCACCCAGTAGAGCCAGTTGCGCGACCCGGACGGCGTCGCCGCCTCGGCTGCGCGCTGACCGGCTCCACCGACGGACGAAGCCGCTGTCGCGGCGCTGCGGGCGACCTGGCTCGCCGAGGCCGCGGCAGACTGTGCCGAAGCGCCGAGCCCGCCGAGCAAGCCTGTTCCGCCAAGCAGTTCTCTTGCGCCGGAGGGCAGGGCGGCCGCGATGTTGTCCTTCTGGCTCGCGAGCAGTCCGGCGATGCCATTGGCGCTGAGATCGCCGCCGCTCTGCCGGGCAAGGCCACCCAGCACGAGGGGAGCAAGCGTCGCCAGCAACGAACCGCTCGCCCGCGGGTCCATGCCGGAGATCCCGCCGATGGCGTTCGCAAGCGCACTGCCGTCCTTTGCCCCGAAGATTGACGAAATGATCTGTGACCCGTTCTGGCTAAGCGTCGCCTGATCGCCTCCCTGAAGCATCCCGATGAGACTGTCGAGCGATCCGCCCTGTTGACTGGCGGTATCGGCGATCTTCTGCGCCCCGCCCGGTTGCGCGGCGACACCCGTCAGTCCCGCCAGCACCGCGGGAATGGCGGCGCTGACGGCGCCCTGCACCTTGCTGCTGTCGAGCCCGAGCGCCGAAGCGATGCGTGCGATCATGTCAGGGGTAAGCATCTGCGCGATATACGAAACAAGATTGCTGGCCATTGGCTTTTCCTCCACGTTGATGTCGTCGGACATCGACGGCGCTCATGGAGCGGTCGTCCGACGGCGCGGCAATTGGCTGCAAGCAATTCGCGTTTATCTGATTGTCGGCCGCGAGGCGGGTTCCTCTGGAACCTTCGGCCCAAAAATATTAGCACTTGTGGATGTAAATGGCCAGTTCTCGGCAACTTGCGGAAACGGCAGAACGTGGCGCATTGAACACGCGCGCTAGTGCGCCAGCATGTTGAGCGGCCCGTGACCCGGCAGCCGAGGCAGGAGGGAAGAAGGCGGACCGTCGGCCGCAGGGCCGGTTTAAGGGTCGCGACGACAGCGCCGCAGGATGCTTGCGGTCACGCGCGGGCCGGCCTGACCTGATGCCCGCACCCATAGTCTGATCCCCGGCCGCGAGGCCAGGGATCCCGTCGGTTTCGCGTTACTTCTTCGGCGATTTCTCCGCCGGCGGCGGTGCCGCCTGCAGGTTGCCGAGCAGCGACGAGATGGCATTTTCACCGTTGAAGCCGGCTTCCTTCAGCAGTTGGTCGACGATCGGCTTGTTGGCCTGGTAGGACAGGAGCTGGCCCGCCAACCCGTCGCCAAGGCCGATGCCGTTTGCAGCACCGTCGCCGCCGCCGTTGCGGCCGAGCATGCCGCCGGTGTCGAAGATGCGGATGTCGGAGATCTTCTCGATCGGCTTGACCGCTTCTGCCAGCGCTTCGGGAATGATGCGGATGCGTTCGCGCAGGATCTCGAATTCAATGATGGCGGAGCTCAGCTTGTTGCGGGCTTCGTTGAGCAGCGCCTCGCTCTCGGCTGCGGCCTTGCCGGTTTCGAGCACGCCCTTCGCCTTGATGATCGCGGCGTCGGCCTCGGCGGTGGCCAGCGTCTTGATCGCATCGGCCTGGTCGAGGGCCGCCTGCTTTTCGGCTTCGGCGCCGACGGTCACGGCGGTCGCTTCGGTTTCGGCGTTCTTGCGGGCGTCGATGACGGCGATCTGGCGTTCGCGTTCAGCGATTTCCACGGCCTTTGCGGTTTCCACCTTTTCTTCCGCGGCAATGGCGAGCGCACGGGCGGTTTCAGCCTGGGCCTTCGCCTCGGACTCTTCCCGGCTCTTGTTGGCAACCGCGATGGCGCTTTCCTGCGAAACGATCTGCAGGTCGCGGCGGGCTTCCGTGTCGCGCTGCTGCACGGCGCGGGTGGCGTCGATGTTGGCGCTTTCACGCGCCTGCTTGGCAAGCGCCTCGCGTTCGGCGATCGCCTGCTCGGCGGCGATGCGAGCTTCTTCCTCGGCGCGCTTGGCCGCCTGTTCCTGCTGCGCGGTTTCGGCGCGGGTGGCGGCCGACTTGTTGGCGATGTCGCGTTCCTGGTTCAGCTCCGCCTCGCGCTTGGTGCGCTCGATCGTCAGCGATTGCTGGCGGGCTTCCAGATCCTTCTGGGCGATCGCGACTTCGGTATCGCGCACGATCTCGTTGCGCTCCTTCTTGCGGCCCTCGGTAATGCGGGTCAGCGCCGCAAGACCATGCGCGTCGAAGAAGTTGTTGGCGTTGAAGTGCTTGATATCCGTCTGGTCGAGACGGGTCAGCGAAACGGATTCGAGTTCGAGACCGTTCGACTGCAGGTCGGCGCCGACCGCTTCCTGCACCGCCTTGACGAAATCCATGCGCTGTTCCTGCAGCGCGTCGAGGCTCATGGTGGCGGCGACCGAGCGCAGACCGTCTACGAACTTGGCCTCGATCAGCACGCGCAGCTGTTCGGCATCGTTGGTACGGTCGCCGAGTGTCTGGGCTGCAAGCGCGATCGAGGAAGCGTCGGGCTTCACGCGCACATAGAATTCCGCGCCGATATCGACGCGCATGCGGTCCTTGGTGATCAGCGCGTCGCCTTCGCCACGACGGACTTCAAGGCGCAGCGTCTTCAGGTTGACGCGGGCGATCGAGTGGAAGATCGGCAGCACGATGGAGCCGCCGTCGAGGACCACCTTCTGGCCGCCAAGGCCCGTGCGCACATAGGCTTCGTCGCGGCTCGAGCGGGTATAGAGCGATGCAAGAACAAAGCCGATGCCGAGGATCAGGACGATGCCGATGCCGGCCGGCACCAAGAGTTCATAAAACATGGTTGCTCCGTGAGACTTTAAGACGTGGAATTTTAAGGATTGGGCGGCGTCAGCAGCTCTGCCGGCGCCGATATCGCAATGAAAATGTTGGAAACGCGGTCGACGACGAGCACCTGCGCGCCGATGGCGATCGGTTGCTCGTTGCGGGCGGCGCGCGCGCGCAGCACATGCCAGTTGCCGTGGCGATCCTTGAGGCGGATGCGTCCCGGCAGGCCCTGGTCCAGTGGGCCGACGGTGACTTCGCCGCTGCGGCCGACGAAATCGCCGAGATCGACGGCATAGCTTTCGTCACGCGGCACGATCTTTGCCACCCATCGGGTCGACATCCGAACTGCGGGCAGCGAGACGGCGAGTGCCGGTAGCGCCGCGACAAGGGCAGGCAGCGGCGCCCACAGGGCCCCGGCCACCGCCTGGATGACAAAACCGATCATCGCGAAGAGGCCGAGGAAAAGCATCAGCAGCACGAGCAGCGGTACGCCGCCGACATTGAACCAGGACATCAGCCCGCCCAATGCGCTGTGGTCGTCCAGCCAGGCCTTGTCGATCGCCTCGCCCAGTGAGAAGCCGAGCAGCAGGCAGAGGAGCTCGATGCCGGTGAAGGCGGCCAACATCACCGCCGCAACCGCGAAGGGTAGGGATTCCGGGGCGAGGAAGAACAGCATCGGCGTCAGTGCTGCTTTGCCTTGAGTGCGGCCAGTCTCGCCTCGATCGCCCGATCGCGATGCAGGCGGTCGAGTTCGTCCAGCTCGGCGCTGTTGCCGTGTTCTCCGCCCGGTACGCCCGTGGCGCGGGAGACGGCGGCAGCGGCGCGGGCGGCACCGTCCACCGGGCTGGGCTTCGCCAGGCCCGAAACCTTGCTCTCGGGGAACTGGGCGATGCTGCGCTTGAGATCGGCGAGCCGCGCCTCGGCCTCGCGGCGGGTGGCAAGCACCGCCTGCAGCGCCTGCTGGCCCTCTTCGAGATCGGTGCGGGCGCCGGCGAGCGCCTTGTCCAGCGCGGCCAGCTGCGATTCCAGGTCGATCTGGCGGGCGACGCCGGCCTTGGCAAGGTCTTCCCGGGCGGCAGAGATGGCGGTGCTGATCTTTTCGTCCAGCTTTTCGAGATCGGCCCCGATTTCGTCGCGGCGGCTGAGGATGCGATACTCCTCGGCGCGTGCCTGGCCGATATCGACCCGGGCCTCTTCGGCGGCCGCGTCGATTTCGCGGAGCGCCTGTTCGACGATCACGATCTTGTTGCTGCCTTCCGCCTTGTCGACGGCGGCATTGGCGAGACCGGCGATCAAGCGGCCCATACGGGATAGGATGCCTTCATTCGTCATCATTTTCTTCTCCGTTCGGTCGGAATGCGTGGTGACGCCAATGTGGATCTGATAGCCGCCTTTCTGTGCAACGAGCTGGGCGGCGAAGATATTCAGAGTGCCCGGCGAATAGCCGGCGACGTCGTATGGGATCGCGACGCGACCACGCACGGTGGCGACGGTCAGATCCGACGGTCCCTTGATTGCGAAAAGCTTGTCGTCCAGCGGCAGCCTTTCGGCATTGGCCTGCTGTCCGCGGTTTGCCGCGAAGTCACGCAGTCCAAGCGTGACCATGCGCGCCGGAAGCCCGGTGCGCTCCCGGACCGTTTCGTAGGCAAGTTCATGCAACGTTACGAGATTGGCGCCCGCCTTTTCGCCGGCGAGTTCATCGAGCATCGCCAGCATGTCGCCGTAGGCAACGAAGGTTTCTTCCAGCGCACGTCTGGCCTCCGCGTCCGGCGCGAGATCGTAGTACAAGATCGACGTGTGGTTGCCCTGAGCCATGAGCAATAACATAAAGCACCACTTTCGTGCTTTCAAGGATTGGCTCAGGTTTAAGTTGCAATTTTCTTCTGCTGAACGCGCGCAACGGTCGCGCGCCGGCAATGCGGGTTGCAGCGGGCGGAAGAGGGGCGCGTTGAAAGCGGACGATGTCCGGCGGGTTCACTCCGCCGCGTTGTTGCGCAACCAGGTTTCCAGCGCGGCAATCACCGAGAGCCGCAGGCTTGCGCCCTTGGACAGGGCGCGGGTGAGGGACAGGTCGTCGCCGGCAAATCCCATCTCGGCCATGATGTCGTTCGCCCGCATCCGGCGGCGATTCATGATCGTGCGGATTTCGGCGATCGTTTCGGGGAGCAGGTAGCGACCGCTGGCAATCGCGGGGGGCGCTGCGAGCGGCGGATCGATATGAGCGTGTGGGGCAAGCCCGTCCGGGCCGCCATTGCTGCTCAGCCACTTGAGGAACGTTTCACGCTCGGTGGGGCTTGCCTTGGTCCAGGAATTCTTGAGCTTGTCGAGGCGCGTGCGCTCGTCCTTAAGCCCTGCCGCGATAAGCGCCTTGCGCAGCGACGGGATGCGGCCGGCGATCAGATCCGCATGGATGTCGGGAAAATCGAGTTTCAGGCGCTGCACGTCCGCGGTTTCGTCGCTCTTGGTTTTCTTCGACATGCTCATTCCCGCGTCGTTCGTCGGCGACATGCTCTAGCGTGCTCGTGCGCCCGGCGCGAGCGAAATAGGTCGCTATCCTCTATCCTTTGTCGGTCGACCCCGTTAGGGAGCGCATGGAGAATAACGCGACGCTGCGTGCTGTGCCCTTCGCCTGATGTCATGCATCCAGCTTTACGCAAGTCCCTTCGCCTATAGTCACCTCAATGGCCGGGATGTGACACGGCGAATGAAGGACAATGATATGTCAAACGATATCGAGCATTACCGCGACCCATCCGACAAGATGGTTGCCCTCTATCTCGCGAACAATGACGGCGACGAACTGACCGATGTCTTGGTCGCCGCGCTTGAAGATGCCTTCCGCATCCTCCGTGACGAGATCTCCGGCGAAACGATGCATTGAGCGGAGCGCGTCTCCTCCACGAACTATTTTTCGAACGTAATCCGCCATCGGTTGCGAATCGAATCAGGGATGTCCTGTTCTGACCGGGTTCCAATCGGCGACGCGTCGGATGTCGGGAGAGTTCGCGGCCACGTATCGCTTGCGCTAGGGGAGGCGCACAAGCATGACATTTTCTATCTGGCATACGGTCATAGCGCTGCTGATTATCGGCGTACCGGTCTGGCTGATCCTTCGGGCGACGACGACTGCCGAACCGGCCTGCTTGCAGGCCGGTGTTTCATTCGATGACCATCGGGCGCGCCGTTCAAGCTTGCTGAAGCAGCGCTTCGGCTGAAAGGGCTGACGCCAGTACGGTCGCATCGGTTCCGTTTCTCCCAACCAGCATCAGTCCGGCCGGCCGCACAAGGCCCGGCATCGGCAGGGTGATAGCGGTGAGATCGAACTGGTTGGCGACCTGGCAGTTGCGCAGCAGCAGGCTCTCCACGCGGTCGTATTCCGCCGCGTCGGTGTCGACGCTTGCGATGGACACGGCCGCAATCGGCGTCGTCGGCAGTGCGATGAGATCGTAGGGCGAGAGCCGCTCGTCCATGGCGGCAGCGAGCGCATGCCGGGTTTGCAGCAGGGCCGAGATCGTCGCGTCGGGCACCAAAAGGCGGCGGCGAAGCGAGAACTTGACCCTTTCGTCGACTGGGACGGCCGCATCACCCAGCCATCCGGCGTGGATACGGCTTGCCTCCAGGCCCGCAATCGAGCCGATCCGCGTCGCTTGGCCGAGCTTCTCGATCAAGTCATCGATGGTGCAGTCGACGATCTTGGCACCCGCTTTGGCCAGTCGGTCGAGGCTTGCCGCAAAGGCGTCGGCGACTTCGGGGGAGAGGTCTTCAAACAGCCTGCCACGGGGGATGCCGATACGAAGATCTGCGACAGGACGGGCGACAAGCGGCCTTGGCTGCTCGCCGGCCATCACAGCATCGGTCGCCGCACAATCGGCAACGGTCCGGGCGAGCGGCCCGAGCGAATCCAGAACCGGCGAGAGCGGAAAGGCGCCATCGAGCGGGATGCGGCTGGCTGTCGGCTTGAAGCCGACGATGCCGTTCAGCGCCGCGGGGATGCGGATCGAGCCACCGGTATCTGAACCGATGGCAATGTCGCAGGTGCCTTCTGCCGCCGACACGCCAGCGCCCGAGGACGAACCGCCGGGGATCAGGCTTTCGTCGGTGGCGTTGCCGGGTACCGGGTAGTGCGGATTGAGGCCGACGGCCGTAAACGCGAATTCGGTCATATGCGTCTTGCCGATAATGACCGCACCGGCAGCACGCAGCCGCTGGACAACGAGCGCGTCTTTTTGGGCCGGCGGCGCGTCGCGCCGGATGATGGAGCCGGCAAGCGTCGGTTCGCCGGCGATATCCAACAGGTCCTTGATTGAAACGATCTTGCCGTCGAGCGGCCCAAGGCTGTCCCCCGCCTGCCGGCGGCGGTCGGCCGCGTCTGCCTCGCTCCGCGCGCGCTCTTCGTAGAGCCGGACAAAAGCCTTTTGCTCGTGCCGACGATTGTTGAGCCGGCTCAGGATCTGTTCCAGGCGGTCGCGGACGGAGACGTTGGCGGCATGGGACACGATGATCACCTGTCGATTTGTGAGGCCACCGAACGGAGGCAGGAGGCGGGTTCGTTGCCCGGATTCACCAGGGCCAACGCTGATCGCCTTTGATAACAGCATTGGCGGAGTTTGCCATCGTCCCATTGTCGCCGCGGCCAGCTCCGGCCTTCACCGAACTGTCGCCAAACCGTTCAAATAGTTTCATGCGCCTGTTACGTCGCTGACACCCAGATGACCAAAGGTCCGGCACGCGCGGTGGCGCTGCCGAATCGGAGGTCTGTTTGGCCGATATCCTCAAGACGCTTTCGAGGCGTTCTTTCCTGCTTTCCGCCGGTGCCGCGGGCTTCGTGGCCTCATCCGGTCTTGCGACACCCTTTTATGCACGCGGCTACGGCCGGCCGGAATTCATTCACGGCGTGCAATCGGGCGATGTCGATACGTCCTCCGGCATGATCTGGACACGGGTGGATCGCCCGTCGAAGGTGTCGGTCGAATACTCGACCACCGAGAGCTTCTCTAACCCCCTTCGCCTTTCCGATCTGACGGCGACGCCGCAGACGGATTGCGCGATCAAATGTTCGCTCGACGGGCTGCTGCCGGACCAGGATATCTTCTACCGCTTCACCGCCACGGATCTCTACGACGTCAACCGCGTCTCCGCGCCGGTCACCGGCCGGTTTCGCACCGCCCCCTTGCGCAAGCGCTCGATCCGCTTCGTCTGGTCCGGCGACACGGCCGGGCAGGGCTGGGGCATTGATGATGTCGGCATGAAGACCTATTCGACCATGCGCCAGCACGAGCCGGACTTCTTCATTCATTCCGGTGACACGATCTATGCCGATAACCCGATCCCCGACGAGATAGCGCTACGTGATGGCGGTGTCTGGAAGAACCGGGTGGTGACGCACGAGAAGCGCGACGTCGCTCGCACGCTGGAAGAGTATCGCGGCCAGTGGAAATACAATCTGCTCGACGACCACGTGCGGCAACTCAACGCCGTGTGCCCCACATTCTATCAATGGGACGACCACGAGGTGCTGAACAACTGGTCGGCCTCGACCGACCTGCGCGACGACGCGCGCTATCCGGAAAAGGATGTTGCCGTCTATGCGGAGCGGGCGGCGCGGGCGTTCCACGAGATGACGCCGATCCGCATGCCGGCAACGCAGCCCGGCCGCGTCTTCCGCAAGATCGGCTATGGTCCGTTGCTCGACGTGTTCTTCGTTGACCTCAGATCCTATCGCGGCGCCAACCAGGGAGAAGACGGCGGCGGCGCCCTGTTCGGCTGGCGGCAGGTCGACTGGCTTAAGCGCGAACTTGCTGCCTCGCGGGCCACCTGGAAGGTGATCGCCTGCGACATGCCGATCGGTCTCGTCGTCTGGGACGATTACACCAACCGGCGCGGTTCGGACGCGATCGCCAATGGCGACAACGGCCCGCCCGCGGGGCGCGAACGCGAATTTGCCGATCTCCTGCGCTTCGTCCGCGACAACGGCATCGACAACCTCGTCTGGCTGACGGCGGACGTGCACTACACCGCCGCGCATCACTACGATCCGGGGCGCGGCGCATTCAGGGATTTCACGCCGTTCTGGGAGTTCGTGTCCGGTCCACTGCATTCCGGCACCTATGGGCCGAAGGAGCTCGACATGACCTTCGGGCCGGAGGTTCGTTTCATCAAGGCATCCGGCGGCGGCATCGACCAGAACCTGCCGCCATCGGCTGGTCTGCAGTTTTTCGGCATCGTCGATATCAACGGCCAGACGCAGCAGATGACGGTGCGGCTGATGGACCGGCAGGACCAGGAACTCTGGCGCGTGACGCTCGATCCGGCCGCAATTGCATGAGGAATTCGGTCGCGGCCAACAGCTTTGCAAACGGCGTTCGTGAGACCCCTGACGAGTGCAAACCCATGGCCTACCGGCATTTGAACACGACGCTCATGCGCGCGCCCCCCTTTCGCAATCGCAAAAAAACCTGTATGAGCGCGACCATTGAAAAAGCGGCGTGGCCCATCGGGGCTTGCCCTGAACCTTCCGAGACGAAAAATGAGCATTCGTAACATCGCGATTATCGCGCACGTCGACCATGGGAAAACGACCCTTGTTGACGAGCTCCTGAAGCAGTCGGGCTCGTTCCGCGAAAACCAGCGCGTTGCCGAACGCGTCATGGACTCCAACGACATCGAAAAAGAACGCGGCATCACCATCCTCGCCAAGGCGACTTCGGTCGAGTGGAAGGGCGTGCGCATCAACATCGTCGACACCCCTGGCCACGCCGACTTCGGCGGTGAAGTCGAGCGCATCCTGTCGATGGTGGACGGTGCCATCGTTCTCGTCGACGCTTCCGAAGGCCCGATGCCGCAGACGAAGTTCGTCGTCGGCAAGGCGCTGAAGGTCGGCTTGAAGCCGATCGTCGCGATCAACAAGATCGACCGTCCGGACGGCCGCCACGAAGAAGTCATCAACGAAGTCTTCGACCTCTTCGCCAACCTCGACGCCTCTGACGAGCAGCTCGACTTCCCGATCCTCTACGGTTCGGGCCGCGATGGCTGGATGAACGTCAACCCGGAAGGTCCGAAGGACCAGGGCATGGCGCCGCTGCTCGACCTGGTGCTGCAGCACGTGCCGGAGCCGACGGTTGCCGAAGGCCCGTTCCGTATGATCGGCACGATCCTCGAAGCCAACCCCTTCCTCGGCCGCATCATCACCGGTCGCGTTCACTCGGGCACCGTCAAGCCGAACCAGGCCGTTAAGGTTCTCGGCCAGGATGGCAAGCTGCTTGAAACCGGCCGTATCTCGAAGATCCTCGCCTTCCGCGGCATCGAGCGTCAGCCGATCGAAGAAGCGCAGGCAGGCGACATCGTTGCGATCGCCGGCCTTACCAAGGGCACCGTCGCCGACACCTTCTGCGATCCGTCGGTCGCCGAAGCGCTGACCGCGCAGCCGATCGACCCGCCGACCGTCACCATGTCCTTCATCGTCAACGACAGCCCGCTTGCCGGCACCGAAGGCGACAAGGTCACGAGCCGCGTCATCCGCGACCGCCTGTTCAAGGAAGCCGAAGGCAACGTTGCGCTGAAGATCGAAGAATCCTCGGAAAAGGACTCCTTCTTCGTATCGGGCCGCGGCGAACTGCAGCTTGCGGTTCTCATCGAAACCATGCGTCGTGAAGGCTTCGAGCTTGCCGTTTCGCGTCCGCGCGTCGTCATGCACAAGGATGACAACGGCCAGATGCTCGAGCCGATCGAAGAAGTCGTGATCGACGTCGACGAAGAGCATTCGGGCGTCGTCGTGCAGAAGATGTCCGAGCGCAAGGCCGAGATGGTCGAACTGCGTCCGTCTGGCGGCAATCGCGTCCGTCTGGTGTTCTTCGCTCCGACCCGCGGCCTCATCGGCTACCAGTCGGAACTTTTGACCGACACCCGCGGCACGGCGATCATGAACCGCCTGTTCCACGCCTACCAGCCCTACAAGGGCGAGATCGGTGGTCGCGTCAACGGCGTTCTGCTTTCGAACGACGCCGGTGAATCGGTTGCCTACGCGATGTTCAACCTGGAAGACCGCGGCCCGATGATCATCGACGCCGGCGAGAAGGTCTATGCCGGCATGATCATCGGCATCCACACCCGCGACAACGATCTCGAAGTGAACGTGCTCAAGGGCAAGAAACTCACCAACATGCGCGCTGCCGGCAAGGACGAAGCTGTTCGCCTGACGCCGCCGATCCGCATGACGCTCGAGCGCGCGCTCTCCTGGATCCAGGACGACGAGCTGGTCGAAGTGACGCCGAAGTCGATCCGTCTGCGCAAGCTGCACCTCGACCCGAACGATCGCAAGCGCTTCGAAAAGGCCCGCACGGCTGGCGCTGCCTGATCGATCCTGATCGATCCTACGACTTTCAGAAAAACCCCGGAGCGATCCGGGGTTTTTTGCTGTGTGTGCCACCGATGGGCGACTTGCGGATAAAGTTAAAAAGGCGTTAACCTTCCATTGGGTGCCGTTAAAGTTGCCTGTGGGTTAACGCAGGCTGGCAACCGGGCGGGATTCCTGTTCGCCTTGTGTGTGTTTAGAGTCGCGAGTCATGAAGACTGTTTCGATAGAGATTCGGCCCGGAGAGCCGCAGGAAGCGTCGGCAATTGCCGATGTGCACCGCGTTTCGTGGCTGCAGACCTATGGCGGTCTCATTCCCCATCGTCCGCTCGTTCAGATGGTCAATCGCCGTGACGAGACCTGGTGGCGCAAGGCGACCCGCGGTCCTGCCACGCTGCTCGTCGTCGACGTCGCCGGAACCATCGCCGGCTATGCAACGCTCGGCCTCAGCCGCGCCAAGGCCCTGCCGCAGGAAGGCGAGATCTACGAGATCTACCTGAGGCCGGAATACCAGGGCATCGGCCTCGGGCGCATTCTCTTCGGCGAGGCCAAGAGCCTGCTGCGTTCGCTCGGCTGTCGTGGCCTCGTCGTCTGGTGCCTCGAAGACAGCGAGCATGCCTACCAGTTCTTCCAGGGTGCCGGCGGCACCGATATCGCCGAAGGCATGGAAGATTTCGGCGACAAGCACCTGAAGAAGGTCGGCTTCGCCTGGAACTAGGCCCGACGCCTCCGCGACACTGAAATCAAAGACTTACTCAGGCAGTTCGTTGTTGGGATCGGCCGCCTTGTCGCCCCGCGTGCCGTGATAGGCGGGCTTGTCGACGCCGCAGCGGAAGGTCGGTGCCACCTCGTCGGCGATCTTGCGGGCGAATGCATTCGTATCGGGATTGGCAAGCGCATCGACATAGCCGGCGACGCAGCCCTTGCCGTCATCCTTCTCGGCCACCTTGGAAATGACGAGCACCTGCCCCTGAAGTGCAGGAACCGAAGCGCCGGACGCGTCCGTGTTCTCGATGAACCAGCGCAGGATCGTCGCTACGGCCTTGCCATCCTTGGCAACCCGCCACTCCACGGTCGTGCCGGCGTGGTTGAATGGAATGAAACTCTCGAAAGCGTCGTCGGCATAGCGCTGGTTCAGGTGACCGAACGAGACACTCTGGCGGATGTCGGCTTCCTTGAAGCGAACGGGATAGTCCGCATGTCCGGGGCAGGTCATCAACGCGTACATGCCCTCTTCTTCGGCGATCGTCTTGCACTTGTCGCGGCCGATGTCGGTATAGACGCTCTCATTGGCCAAGACGGGGCCGGCGGACAAAAGCACCAGCGCCAGGCATGCAACCCTTCCGTTCATACGAAACTCCCTCAAACGCGATTGGCAGACCTGTAGAGGTCGATGGGCAGGCGCAAAACGACCGGTTGAATCTGCGCTACGGACGAAAGTTATGTTGCATCGCGGCATGTTTCCCTTTATCCGACGGGCAAACTTCTCAAACCGACCCTGGAGTAGATCCATGCGCATCGACGCGATTTCCATCGGAAAGAATCCACCAGAAGATGTCAACGTGATCGTTGAGGTTCCCGTCGGCGGCCATCCGATCAAGTACGAGATGGACAAGGAAGCCGGCACGCTGGTCGTCGACCGCTTCCTCTATACGCCGATGACCTATCCGGGCAACTACGGCTTCGTGCCGCATACGCTCTCGGACGATGGCGATCCGATCGACGTTTTGATCTGCAACACCCGTCCGCTGGTTCCGGGCTGCGTCATCAATGTGCGCCCGATCGGCGTGATGATGATGGAAGACAATTCCGGTCAGGACGAGAAGATCATCGCCGTTCCGTCGGGTCACCTAACGCAACGCTACGACAAGGTTCACGAATATACCGACCTGCCGGAAATCACGCTGAAGCAGATCGAGCACTTCTTCGAGCACTACAAGGATCTGGAGCCCGGCAAGTGGGTGAAGATCTACGGCTGGAAAGATGCTTCCACCGCCCGCCAGTTGATCAAGGAAGCCGTCGAGCGCGCCAAGGGCGCCAAGTAAGCTCTATCTGCCGGCCAGTTCGGCAAGGCGTTTCATCAGATCCTCCGGGTCGCTCTCGATCCGGAGGATTTTTTTGCGCTGCGTTTCGCCTGAGATGAGGGAGAGCTTGCTCTTGGCAAGCCCGAGCGTCTTGGCAAGAAAGGCAAGCAGTGCCTGATTGGCCTTGCCTTTCTCCGGGACCGCGCGGACGCGCACTTTCAGATATTCTTCGCCATCAGCAGCCGCTTCCAGCCCGTCGATGGCATCACGGCCGCCGTTCGGCGTCAGGCGCACCGTCAGGCGAACATGGTCGCCATGCGCGGTGAAGGCCGTGCTACTCACCCTGCACCTGGCCGGCCGTCGTCAGCCCAGCAAGGCCGGCGCGATCGTCGTGTTCAGGAAAAGCTGGATGAAATAGAGGATTACCAGAACGACCAGCGGCGAAAGGTCGACGCCGCCCATGTCGGGCAGGATGCGGCGGATCGGGCGGTAGAGCGGCTCGGTCAACTGGTAAAGCGAGCGGCCGATCATGTTGATCGCCTGGTTGTTCACGTTGATGACATTGAACGCGTAAAGCCAGGAAAAGATGGCCGACGCGATGACCAGAAACCACGCGATGTTGATGATGAAGTTCAAGGTGCCGATAACAGCAAGCATGCCGGTCTCCAAATCGTTATTGACAGACATGTAGACATTGAGACCTAAACGAGCAAGTACGCCGGTTTATCGGGCGCGATCATGTTTAACGTGTGGCCGCTCGACAGTCGGTGCCGACGAAAGCATGTCGCGATCCTTCAGATGCGCTGCCTGCCTTTTGAATATTGACGTTTCACTTGTCGTTATCGCAAAACCGCGACCCAGTTTTGCGCGACCCGCTTCAGGAGCGACTTCCTCATGTCCGCCGTCCATGCCTCGCATCGTTTTGCCGCGTTTCGGCATGTCGGCTATCGTCGCTACTTCTTCTCGCGCTTCCTCGCCTATTTCGCGATCCAGATCATCTCTGTCGCCGTCGGCTGGCAGATCTACGATCTGACGCGCGATCCCTTCGATCTCGGCTTGATCGGCCTTTTCCAGTTCCTGCCATCGCTGGTGCTGATCCTCGTCACAGGATCCGTGGCCGACCGCTACAACCGGCGCATGATCATGGGCGTCTGCATGGTGGTCAGCACGCTTTGCGCAGCGGCGCTGCTCGCGCTGACAGTGACCGGGCTGTTTTCGCCGTGGCCGGTCTATGCGGTTCTCGTGGTCTTCGGCATCGAACGTGCGTTCCTTGCGCCCGCGTCGCAATCGCTGGCACCAAACCTCGTGCCCCCGGAAGATCTGCCCAACGCGATTGCCTGGAACTCCACCTCCTGGCAGACCGCGATGATCGTCGGCCCGGTCGCGGGTGGTCTCATCTACGCGCTCGGCGCGGTCTTTCCTTATGCCATCGGCTTCTGCTTCTTCCTCGCCTCCGCATTCATGGTCTTTGCCATTCCGAAGCCGGCGACGCGCACCCAGGCCTCGGCGCAAAGCTGGCAGACGATCACCGCCGGCTTCCGCTACATCAAGGCGGAGAAGGTGGTGCTCGGCGCCATATCGCTCGACCTTTTTGCAGTGCTGCTCGGCGGCGCCGTGGCGCTGATGCCGGTCTTTGCCCGCGATATCCTCGACCTCGGCCCCTGGGGGCTCGGCCTGTTGCGCGCGGCCCCGGGTGTCGGCGCCGTTGCCATGGCGGTCTGGCTGGCGGCGCACCCGATCCGCCATCGCGCCGGTTTCTACATGTTCATCGGCGTGGCGCTCTTCGGTCTCGGCACCGTTATCTTCGGCCTTTCAGCGACCCCCTGGGTCTCGATCGCGGCCCTCGTCGTCATGGGTGCTGCCGACATGGTATCGGTCTATGTGCGCGAGACGCTGATCACGCTCTGGACGCCGGACGAACTGCGCGGCCGGGTCAACGCCGTCAACATGGTCTTCATCGGCGCGTCGAACGAACTTGGCGAATTCCGCGCCGGCATGATGGCGTCCGGCTTCGGCGGGGTCTTTGCCGTCGTCTTCGGTGGCATGGGCACGCTGCTCGTCTCAGGGCTTTGGGCGCTTGGCTTTCCGCAATTGCGCAAGATCGATACGCTCGACGTGCCCGATCACCACAAGTAAGCGGTGCGAGCGGACAGCACGTTACACGCTTTCCGCCTTTTCTCCCGGCCGTTCATCGCGCAGGAAGATCAACTCAAGGAAGTTTTCCATCCAGGTGCGCAGCGGCCCGTCGTGCTGCATGCGTCCGTCGAGATGGGCCTTGCCCACCTGGGCACCGGGCATCTCGAAGCGATGGGCGCCGTGCACCACCCAGCGATGCATCATCGCGCGAGTGAGTTCGCCGTGGAACTGGATGCCCCAGGCATTGTCGCCATAGCGGAAGGCCTGGTTGGGATATGTGTCGCCGGTTGCGAGCAACTCGGCACCGGAAGGCAGGTCGAAGCCTTCGCGGTGGAAATGGTAGACCATGGCCGGCCAGTCCATCAGCGCCTTGCCGGCCTCGGTCGCAACCAGCGGATACCAGCCGATCTCGGTCATGCCCTCGTGATGGGGTGCCACCGAGCCGCCGAGGTTGCGCGCCAGCATCTGCGCGCCGAGGCAGATGCCGAGATAGGGCTTGTTTTCCTTGAGCGGCACGGAAAGCCAGTCGATCTCGCGGCGGACGAACTCTTCCTCGTCATTGGCGCTCATCGGACCGCCGAACACGATCGTGCCGCTGTGCCGTTCCAGCGTTTCCGGCAGATCGTCGCCGAGCGCCGGACGACGGATGTCGAGCCCAAAACCCTTCTGCTCGAGTATCTGGCCGACGCGGCCGGCGCTCGATCGCTCCTGATGCAGGATGATCAGGACGGGTTTTCGGGCGCTGTCGTCGGGCATCGGCATTTCAGTTATCCTGTTGTGACTCGGCTTTCTCGACCGTGTCGCTTCTGGCCGCCGCCTCCTGGCGCTGCAACACCCGGTCGCGACCGGAAACGCCGAGCAGATCGGCAATACGCCAGATCACGTGATCTTCCATCTCACTGCGCTCGCCATCGGCATAGACGACGTCCCAGAGCATGCCGACGAGTTCGACGCGTTGCTCCTCGGAGAGGTGACGCTTGAGCTCGGCGGTGAATTGGTAGAAGTCGATCGCCTCGCTCTCGGCAGTCTCGCCGGCTGCGATCAAAGCGGAGAGCGAGGCATCGTCGAGCTTGTAATGCTCCTTGATGACCTTGCGCATCTTGCGCCGCTCGGACGCGAGGATCCGGCCGTCGGCCTCCATCACCTGGAAACAGAGAGCGATGACCGCCACGCGCGGATCGCCATGCTCTATGCGCTTCGCCGGGCCGGTCAGACCATCGAGAAACGTCCGTAAGCGTTCAAACATGTATTTTGCCACAGCCCCTTGAGAACTCAGAACAATCGGAAAGTCGTCTTTTCCGGCGCCTTCTCGCCAGCGGCCGGATCGCGCACGCCGGGGTCATCCGGCGGGCGGCCGAAGAAGGGATCGGGCCTGTGCTCGCCATTCGCACCCTCTTCCTTCTCCGCCTTGACCGGAGGCTTGTCGGCAACCGGTTCCGGCGCCTTGCGTTCGGCGACCTTGATCGGCTGCGGTGCCGGACGCGGCTCCTCGCGCTCGGCCTCCAGGATCACCGGCGTCTCACTGCGCCGGGCTGCGGGTGCGGGCTGGTGCACATGCGCCTCCACCACGGCGGGCAGGCTGCGGATCGCCTCGTCGGCGTTCGACTGGTCGTGGTCGACGGTGGCCGAAAGCGTATGCGGTGGCGCTTTCCATTCAAAGGCATCGAGCCGGCCGCTCACCGGCGAGACCGGCAGCCAGGTCGGCGAGGTCACGCCGTCGGCGGTCCAGGCCGGATCGCGCGGGCTCTTCAGCGCCTGCGCCATCCAGTGACGGATGCGGCCCTCGTCGCCGGTGTCGGCCTCTTCGATGTCGGCAAGCAGCAGGAAGATGCTCTCGGTCGGGTCGAGCCGGGCGGCGGCTTCCGCCTTGGTGCGCGCCAGAAGCAGTTCGCGCGCTTCGAGCGCGGCTTCGGCGACGGCAGCCATCGCCACGGCATTGTTGGGCTTCAAGGCTTCGAGCTTGCGCGCCCGTTTCAACCGGTCGACCGCAGTGTCGCCGCCGCGGGCGCGCACGTAGAGCCGGGCCACGTCCGGATGCGGCTCGTGCTTCCAGTTCTTCTCCAGGATCGAGGTGCCCTTGCGCAGGTTGTCCTCGCGAAACAGCGCCTTGGCGGCCGTCAGCGCCGCCGGCACGAGATGTTCGTCGAGCTTCAGCGCGGCAAGCGCATCGTCCCGCGCACCTTTCACGTCGCCCTCGAGCTTCGTCATTGCGCGCGCCGTCAGCAGCACTGCCTTCTTGCGATCGGCTTCCTTGCGATCGACCACGTGGGCGACACGGCTCTGGTCGAGCAGACGCAAAGCATCGTCCCACTGTCCCGCTTGGCTTTGGCTGTCGAGGGTTGCAAGCGCTGCCCAGGGCAGGTGCGGCGACTTTTCGGCGGCGCGCTCGGCATATTGCCGCGCGGCCTCGTGGGCGCCGAGCCGCTTGGCCTCGAGATAAAGGCCGCGAAGCCCGAGTTCGCGCGTCTCCGGATCGTCGGCCATCAGCTCGAACTTGCGGCGGGCGTCGTCGTACTTGCCTTCGATCAGTGCGGTCTGGGCTTCGAGCAGGTGGATCAGCGGTTCCTGGTCGGCGCTGATCAGGCCGCGGGTGCGGGCGGTCATCTTGCGGGCAAGATTGGCGTCACCGGCGCCGGCGGCGATCAGGCCGGTCGACAGCGCCTGGTAGCCGCGGTCGCGCTTGCGGGCGCGGAAATAGCGGGTGACCGTGTGCGGCGAAAGCCAGATGGTGCGCACCAGCCAGACGACGATCAGCACCGCGGCAATCAGCGAGATCAGCAGCGATGCCGCGCGCATCAGGCTCATCTCGATCAACTGGCCCTGCCAGACGACCGAAAGTTCGCCCGGCCGGTCGGCGAGCCAGGCGAAGCCGAGGCCGAGACCAAGCACGATCAGGATGAAAATCAGAATGCGGATCATATCTGGTTCCCTCAGCCTTCCGTGCCTGGTTTTGCCATAGTCGCAGCGACGGCGGCATCGATCGCGGCTTCGACCCGCAAACGCTGGTCGAGCTTGGCCTTGAAAGCCTCGCCCGCCGGCTTGGCGGTGTCGGGCACGCCATTCCACTCCAGAGCGGCGCCCTTGAGGTCGCCATTGTTCAGCTTGTCCTCGATCCGGGCGATGACGGCTTCGGGCGTTTCACCCTCGACGCTGCCGACGGGACGCACGCGGATGCCAGACATGGCGCTGGACACCAGCCGGTCGAAGATACCCTCGTTCGGGTCGGGCTGGTTGAGAGCGTCGAGCATGGCGTCGGCGGTTTTCGGGAACTCGCGGCGCAGATCCGTGCGGGTCGGCACGCCGACCTGGGCATCCTGGGCGAGCGCGGCGACGGCCTGTTCGTCCGGCGCGATGCTGCGCAGCGCGTCGAGTTCGGCGAGGAAAGGCCCGCCGCGATCGATCGCCGACTTCAGTGCAGTGACCGCAACGGCTTTCGCCATCTGGATATCGTTGACCGGCTCGTTGAGCTTCTGCTCGGCGGTCTCGATGCGGCTCGTCAGTTCCGCCTTCTCGGCGGTCGCCGACTGCTGCGCATCGGCGAGCGCCGTCTTCAGACCTGCAAGCTCCTTGGTGAGATTGTCGACTTCCGCCTTCAGCGTCTCGACCTCGGCGCTCGGCGCGCCGCTCGCAGCCGGTTGGGAGGCCGACTGTTCGAGCGCGGCGATACGACCTTCGAGTGCGGTGTTGTCGACGACGGCTGCGGGGGTGGGCAGCGCCGCGATCTGGTCGCGCAGGGCCTGCAGTTCGCCGGAAATGTTCTGCTCGACGCCGCGGGTCGGCCCAAGTCCAGGCACGATGCCGGCATATCGCAGGCCGCCGAAGCCGAGCAGCGTCACGAGACCGCCGACGATGCCGGCTGCGAGCGCACCGGAGTTCGATACCGGCTTCTGCGGCGGTGCCGGTTCGGGCTCGCGGGCCACATGCGGCGGCTCTTCGGCGAAGACGGCCGCGGCCGCGTCGGCAGCGGCATCGGCGCGCTGCTCCTCGATTTCTTCGTCCAGGCGGGATCCGGCGGCGCTGTCGTCGCTGGTGTCCCTTATCGGCTCATCCGTCTCGGCTTTGTGCGCTGTGTTTTCGGCCGCAGCGTCTGCCAGCGTCTCGCCGGTTGCTTCCGGGCCGGCCGGTTCCGCAACGGTTTTCTCCGCTTCGAGGTCGATCGTCAGCGGTTCCTTCTCGGACTTCGAGCGGCGCGGCGGGTTTTCCGATACCATGGTGACCTCTTACCGTTAGTGCCTGTCGGCTCTTCCTTCAAACCTAGTCAGCCGGAACGGTGAGGGAAAGCCCCTCCGTTCCGTTTTTGGATGAATTCGATGTTAGAGAAGACTGAAAAGGCTGTCTTCATCGGGCCTTGCGGCGGTCTCCGCCACGACGTTACCCGGCAGCGCCTCGGCCACCACGGGGCTGAGGCAGAGGTAGCGCGGCGCAAAGGAAGCAGCATTGACACCGGCTTCGGAAAGCAGGCGAACGAACTGTCGCGCGGTCTCTCGCGAGTATAAAAGCACGGCGTCGGGACGGCTGCTCCGCCGCAGATCTTCGATCGCGGCGCGCGAATGGGCGATCGGCTCCATGCGGTAGCACTCGACCGTCCGGTGCTCTATGCCGCGTTGTCTCAGCCCCTTTTCCAGCCCTTCGGAGCGCGGCGTTCCTGCCAGATAGAGCAGGGGAAGTGGCGGCAGCGTGTCGATGGTCGCGCCGATTAGGTCCGCCAGGGACTGGCCGGTACCCTCCGCTATGCGCAGATCGGAGAAACCGAGCCCGGCTGCTGCTTGCGCCGTGGCGGCGCCCACGCAGAAGCACGGGGTCGCCAGATGCTGTGACAGGTCTGCATCTGACGATACGAGCATCCGAATGGCTTCGGCGCTGGTGAGCACGATCGCCGCATGCGGCACTTCAAGCGCGGCAACGGAGACGGCAGCAAGATGGGTCGCCTGCATCAGCGGCAGCAGGATCGGCCGGTGGCCGGCGGCTTCCAGCCGGCGTACCGTCGCCTCGGCGGCGGGGAGCGGCCGGGTGACGAGCACGCGCATGGCTTTAAGTCCAGCTTGCAAAGAAGCCGGGGCCGGCCTTGGCGCGGATCTCTTCTCCGGCCTTTTGCCCAAGCGCTTCGGCGTCGGTGGCCTTGCCCTCGATCGTAACCCGGTGATGGGTCTGGCCGTCGGGCGTGAGGATCATGCCGGAAAAGCTGAGATGGGTGCCGTCCGAGGTGGCGAGACCGGCGATCGGCGTGCGGCACGAGCCGTCGAGCGTCGCGAGGAAGCCACGCTCGCAGGCGACTGCCTCATGGGTGCGGGGATCGTCGATGGCTGCGAGCAGGTCGTTGATGCGGCTGTCGCCGATGCGGCTCTCGATGCAGATCGCGCCTTGGGCCGGCGCCGGCGGGAATTCCTGGGGGTCGAGCAGTTCGGTCGGAACGTCGGTCATGCCGAGACGCTTGAGGCCCGCATAGGCAAGCAGTGTCGCATCGACCTGGCCCTCGGCGAGCTTTCTCAGCCGCGTTTCCACCTGGCCGCGATAGGTGATGACATTGATATCCGGACGCAGCCGGCGGATCAGCGCCTGGCGGCGCAGCGACGACGAGCCGACGGTCACGCCTTGCGGCAGTTCCATCAGTTTTTTTGCCGTCCGACCGATGAAGGCATCTCGAATGTCCTCACGCGGCAGGAAGGCGGAAAGACAGAGGCCGTCAGGCAGTTTCGTCGGCATGTCCTTGGACGAATGCACAGCGAAATCGAGTTCGCCCGACAGCAATTGTTGCTCGATCTCTTCGGTGAACAGGCCCTTGCCGCCGATCTCGGCGAGCGAGCGGTCGGTGATCCGGTCGCCCTTGGTCGAAAGGATGACGACCTCGAACATTTCCGGCGCCAGACCATGCGCCGCTGCGAGGCGATCGCGCGTTTCATGGGCTTGAGCGAGCGCCAGCGGGCTGCCGCGCGTGCCGATCCGGAAAGGTTTTGTTTGCATCAAAGGCTATCCATTGTTACCGGAGTTCCGTGTACCCACCTTTCGGTGCGACCGCAATCTTTGAGTAGTTCCCGATGTCTCCGCCCCTGCGCATCCTCGGCATAGAAACAAGCTGCGACGAAACCGCCGCTTCCGTCATTTTGCGCGATTCCGACGGTAAGGGCCACATCCTCGGCGACGTGGTCTTAAGCCAGCTGGAAGAGCACAGCGCCTATGGCGGCGTGGTTCCGGAGATCGCGGCGCGCGCCCATGTGGAGGCGCTCGACACGCTGATCGAGGAAGCGCTGCTCAGGGCCGGCGTCACGCTTTCCGACATCGACGCCATTGCTGCGACAAGTGGTCCCGGTCTGATCGGCGGCCTGATCGTCGGGCTGATGACCGGCAAGGCGATCGCGCGCGCAACCGGCAAGCCACTCTATGCCGTCAATCACCTCGAAGGCCACGCGCTGACCGCGCGGCTGACCGATGGGCTCTCCTTCCCCTATCTGATGCTGCTCGTTTCCGGCGGTCACACGCAACTGATCCTCGTCAAGGGCGTCGGCGAATACGAACGCTGGGGCACGACGATCGACGATGCGCTCGGCGAAGCCTTCGACAAAACGGCCAAGCTGCTCGGCCTCCCCTATCCGGGTGGTCCGGCGGTCGAGCGGGCAGCACTTGCCGGCGATCCGCAGCGTTTCGATTTTCCGCGACCGCTCGTCGGTGACGCCAGGCTCGATTTTTCCTTTTCGGGATTGAAGACGGCGGTGCGCCAGGCGGCGCAATCGCTGGAGCCGGTAACGGAGCAGGACATCGCCGATATCTGCGCCTCGTTCCAGCGGGCGATTTCCCGCACGCTCAAGGATCGGGTCGGGCGCGGCCTGAAGCGCTTCAAGGCGGAGCATGGCAGTGTGGCGCGCCCGGCGCTGGTGGTTGCCGGCGGTGTCGCCGCCAATCAGGTGCTGCGCTCGACGCTGCAGACCTTGTGCGCGCAGTCCGGTTTCGACTTCATCGCGCCGCCGCTTTCGCTCTGCACGGACAACGCGGCAATGATCGCCTGGGCCGGTGCCGAGCGGCTGGCGGCAGGCATGGCGGCCGACGGCCTTGATGTCGCGCCGCGCTCGCGCTGGCCGCTCGACGCCCAGGCGCAGGCGCTGCTCGGTTCGGGTAAACGCGGCGCCAAGGCGTGACAAGATCTAAAGCATACGGATAGAGCATGAACGACATTTCCAAGAACGGGCCGAAGATCGTCGTGGTCGGCGCAGGCGCCTTTGGCACCGCGCTCGCCGCGGTTGCCGCCTCGACCGAAGGCAGCGACGTGACGCTGCTTGCCCGTCGTCCGGAGATTGCCGAATCCTGCCGCGACACCGGCCGCAATGAGGACGCCCTGCCGGGCATCGACCTGCCGCCGGCGCTGAAGCATACGGCCGATGTCTCGGTTCTTGCCGATGCCGAGGTCGTGCTCTTCGTGATGCCGTCGCAGGCGCATAGGGATGCGGCGAGACAGTATGGTCCTCATATCAATGCGGCTGCCACGATCGTCACCTGCGCCAAGGGTATGGAGCAGGCGACGGGACGGTTGCTGACCGACGTGCTGGCGGAGGAGCTGCCCGGCCATGCAGTCGGCGTGCTCTCCGGTCCGGGTTTCGCCGCCGATATCGCCAAGGGCCTACCGACGGCTATGGTGGTCGCCGCGGCCGATGGTCAGACGGCGACGATGCTGGCCGAGGTGCTCTCGGGTCCGACCTTCCGGCTCTATCCCTCGCAGGATCGCATCGGCGTGCAGCTCGGCGGCGCGCTGAAGAATGTGCTGGCGATCGCCTGTGGCATCGTCGAGGGCGCAGGCCTTGGCGACAGCGCCCGTGCCGCGCTGATCTCGCGTGGCCTTGCGGAGATGTCGCGCTTCATTGCTGCCGAGGGCGGCGAGGCCGATACTGTGCGCGGTCTCTCCGGCCTTGGCGATCTGGTGTTGACGGCGACCAGCCACCAGTCGCGCAACCTGCGTTTCGGCATCGCGCTCGGCAAGGATGGTCGCGCCAGCGGACGCAAGGGCGAACTGGTCGAAGGCGCGTTCGCCGCATCGGTTGCTGCCCGCGTTGCCCATGATCTCGGCGTCGAAATGCCGATCACCGAAGCGGTGGCGGCGATCATCGACGGCAAGCTCGATGTCCGCACCGCGCTCGAACAGTTGATGACCCGCCCGATCACTCAGGAATGAAGGGAGCGGCGATCTTCCGCCCGCATCCCGCGCCAACGAAAACTCTAGGAGGAAGCATGCTCTTCGCACTTCATTGTACCGACAAGCCAGGCGCGCTGCAGCTTCGGCTCGATACCCGCCCTGATCACGTCGCCTATCTCAACGATCTTAACGCCAAGGGCATTTTGAAGATGGCCGGTCCGTTCCTCGGCGACGACGGCAAGCCGACCGGTAGCCTGGTGCTCGTCAAGGCAGAGACGATCGACGAGGCGCGTGCGATCGCCGAAGCCGATCCCTATGCCAAGGCCGGGCTCTTTTCCAATGTCGAGATCAAGGCCTTCAACTGGGTCTTCAACAATCCGGAGGCTTGAGACCAAGATGGCGCATTGGCTCTACAAATCCGAACCGTTCAAATGGTCCTGGCAGATGCAGAAGGATGCCGGCGCCAAGGGCACCGAATGGACCGGCGTGCGCAACTATCAGGCGCGCAACAACATGCGGGCGATGCAGATCGGCGACAAGGGCTTCTTCTACCACTCGAACGAAGGGCTTGAGATCGTCGGCATCGCCGAGGTCTGCGCGCTGTCGCATCCGGATTCGACCGCCGAGGGTGACGCCCGCTGGGACTGCGTCGATATCCGCGCGGTTGTCGACATGCCGCGGCCGGTGACGCTGAAGGAGATCAAGGACAATCCGAAGCTCGCCAAGATGTCGCTCGTCACCTCCATGCGCCTGTCGGTGCAGCCGGTGACCGAGGACGAATGGCTCGAGGTCTGCCGCATGGGCGGGCTCGACAATCCGCCGCGTTAGTCTTGTTTTCCGCCTGTCCGGGACGCTCGGGCAGGCGCGGAGAGTTTTGTGAAGACCGATCCGGAAAGCTTCATCCTCGAAAACACCGATGTGCTCACGCCGCCGCATGTGCCGGAGATCCGTCTGCATCTGGCGACCGAAGCGCATGAGCTCTGGCTGAAGACCGAGGAAGAGTTGCAGGAGATCGGCCTGCCGCCGCCGTTCTGGGCCTTCGCCTGGGCCGGCGGGCAGGGGCTCGCCCGCTACATCCTCGATCACCCCGAAGCGGTGCGCGGCCGCCGTGTCGTCGACTTTGCCTCCGGTTCGGGTCTGGTGGCGATCGCGGCGATGAAGGCGGGTGCAGTATCGGTGCTGGCCGCCGATATCGACCCCTGGGCGGAAACGGCCGTCCGGCTCAATGCCGCACTCAACGGGGTCACGCTTTCCTATACCGGCGAGGACATCACTGGCCGCGATCTTGAAGCCGAGGTCTATCTCGCCGGCGACGTCTTCTACGACAAGGCTTTTGCCGACCGGTTGAAACCGTGGTTTTCGGGACTTGCCGCGAACGGCGCCTCGGTGATCGTCGGCGATCCAGGACGTTCCTATTGCCCGCGCGAGATGATGACGGCGCTTGCCAGCTACGAGGTCCCCGTCACCCGGGCGCTGGAGGACAGCGAGGTCAAGCGTACCACCGTCTGGCGCTTTGGCACGGCCGTACGCGATTAATTATACCCGCACTTCCGACGATGCCCCCGATCATCGAAACCGTTGGCCTGACGGGCTGATATCGCTGTAGCTGCGATTACCGGCGGATGACGCAGACGCCGTGTTCGTAGGTGCAGGAACCGTTCATGGTCTGTGGCGTGACGTTGATGATCTTGCCGCGTTTCGCCTCGGGCGGCGGTGCAATGTCTGCCTCATCCGCGTAGCCGTAGTCGCCTTCCTGGCTGAAATAGATGCCGTTGCCGACGTCGACATAGGCCGAAATGCCGCCGACATAGGTGCCGATACCAGGAATGATGTCCGGATATTCATCACCGCCATAATAGCTCGGGCGATAGTCTCGGCCTTGGTTGCTCGATGTCCAGATCTCGCGCCCGGCCTGATCGCGCCCCCATCCGCCGCCATTGCCCCACCGCTCGGGATAGGCCCGATATTGCGGCAGGCGGACATGGCGGGTGCGGGTCGAGACCTGCGGCGGCACGTCAGAGATGCCTGGGCGACCGTCGTGCCTGCGGGCGTCGGATGTCCAGTAGTCGCGACCGGCTCCGTCGCGCACCCATCCGCCACGATGCTCCGGCCGTCCGGCGTAAGCGCCGGGGTAGGGGCGGTAGCGCGGCAGGCGAACGTGCCGGGTGCGCGTGTTCACTTCCGGCGGGCCACCGTTGGACGCCCAGTCGCGGCGCGGTCCGCGATGGCGGTCCCAGTCGTTGCGATAACCCCTCCGGTCGAAATCGTGACGTGGATAGCCGTGATCGGCGTTCATCCTGACATGGCGTGTTCGTGTCTGTACCCCCGACAGTCCGCCCCGGTCTCGAGCTTCCATCGGGATGTAGCTGGTGGCGATGACCAGGCCGGCAAGCGCTAGCACTTTGGTCGCATGGATTGCCCTGAACAGAATCATTCTGCTCGCCCTCCGGGTGACGCTTAACAAATCGTTAAGGGCACTCTGGGCCACATCGTCGGGAAAGTCACGGAATTGCTTGGCTTTTTGTCGCTATCGTTAACGCCGGCCCATGTCTTCGGCTGGCAGGAAAATGGCGCAATTCGTCTAATCGATTAAATTGATTTTGCACCGCAAACACACTTGTCGTTAAGCTTTATGGTGATTAAAGGTCCGAATGACTGAATTGCGCACAATCAGGTGCGATACCGGACTAAAATCGTCCAGTTTTTTGGGCGGAAATCCGGGCATTCCGTGAGGTTCCGATGACGAATGTCACAAGAAGCCGGCCACTCTCGCCGCATCTTCAAATCTATAAACCTATCCCGACGATGGTCATGTCCATTGTGCACCGCATCACCGGTGGTGCGCTCTACTTCGGGACCATCCTCGTCGCCTGGTGGCTGATCGCCGCTGCGTCGGGTGCTGCCTATTACGACTGGGTCAGCTGGCTGTTCGGTACGCTGATCGGCAAGCTGGTGCTGTTCGGCTATACCTGGGCCCTGGTGCACCACATGCTCGGCGGCTTGCGCCACTTTGCCTGGGATCTCGGCTACGGCTACGAGAAGCACTTCGCCACCAGGATGGCCAAGGCAACGATCATCGGTTCGGTGGCGCTGACGCTGCTGATCTGGGTGGTTGGCTATCTCGTTCGCTGACTGAGGGAGAATACTCATGGATATGCGCACTCCTCTCGGCAAGGTTCGCGGTCTTGGCTCGGCCAAGGAAGGCACGGACCATTTCTGGCGCCAGCGCCTGACGGCCGTCGCCAACGTTCCGCTGTTGATCTTCTTCGTCATCTTTCTCGTTCGCTACGCAGGTGCGCCCTATGCGGATGTCGTCGCCGCGCTCGCGAACCCCTTCGTCGCCGTCGTCATGGCGCTCGTCGTGCTCTCGGGCCTCGTTCACATGCGGCTCGGCATGCAGGTGATCATCGAAGACTACGTGCATGGTGAAGGCATGAAGATCGTGCTTCTCATGCTCAATACATTTTTCACGATCGCGGTTGGCGGGCTCTGTCTCTTCGCCATCCTGAAGATCGCTTTTGCAGGGTAATTTCGCCATGGCATCGAACAGTTCACCCGCTGCAAACGGCAAGGCCTATCAATATGTCGATCACGCCTTCGACGTCGTCGTCGTCGGCGCCGGCGGTGCGGGCTTGCGCGCGACGCTCGGCATGGCCGAGCAGGGTCTGAAGACCGCCTGCATCACCAAGGTCTTCCCGACCCGCTCGCACACGGTTGCCGCCCAGGGCGGCATTGCCGCCTCGCTGCAGAACATGACTCCGGATAGCTGGCAGTGGCACCTCTACGACACCGTCAAGGGTTCCGACTGGCTCGGCGACGTCGACGCCATGCAATATCTCGCCATGGAAGCGCCGAAGGCGGTCTATGAGCTCGAACACTATGGCGTGCCGTTCTCGCGCAATGCCGAAGGCAAGATCTACCAGCGGCCCTTCGGCGGCCACATGCAGAACTACGGCGAAGGCCCGCCGGTCCAGCGCACCTGTGCTGCTGCCGACCGTACCGGCCACGCGATCCTGCACACGCTCTATGGTCAGTCTCTGCGCAACAACGCCGAGTTCTTCATCGAGTATTTCGCGCTCGACCTGATCATGTCGGATGACGGCCGCTGCACCGGCGTCGTCGCCTGGAACCTCGACGACGGCACGATCCATCGCTTCTCCGCCAAGATGGTGGTGCTGGCGACCGGCGGTTACGGTCGCGCCTACTTCTCGGCGACCTCGGCGCACACCTGCACGGGCGACGGCGGCGGCATGATTGCACGCGCCGGCCTGCCGCTGCAGGACATGGAATTCGTCCAGTTCCATCCGACCGGCATCTACGGTGCGGGCTGCCTGATCACCGAAGGCGCACGCGGCGAAGGCGGCTACCTCGTCAACTCCGAAGGCGAGCGCTTCATGGAGCGCTATGCGCCGTCCGCCAAGGACCTTGCCTCGCGTGACGTCGTCTCGCGCTGCATGACGATGGAAATCCGCGAAGGCCGCGGCGTCGGCAAGAACAAGGATCACATCTTCCTGCACCTGGATCACCTCGATCCGGCCGTCCTGCACGAGCGCCTGCCGGGCATCTCGGAATCGGCGAAGATCTTTGCCGGTGTCGACGTGACCCGCGAGCCGATCCCGGTTCTGCCGACGGTGCACTACAACATGGGCGGCGTGCCGACCAACTACTGGGGCGAAGTCCTGAATGCTGACAGCCAGAACCCGGAGCGCATTGCGCCCGGCCTGATGGCCGTCGGCGAAGCCGGCTGCGCCTCGGTACACGGCGCCAATCGCCTCGGCTCCAACTCGCTGATCGATCTCGTGGTCTTCGGCCGTGCCGCCGCCATCCGCGCCGGCCAGGTCATCGACCGCAACGAGCCGGTGCCGGAACTCAACAAGGCCGCCTGCGACCGGATCATGGACCGCTTCGACCGCCTGCGTAACGCCAATGGCTCCACGCCGACCGCCGTGCTGCGCGAAAAGATGCAGCGCGCCATGCAGGAAGACGCGGCCGTGTTCCGTACCCAGGAATCGCTGGAATCGGGCTGCAAGCGCATCTCGGCGATCTGGAAAGAGATGCCCGACATCAAGGTCACCGACCGCTCGATGATCTGGAACTCGGACCTCGTGGAGACGCTGGAACTCGAAAACCTCATGGCCAACGCGATCACGACGATCTACGGCGCCGAAGCGCGCAAGGAGAGCCGTGGTTCGCACGCCCGCGAGGACTACACCGAGGGTCCGCTCGGCGGCCGCGACGACGTCAACTGGCGCAAGCACACGCTCGCCTGGGTCAACGAGGCCGGCGACGTCAAGCTCGACTACCGCCCCGTCCATACCGACCTGATCGCCGACGGCATCGATCCCAAGAAGATCGAGCCGAAGGCCCGCGTCTATTGATCTTGAGGAACAAGCCACATGGTTGAACTCGCTCTCCCCAAGAACTCGCAGATGACGGAAGGCAAGGTCTGGCCGAAGCCTGCCGGCGCGACCAACGTTCGCGAATACCGCATCTATCGCTGGAACCCGGATGACGGTGCCAATCCGCGCATCGATACCTTCTACATCGATGTCGACGATTGCGGCCCGATGGTGCTCGACGGTCTGCTCTACATCAAGAACAAGATCGACCCGACGCTGACGCTGCGCCGCTCCTGCCGCGAAGGTATCTGCGGGTCGTGCGCCATGAACATCGACGGCACCAACACGCTTGCTTGCACCAAGGGAATGGACGAGGTGAAGGGTGCGGTAAAGGTCTATCCGCTGCCGCACATGCCGGTCGTGAAGGACCTGGTTCCCGACCTCACCAACTTCTACGCCCAGCACCGCTCGATCGAGCCCTGGCTGAAGACGGTGTCGCCGACGCCGGCCAAGGAATGGAAGCAGAGCCACGAGGACCGCCTCAAGCTCGACGGCCTCTACGAGTGCATCCTGTGCGCCTGCTGCTCGACCTCCTGTCCGAGCTATTGGTGGAACGGCGACCGTTACCTCGGTCCGGCGGTTCTGCTGCAGGCCTACCGCTGGCTGATCGATAGCCGCGACGAAGCGACCGGCGAGCGCCTCGACAACCTCGAGGATCCCTTCCGCCTCTATCGTTGCCACACGATCATGAACTGCGCCCAGGCCTGTCCGAAGGGCCTGAACCCGGCCAAGGCGATCGGCGAGATCAAGAAGATGCTGGTCGAGCGCCGTGTGTAATCGGCCGGACCGGACATGAAGTTTTGGAAACGGCGGGCCCTGGCTCGCCGTTTTCTGTTTTGCGCCTCTCCAGGGCGGCGGACAATTCGTGATTGTGCCGATGCGGGAGAGGCGGGCCGACGGCAGGAGGCGATGATACGCAGCGAGGACGTGGCGCGCGATCCGGCCCTGCGGACGTTTCAATCCTGCAACAGGTCGCCAGGAATCGTCGTCCCTTGATTTGTCAGGTGGATTTGCTGTATTTCGGCCTATATTATCGCGTTGCATCATGGTTCGCGGACACGAACAGGAGTAGGGATATGCGGGTAATTCATGCGGCGGCGGGGCTGGCGGTTGTGCTTGCGCTGGCCGGATGCCAACGGACGTCGATGGGCGGTTTCAGCTCCCAGGACGCCTCGCCCGCTCCCATCCAGGCCGCACCGGTCCCTTCGGTTTCGTCGAACCAGCTTCCGGCACCAACCGGAAACACGTCGCAATTCCCGGCTGCACCGGCGAGCGGCACGGCGGTTGCCGGCGGCGCTGTCCAGCAGCCCGGCACGCAGGTCGCCGCGGCTGCAGGTGGCGGGCTCGACGTCACCAAGGAAGCGATGGTCGGCAACTGGCGCGTCTCCAGCGCCGGCAGCTCCTGCGACATGTTCCTGACGCTCACCAATCTTGGCTCCGGTTCGCGCGGCGGCACCCGCGGTTGCGCCGGCGAGCTGACGACCATGGGCTCCTGGGAAGTGGCCGGCAAGCAGGTGGTCCTCAAGGACCGTAGCGGCAATGCCATCGCCCGCCTCTACAAGACGGCCGACGCGCGTTTCGACGGCTCGACCAATGGCGGCCAGCCGGTCAGCCTCAGCCGCTGACGCTTCTCCAGCCCGGTCTCATGCCGGGCTTTTGTTTTCCGTCCCATCTCGGGTGAGACGTGCTCAATCCTGACGACAGCATTTACCGCAAGCTCGAAGCGCTCGTCGCGAACGGCGAGCGCAAGCGTGACCCGGCGCAGTTTACGATCGCGCGGCGGTTCGATCATCTCTCGGCCGAGCTGCTCGCCAGCCGCCCGTCGCGCAAGACCAATGCGCTCGGCTGGCTGTTTGCCTCGCGCAAGAAGGACCACCCGCCGGTCAAGGGCCTCTACATCCACGGCGGCGTGGGGCGCGGCAAGACCATGCTGATGGACATGTTCTTCGAGGCGGTGCCGATCCAGCGCAAGCGCCGGGCGCATTTCCACGAGTTCATGGCCGATGTGCACGAGCGCATCTACAAGCACCGGCAGAAGCTGAAGAACGGCGAGACCAAGCAGGCCGATCCGATCCCGCCCGTCGCCTCCGAGCTCTTCGGTGAAGCGCGGCTGCTCTGCTTCGACGAATTCTCCGTGACCGACATCGCCGATGCGATGATCCTCGGCCGCCTGTTCGGCGAACTCTTCGCCAAGGGCTGCGTGCTGGTTGCGACCTCGAACGTGGCGCCCGACGATCTCTATCGCGATGGCCTCAACCGCAGCCTGTTTTTGCCGTTCATCGAACTCCTTAAGGCAAATGCCGAGGTTATCTCGCTGGACACGGACACCGACTACCGGCTGACAAAGACCGACGGCAGCCCGGTGTGGCTCTCGCCGCTCGGGCCTGAGGCGGATGCGGCGATGGCGCGCGCCTGGGCTCATGAGACCGGCAATGTGCCGGCCGCTCCGGCGGACGTGCCGCGCAAGGGGCGCAAGATCCCCGTACCGGCCGCGTCCGGAAAGAGTGCACGCTTCAATTTCGCCGACCTCTGCCAGCAACCGCTTGGGGCTGCCGACTATCTCGCCATCCTCGAGCGCTATTCGACGATCTTCGTCGACCACGTACCGCATCTCGGTCCGCATATGCGCAACGAGACCAAGCGCTTCATCCTGCTGGTCGATACGCTCTACGACAACGGCGCCCGGCTCTTTGCCTCGGCGGCGGCAGAGCCGCAGGATCTCTTGACCCAGAAAAAGGGCACGGAAGGCTTCGAGTTCGACCGCACGGTTTCACGTCTGATCGAGATGCAAAGCGAGGAATATGCCGCTGCGCATCCCGCAAATGTTGCTGTTTCGTGACGCAGATGTGGCGAAAACTCTTACGTTTACGTAAGAATTTTATGATCTAACCGATTGAAATTGTTCCACCAAAAAGTATCGATTGATATTTTACCGATTGCCGTTTAATGGCTTCCGGCGAAGGTTTGGCGTTTGCCGCGTTTCAGGCCTTGATCATATTGGGATCACAAAGGAAGCACTTTCATGGCTCGCAACAAGATCGCACTTATCGGTTCAGGGATGATTGGTGGCACGCTGGCGCATCTCGCCGGCCTGAAGGAACTGGGCGACATCGTCCTCTTCGACATCGCCGACGGCATTCCGCAGGGCAAGGGTCTCGACATCGGCCAGTCCTCCCCGGTCGAAGGCTTCGACGTGAACCTGACGGGTGCGAGCGACTATTCCGCCATCGAAGGCGCTGATGTCTGCATCGTCACCGCCGGCGTCGCTCGCAAGCCGGGCATGAGCCGCGACGACCTGCTCGGCATCAACCTCAAGGTCATGGAACAGGTCGGCGCCGGCATCAAGAAGTATGCCCCGAACGCCTTCGTCATCTGCATCACCAACCCGCTCGACGCCATGGTGTGGGCGCTGCAGAAGTTCTCGGGCCTGCCGAAGAACAAGGTCGTCGGCATGGCCGGCGTTCTCGATAGTTCGCGCTTCCGCCTGTTCCTCTCGCAGGAATTCAACGTCTCGGTCCAGGACGTCACCGCCTTCGTTCTCGGCGGCCACGGCGACACCATGGTGCCGCTCGCCCGCTACTCGACCGTTGCCGGCATCCCGCTGACCGACCTCGTGCAGATGGGCTGGGTCACCAAGGAACGCCTCGAAGAAATCATCCAGCGCACCCGTGACGGCGGCGCCGAAATCGTCGGCCTGCTCAAGACCGGTTCGGCCTACTACGCACCGGCCGCCTCGGCGATCGAAATGGCTGAAGCCTACCTCAAGGACAAGAAGCGCGTTCTGCCCTGCGCGGCACACCTGACCGGCCAGTACGGCGTCAAGGACATGTATGTCGGCGTTCCGACCGTTATCGGCGCCGGCGGCGTCGAGCGCATCATCGAGATCGATCTCAACAAGGCCGAGAAGGAAGCGTTCGACAAGTCCGTCGCTTCGGTCGCCGGTCTTTGCGAAGCCTGCATCGGCATTGCGCCGAGCCTCAAGCAGTAATCGCCTCCCGTCGGGCGGACGCTGATCCGCTCGACCTCATTGTTTTTGCCGCATTGGTGCGGGTAGGTGCCCCACCTGCCCGCACAATGCTCAGACAGGAAAAACACCATGAACATTCATGAATATCAGGCCAAGGCTCTCCTGAAGAGCTATGGCGCACCGGTCGCGGAAGGTGTCGCGATCTTCTCGGCTGACGAAGCTGAAGCTGCTGCCAAGTCGCTCCCGGGCCCGCTCTACGTGGTCAAGAGCCAGATCCATGCGGGCGGCCGCGGCAAGGGCAAGTTCAAGGAACTGTCCGCCGACGCCAAGGGCGGCGTTCGTCTTGCCTTCTCGATCGACGAAGCCAAGGCTCATGCCAAGGAAATGCTCGGCAACACGCTCGTCACCGCGCAGACCGGCCCGGCCGGCAAGCAGGTGAACCGCCTCTACATCGAGGACGGCGCCGACATCGAGCGCGAACTCTATCTGTCGCTGCTCGTCGACCGCTCGGTCGGCCAGGTTGCCTTCGTCGTTTCGACGGAAGGCGGCATGGACATCGAGGCTGTTGCGCACGACACGCCGGAAAAGATCGTCAACGTCGCGATCAACCCGGAAGCCGGCGTCACCGCCGCTGATCTTGCCAAGCTCACCGCGGCCCTGAAGCTCGACGGCGAAGCCAAGGCTGACGCTGAAAAGCTCTTCCCGATCCTCTACAAGGCCTTTGTCGAGAAGGACATGAGCCTGCTCGAGATCAACCCGCTGATCGTCATGAAGAACGGCCGCATGCGCGTTCTCGACGCCAAGGTCTCGTTCGACGGCAACGCGCTCTTCCGCCACGACGACATCAAGGCTCTGCGCGACGAGACCGAAGAAGACGCCAAGGAAATCGAGGCCTCGAAGTGGGATCTCGCCTATGTCGCGCTCGACGGCAACATCGGCTGCATGGTCAACGGCGCCGGCCTTGCCATGGCGACGATGGACATCATCAAGCTCTACGGCAAGGAGCCGGCGAACTTCTGCGACGTCGGCGGCGGCGCCGGCAAGGAGAAGGTCGCGGCAGCCTTCAAGATCATCACGGCCGACCCGAAGGTCGAGGGCATCCTCGTCAACATTTTCGGCGGCATCATGAAGTGCGATGTCATCGCTGAAGGCGTCGTTGCGGCCGTGCAGGAAGTTGGCCTCAAGGTTCCGCTGGTCGTTCGTCTCGAAGGCACGAATGTCGAGCTTGGCAAGAAGATCCTGAATGAATCCGGCCTGGCGATCACCGCCGCCGACGATCTGGACGATGCTGCCAAGAAGATCGTCGCCGCGATCAACGGCTAACTGAAGGACCACCTCATGTCGATTCTCGTTAACAAGAACACCAAGGTCCTCGTTCAGGGCCTGACCGGCAAGACCGGCACCTTCCATACCGAACAGGCGCTTGCCTATTACGGCACGCAGATGGTCGGCGGTATTCACCCGAAGAAGGGCGGCGAAACCTGGACCGGCTCCAAGGGCGAAAGCCTGCCGATCTTCGCCTCGGTTGCCGAAGGCCGTGAAAAGACCGGCGCGGACGCATCCGTGATCTACGTTCCGCCGGCAGGTGCCGCGGACGCGATCATCGAGGCGATCGATGCGGAAATCCCGTTCATCACCTGCATCACCGAAGGCATCCCGGTTGCCGACATGGTACGCGTCAAGGCTCGCCTCGACCGCTCCAAGTCGCGTTTGCTCGGCCCGAACTGCCCCGGTATCCTGACGCCGGAAGAATGCAAGATCGGCATCATGCCGGGCTCGATCTTCCGCAAGGGTTCGGTCGGCATCGTCTCGCGCTCCGGCACGCTGACCTATGAAGCCGTGTTCCAGACCTCCAACGAGGGCCTCGGCCAGACGACGGCCGTCGGCATCGGCGGCGACCCGGTCAAGGGCACCGAGTTCATCGACGTGCTTGAGATGTTCCTGGCGGACGAAGCCACGACCTCGATCATCATGATCGGCGAAATCGGCGGCTCGGCCGAAGAGGATGCTGCACAGTTCCTCATCGACGAAGCCAAGAAGGGCCGCAAGAAGCCGATGGCCGGTTTCATCGCGGGCCGTACCGCTCCGAAGGGCCGTACCATGGGCCACGCCGGCGCTGTCGTTTCCGGCGGCAAGGGCGATGCGGAATCCAAGATCGCTGCGATGGAGCAGGCAGGCATCCGCGTATCGCCTTCGCCGGCTCGTCTCGGCAAGACGCTGGTCGAAGTCCTCAAGGGCTGATCTCAAACCATTTGTCCGGGCCGGTCGATCCGGCCCGGACAACGTGCCTGCCGCCTGTTTCCTTGGCTGATTGAAGATCAGGACATGCGGCAATGACTGCCACGGTGACCCAGCGCGTCCTGACGATGCGCGGCGCCGTAGGAAAAAGGCCCGGCGCCCGGACGCGCCGAACGAACATGAACGACCGGGATACCCGGCAACCCAACTTCAGTCAGGAGGCGGACAGATCAGTCCGCGTGAGACCATGACAAGGCAAGAGGCCAACGAGCAATTCCAGCTCACTTCGTTTCTGGACGGCGCCAACGCCGCCTATATCGAGCAGCTCCATGCACGCTACGAGGCGGACCCGGCGTCCGTGTCGGCTGAATGGCAGGCCTTCTTCAAGGCGCTCGCCGACCGGCCGGAAGATGTGGTGAAGGCAGCCAAGGGCGCCTCCTGGAAAAAGAACAACTGGCCGATCCCGGCCAATGGCGAACTGGTCTCGGCGCTCGATGGCGACTGGGGCACGGTCGAGAAGGTCATCGAGAAGAAGGTCAAGGCGAAGGCCGAGGAAACGGCGGCCGCCACCGGCACCGTCGCCAGCGCTGCTGACATCCATCAGGCGACGCGCGATTCCGTCCGCGCCATCATGATGATCCGCGCCTATCGCGCCCGCGGCCACCTGCATGCCAAGCTCGACCCGCTCGGCCTGGCTGCCCCGGTTGAAGACTACAACGAGCTTTCGCCCTCGAACTACGGTTTCGAGGACAAGGATCTCGACCGCAAGATCTTCATCGACAACGTGCTCGGCCTCGAATACGCGACCCTCCGCGAGATGGTCGAAATCCTCGAGCGCACCTACTGCTCGACGATCGGCGTCGAGTTCATGCACATGTCCAACCCGGAAGAGAAGGGCTGGATCCAGGAGCGCATCGAAGGTCCGGACAAGGGCGTCGACTTCACGCCGGAAGGCAAGAAGGCGATCCTGCAGAAGCTGATCGAGGCCGAAGGCTTCGAGCAGTTCATCGACGTCAAGTACAAGGGCACCAAGCGCTTCGGTCTCGACGGCGGTGAGTCGCTCATCCCGGCGCTCGAGCAGATCATCAAGCGCGGCGGCCAGGAAGGCCTCAAGGAAATCGTGCTCGGCATGGCCCACCGCGGCCGTCTGAACGTGCTTTCCCAGGTCATGGCAAAGCCGCACCGCGCCATCTTCCACGAGTTCAAGGGCGGCTCCTACGCGCCTGACGACGTCGAAGGTTCGGGCGACGTGAAGTACCACCTCGGTGCGTCTTCCGACCGCGAATTCGACGGCAACAAGGTTCACCTGTCGCTGACGGCGAACCCGTCGCACCTGGAAATCGTCAACCCCGTGGTCATGGGCAAGGCACGCGCCAAGCAGGACCAGATGGCGACCGTCTTTGAAGGCGACATCATTCCGCTGCGCGAACGTTCCAAGGTCATGCCGCTTCTGCTGCACGGCGACGCTGCCTTTGCCGGCCAGGGCGTGATTGCTGAAATCCTCGGGCTTTCCGGCCTGCGCGGTCACCGCGTTGCCGGTACGGTCCACTTCATCATCAACAACCAGATCGGCTTCACCACCAATCCGGCCTTCTCGCGCTCGTCGCCCTATCCGTCCGACGTCGCCAAGATGATCGAAGCGCCGATCTTCCACGTTAACGGCGACGATCCGGAAGCGGTTGTCTACGCGGCCAAGATCGCCACCGAATTCCGGATGAAGTTCCACAAGCCTGTCGTCATCGACATGTTCTGCTATCGCCGCTTCGGCCACAACGAAGGCGACGAGCCGGCGTTCACGCAGCCGAAGATGTACAAGGTCATCCGCGCCCACAGGACCGTCGTCCAGGTCTACTCCGACCGCCTGATCGCCGAGGGCCTGATTTCCGAAGGCGAAGTCGAGAAGATGAAGGCCGACTGGCGTGCGCATCTCGAACAGGAGTTCGAGGCCGGCCAGTCCTACAAGCCGAACAAGGCCGACTGGCTTGACGGTGTCTGGTCGGGCCTGCGCTCTGCCGACAACCAGGACGAACAGCGCCGCGGCAAGACCTCGGTGCCGATGAAGCAGTTGAAGGAAGTCGGCCGCAAGATCTCTGAGATCCCGGCTGGTTTCAGCGCGCACCGCACGATCCAGCGCTTCATGGAAAACCGCGCCAACATGATCCAGACCGGCGAGGGTGTCGACTGGGCCATGGCTGAGGCGCTCGCTTTCGGCACGCTGGTCACGGAAGGCACCAAGATCCGCCTGTCGGGTCAGGACTGCGAACGCGGCACCTTCTCGCAGCGCCACTCGGTGCTCTACGATCAGCAGTCGGAAGAGCGCTACATCCCGCTCGCAAACCTGTCGCCGACCCAGGCGCGCTACGAAGTCATCAACTCGATGCTTTCGGAAGAGGCGGTTCTCGGCTTCGAGTACGGCTACTCGCTCGCCCGTCCGAACGCGCTCACCCTCTGGGAAGCTCAGTTCGGCGACTTCGCCAACGGTGCGCAGGTCGTCTTCGACCAGTTCATCTCGTCGGGCGAACGCAAGTGGCTGCGCATGTCGGGTCTCGTCTGCCTGCTGCCGCACGGCTATGAAGGCCAGGGTCCGGAGCACTCGTCTGCTCGCCTGGAACGCTTCCTGCAGCTCTGCGCGGAAGACAACATGCAGGTCGCCAACGTCACGACGCCGGCGAACTACTTCCACATCCTGCGCCGCCAGGTGAAGCGCGACTTCCGCAAGCCGCTGATCCTGATGACGCCGAAGTCGCTGCTGCGTCACAAGCGTGCGATCTCCAGCCTGTCGGAAATGGCCGGCGAGAGCTCGTTCCACCGCCTGCTGTGGGACGATGCCGAGGTGATCAAGGACGGCCCGATCAAGCTGCAGAAGGACTCGAAGATCCGTCGCGTCGTGCTCTGCTCGGGCAAGGTCTACTACGACCTGCTCGAAGAACGCGAAAAGCGCGGCATCGACGACATCTACCTGCTGCGCGTCGAACAGCTCTATCCGTTCCCGGCCAAGGCGCTCATCAACGAGCTCAGCCGCTTCCGCAACGCGGAGATGGTCTGGTGCCAGGAAGAGCCGAAGAACATGGGCGCTTGGTCGTTCATCGACCCGTACCTCGAATGGGTTCTCGCCCATATCGACGCCAAGTATCAGCGCGTGCGCTACACCGGCCGTCCGGCTGCCGCATCGCCGGCGACGGGCCTGATGTCGAAGCACCTGGCGCAGCTTGCCGCCTTCCTCGAGGACGCGCTGGGGGGCTGATGCTCCCCACGCTCTGAGCCAATAGAAACAGATATCTGATCAACGGAACAAAAATCATGGCAACAGAAATCCGCGTTCCCACCCTTGGCGAATCCGTCAGCGAAGCGACCGTCGGCACCTGGTTCAAGAAGGTCGGCGACGCCATCAAGGCCGATGAACCCCTGCTCGAACTCGAAACCGACAAGGTGACGATCGAAGTTCCGGCTCCGGCCGCAGGCACGCTCTCTGAAATCGTCGCCCAGGCCGGCGAGACCGTCGGGCTCGGCGCGCTGCTCGGCCAGATCGCTGCAGGTGCCGCTGGCGCCGCAGCGGCCGCTCCGGCTGCTGCCGCCGAAAAGAAGGCCGAGCCGGCTGCTGCCGCCCCGGCCGCTGCTGCAGCACCGGCTGCCTCGTCGATGCCGCCGGCACCGTCGGCTGGCAAGCTGCTTGCCGAAAACAACCTCTCGGCCGATCAGGTCGACGGCTCCGGCAAGCGTGGCCAGGTGCTGAAGGGCGACGTCCTTGCAGCCGTCGCCAAGGGCATCTCGACGCCGGCCGCTTCCGAGCCAGCCAAGGTCCAGGCCCGTGCGCCGTCGACGGCTGAAGACGTCGTTCGCGAAGAGCGCGTCAAGATGACCCGCCTGCGCCAGACGATTGCCCGTCGCCTCAAGGATGCGCAGAACACTGCCGCCATGCTCACCACCTACAACGAGGTGGACATGAGCGCCGTCATATCGCTGCGCAACAAGTACAAGGACATCTTCGAGAAGAAGCACGGCGTGAAGCTCGGCTTCATGGGCTTCTTCACTAAGGCCGTCACCCACGCGCTGAAGGAAATCCCGGCCGTCAACGCCGAGATCGACGGCACCGACATCATCTACAAGAACTACTGCCACATCGGCGTCGCCGTCGGCACGGACAAGGGTCTTGTGGTTCCGATCGTTCGCGATGCCGACCAGATGTCGATCGCCGAGATCGAAAAGGACATCGGTCGCCTCGGTAAGGCTGCCCGTGACGGCGCGCTGTCGATGGCCGACATGCAGGGCGGCACCTTCACCATCTCCAACGGTGGCGTCTACGGTTCGCTGATGTCTTCGCCGATCCTCAACGCGCCGCAGTCGGGCATCCTCGGCATGCACAAGATCCAGGAGCGTCCGGTCGCCATCGGCGGCCAGGTCGTCATCCGCCCGATGATGTACCTCGCGCTCTCCTACGATCACCGCATCGTCGACGGCAAGGAAGCCGTGACCTTCCTCGTGCGCGTCAAGGAAAGCCTGGAAGATCCGGAACGCCTGGTTCTCGATCTCTGATATCCGGAAACAGCGGGGGCGTCCTTCATGCCCCCGCCGTTCGCCGTCCGCGATCACGCGCGGCGAAAACCGTCTCTGCGGCCTGGCCGGAGAGACTGGCCGTCAGGGCCGATGATGTCGATCCGAACCGCTCCTGCGATTGCGAGGGATGATGGAAGCCGCCGCAGCGTCGACTGAAATCTGGGTGCTTGGCTGGAGCGTGGTGTTCCTGATCGTGCACATCCTGGTGCAGGCGCTGTCGCTCGATCTCGCCGGCGATCTCGGTTTCAAATATCTGCTCGGCCCCCGCGACGAACAGCGCGTTTCGAAGAGCATCGTGGCAGGACGTTTGCTGCGGTCGCTTCGCAACATGCTGGAAACCTATCCGGCCTTTGTTGGGCTTGCGCTCGCCCTGGCGGTGACCGGCAAGACCGGCGGTCTCGGCGCCATCGGCGCAGTGACCTGGCTTCTGGCACGGCTGGCTTACACTGTTCTCTACGCGGCCGGCGTTCCCGTGTTGCGCACCCTCGTCTGGTTCGTGTCGATCATTGCGCTGTTGCTGATGGTCGTCCGGCTCATGGCATAGCATCCCGGCGACAAGGCAAGAGGAGACTGGCATGGCATTCGGACCCGACGTTCCGCCGATCCAGGCGCATATCTGCGTCAAGGACGGGCTTGCCGCCATCGCCTTTTACGAGAAGGCGCTCGGTGCGGTGAATACATTCCACGCGATGGCCGAGGACGGCAAACGCGTCATGCACGCCAGTCTGGCGATCTACGGCGGCGAGGTGATGCTGCACGACGAATTCCCCGAATTCGGCGGCAGCGTGCTTTCGCCGAACACGATCGGCGGTACCGGCGTTGCGATCAGCATCAACCTGGCGAAGGCTGCCGATGTCGACGCAGCCTACGACAAGGCGGTGGCCGCCGGGGCATCGACAGTTCTGGAGCCGCAGGATACCTTCTGGCACGCACGCTACGCGCGCATCCAGGATCCCTTCGGCCACGTCTGGGCCTTCAACGCACCGGTCGCAAACCCATGAGCCAGTATTTCTTCGAACTCGCATCGCTGATGGCGATCTTCGCCTTCGCCATCGTCTCACCCGGCGCCGACCTCGCGATGGTCATGCGCCAGTCGATCGTGCATGGCCGCCGCCCGGCGATCATCACGTCCTTCGGCATCGGCACGTCGCTGATGTTCCATGTGACCTACACGATCCTCGGCCTCGGGCTGATCATTTCGCAGTCGATCTATCTGTTCAACATCGTCAAATGGTGCGGCGTCGCTTACCTGATCTATATCGGCATCAAGGCGCTTCGCGCCGGCCAGACGGAGATCAACGTCGACCACACGGAAGGCAACCGGCCGGTCAAGGGCCAGTCGGCGGCCAAGGCCTTCGGCCTCGGCTTTGCCGCCAACGCGCTCAACCCCAAGCCGGTGTTCTTCTTCCTGTCGATCTTCTCGACGGTCGTTCACGCCCATACGCCGATGATGATCAAGTTCGGCTACGGCCTTGTCATGGCGACCTGCCTGATCTCGTGGTTCGTCGGCGTCAGCCTGTTCATGACGACGCCGCGCATGCGTGCTGCGTTTACCCGCGCCAGCAAGTGGATCGACCGCGCCAGCGGCGTGGTCTTCATCGCGCTCGGCCTCAAGCTCGCGACGGAGAAGGCTGCCTGATCATGCGCTCCGGTCGTCTCCTTTCAGCCCTGCTCGGTCTTGCCTTTGCTGCGCCGGCGATCGCCGCTGACTGCAAGCAGTCGCACGCGATCTACGGCGACCGCGACGGGGCCTACGAGCTGCGTTTCGAACCGGTCGGCTCGGCAAGCGCCGCGACCAGCAACCACTTCAAGGTGGCGGTTCTCAAGCCCGGCCTGCTGCTCGATGGCGTCGTCATGCCGGCGGGCGAGCCGGAACGGGCGACCGGGCTGATCATGCACAATTGCCCCGAGGGGGATGCGACCGGCGAGGAACTGCGCGCCTGTACTGTGTGGCAGGGTGTCGTCTACGCGCTCGACAAGGCCGGCGCGATCAGCGAGATCCCGCAAGAGACCGAGACGGCGGCCGAGCAACTGCTGCTTCCCGACTTCGGTCCGTCGCTTCGCGCTTCGACCGCCTGGGGCAAGGGCAAGGCCGAGGCCGACAGTTGGGATGCCTTCACGTTCAAGGGATGCGCCGCATGAGTGCGAGCCCTGTTCTTCTCGTGACCGGCGGCAGCCGCGGCATCGGTGCTGCAATCTGCCTTGGCGCTGCAAAAGCCGGCTGGCGGGTCGTTGTCAATTATGCGTCGAACCGCGATGCGGCCGATGCGGTTGTCGGCGCGATCGAGCGGGCCGGCGGCACGGCGATCGCAGTTCAGGGCGATGTCGGCTCCGAGGCGGATGTCCAAGCGATCTTTGCTGCCGTCGATTCGGCTTTCGGCCGGCTGGACGGGCTCGTCAACAATGCCGGCATCGTCGGACAGACGGCACGTGTCGACGAGATGTCGCCCGAGCGGCTTGAGCGCATGTTCCGCATCAACGTCACCGGCTCCATCCGCTGTGCAGCGGAAGCCGTCCGGCGCATGTCGACACGATACGGGCACCAGGGCGGTGTCATCGTCAACATCTCCTCGGTTGCCGCCACGCTTGGCTCGCCGGCGCAGTATGTCGATTACGCCGCCTCGAAGGGTGCGATCGACACCTTCACGACAGGGCTTTCGCGCGAGGTCGCGACCGAAGGCATTCGCGTCAACGCGATACGGCCCGGCATCATCGATACCGAGATCCACGCCTCCGGCGGCCTGCCGGACCGGGCGCGTGATCTCGCCTTCACCATTCCCGTTCAGCGACCCGGCACGGCCGAGGAAGTCGCTGACGCGGTTCTCTACCTCCTGTCGGATAAGGCGACTTATGTGACGGGGGCAATTCTCAATGTCAGCGGCGGACGGTAACCGTCCTGAAGGAAGGATATTCTAATGGCTTATGATCTCATCGTTATCGGCAGCGGCCCCGGCGGCTATGTCTGCGCGATCAAGGCGGCCCAGCTCGGTCTGAAGGTCGGCGTCGTCGAAAAGCGCGCCACCTACGGCGGCACCTGCCTCAACATCGGCTGCATCCCGTCGAAGGCGTTGCTGCATGCTTCCGAGATGTTCCATCAGGTTGCCCACGGTGTTGACGCGCTCGGCGTCGAAGTCGCGGCACCGAAGCTGAACCTCGAAAAGATGATGGCCCACAAGGACGCGACCGTTAAGGCCAATGTCGACGGCGTCTCGTTCCTGTTCAAGAAGAACAAGATCGACGGCATCCAGGGCACCGGCAAGGTGCTCGGCCAGGGCAAGGTCTCCGTCACCAACGACAAGGGCGAGGAACAGATCCTCGAAACCAAGAACATCGTGATCGCCACCGGCTCCGACGTCGCTGGCATCCCGGGCGTCAAGGTCGATATCGACGAGAAGGTGATCATCTCGTCGACGGGCGGCATCGCGCTCGAGAAGGTTCCGGCCAACATGATCGTCGTCGGTGGCGGCGTCATCGGCCTCGAACTCGGCTCGGTCTGGGCCCGCCTCGGCGCCAAGGTCACCGTTGTCGAGTATCTCGACACGCTTCTCGGCGGCATGGATGGCGAGGTTGCCAAGCAGTTCCAGCGCATGCTCGCCAAGCAGGGCATGGACTTCAAGCTCGGCGCCAAGGTGACCGGCGTCGTCAAGGACGGCAAGGGCGCCAAGGTGACGTTCGAGCCGGTCAAGGGCGGTGACGCCCAGACGCTCGATGCCGATGTCGTGCTGATCGCCACCGGCCGCAAGCCCTACACCGACGGTCTTGGCCTTGCGGAAGCGGGCGTCGTCATGGACCAGCGCGGCCGCGTCGAGATCGACAATCACTTCCAGACAAGCGTCGCCGGCGTCTACGCGATCGGCGACGTCGTGCGCGGCCCGATGCTCGCCCACAAGGCGGAAGACGAAGGTGTTGCCGTTGCCGAGATCCTCGCCGGTCAGGCCGGCCACGTGAACTATGACGTCATCCCCGGCGTCGTCTACACCCAGCCGGAAGTCGCCTCCGTCGGCAAGACCGAAGAAGAGCTGAAGGCGGCTGGTGTCGCCTACAAGGTCGGCAAGTTTCCCTTCACCGCCAATGGCCGTGCGCGCGCGATGCTCGCCACCGACGGCTTCGTGAAGATCCTTGCGGACAAGGAAACCGACCGTGTGCTCGGCGGCCATATCGTCGGCTTCGGCGCCGGCGAGATGATCCACGAGATCGCGGTTCTGATGGAATTCGGCGGTTCGTCGGAAGACCTCGGCCGCACTTGCCACGCGCACCCGACCATGTCGGAAGCGGTCAAGGAAGCGGCACTTTCGACCTTCTTCAAGCCGATCCACATGTAAGGATCATGCAGGGGGCTGCGATCACGCGGCCCCCTGTTTCCGGCCGCGCTCGTGCGTGCCGGCTGGCCCTTGTGGTCATTGCACACTCAGTGGCGTCAGCGCCCGCTGACATTGTCGCCATCGGCAGTCCTGTTCGCCAAGCGACCGTATCATTCTTCTGAAGCAGACCTGAGGGCGTGGAAACGCTCCTCGAACTCGCGCCTCAGGCTGCGCCGGGCCTCGGCAGCGCGCTGCCGGCGTTTGCGGTCGGCCGTGTCGGTGACAAGGGTCGGAACCGGAGTCGGGCTGCCGTCGGCATCGACGGCGACCATGGTAAAATAGCAGGAATTGGTGTGGCGGCGCTCGCCGCTCCTGATGTTCTCGGCCTCGACCCGGATGCCGATTTCCATCGAGGTGCGGCCGGCATTGTTGACGGCTGCACGGAAGGTGACGAGCTCGCCGACATGGATCGGCTGGCGGAAGGTGACCTGGTCGACCGAGAGCGTCACGGCATATTGCTGAGAATAGCGCGAGGCACAGGAGAAGGCCACGCGATCGAGGAGATTGAGCAGCGCACCGCCATGGACCTTACCGCTGAAGTTCGCCATATCCGGCGTCATCAGTACGACCATCTCGAGTTCGCGTGTGTCGTAGCTGGTTTCCATTGTCCATCTCCAGATTTTGCAGCGTCCCGCCTGAGTTATGCAGCTTGCCGGAGCGAAGGGAAGGGGTGGAGGGCGGAGGATCTGGAAGAGGGGATGTGACGATTGGCCCGAGGGCTGCGACAAGCGGTCTTCTGTCCAGGCACGGGGGAGGGCGCGATCATGTCTGCAAGGACAGACGACGCGCGCGTCAGGAGGAAAGATGAAACCGAGAGCCGTGGCCATATCGTTGCCGAGCCGGCATCTACCGAATGCCGATTGGGCCGACCGCTTCGAGCTTGCCCTTGATGGCAAGGGCGTGACCGCGGCGGAAGCCGCCGAACGTTCGCTTGGCCGGTCGCCGCGATGGGTCCGCGTGTTGCTGCGCCTGCGCAACCGCATCGTCTCGATCATCGGCCTGAAGTCGGCGGCGCCGTCCAGCCGTCTGGGACTGATCGGGGCGTTTCCTGTCGTTTCGAAGAGTGATGACGAAGTGGTGCTCGGCTTCGATGACAAGCATCTCGATTTCCGCATCGTCGTCGACGTCCGGGCGGGGTCGGCGGTCAATCAGATCGTCGGCGTCACCACGCTTGTGCGCAGGCACAACACGCTCGGGCGGGTTTACCTCATGGCCGTCACGCCGTTTCACAAGGCTATCGTGCCGACACTTCTGGCGCGGGTGGCAGGTCCCGGCGGTTAAGTCCGGGGTTCAATTTTCAGTCCGGACAAAAGCAGGTCGAGATTGTCGCGTGCGCTGGTGAGGCGCATGGCCGGATCTTCCGCCTCGGCAATCCAGAGCGCCGCATCGGAGAGCGCGCCATTGATCAGCCGCGCCAATGTCTCGGCATTTCCCGGACGTACGACGCCCGCGGCGATCATCGCCGAAAGCCTGGTGGCAAACGACGCGAGGCATTGGCGCCGGCTCGGTTCCAGCACGCTTGCTCCGAGTACGGCCGGCGCATCCTTCAACACGATCTGTCGGATTTCCGGTTCGAGCGCCATTTCCAGATAGAGCCTGCAGCGGCGCACGAAACCGTCCCACGGCTCCGGGGTCGCGGAGGCTGCGTCGAGCCGTGCGTCCATCTCGCCGTCCAGAGTCTCCACGACCGCACGCAGCAGGCCCTTCTTGTCGCCGAAATGATGATAGAGCGCCCCACGCGTGAGCCCGGCCAAGGCGGTGAAATCGTCCATCGAAGTCTCCGCATATCCGCGTTGCCTGAACGCTTCCCGGGCGGCGGCGATCAGCTTTGCCTTCGTTTCCGCGATCATGTCGCTGCGCGCGCGCCTTGTCATTTGCAGCTCCTCCTTTTGCATGCGGTTCGTATGTTAATTGACATGCGAAGCGTATGTCAATATCACGGCCATACGCGGCGTATGTTAATGACGCGACGCTCAGACATGTATTGCAGGAGTTTTCATGGCCAATCCCTATGCACAGATCTTTGCTGCCAAAGGCACGGTGGGCTTCACCTTGGCGGGATTGGTGTCACGGTTGCCATTGTCGATGATGGGCATCGGCATCATCACCATGCTGGCTCAGTCCCGCGGCAGCTACGGGCTGGCTGGCGGTGTGGCCGCCGCCTTCACGCTGGCCTCGGCACTGCTGGCGCCGCAGGTTTCCCGGCTCGTCGATCGCTTCGGCCAGAGCCACGTCCTGCCGGTCGCCGCGGCACTCAGCCTTCTCGGCAGCTCGGCTCTCCTCGTCTCGACCCATTGGCGGGCGCCGGACTGGACACTCTTCGTCTTTTCCATTCTTGCCGGGTGCACGCCCAGCATGTCGGCGATGACCCGGGCGCGATGGACCGAGCTCTATCGCGGCCGTCCGGAGCTGAAGACCGCCTTTTCGCTCGAATCGGTCTTCGACGAGATCTGCTTCATCGTCGGGCCGCCGATCGCCGTGGGCTTAAGCGTCGGCCTGTTTCCCGAGGCCGGACCGCTGGCGGCTGCGGCATGCCTGGCCATCGGGGTCACCGCCTTCGTGCTGCAAAAAGGCACCGAGCCACCGGTCAAGCCGGCCGAGACGATGGCGCCCGGTTCGGTCCTTCGTTACCCGGCGCTGCGCGTGCTGATTGTCGCGCTCGCCGGCATGGGCATCATTGTCGGCACGATCGACGTGGTCAGCGTCGCCTTTGCCGAGGCCGAAGGGCGTCCAGCGGCGGCGAGCCTCGTGCTCTCCCTCTATGCCCTCGGTTCCTGCATCGCCGGTCTGGCGTTCGGTGCGGTCCGGATCGGCCTGCCTTTGGCGAAGCTGTTCATGATCGGTGCGGGCATGACCGCCGCCAGCACATTGCCGCTGCTCTTTGCCGACGGGATCGGCAGCCTTGCGACGATGATGTTCATTTCGGGCGTGTTCTTTGCGCCGACGATGATCGTTGCCTTGAGCATCGGCGAAACCGCCGTGCCGCCGTCGAAGCTGACGGAAGGGCTGACCTGGCTGACCACCGGTCTCGGCATCGGTGTTGCGGCGGGCGCGGCGGTGTCAGGCGGCGTGGTCGCGCGCTTCGGCGTTCAGGCCGGCTTCACCATTGCGCTCGCCGCCGGGGCCTTGATCCTTGCCGCAGCGTTCTGGGGTTATCGCCGTCTGTCGTGGATCGAGAGTGATTCTACCACTGCGCGCGCGTCCGAGGTCGTTTCCCGTGCCGGTGCGCAAGGCTGAGAAGGGAGCGTCGTGCCGGCGGGCGCTCGCTGACGGCCGGCCCGTCAGTTGGCGCGCGTGACCGTAAAACCCTGGGCGCGAAGCAGTTCGACCAGACCTTCCTTGCCCGGCAGGTGCAGTGCGCCGACCGCCATGAAGGCGCCGCCGTCCTTGAGGATCGGTTCGGCGCGCGTCGCCATGGTTTTGTTGCGGTCGACGATGATGCGCTGCTCGAAATCGGCATAGCCGAAATCCTCGGCGCTCTTGTTCGAAACGGCTTTCATCATCGGCATGATCATGCCGGTGTCGCCTACGAGATAGAGATCGGTCATCGTCGCGAAGACGTCGTCGATGGTCTTGCCGAGCGCGAGCGTCTCGATGAGGGCGCGTAGATGCAGTTCGGTCGGCAGCGAGTCCATGGCGGCGAGCTGCTCGACCAGCGTTTCCAGCCCCTTCAGCCTCTTGCCCTGACTGACGGCATCCTCGGCGATCTTCTTGTCGAGGAAGGAGGCGCCTGCAGCCTTGCGGCTCATTTCGCAGGCGGGCAGCGCGACGAAGCTCGCGATCATCCAGGGCTTCATGCGGGAAACCAGGGTCAGCGGAATGCCGCGTGCCTTAAGGCCTGTTTCGAGCTGTTCGCGGTCGTCGGGCTTCAGGAAGTCGGCGATCGTCTTGTTGTCCGGAAGCATGGTGAGATCGGGCCGCATCAGGATCGCGGCGGCCGACTTCTTCTCATCGATGATCTCGTCCGATTCAACGATGACGGTCGAGGCTGCCTCAAAGGCGGCGGGCGCCTCAGTCGGCAGGGCCAGCACGCGCGGATCGGTGACATGCATCGTGCCAAGCAGCCAGGACGGCGCGACACCGTCCTTCTCGATCTTCCAGAAGATGCCCTTGCTGTTCGGGATGGCGGCAGCTTCCGCTTCGAGTGCGGCCAGTTTCGTCGGGTCGGATTTTGCAAGCGCGGTCAGAACATTCGCGCCGCCACATTCGACCTCCGTGGCATCAGCCTCAGCGACGAAGACGAGAGCGACAAGGAGGCAGGCGGCGAGCATGACATGGAGCAGGGCGGCCAGCCAAAGTGCGCCATCGGCGAGCCGCGCAAGCAGGTGCCGCGGCAGGTTTTGCTGAGGTCTCGCAAAGGCGGTCATCGTTCTTCCCTGACAGTCGCATGGTCGATAGTCGACCCTAGGCCCGGGCCGGTCACGGCTTCCCTAACGGGCATGGTTAATCCGCCCTTTCGCCGAAAATCAGGCGCGCGGGTGAGCGCGGTCGTAGATTTCCAGAAGCCGAGCCGAATCGACGCCGGTATAGACCTGGGTGGTCGACAGGCTGGCATGGCCGAGCAGTTCCTGAATGGTCCTGAGATCGCCGCCGCCGGCCAGCAGATGGGTGGCGAAGGAGTGGCGCAGCGCATGCGGCGTTGCCGTCTCGGGCAGGCCGAGCGCCCCGCGCAGCTTCTGCATTTCGCGCTGGATGATCGCCGGCTGCAGCTTGGCGCCGCGCGCGCCCAGGAACAGCGGCGCATCGGCCGCGATCGGATAGGGGCAGAGCTTCAAGTAGGTGGCGACGGCCTCGCGCGCCGCTTCGATCAGCGGCACGATGCGGGTCTTGTCGCCCTTGCCGACGATGCGCAGCGACGAGGGCGCGCCGGCAAATGCTGACGGCGTGAGGCCGAGCGCCTCGGAAATGCGCAGGCCGCAGCCGTAGAGCAGGGTCAGCACCGCTGCGTTGCGCGCCGCGATCCAGGGTTCCTCGGCAAGTTGCGCCTCGGACGTCACGACATTCAGCGCTTCGCGATCGGTGAGCGGCTTCGGCAGGGATTTGGGCTGTTTGGGCGAACGCACCGCAGCCGCACCGGCCGCGTTGGCAAGGCCGTTGCGTTCGAGATAGCGCAGGAAGGAGCGAAGCCCGGCCAGCCCGCGGCCGAGCGTGCGGGCGCCGGCGCCGCCCTTGCGACGCTGGGCGAGGAAGCCGCGAAGGTCAGCCGGCCTCAGCGTGCGGATATCGGAAAGCCGTGGCGGCCCGGCGAGATGGCCGGTGAGAAATGTCAGGAATTGCCGGGTGTCGCGCTCATAGGCCTCGACGGTATTGTCGGAGAGGCGGCGCTCCCGCATGAGGCCGTCCAGCCAGCGCTGACGCTCGGCAAGTAGCTCGGGATGGCCGATGACGAGGAACTCGTTCATTGTCGTTTTCCTGAGTTTGTCGGTCCGCGACAATGCCCTGACGCATCTTAGGTTTTTGCTAATGCACCCTTGGAATCTGTCATCCTTCGATCATATAGAATTGCGATGGTCAGCCGCAAACAAACGGATCGGACTATGGCGGGACGGGATTCGGTGAACGGATTCGCGCATTTTGCAGAAGTAATCACCCTGGTCTCCCAGGGGCAGCCTGGCCACATCGTCGACACGCTGATCGCGGAGCGTGGCCAGCGGATCGTCAAGAGCCCGCTATGGCCGCTGATGCGGCCTTTTCTCTACACGTTGCTGAACTATCGCAAGGCGCACGAGTTCGCCGATGCCGTCGCCAACATGCCGGGATTCCAGGCCTTCGAGCACCTGAGCTCGCTGCTTTCGCTGGAGGTGCGGGTCGACCGGGCCGAGCGCATTCCCGCCAAGGGCGGCTTCCTGCTCGTCAGCAACCACCCGACCGGCATTGCCGATGGGATCGCCGTTTTCGACCTCTTGAAGAGCCGGCGGCCGGACATGATGTTCTTCGCCAATCGCGACGCCATCCGCGTCAATCCGCGCTTCGTCGAAATGGTCATCCCGGTCGAATGGCGCGAGGAACACAAGAGCAAGCTGAAGGCGCGTGAGACGCTGCAGGTGACCAACCGGGCGATCGGCGAGGGTAAGGCGACGGTGCTCTTCCCCTCGGGACGCATCGCCTACTGGGCCGAAGGATGTCTCAACGAGCGGCCATGGAAGACATCGGCCGTGGGCTTTGCGCGCAAATACGGCCTGCCGATCCTGCCGGTGCATATGAGCGCCCGCAATTCCGGCCTGTTCTACTGGTTCGCCAAATGGTCGACCGAGCTGCGCGACATGACCGTGTTCCACGAACTGCTGAACAAGAAGGGCGATCTTTTCGACTTTCGCATCGGCAACCTCATCCCGCCGGAGGCGCTGGAAGGTGAAACGGGCGAGGTGACGAAGGCGCTCGAACGACACACGGTCTTCGATCTGGCGCTGGATGCCGACGCGGCCTTCAAGCCCCGGCTGCAAACGGCGGCCGCGCTCTAGCGACTGTCGTGGCTTACGGAAACGCTGGCGGGCTTCACCCCGCGCGGCGGATCGGCTAGGTCTGAGCCATGCAGCTTCAATCCATGTTTGCCGAAAACTACCGTTCGCTGAGGTCGATCCGCATGGATCTGACCGGGGTCAACCTGTTCATCGGCGAAAACGGCGTCGGCAAGTCCAATCTCTACCGGGCGCTTCAACTCGTGCAAGCCGCCACGCGGGGCACTTTGGCGCGCGAGATTGCCGAAGAGGGCGGAATGTCGTCGGCGCTCTGGAGCGGCCGCCGGCGTGCCGACAAGCCGGCGCGCATAAGGCTCGAAACCGAGCTTCTGGACGAGGAGCGGGCCATCACCTTCCGCTACCGCATCGAGGCCGGGCTGCGTCCGCCGAAGGCTGCGGCCGGGTTCGCCTATGAGCCACAGGTCAAGGAAGAGGAACTGACGGTCGAAACCGGCCGCCGCCCGGTGACGATGATGAAACGCGTGGGCCCCGGCATCTTCGTGCGCGGCGAACGCGGGCGGATGGAGGATTATCCGGAGCAGGCGCTGACGTCCGAAACGGCGATCTCGCTGCTCGGCGATGCCGGCCATTATCCGGAGGTCGGCACCTTCCGCCGTGCGGTCGAGCAGTGGCGCTTTTTTCACGGCTTCCGCACCGACCGCGATTCGCCGTTGCGGCTGCCCTGCCTTGCGGTGACCGCGCCGATGCTCGACGAGACCGGCGTCAATATGGCGGCCGTCTTTGCAACGCTCCGTCACACGCGCGAGGACACGGTCGATCTCGACCGGGCCATCGCCGACGCGTTCGGCGGCGCTTACCTCGGTGTTCCCGAACCTGGCCAGTTCGCCGAGTTTTCGCTGGTCTTTCCGGATTTTCCCAACAGACCGTTTTCGCCGCGCGAGCTTTCCGACGGGCAGATGCGTTTTCTGGCGCTGGCGGCCGCACTGCTTTCCTATCGCCGGCCGCGCTTCATCGCGCTCAACGAGCCGGAGACGAGCCTGCACCCGGACATGCTGCCGGCGCTTGCCGACATGATCGCCAGCGCGTCGCGCGAAAGCCAGGTCTGGATCGTCACCCATTCGGAGCGGCTGGCGCAGGAAGTGCGTCAACGCTCGGGCATTCGTCCGCGGCGAGTGATCCGCAAGGACAGCGCCACCTGGATCGACGGCATGCGGCTGACAGGGCTGATGGACGATGACGAGTAGGCAACAAAAAAGCCCGGCGCGGTGGCCGGGCTCTTTCTGAACTTTCCTGAAAGTATCAGGCGATCTTCTGGCCGGTCTTGGCCCAGTCGGCCAGGAAGGTTTCGAGGCCCTTGTCGGTCAGCGGGTGCTTGACCAGCGCCTTCAGCGTTGCCGGCGGTGCGGTGACGACGTCCGCGCCGATGAGGGCGGCTTCCTTGACGTGGTTCACGGTGCGGATCGAAGCTGCGAGGATTTCGGTCTCGTAGCCGTAGTTGTCGTAGATGTGGCGGATCTCGCGGATCAGGTCCATGCCGTCAAACGCGATGTCGTCGAGGCGGCCGACGAAAGGCGAGACGAAGGTCGCGCCGGCCTTGGCGGCGAGCAGGGCCTGGTTGGCAGAGAAGCACAGCGTCACGTTGGTCTGGTGACCGTCAGACGTCAGCGCCTTGCAGGCCTTGAGGCCGTCGAGCGTCAGCGGCAGCTTGATGCAGATGTTGTCGGCGATCTTCGAGAGAACGGCGGCTTCCTTCATCATCTCGGCGTATTCGGTTGCGGTCACTTCAGCCGAAACCGGGCCTTCGACGATGCCGCAGATTTCCTTGGTGACTTCCGTGATGTCACGGCCCGACTTCAGGATCAGCGACGGGTTGGTGGTGACGCCATCGAGGAGGCCGAGATCGTTCAGCTCACGGATTTCCTTGACGTCGGCGGTATCAACGAAAAATTTCATGGGGTCACTCCCTTGGGGCACGATTGCCGTTCGGCGCATATCTACCGGGGAGGAATTCCGTTGGCAGAGATCGCGCGCGTTGAAACTCTGGTGGAACCGTGACAAACCCTGCGGCCTGCAAGGCTGCGGTTCGCAGCGCAGTTTTCTTTAACCGAAACACGTGGCAAGGTCACGGCAAAATGACTCGCGATTCAACCGATTTATTCGGCGATTTGCTCGGGCCCGTTTCGGCCCGTCGCGTCGTGCCGGTCCTGGTGCCCATGCCGGCGCCGAAAGCCTATTCCTATGCGGTTCCCGACGGCATGGCGGTCGAACCGGGCTCGATCGTGCAGGTGCCTCTGGGCCCCCGTCTCGTCGTCGGCGTGGTCTGGGATGGCGATGATGACGGGAGCGTCGATGCCAAGAAACTCAAGACGATCGAGAAGGCTTTCGACTGCCCGCCGCTGACGCGCGACATGCGGACCTTTCTCGATTGGGTGGCCGCTTATACCGTCACGCCGCCGGGGCTGGTGGCGCGTATGGCGCTCCGCGCACCGGCGGCGTTCGATCCCGAACCGATGGTGGAGGCACTGCGACTCACCGAGATGCGGCCGGAGCGCATGACGGCTGCGCGCGAGCGCGTAATCGCTGCCGCCAGTGACGGTTTTTCCTGGACTCGTTCGGGGCTGGCGCATGCCGCCGGCACGTCGTCGAGTGTGATCGAAGGGCTAACCCAGCAAGGCGTCTTCGAGACCGTCTTCATGGCGCCGCCGCCTGTCGTCGCCTTGCCAGATCCCGATTTCGCCGCGCCCCGGCTCGAAGGCCCACAGAAGGATGCGGCCGCCGATCTGCTGGCAGCGGTAGAGGAGGGCGGCTTCTCGGTGTCGCTGATCGACGGCATCACCGGATCCGGCAAGACCGAGGTCTATTTCGAGGCGATCGCTGCGACCCTTCGCGCCGGGAAGCAGGTGCTGATCCTGCTTCCCGAAATCGCGCTGACGTCGAGCTTCCTCGAGCGCTTCCAGGATCGTTTTGGCGCCAAGCCCGCCGAGTGGCATTCGGACTTGGCTCCCCGCACCCGCGAAAAGGTCTGGCGCCAGGTGACGACAGGCACCGTCCGCGTCGTGGCCGGCGCCCGCTCGGCGCTGTTCCTGCCCTTCGAGGAACTGGGCCTCATCATCGTCGACGAAGAGCACGACCCCGCCTACAAGCAGGAAGATCGCGTCTTCTACAATGCGCGCGACATGGCGGTCGTTCGTGGTCGCATCACCGGCTTTCCCGTCGTGCTCGTCTCGGCGACGCCGTCGCTCGAAAGCCGGGTCAATGGCGACGTCGGCCGTTACAAGCCGATCCACCTGCCGACCCGTTTCGGCGATGCGGCGCTGCCGCGGCTCGGCGTCGTCGACATGCGTCAGCACCCGCCGGCACGCGGCGGCTTTCTGTCGCCGGTGCTCTTGAACCAGGTCGGCAAGGCGGTCGAGCGTGGCGAACAGGCGTTGCTCTTCCTCAATCGTCGCGGCTACGCACCGCTGACGCTCTGCCGCGTCTGCGGCCATCGCTTCCAGTGCCCGGATTGTTCGAGCTGGCTCGTCGAGCATCGCTTCCGCGGGCAGATCCAGTGCCACCAGTGCGGCTACTCCGAGCGCACGCCGGAAGCCTGCCCGGAATGCGGCACGCTCGATCATCTGGTGGCCTGCGGGCCGGGGGTCGAGCGCATCGCCGAAGAGGTGGAGCGGCATTTCCCCGAGGCGCGCACCATCGTGCTTTCTTCCGACCTGATGGGCGTCAAACGGTTGAGGCTGGAGCTTGAAGCCATCACGCGTGGCGAAGCCGATATCGTCATCGGCACGCAACTCGTCGCCAAGGGACATAACTTCCCCCTGATGACACTGGTCGGCATTGTCGATGCGGATCTGGGTCTTGCGAACGGCGATCCGCGTGCGGCGGAGCGGACCTTCCAGCTGCTCTCGCAGGTGACGGGTCGTGCGGGCCGAACGGGTCTCAAAAGCCTCGGCTTGCTGCAGACCTATCAGCCGCAGCATCCGGTGATGCAGGCGATCGTTTCCGGCGATGCCGACGCCTTCTACGACCGCGAGATCGCCGAGCGCGAGAAAGCGCTGCTGCCGCCTTTTGGCCGGCTTGCCTCGCTGATCGTTTCGGCCGACACGCGCCAGGATGCCGAGGGCCACGCGCGCGGCTTGCGGATGGCCGCCCCCCGCACCGAGGGTATCAGTATTCTCGGTCCGGCCGAGGCGCCGCTGGCGCTGGTGCGTGGGCGGCATCGCTTCCGGCTGCTGGTGCATGGCCGGCGTAACAGCGACATGCAGGCCTTCGTCAAGGCGATGATCGCCGCCGGTCCCAAGGAGCGCGGCTCGATCAGCGTCCAGCTCGACATCGATCCGCAGAGCTTCCTGTAGTTCAAGTTTCCTGTGATCGCCGCATTCTGAAGCCCGTGGGCGATTCACAACCGGGGCTACATGCGCTAGAGGTCAGGGACGCATTGCTCCGGCCGACGACGGGGCAGCATGACAACGGGCTCATCTGCGGGAACGGGCATGGAGTTTTATATTCCGACGGAAACCGGCGAGTTCCTCGCCTTCTGCGCGGCGGCGGTAGCAGCGTTGATCGGCGTCGTCATGCTGTTTGCTCCGCGGCTGACCTTTCGCGCAGCCGGCATCGGTATTGCCGAGGGGCGGCGCGGCGGCCTTGCCGAGGCGCGCTCGACCATGGGCGGCATGCATGTGGGGCTCGGTCTTGCCGCCATTCTGCTCGCCCAGCCGATGGTTTATCTCGCTGTCGGCGCGGCCTTTGCGCTCGCCGCCTTCGGCCGAATCCTCTCGATGATGAGCGACAACGGCAGCACGCTCTACAACTGGGCGGCGCTCATCGTTCAGGCGGCACTCGCCATCCTTCCGCTCGCCTATGTCTTCGGCATGATCTGATTGCGATTGCGGGCTTCCCCGCGATTCACAGCGCAGGACCGAATTTACGGCAAAATTCGGCCAAAGGTGGCCGACTTATGCCGCATTCCTGCCCTTCGCGTGTTGCGAGTCCAAACATCCTATGCTAGACGAACCGCGAATTGCGGGGGAAGTGGGTCGCCAGGCCTCGATATCCTGCAAATTATTGCAGCAAATTCAAGATTTTAAGTTGACGGCCCACCGCCAGCGCAGTTCTTGGATGAAATTGAGAGAAGCTTGTGCCCGTGGCAGACACATCCCAGCTTATTTCCGGTGTTGCAGAAAGATATGCGTCCTCGCTTTTTGAACTCGCGCTCAGCGCCGGTTCGGTCGAGGCAGTCGGTGCGGATCTTACCCGCGTCCAGGCCCTGATCGACGGCAGCGACGATCTGAAGCGGCTGATCGCCAGCCCGGTCTTTTCTGCAGACGACCAGTTCAAGGCCATTTCGGCAGTTGCCGCGAAGGCTGGCATCTCCGGGCTCGTCGGTAACTTCCTCAAGGTCGTTGCCCGCAATCGCCGCCTCTTCGCGCTGCCGGGCATGATCAAGGCGTTCCGCCTGATCGCCGCGCGCCATCGTGGTGAAATTTCCGCCGACGTCACGTCGGCCCATGCGCTCTCCGCGGCGCAGGAAACTGAATTGAAGGCGACGCTGAAGAGCGTCACCGGCAAAGACGTGGCGGTCAACGTCACCGTCGACCCGTCTATTCTTGGAGGTCTGATCGTCAAGGTCGGGTCCCGCCAGATTGACACTTCCCTTCGCACCAAACTCTCTACCCTTAAGCTTGCACTGAAAGAGGTCGGCTGATGGATATCCGCGCCGCGGAAATTTCCGCAATTCTCAAAGATCAGATCAAAAATTTCGGCCAGGAAGCAGAAGTCTCCGAAGTCGGTCAGGTGCTTTCCGTCGGTGACGGTATTGCCCGCGTCTACGGCCTCGACAATGTCCAGGCAGGCGAAATGGTCGAATTCCCGGGTGGAATTCGCGGCATGGCGCTGAACCTCGAAGCCGACAACGTCGGTGTCGTTATCTTCGGTTCGGACCGCGACATCAAGGAAGGCGACACCGTCAAGCGGACTGGCGCCATCGTGGACGTTCCGGTTGGTCCGGAACTGCTCGGCCGCGTCGTCGACGCGCTCGGCAACCCGATCGACGGCAAGGGCCCGATCAACGCCAAGCAGCGCTCGCGCGTTGACGTCAAGGCTCCGGGCATCATTCCGCGCAAGTCGGTGCATGAGCCGATGTCGACCGGCCTCAAGGCCATCGACGCCCTCATCCCGGTTGGCCGTGGCCAGCGCGAACTCGTCATCGGCGACCGCCAGACCGGCAAGACCGCGATCATCCTCGACACGATCCTCAACCAGAAGGCCATTCACGACAATGGTCCGGAAGGTGACAAGCTGTATTGCGTCTACGTCGCAATCGGCCAGAAGCGTTCGACCGTTGCCCAGTTCGTGAAGGTTCTGGAAGAGCGTGGCGCTCTGCAGTACTCGATCATCGTTGCTGCGACCGCTTCCGACCCGGCTCCGATGCAGTACCTCGCACCGTTCGCCGGTTGCGCGATGGGCGAATACTTCCGTGACAACGGCAAGCATGCCCTGATCGGCTACGACGACCTGTCGAAGCAGGCTGTTTCCTACCGCCAGATGTCGCTCCTGCTGCGCCGCCCGCCGGGCCGCGAAGCTTACCCGGGCGACGTTTTCTACCTGCACTCCCGTCTGCTCGAGCGCGCTGCAAAGCTGAACGACGACATGGGCGCTGGCTCGCTGACGGCTCTGCCGGTCATCGAAACGCAGGGTAACGACGTTTCGGCGTTCATCCCGACGAACGTGATCTCGATCACCGACGGCCAGATCTTCCTCGAAACCGACCTGTTCTACCAGGGCATTCGTCCGGCCGTTAACGTCGGTCTGTCGGTTTCGCGCGTTGGCTCGGCCGCGCAGATCAAGGCGATGAAGCAGGTTGCCGGCTCGATCAAGGGCGAACTCGCCCAGTATCGCGAAATGGCCGCCTTTGCGCAGTTCGGCTCGGACCTCGACGCCGCTACGCAGCGCCTGCTGAACCGCGGCGCCCGCCTGACCGAACTCCTGAAGCAGCCGCAGTTCTCGCCACTGAAGACGGAAGAACAGGTCGCTGTCATCTTCGCAGGCGTCAACGGTTACCTCGACAAGCTGCCGGTCAACCAGGTCGGCAAGTTCGAGCAGGGCCTGCTTTCGTACATGCGTTCGGAAGGCAAGGACATCCTGGAAACCATCCGCAAGGACAAGGCGATCTCCGACGACGTCAAGGGCAAGCTGAAGGCTGCAATCGACAGCTTCGCCAAGTCTTTCGCCTGAGCGGATTTCATTTAGGACGGATAACGGATGCCTTCACTTAAGGATCTGAAGAACCGGATCGCCTCCGTCAAGGCGACGCAGAAGATCACCAAGGCGATGAAAATGGTCGCCGCGGCGAAGCTTCGGCGCGCGCAGGAGGCGGCCGAGGCCGCCCGGCCTTACTCGCAGCGTATGGCTGCCGTTCTCGCCAACATCGCCCAGGCGGTTGGCGCGGACGACAGCGCGCCTGCGCTGATGACCGGAACCGGCAAGGACGATACGCACCTTCTGGTCGTCTGCACGGCTGAACGCGGCCTTTGCGGCGGCTTCAACTCGCAGATCGCCCGTCATGCCCGCGACCACGTTCGCAAGCTGCTTGCAGCCGGCAAGACGGTCAAGATCATCTGCGTCGGCAAGAAGGGCTTCGATATTCTGCGCCGCGAATACGCGTCGCTGATCATCGATCGTGTCGACCTGCGTGAGGTCAAGAAGATCGGCTTTGAAAACGCCGACCAGATTGGCCACAAGATCATCGCGCTCTTCGAAAAGGGCGAGTTCGATGTCTGCACGCTGTTCTATTCTGAGTTCAAGTCCGTTATCGCCCAGATTCCGACGGCTCAGCAGCTGATCCCCGCTTCGGCCGGCCCGGTCGCAGCGGAAGCATCGGATGCTTCCGCTGTCTACGAATATGAGCCGGACGCGGGCGCGATCCTCAGCGATCTCATTCCGCGCAACATTTCGGTGCAGATCTTCCGGGCCTTGCTCGAGAACGTCGCCGGCGAAATGGGCGCCAAGATGAGCGCGATGGATAACGCGACGCGCAATGCTGGTGAGATGATCAACAAGCTGACGCTGAACTACAACCGTCAGCGCCAGGCTCAGATCACCAAGGAACTCATTGAAATCATCTCGGGCGCGGAAGCGCTCTAAGGTCACGAGAAGAGGGTAAGGATTATGGCTAAGGCAGCTACCCCGAAAGAAACCGCAGCGGAGAAGAAGCCCGCTGCACCGAGGAAGGCAGCTTCCGCCAAGACCGCAGCAGCAGCCGCAACCGGCGCTGTCGGTCGCGTAACGCAGGTCATCGGCGCCGTCGTCGACGTCGCGTTCGATGAAGGCCAGCTTCCGCAGATCCTGAACGCGCTGGAAACCGACAACAACGGTAACCGCCTCGTTCTCGAAGTCGCACAGCACCTCGGCGAAAACGCCGTCCGTACGATCGCCATGGACTCGACCGAAGGTCTCGTCCGCGGCCAGTCGGTCACCGACACCGGCGCACCGATCACGGTTCCGGTTGGCGACGAAACGCTCGGCCGTATCATGAACGTCATCGGCGAGCCGGTTGACGAAGCAGGCCCGCTCGTCACCTCGGGCAAGCGCGCCATCCACCAGGAAGCGCCGTCCTACGTCGAGCAGTCGACGGAAGCGCAGATCCTCGTCACCGGCATCAAGGTCGTCGACCTTCTCGCTCCTTACGCAAAGGGCGGCAAGATCGGCCTCTTCGGCGGCGCAGGCGTCGGCAAGACCGTTCTCATCATGGAACTGATCAACAACGTCGCCAAGGCGCACGGTGGTTACTCGGTGTTCGCAGGCGTGGGTGAACGTACCCGCGAAGGCAACGACCTTTACCACGAAATGATCGAGTCCGGCGTTAACAAGCACGGCGGTGGCGCAGGCTCCAAGGCTGCTCTCGTGTACGGCCAGATGAACGAACCGCCGGGCGCCCGCGCTCGTGTCGCCCTGACGGGTCTGACGATCGCTGAAGACTTCCGCGACAAGGGCCAGGACGTTCTGTTCTTCGTCGACAACATCTTCCGCTTCACCCAGGCAGGTTCCGAAGTGTCGGCTCTGCTCGGCCGTATTCCGTCGGCCGTGGGTTACCAGCCGACGCTGGCGACCGACATGGGTCAGATGCAGGAACGCATCACCACGACGACCAAGGGCTCGATCACCTCGGTTCAGGCCATCTACGTTCCGGCCGACGACTTGACCGACCCGGCACCGGCAACCTCGTTCGCCCACCTGGACGCAACGACCGTTCTGTCGCGCTCGATCGCCGAAAAGGGTATCTACCCGGCCGTTGACCCGCTCGACTCGACCTCGCGCATGCTCGACCCGATGATCGTCGGCGAAGAGCACTATGAAGTGTCGCGTAAGGTGCAGACGACCCTGCAGCGCTACAAGGCGCTCCAGGACATCATCGCCATCCTGGGCATGGACGAACTGTCTGAAGAAGACAAGCTGGCCGTTGCCCGCGCTCGTAAGATCGAACGCTTCCTGTCGCAGCCGTTCTTCGTCGCCGAAGTCTTCACCGGTTCGCCGGGCAAGCTCGTCGCTCTCGAAGACACGATCAAGGGCTTCAAGGGCCTGGTCAACGGCGAGTACGACCACCTGCCGGAAGCTGCCTTCTACATGGTTGGCTCGATCGAAGAAGCGATTGAAAAGGCCAAGAAGCTGGCTGCCGAAGCCGCTTGATAGCACTGTTAAGCCTCGGCGCTGCACAAGCGCCGAGGCTTTCATCCTGTCCTTTCGCAAGGATAGGGAAGACATGCACAGCCGCCTCTCAGGTGGCGCGCCCACAAGAAGTGAATGGTCATGGCCGATTTCAACTTTGAGCTTGTTTCCCCCGAGCGCCTGCTCGTCTCTGAAAAGGTGACGGAAGTCGTCATCCCGGCGACCGAGGGCGAGATGACCGTGATGGCCAATCACGCGCCGACGATGACGACGGTGAAGCCCGGCGTGGTCACGGTGAAGCTGGCCGACGGCAAGACGGAGCGCTTTGCGGTGTTTGGCGGCTTTGCCGACATCCTGCCGACCGGCTGCACGCTGCTCGCCGAATCCGCCGTTCATGTCGATGAACTCGACCGCACGGCTCTCGAAAGCCGTATCGACGCGGTTCGTGCCGAGCTGGAAGGCGCCGGCGACGAAAAGAAGACCCGTCTGGAGCAGTTCGTCGCCGAACTGACGAAGCTCGGCGAGATCGTGATCCCGGCCTGAAAGGGACACCCGGAAGGGTGAAGCGAATGAGAAAGCCCCGCCCTCGAGCGGGGTTTTTTGTTGCCTGTTTTGTCCGATCTTGTAACCAATAGCAGCCGGACCGGCCGCTTTAGCCATTCTTCATTAGAGCTGCTGTACTGAGCCGGCATCGTTCAGCCTAGGAAGAGAGACCGCTGGCATGACGTCGAAGATTGTTCCTGTCATCATGGCCGGCGGAAAGGGCACCCGACTGTGGCCGCTCTCGCGCTCCGCCGCGCCCAAGCAGTTCCTGCAGATTCTTTCCGAGCGATCGCTGTTCCAGCAGACGCTCGAACGCGTGGGCGACCGCACGCGATACGAACCTGCCATCGTTGTCACCAACAGCGACTTTCGCTTCATCGTCGCCGAGCAAGCCCGTGCGATCGAGGCTGAGCTCGGCGACATCCTCTTGGAGCCGGTGGCGCGCAACACCGCACCGGCCCTTGCCGCCGCCGCCTTTGCAGTCCTTGGCCGCTACGGCGAAGGGGCGATCATGCAGGTGCTCGCCTCCGATCACGAGATCGATGCCGGCGTCCTCTACGAGGACTGCATCCTGAGAGCGCAGGCGGCCGCCGGGCGGGGAGAGCTGGTGACCTTCGGCATCACGCCGACCGAGCCGGCCACCGGTTACGGCTATATCGAGTGTGGCGACGAGCTGGCCGAAGGTACGAACCGGGTGGTGCGTTTTGTCGAGAAGCCGGATCGGGCGAAAGCCGAGTCGATGATCGCGACCGGGCGCTATCTCTGGAACTCCGGCCTGTTCATGCTGCCGGTGACGCTCTTCCTCGACGAGTTGAAGCGCTTTGCGCCCGAAGTCTTCGACGCAGCGAAGGCTGCGGTCGAAGGTGCCTACAAGGATCTCGATTTCACCCGGCTGCACGGCGAGAGCTTTGCAGCCGCTCCGGATATTTCCGTCGACTACGCCGTGTTCGAAAAGACCGACCATGCAGCCGTTGTGCCGTCGTCCTTCCCCTGGTCGGATCTCGGAAGCTGGGATGCGGTGTGGAAGACCGGGCGCAAGGATGACGACGGCAATGTCGTCACGGACCGGGCGACGGTGTCGAACACCCGCAACTCGCTGGTTCTGTCACGCGACATTCACCTGGCGGTGCAGGGGTTGGAAGACGTGGCCGTCATCGCCGGCGAGGACGCCGTCTATGTCGGGCGGCTAGACGACAGCCAGAGCGTCGGCCATATCGTCAAGGCGCTCGCGCGTTCTCCCAAAACCGCAGCGCTGACGGAAGTGCACCCCACTGCCTACCGTCCCTGGGGCGCGGTGGCCGCGCTTTCCGACGGCGAGCGCTTCTCGGTGAAGCGGCTGCGTGTGACGCCCGGCAAGAAGATCTCCCTGCAGAAGCACCATCACCGCGCCGAGCACTGGATCGTCGTGCGCGGCACGGCGGAGATCACTATGGGCGGCGAGACGCGGCTCCTGCACGAGAACGAGTCCGTGTTCATTCCGCAGGGCACGGTGCACCGGCTGCACAACCCGGGCAAGATTCCGCTCGAGCTGATCGAGGTGCAGACCGGCTCCTATCTCGGCGACGACGACACCGTTCGCATTGAAGACGAATTCGGCCGCAACTAAGCGCATCGCATCGTTGGCGGACCGTGAAACGAAAAATGCCCGGGCTGAACCCGGGCATTGAAGTCGGCGCGTCAGGACTGATTGGCTCAGCCGGCGACGCGCGCGCTCTCGCCCTTCTGGGCGTAGTAGTGACCGAAGCGGTTGGCGAGGAAGGTGTCGAGGCCGATGTCTTCCTGACGAACGAAACCCTTCTGGGCGATCTTGCCTTCGGCGAGCAGATCGAGCACGGCACAGATGCTGCCGGCCGTGGTGATCTGGATGCCGCTCTGCATGCGACCGGCAACGACGCCGCTATAGACCTTGTTGGCGTAGGTTTCCTGGATCAGGCGACCGTCGCGGAAGCCCGAAACGGTAACGAAGATCACGACGACGTCCTGGGTGGTGGTCGGTAGCGAATTTTCGAAGATGTCCTTGAGGACTTCGCGGCGGTGACGCAGGCCGAGGTCGTTCAGCAGCGCCTTCATGATGGCTGCGTGACCCGGGTAGCGGATCGTCTTGTAGTTCAGCGTGCGGACCTTGCCCTTCAGCGTCTCGCAGAGCGTGCCGAGGCCGCCCGAGGTGTTGAAGGCTTCGTAGGTGACGCCATCGAGCGAGAATTCTTCGCGCTCTTCCATGGCCGGAACTTCGATCAGGTTGCTCTCAACGATCGCCTCGCAGGGCTCGATGTATTCGTTGATGACGCCGTCGGTGCTCCAGGTGAGGTTGTAGTTCAGAGCGTTCGACGGGTACTGCGGTAGGGCGCCGACGCGCATGCGCACGCTTTCCAGCGTCTGGAAGCGGCTGGCGAGATCGTTGGCGACGATCGAGATGAAGCCCGGTGCGAGGCCGCACTGGGGGATGAAGGCGGTGTTCGCCTTGGCGGCGATCGCCTTGACCTGGCGGGTGGATTCGACGTCTTCGGTAAGATCCAGGTAGTGGATGCCGGCTTCGGCAGCGGCTTCGGCGATTGCGACCGTCAGGTGGAACGGAGCGGCGCTGAGCACGGCAAACTTGCCGGAGAGAAGGGCGACGAGCGCCTTCTTGTCGCCGATGTCGACGGTTGCCGTCGTGATCGCGGCATGCTTTTCGACCTGTTCCAGCTGCTCGGCGGCGCGGTCGGCGACGCAGACGCTGTAGTCGCCGGTGTGGGCCAGCATGCGAGCGATGGTGGAGCCGATCTTGCCTGCTCCGATGACGACGATATTCTTCATTCTTTCCCCCGGGGTATGAGAACTGTTTGTGTCTCTATTGTCGCGGGAGGGGCTGTTGATTTGAAGCGCTGATATGACTAAATCGCCTATCTAAATTCGGCAGATTGCCCAACAGGATCGACGAAATGCAGATCACCGACAAGGATCGCGAGCTTCTCGCCATCTTGAGCGAGAACGCCCGCATGCCGACGGCGACGATTGCCCGAAGGCTTGGTCTGTCGCGCACGACGGTGCAGGCCCGTATCGAGCGGTTGGAGCGCGAAGGCATCATCGCCGGCTATGGCGTGCGCCTCTCGGAAAGCTACGAGAAGGGGCTAGTCAAGGCGCATGTGCTGATCACCATTGCGCCGCGGGCGCTCTCGCGCGTGACCCCAGAACTGAGCGCCATCCGGGAAATCCAGACGCTGCATTCGGTCAGCGGCAGCTTCGATCTGATCGCCGTGGTCGCCGCGACGTCGATCAGCGAACTCGATCTGCTGATCGATCGGATCGGCGAAATCGACGGTGTCGACCGGACGCTGTCGTCGATCATCCTCTCGACGCGGATCGACCGCTAGGCCGTCCTTCGGCTCAAGCGACAAGCGACGCGGCCGTCAGGGTGGGCTAGCGGACGGCGCGGATTCCTCTTTGTTGCTACCCGTTCCGTCGGGCACCTTGGCTGGAGCGTTCCAGGCGCTCGGCCCCCGAACGAAACTGCGCAGGCTGCCATCGCCATAGGCGAGCCACTTGCTGCGGTCGAAATATTGTTCGGCAATGTTCTTCGGGCGGGCGCGGGCGGGTTGATTGGCGAGGAAATTGTAGCGCTGCGTCTCCTCGTCGGATTCACGCTTGAGCTGGATGCGGCTGCCGAAGCGCTTGAGGTCGAATTCCCTCAGCGCCTGGATCTGCAAGGTGACGCTGGCCGCATCCGCCCAGCGCACGTGGTCGAGGAACACGGATGCCGCGCGGGCCGCCGCCGTCGTCACCGCCTGGCTGTCCTCCTGGCGCTCGATGTTGAGCTTGACCCGGAACGATGAGATCTCTTCCTCGCCGCTGCCCTTGACGAAGATGAAGATCGAGGAGGGTTTGTCCTCGCCCGGCCGGGGGAAGGAAATGAGCGAGGAGCATTCCCATTGGGCCTGTTCGCCGGCGCTCGATTTCCATTCGAGTTCCCGAAACCCGGCGTCGCGCAACTCGTCGCAAAGCGCCTTGGGGTCGCTGCGGATGGCGCGCAGGAACGGCTGCTCCGGCGTCTGCAGATCCTGGAAGGTCCAGGCGGGCAGGGCGATGCGCGGTGGCACGCGCCTCGCGCGCTTCGTGCCCGTCGTCTCGTCTGGCTTTCCCCGTTCGAGGAAGGTCGTCGGCAGGCCGAATGCGAGCAGAACCCTTTTCAGATTGCGCTGCTCGTTGGCGAGCAGGGCCGTCGCGACGATTGCGGTGACGATCAGCAGCAGGGCCACGATGAAGAAGCGCAGACCGGTGCTGCGGGCCGGCTTGCCGGCGGGCGTCTTGCCCTTGGCCGTGCTCATGCAGCCTCGCCCGCCCGATGATGGGCGATGAGCTGCGGAGCCTCCAGCGAAGGGCGATCGGTCTGCCGGGTTTCCATGATCTCAGGCTAGCAAGATGTCCAAGCTTTCTTCATCCTCGAAATCCGTCGCGACGGCAATATGCAACCGCCGATAACCGCGCGGCGACTGTTGCATCCCGGTGCAACGCGCCGGTGAATGGTTGTCGGCGTGAACTAAAAAGTAGAAATCCGGAAGCGATTGCATAGCTTGCGTCCGCAGACATTCAAACGGGGCGTACGTTCGTCATGACAGAGCCGACATCCGCAACTCCCTCGATCGACGTACCACTGGTGCGCCGGCTGCTCGCGGCGCAGTTTCCGCAATGGTCGGAACTCGACGTACGGCCGATCGAACCGGGCGGCTGGGATAACCGGACGTTTCGCCTCGGCGACCGGATGACCGTCCGGTTGCCGAGCGCCGAACACTACGTTCTGCAGGTCGAAAAGGAACATCGCTGGCTGCCGCTGCTGGCGTCGCAACTGCCGCTGCCCATTCCGGTGCCTCTCGGCAAGGGCGTGCCGGGAGAAGGTTTTCCCTGGCCCTGGTCGGTCTATCGTTATCTCCCCGGGCAAACACTGGCTGTCGAGCGGGTCGACGATGTCAGTCAGGTGGCGAAGGACCTGGCGCGGTTCCTGCGCGCGCTGATGCAAGCGGATGCCATCGGGGCACCCTTGCCCGGCGATCACAATTTCCATCGCGGCGGACCGCCCGCCTTCTATGACGCGCAGACGCGTCAGGCGCTCACGCTGCTTGCGGACAATGTCGATACGACAGTGGCAGCAGAGGTGTGGGAGGCCGCACTTGCCGCGTCTTTCGAAGGAGCGCCTGTCTGGTTTCACGGCGATATCGCCTGGGGCAACCTGCTGGTCGAGAACGGCAGCTTGAGCGGCGTCATCGACTTCGGCACCTCCGGCGTCGGGGATCCGGCCTGCGATCTGGCGATCGCCTGGACGTTTTTCGACGGCGAGAGCCGCGAGGTTTTCCGCGACGGCATGGCTCTCGATCGCGGCGCCTGGGCGCGCGGCCGCGGCTGGACGCTGTGGAAGGCGCTGATCGTCCTTGCCGACATGACTGGCGCGCCCGCGAGCGAAAAGGCAAAGCAGCGCGTGGTGATCGACGAGGTGCTTGCGGATCACCGTCGCTACGGCTGAGACCGGTTGCGCGGCGGCCAAGCGCCGACTTGACCCCGGCGCAAATTGCCTCTAGGTCAGGCGGACGCGGGACGACCCGCGTCGGTGTTTCGCCTGGGGACGGCCCCATTATCTCGACCGAGATATTGGAGACGATCGTACCATGCAGCCCTGTAGCCCGCGGCACGTCCGCGTGACCAATTCCTTCATCGAGCAGCCCAATTGCCCCGCCGGAAGCCATCGTTTCGTGGAACGATCTCGGCCGCCGATCGCTTTCCCAACATATTGAAGCGCGCAGGTGGCCGCCTGCGCGCGCCGCCGACGTTTCGTCACCAACGCACGAGGTTGATGATGGCCGGACCCATCGAACAATTTGAGATCAAGTCGCTCTTCCCAATCGCCGAAGTCGGCGGCCACCAGATCAGCTTTACCAACTCGGCCGCCTACATGGTGCTGACGATCGCGATCGCCAGCCTCTTCCTGATCCTGTCGACCAGGAGACGCGGCCTCGTGCCGAACCGGGCGCAGTCGGCTGCCGAAATCCTCTATGAGTTTGCGGCAAAGACTTTGCGCGACAACGCCGGCGAAAAGGGCATGCGCTTCTTCCCGCTGGTGTTCTCGCTGTTCATGTTCATCCTGACCGCCAACCTGATCGGCATGTTTCCCTATGCCTTCACGGTAACGAGCCATATCGCCGTCACCTTCGCGCTGGCGATGCTGGTGTTCCTGACGGTCACGCTCTACGGCCTCTACCGGCACGGCCTCGGCTTTCTCAGGCTGTTCATGCCCTCAGGCGTGCCGTTGATCCTGGCACCGATCATCATCCCGATCGAGGTGGTCTCCTACCTGTCGCGCCCGGTCAGCCACTCGGTCCGTCTGTTCGCGGTCATGCTCGCCGGTCATATCACGCTCAAGGTTTTCGCCGGCTTCGTCGTGGGCTTGAGCGGTTTCGGCGCGCTTGGCATTCTGGCGGCGATCATGCCCCTGCTGATGACGGTGGCGCTGACGGGGCTGGAGCTGCTGATGGCCCTGATCCAGGCCTATATCTTCACCATGCTGACCTGCATGTATCTCAACGACGCGCTGCATCCGAGCCACTGAGAAAAGGCAAGAGGCTCCCCCGCCAAGGGGAGCCTCTTTTTCATTCGGCCGCCACGCGCCGGGCTTCGTTGCGGTAGGTCCGCCAGGACGACCAGGCGAAGGCCATCAGGAACATTGCGGTCATCAGGAGCACGATGGTCGGCGCCGGCGCGCTGTCGATGAAGAAGGACAGATAGACGCCGGTGAAGGACGCCGTCATCGCGATCAGCACGGCGACGATGAGCATCATGCCCATTGTCCGGGTGATCAGGAAGGCGATGGCGCCGGGCGCGATCAGCATGGCGATGGCGAGGATCAGCCCCACCGCCTTCAGCGCACCGACAATCGTTAGCGACAGGATCGCCAGCAGCCCATAGTGCAGCCAGTTGACCGGCAGGCCGACCGCCTTGGCCTGGGCCGGGTCGAAGGCATGCAGCAGGAAATCCCGCCACTTGACCGCGAGGATGCCGGCGGCGACGAGCGCGATCGCGCCGGTCTCGACAATGTCCGGCCAGCCGATGCCGAGCATGTCGCCGAAGAGGATGTGATCGAGGTGCACGTCGCTCTGGATCTTGGTGTAGAGCACCAGGCCGAAACCGAACATGCCGGAGAAGACCACGCCCATGACGGTATCCTGCTTGATGCGGCTGTTTTCCTTGAGATAGCCGGTGAGCAGCGCGCAGGACATGCCGGCGGCAAAGGCACCGACGGCGAGCGGCAGGCCGACGATGTAGGAGATCACCACGCCGGGAAAGACGGCATGTGAGATCGCATCGCCCATCAGCGACCAGCCCTTCAGCACCAGGAAGCAGGAGAGCATCGCGGTCGGGATCGCCACCAGCACCGAGATCAAAAGCGCGTTGCGCATGAACTCGAATTCGAACACGGCAAGCATCATGTCGAGCGAGATCATCGGCCGGCCTCCACCGGTTCGGCGCCGCGCCGGCGCGCGGCCAGAAGCCCGTGCTTCGGGGCAAAGACGAAGGCCGTGAGGAAGATCAGCGTCTGTAGCACAATGATGATGCCGCCGGTGGCGCCATCGAGGAAATAGCTGAAATAGGCGCCGAAGAAGCTCGTCAGCGTGCCGATGGCGACGCTGATGAGGATCAGCCGCGGAAAACGATCCGTCAGCAAATAGGCGGTGGCGCCCGGTGTTACGACCATGGCGATGACGAGAAAGGCGCCGACGGTCTGGAGGGCCGCGACCGTGCAGGCCGAAAGCAGCGTGAAGAACAAGACCTTGAGGAAGGTCGTCGGGATGCCGATCGAGCGGGCGTGGCTCTCGTCGAAGAAGGTCACCATCAGGTCCTTCCACTTGGCCGTCAGGATGATGAGCGAGACGATGCCGATGATCGCCAATTGCAGCGTGTCGGCGGGCGTGATCGCCAGGATGTTGCCGAGCACGATTGTCTGGATGTTCACCGACGTCGGCGACAGCGAGACCATGAAGAGGCCGAGGCCGAAGAAGGAGGTGAAGATCAGCCCGATGATCGTGTCTTCCTTGAGCCTTGTGCGCTGATTGAGAAACAGCATGGCGCCGGCGGCAAGGGCCCCGGAGAAGAAGGCGCCGAGCGAGAAGGGCAGGCCGAGCATGTAGGCGCCGGCAACGCCGGGCACAATCGAGTGCGAGAGCGCGTCGCCGATCAGCGACCAGCCTTTCAGCATCAGATAGGAGGACAGGAAGGCGCAGACGCCGCCGACCAGTGCGCTCACCCACATGGCGTTGAGCATGTAGCCGTAGGTGAAGGGTTCGGAGAGCGTGGCGATCATTTGCCGTTCTGTTCCCCGTTGGTCTCGGGCTTTGCCGGTTGCGCCACCATGCGGTCCTTGTCGCCATACATGACGAGCGGACGCTCGTCGTCGGTGATGACGGCAAGCTGGCGGGGATCGGCGTCGTCGTGCAGGCTATCGCCGCCGAGCACGAAGTGCCGCAGCACGCCGCCGAAGGCGAGCTCGAGGTTCTCGCGGGTGAAGGTCGTCTCGGTCGGGCCATAGGCGAGCACGGTGTTCTTCAGAAGCACGGTGCGGTCGCAGAATTCCGGTACGCTGCCGAGATTGTGGGTCGAGACCAGCATGACCCGGCCCTCGTCGCGAAGGCCGATCAAAAGCCGAATGATCGCGTCCTCGGTTTTGACGTCGACGCCGGTGAAGGGTTCGTCGAGCAGGATGACCTTGCCGTCCTGGGCAAGGGCGCGTGCGAGGAAGACGCGCTTCTTCTGGCCGCCGGAGAGTTCGCCGATCTGGCGCTTGCGGTAGTCGCTCATGCCGACGCGGGCAAGGGCTGCCTCGACCGCTTCGTGATCGACTTTCTTCGGGATGCGCAACATGTTCATGTGGCCGTAACGGCCCATCATGACCACGTCCTCGACCAGCACCGGGAAGTTCCAGTCGACTTCTTCGGCCTGCGGCACATAGGCGACGAGGTTTTTCTTCAGCGCGTCCGGCACGGAAAGACCGAGGATCGCGATCTCGCCGCGCGACAGGCGGGCAAAACCCATGATCGCCTTGAACAGCGTCGACTTGCCGCTGCCGTTGACGCCGACGAGCGCGGTGATCGTGCCGGTCGGGATCTCGAAGCTGGCGTCACGCAGCGCCCGCAGGCCGTTGCGGTAGGTGACGGTGGCACCCGCGACGCGGATGCCGCTTCCTTGCTCACCGGAAGAAGGTGCTGGCCCGGAGCGCGTCTTCACCTGAAGGTTCATTGTGCAAGACCCTTGGCGATGGTTTCCGATGTGACGCGCAGCAGGTCGACATAGGTCGGAACCGGGCCGTCCGCTTCGCTCAAGGAATCAACGTAGAGCACACCGCCGTATTTTGCACCGGTCTCGCGCGCCACTTGTTCTGCCGGGTCCGGCGAAATCGTGCTTTCGGAGAAGACCACAGGGATATGGTTCGCCCGGACGGCGTCGATCACCTTGCGGACCTGCTGCGGGGTACCCTGCTGGTCGGCGTTGATCGGCCAGAGATAGAGTTCCTTCATTCCGAAATCGCGGATCAGGTAGCTGAAGGCGCCTTCGCTCGAGACCAGCCAGCGCTTGTCCTCGGGGATCTTGGCGATCTCGGCGCGGATCGGTGCAATGGTCGCCTCGATCTTCTGCTTATAGGCCTCGGCATTGGCCTTGTAGGTCTCGGCATTATCAGGGTCATACTTCACGAAGGCGTCGCGGATGTTGTCGACATAGATCAACGCGGCCGATGGCGACATCCAGGCATGCGGATTGGGCTTGCCGGTATAGGGGCCCTCGGCAATGCCCATGGGGTCGATGCCGGTCGAGACGACGACACCGGGAACATCGTCGAAGTTCTGGAAGAATTTCTCGAACCAGCGCTCCAGGTTCAGGCCATTCCAGAGGATCAGCTTGGCGTCATGCGCCTTCAGGATATCGCGCGGCGTCGGCTGGTAGTTGTGGATCTCGGCGCCCGGCTTGGTGATCGATTCGACGATGGCCGCGTCGCCCGCGACGTTCTTTGCCATGTCGGCAATGACCGTAAAAGTCGTCACTGCCTTGAATTTCTCCTGCGCGTAAGCGGCGCCTGGAACGAGCGCAATGGCTGCGACGGCCGTCATTGCCGCCAGGATCGCGCGCCTCGTCTGATCGATCATTCTCTACTCCCAGTGTTGATGCTCACAGGAGTAGGGGAATGATTTGCATAAGTCAATGCAAATGAGAAGCATTCGCAACTAGCTATTTTCAAAGGCCGTGCCCTTGGCTAGTGTACGACCATGAAACAGAACAAGAATCGTGTCGAAGAACTGGAAGGCGTGTTGAGGGATGGCGGCGTGCGCGTGACGCGCCAGCGTGCCGCTATTCTGAAGATCCTCGCCACCGCCGAAGACCATCCGGATGCAAACGAACTGCATCGCCGGGCGAAGGAAATCGACGCCACCGTCTCGCTATCGACGGTCTACCGGACGTTGTCTGCGCTTGAGCAACAGGGCGTGGTGCAGCGCCATGCCTTTGAGAGTGCGACCGCTCGCTTCGAGACCGCCGACGCGCCGCACCACGATCATCTGATCGACATCGACACCGGTGCGGTGATCGAGTTCCGCTCCGACAAGATCGAGCAGCTTCAGGCGGAAATCGCCGCCGAACTCGGCTATGACCTCGTACGTCACCGGCTGGAACTCTACTGCCGCAAGCGCAAGGACTGAGGCGTCGGCAATGGCGCGCCAGACGGCGCGCGCAATCTCTTCTCTTTATCCGTAAGTGGCCTCAGCCGCGGTCGGCGATCGCGGCGACGCGTCGCCGCGCCGGAATGGTCATGGCCGCGACCCCGACGATGACGCAGCCAAGGCCGATCCAGGCGGTGTCCGACAGCCGTTCGCCGAGGAAGAGCGCGCCGATGGCAACGCCGATCGGCACGCGCAGATAGGCCTGTGCCGTGGCGCCGACCGAGCCCAGTGTCTGGATCAGCCGGAAGTAGATGGCAAAGGCAAGGGCGGTCGAGAAGACGGCGAGGCCGAGCAGTGCCAGCAGCGACTCCGTCGACGGCGCAAGCGTCCAGGGCCTGTCGACGACGAGGCTTACCGGGATCAGCAGGGCAGCACCTGCGATCAACGAGCCGGCGGCGGGCATCATCGGGTCGAGTCCCTTGAAGCTGCGACCGAAGATGGCGGCGCCCGCGTAGCAGACGGTGGCGAGCACCACGGCCAACTGTGGCAGCAACTGTTCCCCGAGGCCGCCGAGGGCCTCCATGCCGATGATCAGGCTGATGCCGGTCATGCCGGCGACGATGCCAACGAGCTTGCGGGCCGTGACCGCTTCGTGGCGGGTGATCAGCGCCGTCATCAGGAAGGCGAAGATCGGCGTCGTCGCATTGAGGATCGAGGCGATGCCGGCATCGATCGTCTGCTCGGCCCAGGCGATCAGCGTGAAGGGCACAACGCTGTTGAGGCAGGCCTGGAACAGGAAGCGCCGCCAGGTCGCCGCGTCACGCGGCAGGCTGAGACCACGCCAGCGCAGAACGGCAAGAAGAAGCGCGCCGGCAATCAGGGTGCGGGCGGCAATCAGTGTAACCGGCGGAATGGTCTCGATGCCGATCTTGATGAAGGTGTAGGAGGCGCCCCAGAGCGTTGCGAGCGCAAGAAGCAGCAGGAGTTCGAAAGAAAGGTTGGTCTTGGCCATCGGGATCGCATCCTTGTCGTCATTGTTGCCATCGTTCTAGCGCGACGCTTACGGCGGATGCTTCGTTGGCGATCGAAGTATCGGGATCCTCCGAGATGTGAAAAAGCGAAACCCCGGCTTTCGTGGGAAAGCCGGGGTTCCGTGATTGCGGGTGGCTCAATGGCTGTCGGCGAGCTTGGCCGCGTTGACGCTGGCTGTGCTTTCGAAGCTGAGGCCATTGAAGAAGGCGTTGAGCACGACGGCCGAGATCGAGGCAAGCACGATGCCGGACTCGATGATCGGGTGGATCGCATGCGGCAGCCAGATCAGGAAGTTCGGCGCGATCAGCGGGATCAGGCCGAAGCCGACCGAGACGGCAACCACGAACAGGTTGTTGCGCGACGACTTGAAATCGACGGTCGACAGGATGCGCACGCCGGTCGCAGCGACCATGCCGAACATCACCAGGCCGGCGCCGCCGAGCACGAAGGTCGGAACCGCTTCGACCAGTGCGCCCATCTTCGGGATGAGGCCGAGCGCGATCATGATGACGCCCCCCATCACGCAGACGTAGCGGCTCTTGACGCCGGTGACGCCGACAAGCCCGACATTCTGCGAGAAGCTCGTGTAGGGGAAGGTGTTGAACAGGCCGCCGATCATGGTGCCGAGGCCATCGACCCTGAGCCCCGCCGTCAACTGCTGCCGCGAGACTTCGCGATTGGTGATTTCGCCGAGTGCCAGGAACATGCCGGTCGATTCGATCATCACGACGATCATCACCAGCGACATGGTGGCGATCAGCACCGGATCGAAGATCGGCATGCCGAAGCGCAGCGGCGTGACCACCGCGAACCAGCCGGCATCGGCCACCCGGTCGAAATGCATCATGCCGAGTGCTGCGGCGACGACGCAGCCGACGACCACGCCGGTCAGCACCGCGATGTTGCTGATCAGTCCGCGGCCGAAGCGGGCGATCACGAGAATGGAGAGGAGCACGAAGCCGGCCAGCGCAATGTGGCTCGGCTCGGCGTAGAGCGGGTTCGGGACGCTGGCGCCAAGCACCAGGCCGTCCGGTACCGCCGGGCCTCCGGTGGCCGCGGCCTTCTTGAGCTCCGCCAGCCATTCCGCATGGCTCGGATCGACGAGCTTGGGTGCGGTCGGACCGAAGGGATTGCCGAAGATCCAGTTCACGCCGACGCGCATCAGCGAAACGCCGATGACGAGAATGATCGTGCCGGTGACGACGGGGGGGAAGAACCTCAGAAGCCGGCCCATGACCGGCGCGAGCAGGAGCGCGACGAGGCCGGCGCCGATGATGGCGCCGAAAATCATCCGGGCACCCTCTTGCCCGGGTGTCATCGCCGCCATCGAGACCATCGGGCCGACCGAGGCGAAAGTAACGCCCATCATGACCGGAAGCCGGATGCCGATGCTGCGGCCGAGGCCAAGCGACTGGATGATGGTGACGAGGCCGCAAACGAAAAGATCGGCGGAAATCAGGAAAGCGACGTCCTGGGGGCTGAGCTGCAAGGCGCGGCCGACGATCAGGGGCACCGCGACGGCGCCGCCATACATGACAAGGACATGCTGCAACCCGAGGGTCGCAAGTCTGCCCACGGGCAGCCTCTCGTCCACCGGGTGTATGCTGGAAACGTCGCTCATGGTTCCTCCTCCCATTACATCGACCAGTCCGGCCCCCGTCCTCCAACAGGGGAACGCTATCTTCGGTTGTCGAGACAGAATGTCGCAAGTATCGCCGGAACGAAAACACTTTCCGGATTTCGGGGGAAGTTGTCGAGGGGTGATCCGGGCGGGAAAGGTTCGGATTTGACCGTCGAACGGCGCCGACCGGGCAGGTATTGCCGAAGAAGGCCTCAAGGCGCGCCAACGAACAGCTTGATCCGAGCAACGATGCAACGTTGCTGCAATGCGAAGCGACGATGGTTCGTCGCGCCGGGTGCGAAGGCTCCGCCGCGGTTCGTTGGGGATCATGTCGATGAAATCTTGCAGATTGGCCTTTTCGTCTCCCTGCCGTGCGCTTTTCGTGTTGCTGATCGTTCTCTGGCCGGCGATCGCCGGGGCGAGCGGCGTCAGCTTCCAGGGGCAATGGCAGCAGGTCACGTCCGGCGCCGGTGACTTCGAGAGCTGCTCGGTCGAGATCCGGCGGAACGGCCCCGTGCTGAAGGTGACGGGGAGGGATGGATGGTTCGCGGTGACCCATCTCGGGCGCGTCGGCGGCGGTTCGAGCGCTGCGGGCATCGGGCGCTGGAACGAGGACGGCGCCGGCCGCTATCGCGGCAAGCCGTTCGACATCCGCATCACGATCGTCGATGAGCATCTCCACATGGATATGAGCGTGCGGATGGATGATGGCTCGACGCAGGCGGTCAGGGCCATCTTCGACAAGCGACGATCCGAGAAATCCGGACGCCTGCGGCTTGCCCACATGTAGGCGCGACAGGTCCTTTCACGCCTATGGGCAAAGAAATACCGGGGCCGTTGCCGACCCCGGTGCCGCATCTCCCGAGGAGATGAGGGCCGCCCGTTTTGCAGGCGGCCGTTGGTTTCTTACTTCTGCCAGCTCTTGACCAGATCGTCGTAGTTGACGGTCTGCGGCTTTTCCTTCTCGTTCTCGATCTTCAGCTGCGGAGCGAGGTTGCCCTTGGAAACGGCATCCTTGTTCCAGTACTCGAGATCGTGCTCTTCGGCGAGCTTCGGACCGATGTCGCCCTGAACGCCCGAGCGTTCGAGACGGGAGAGAACCTTCTCCTGCTCGGCGCACAGCGAGTCCATGGCTTCCTGAGCGGTCTTGGCACCCGAGGATGCATCGCCGATCGCCTGCCACCAAAGCTGAGCCAGCTTCGGATAGTCAGGAACGTTCGTGCCGGTCGGCGACCACTGCAGGCGGGCCGGCGAACGGTAGAACTCGATCAGACCGCCGAGCTTCGGAGCGCGGTCCGTGAAGCTCTTGTGGTCCAGCGTCGACTGGCGGATGAAGGTGAGGCCGACATGGCTCTTCTTCACGTCGACGGTCTTCGAGGTCACGAACTGCGCATAGAGCCAGGCGGCCTTGGCGCGGTCGTCAGGCGTGGACTTCAGCAGCGTCCAGGAACCGGCGTCCTGGTAACCGAGCTTCATGCCGTCCTTCCAGTAGACGCCATGCGGGCTCGGAGCAAAACGCCACTTCGGCGTGCCGTCCTCGTTGACGACGGGCAGGCCCGGCTTGACGAAGTCGGCGGTGAACGCCGTGTAGGTGAACATCTGCTGGGCGACTTCGCCCTGCGACGGAACCGGGCCGGATTCCGAGAAGGTCATGCCCTGCGCAGCTGCCGGTGCGTAGGCCTTCATCCAGTCGAGATACTTCTGGATGGAGTAGACAGCGGCCGGGCCGTTGGTGTCGCCACCGCGGGCAACGCAGGAGCCGACCGGGCGCGAGTTTTCGTCGACCTTGATGCCCCACTCGTCGACCGGCTTGCCGTTCGGGATGCCCTTGTCGCCGTTGCCGGCCATCGACAGCCAGGCGTCGGTGAAGCGCCAGCCGAGCGACGGGTCCTTCTTGCCGTAGTCCATGTGGCCATAGACTTTCTTGCCGTCGACTTCGCGACCGGTGAAGAACTCGGCGATATCCTCATAGGCCGACCAGTTGACCGGAACGCCGAGGTCGTAGCCGTACTTCGCCTTGAAGTCCGCCTTGTTCTTCTCGTCGTTGAACCAGTCGTAGCGGAACCAGTAGAGGTTCGCGAACTGCTGGTCGGGAAGCTGGTAGAGCTTGCCATCCGGTGCTGTCGTGAACGATTTGCCGATGAAGTCGTCGATGTCGAGGTTCGGGTTGGTGACGTCCTTGCCTTCATTGGCCATGAAGTCGGTCAGGCTGCGGGCCTGCTGGTAGCGCCAATGGGTACCGATCAGATCCGAGTCGTTGATGTAGGCGTCATAGACGTTTTCGCCCGACTGCATCTGCGTCTGCAGCTTTTCGACGACGTCGCCTTCGCCGATCAGGTCGTGGGTGATCTTGATGCCGGTGATGTCGGAGAAGGCCTTGGCCAGGGTCTTCGATTCGTATTCATGGGTGGTGATCGTTTCGGAAACGACCTTGATTTCCATGCCGGCAAAGGGCTTCGCCGCATCGACGAACCATTGCATTTCGGCTTCCTGGCCGGCGCGGTCGAGCGAGGACATGTCGCCGATCTCGCTGTCGAGGAATTTCTTGGCTTCGTCCATGCCGGCAAAAGCGCTGCCGGTGAAAGCCAGCAGCATAGCTGCCGTCGTAGTCAAAAGATGCCGTCGCATAATTCCCTCCCTTAGGTTTGCGAATGCGGTTCTTTATCTTTCGAGGGGCCGCCCGTCTGGCGGCCCCTCAAATCGGTTCGCCTCAGACGTAGCGGAAGACGCCGACGGCATAGACCAGGGAGAGCGCGAGCGCCCACCACAGGTTCTGCCCGCCGACGAAGCCGAGCCATGCGAGGTGAATGAAGGCGCTGCCGAGCAGTGACACGAAGAGGCGATCGCCCCGTGTCGTCTCGAAGCGCAGGATGCCGACGCGCGGGTTGCCACCGGGCGAGGCATATTCCCAGACCGCCATCATCGACAGCAGTGCGAAGATCGTCAGGAAGAACATGGCCGACGGAAACGACCAGGCCATCCAGCCACCGGGGATAAGCGGCGCGAACCAGTCGCGCGCGCCGTCCTTGATGGGCAGCATGCTGAAGAGCAGCCCGGCAACGGCGGCGTAGACGACGAGAACGGCGGCAAACGGCAGTTGCCAGCGAGCGTTGCGAACGGGTTGAGCGGTCATCATACCCTCCCCAGGGCAAAGCCCTTGGCGATGTAGTTGCGAACGAAATAGATCACGAGTGCGCCCGGAATGATGGTGAGCACGCCGGCGGCCGCCAGCACGCCCCAGTCGAGACCGGAGGCGGAGACCGTGCGGGTCATGGTGGCGGCGATCGGCTTGGCGTCCGTGGTCGTCAGCGTGCGGGCAAGCAGCAGTTCGACCCAGGAGAACATGAAGCAGAAGAACGCAGCGACACCGATGCCCGAGGCGATCAGCGGCATGAAGATCTTCACGAAGAAGCGCGGGAACGAGTAACCGTCGATATAGGCGGTCTCGTCGATCTCCTTCGGCACGCCCGACATGAAGCCTTCCAGGATCCAGACCGCGAGCGGCACGTTGAACAGGCAGTGCGCAAGGGCAACCGCGATGTGCGTGTCGATCAGGCCGAAGGCCGAATAGAGCTGGAAGAAGGGCAGCGCGAAGACGGCCGGCGGCGCCATGCGGTTGGTCAAGAGCCAGAAGAACAGGTGCTTGTCGCCGAGGAAGCGGTAGCGCGAGAAGGCGTAGGCCGCCGGCAGCGCTGCCGTCACCGAGATCACCGTGTTCATGACGACGTAGATGATCGAGTTGATGTAGCCGTTGTACCAGGAGGGATCGGTGAAGATCACCTGGTAGTTCCGGAGCGTCGGATTGACCGGCCAGAGCGAGAAGGTGCTCAGGATCTCGCTCGTTTCCTTGAAGCTCATGTTGACGAGCCAATAGATCGGCAGGAGCAGGAAGACGATGTAGACCGTCGGCACCAGCCAGGAGAGGCGTTCGGTAAGTAGTTGTTTTTGCATTTTGTTTCTCCTCCCGCCTTTGTCAGCCCTGCGCGTCGCTCGTGGTCATCACGGTGTAGAAGATCCACGAGAGCAGCAGGATGATGAGGAAGTAGATGATCGATAGCGCTGCCGCAGGACCGAGGTCGAACTGGCCGATGGCCGTCTTGACGAGGTCGATGGACAGGAAGGTTGTCGAGTTGCCGGGACCGCCGCCGGTGACGACGAAGGGCTCGGTGTAGATCATGAAACTATCCATGAACCGCAGCAGGAAGGCGATCAAAAGCACGCGCTTCATCTTCGGCAGCTGGATGTAGCGGAACACCGACCAGCGCGAGGCGCCGTCGATCTTGGCCGCCTGGTAATAGGCGTCGGGGATCGAGACGAGACCGGCATAGCAGAGCAGGACGACGAGGCTCGTCCAGTGCCAGACGTCCATGACGATCAGCGTGACCCAGGCGGCAACGGGGTTCTGCACGTAATTGTAGTTGATGCCGATCGCTTCGAGCGTGCGGCCGAGCAGGCCGATGTCGACGCGGCCGAAGACCTGCCAGATGGTGCCGACGACGTTCCACGGGATCAAGAGCGGCAGCGCCATCAGGACCAGGCAGACCGGTACGCCGAGACCCTTCTTCGGCATGTTGAGCGCGATGATGATGCCGAGCGGGATTTCGATTGCCAGGATGATCGCCGAGAAGATCAGGTTGCGGCTGAGCGCGTCCCAGAAGCGGTCCGACGTCAGCACCTGCACGTACCAGTCGGTGCCGGCCCAGAAGAACTGGTTGTTGCCGAAGGTGTCCTGGACCGAATAGTTGACGACGGTCATCAGCGGGATGACGGCCGAGAAGGCGACCAGCACGAGGACCGGCAGCACCATGAACCAGGCCTTGTTGTTCCAGGTTTTCTCCATGGTCAGGCCTCCTCGCCGACGCGCCAGGAATCGGCGTAGATATTGATGGCTTTCGGGTCGAAGGTGACGCGCGGCTCGGCGGGGATCTCGCCGTCCTCGTCGACGATGATCGAGATCGGCTGGTCGGCAAAACGGGCGCGCACGATCTTGTGGCGGCCGATATCCTCGACCTTGGTGATCGCGACCGGCATGCCTTCGCGACCGAGCGAGACGAATTCCGGGCGGATGCCGAGCTCGGTCTTGGCGCCGGCCTTGACCTTGGGCTGGAAGGTGAGGCCCAACTGCTCGCCGCCGATCGTCGCGGTGCCGCCGTCGAGCTTGACCGGCAGCACGTTCATGCCCGGCGAGCCGATGAAGTAGCCGACAAAGGTGTGGCGCGGGCGCTCGAAGAGTTCCGCCGGCGTGCCGATCTGCACGATCTGGCCGTCATACATGACGACGACCTTGTCGGCGAAGGTCAGCGCCTCGGTCTGGTCGTGGGTGACGTAGACCATGGTGAAGCCGAACTGCTTGTGCAGGCGCTTGATCTGTGAGCGCAGCACCCACTTCATTTCCGGATCGATGACCGTCAGCGGTTCGTCGAAGAGGATCGCGCTGACGTCGTTGCGCACGAGGCCGCGGCCGAGCGAGATCTTCTGCTTCTGGTCGGCGGTGAGGCCCCGAGCCGTCTTCTTCGCCCAGCCGCCAAGGCCGATCATCTCGATCGTTTCCTTGACGCGGCGGTCGACCTCGGCCTCCGGCACATGCCGGTTGCGCAAGGGGAAGGCCAGATTATCGTAAACCGTCATCGTGTCGTAGATGACCGGGAACTGGAACACCTGGGCGATGTTGCGTTCCTGGGTCGACAGATGCGTCACGTCCTTGCCGTCGAAGAGGATCTCGCCTTCGGACGGGTTGATCAGGCCAGAGATAATGTTGAGCAGCGTGGTCTTGCCGCAGCCGGAGGGCCCGAGCAGCGCATAGGCGCCGCCGTCGTTCCACTCGTGGTGCACTTCCTTCAGCGCGTAGTCGTTTTCCGACTTCGGCTTGGCGCCATAGGCGTGGCGGATATGGTTGAGATTGATGCGTGCCATGTTTTCCTCCCAGCGCCTCCTTTAGGCCGTGCCGCCGATGGCGCGTCCGTCCGGCCCGAAGGCCATGAGATGGCGGGTATCGACGAAGACCTCGAGGGTCGCGTCGGGTTCGATGTCGTGAATGCCCGGCGCCAGCATCACCCAGCGCGCATTGGCAAAACCGACGTGAATGAAGCTTTCGGAGCCGGCAATTTCGGAGATCGCCGTCTTCACCGTCAGCGCATCGCCGCCGCCCTGCGGGCGGTCAAACGACAGGTGATGCGGCTGGAAGGCGACGGTGCAGGGACCTTCGCCAATGCCAGCCAGATGTGCCGGGACGGTGAGCACAGACTTGCCGTCGAGCGTGAAGGCCGAACCCGCTTTGACCAGCTCGATGCAGTTCAGCGGCGGATCGGCGAAGGTGCGGGCGGTGATCAGGTCGACCGGGCGGCGATAGACGTCGATTGTCTTGTCGAACTGGGTGATGCGGCCCTGGCTGAGGGCTGCGGTGTTGCCGCCGAGCAGCAGCGCTTCTGAAGGCTCGGTCGTCGCATAGACGAAGATGGCGCCGGAGGCGGCGAAGATCTTCGGCAGTTCCTCGCGCAGTTCCTCGCGCAGCTTGTAGTCGAGGTTGGCGAGCGGTTCGTCGAGCAGCACCAGATCGGCGTTCTTGACGATGGCGCGGGCAAGTGCCGTGCGCTGCTGCTGGCCACCCGAGAGGTTCAAGGGCGTGCGGTCGAGATAAGGCGTCAGCTTCAGCAGATCGGCCGCCTTGCGCACCTCGCGGTCGATGGTGGCGGTGTCGGCGCCGCTGATGCGCATCGGTGAGGCGATATTTTCGTAAACGGTCATCGCCGGATAGTTGATGAACTGCTGGTAGACCATGGCGACCGAACGCTTCTGCACCGGCAGGCCGGTGACGTCGGCGCCGTCGAAAAGGAGCGAACCGGAGGCGGGCTTGTCGAGACCGGCCATCAGCCGCATCAGCGACGTCTTGCCGGAAAGGGTCGGGCCGAGCAGAACGTTCAGCGACCCCCTCTCCAGCACCAGGTCGGTCGGGTAGATATGCGTCTCCCCGCCTACGACCTTGGATATCTTCTTCATTTCAAGCATTGAATTCTCCACCCAGCCTGTCGGCAGTCCGAGCGTTTTCCACCCCAGCGCGGAAACGCTCTATCTCATCGGTTTTCTGCATTTCCGGGCGCGCGCGCCCGTGTTGGAAATGCATTGAATGCGAGCGTTGTCAGGCGGCTGCGTTGGCCGCGCCTCGCATGTATTCCTCCAGCGCTGCCGCCTCGCCCGGCGTCAGCTTCAATCCCAGTTTCGTGCGCCGCCACAGCACGTCCTCGGCGTGCCGCGCCCATTCCTGCGTCATCAGCCACTTGACCTCGGCCTCGTAGAGATCGGCGCCGAAATGGTGGCCGAGACCGGCCTCGTTCGACGCCGAACCCAGAAGTGCTGCGGCGCGCGTGCCATAGAGGCGCACGAGGCGACGCGCATGCTGGGGCGCAAGGAAGGGATATTGCTTCCGCAGTCTTGCGACTTCGTCGGCATAACCCTGGGCGGGAAAATCGCCGCCCGGAAGCCTGGAGCCGGCGGTCCATTTCGAACCCTTGACGCCGATCGCCTCGCCGATCTTTTCCAGCGCGGATTCGCCGAGGCGGCGATAGGTCGTGAGCTTGCCGCCGAAGACGTTGAGCAGCGGTGCCGCACCCTTGTCACCCTCGACCCGCAGCACGTAGTCGCGCGTCGCTTCCTGCGCCTTGCTGGCGCCGTCGTCGTAAAGCGGGCGAACGGCCGAATAGGTCCAGACGATGTCGTCCTTTTCCACCGGCTCAAGGAAATACTCGCTTGCTGCCCGGCAGAGATAGTCGACCTCCGCGTCGCTGATGCGCACCTCGCCCGGATTACCGGTGTAGTCGCGGTCGGTGGTACCGATCAGCGTGAAGTCTTCTTCGTAAGGGATGGCGAACATGATGCGGCCATCCGGGTTCTGGAAGAAATAGGCGCGCGGATCGTCGAACTTCTTCTTCACGACGATGTGGCTGCCCTGAACGAGGCGGACATTGTGCACGTCGTTCTTGCCGAGCGCGCCCGAGAGAACCGCGTCGACCCAGGGGCCGGCGGCATTGATGAGCATGCGGGCCTTGAGCGTCTTGCGTTCGCCGGTTGCCTGGTTCTCGGTTTCGATGGCCCAGAGCCCACCGTCGCGACGTCCAGCGACGACGCGGGTACGGGCCATGATGACGGCGCCGCGGTCGGCAGCGTCGCGGGCATTCAAGACCACGAGGCGGGCGTCGTTGACCCAGCCGTCGGAATATTCGAAGGCCTTGTTGAACAGGCGCTTCAGCGGTTTGCCGGCGGGATCGCGGTTCATGTCCAGCGTCGCCGTTGCCGGCAGCAGCTTGCGGCCGCCGATATGGTCGTAAAGGAAGAGGCCGAGGCGGATGAGCCAGGCCGGGCGCAGGCCGCCCTTGTGATAGGGCAGCACGAAGCGCATCGGCCAGATGACGTGCGGCGCCATCGCCCACAGCACTTCGCGCTCCATCAGCGCTTCGCGCACGAGGCGGAATTCGTAATGTTCGAGGTAGCGCAGGCCGCCGTGAATGAGCTTGGTGGAGCCGGAGGACGTGCCGGAAGCGAAATCGTTCATTTCGGCCAAGGCGACCGAGTACCCACGGCCGACCGCGTCGCGCGCGATGCCGCATCCGTTGATGCCGCCGCCGATGACGAAGACGTCGTAGATTGCCTGCTCTGACACTGCTGTTTCCCCTCCACATTTCGCGATGCACAAATTGATGCATCAGCGAAAGTGAAATCAGTTAAAACGAAAACATATCGAATGTCAAACGAATGCTCCCCGAATCTTTAGGGGTGGCTAAATCTCCCGTTTCAGGCGTCGGTTTCGATCAGGCGAACGTCCTGTTCAACACAGATTTTCCTGACGTTTTCGAGCGTGCAGCGGTCGGTGATGAAGGTCTGGACCTGCGATATATGGCCGATGCGAACAGGCGCGGTTCTTTCGAATTTGGTCGAGTCGGAAACCAGAATGACATGGCGCGCATTGGCGATGATCGCCTGGGCGACTTTCACTTCGCGAAAATCGAAATCCAGCAGCGCGCCGTCATGGTCGATCGCCGAGGCGCCGATGACGGCGAAGTCGACCTTGAACTGCTTGATGAAATCGACGGCGGCCTCGCCGACGATGCCGCCGTCCGAGCCGCGCACGACGCCGCCGGTGATCACCACCTCGATCGAGGGGAAAACGCGTAAGCGATTGGCGACATTGATGTTGTTGGTGATGACCATCAGTTCCTTGTGGTCGAGCAGGGCCTCGCCCACAGCTTCGGTGGTGGTGCCGATATTGATGAACAGCGACGCGTTGTCGGGGATGAGTTCGGCGGCGGCCTTGCCGATCGCCTGTTTCTCAAGTGCCGCGATCTGGCGGCGGGCGTCGTATTTGACGTTTTCCTTGCCGCTCGGGAAGATCGCGCCGCCATGAATGCGGTTCAGGATCTTGGCGTCGCAGAGGTCGTTCAGGTCCTTTCGGATGGTTTGCGGCGTGACGGAAAAGCGCTGCGCCAGCTCCTCGACCAGTACCCGGCCCTCGCTTTTTGCCAGTTCCAGGATCTCCTCCTGCCGACCGGTCAAATACATTCCATCCTCCCCATTTTCGTTTTGTTTCATAATATGCAAAAACGAAAGCCGCGCAATTTCAGAATCGGCGTTTGCGGCGAAATTGCTTTCGCAGCGGGTCCAGGGTGTCGGCGCGCGTTGCATTCGCTACGGCGATAGGCGACCCTGCCTTAGGAGTGAAGAGGGGAAAGACATGTTTCATCCGGCCTTGTTCAAGGGCATGACCGTCGTGATCACCGGTGCCGGGCGCGGCATCGGGCTCGAGGTTGCCCGGCAGTTCCTGGATTGTGGCGCGCATGTACTCGTCCATGCCGGCCGGTCGATCGGCGACCTGCCCGATTTTCTCGAATCTGCGGCGACGGAAGGCCGGGCCTATGTGGCGACGGCGGACTTTCTCGCGCCGGATGGTGTCGAGGGGCTGGCCGACGTGGTGCGCAGCCGCTTCCAGAGCATCGATATCCTCATCAACAATGCCGGCACGATGGTCGGCCGCTTCCCGGCGGCGGAGCTGTCCGACGAGCAGTATCAGACCGTCGTCCAGCTCAACCAGACCGCGGTCGTCGAGATGACGCGGGCGATGCTGCCGCTGTTGCGCAAGGGTACGCATCCGGCGATCGTCAACACCGTCTCGATCTCTGCGGTTACCGGCGGCAGCGCCGGGTCGTCGATCTATTCGGCGACGAAGGCGTTCGTTTCCACCTATTCCAAGGCCTTGGCGCGGGAACTCGCGCCCGAGGGCATCCGGGTCAACTGCGTTTCGCCGGGGACGATCACCACCGAATTCCACGAGCGCTACTCATCGCCGGAGAAGCTGGAGGCGACCCGCAAGACCATTCCGCTTGGTCGGCTCGGGACGGCGGAAGACTGCGCGCCCGCCTATCTCTTCCTCGCCTCGCATGTGCTGTCGGGTTACATCACCGGGCAGGTGCTGGAGGTGAATGGCGGGCAGCTGATCGTTTGAGCGGTAGATGAAGTCGGCTGCCCCTCATCCGCCTACCGGCACCTTCTCCTCGCTTGCGGGGAGAAGGAAGGCTGCGGCGCCCGCTCGCGTCCCCATTCCATTCGGGGCCTGCATCATGAAGGGGCGACCTCGCGAAGCGCCACGTCCCGCAAGCGGGAGAGGGTTAGGGTGAGGGGCAGAGCCACAACAACTGAAGGCCGGACATGATCGACAAGCTGGAAATGTTCCTCGTTCTCGCCCGCGAAAGGCATTTTGGTCGCGCGGCGGAGGAGTGTGGGGTGACGCAACCGACGCTGTCGGCGGCCATCCGCCAGCTTGAGGATCAGCTCGGCGTCATGCTCGTCAGCCGCGGGTCGCGCTTTCAGGGCCTGACGCCCGAGGGCCAGCGCGTACTCGAATGGGCGCGGCGCATCGTCGGCGATACCCGCACCATGCGTGAGGAGATGCGGGCGGCGCGCAAGGGTCTTTCCGGCCATATCCGGCTGGCCGCGGTGCCGACGACACTTGCCATGGTGCCGATGATCACCGCGCCGTTCCAGGAAAAGCACCCTGATGTCACCTTTTCCGTGCTCTCGACGACATCGGTGCAGATCCTGGCGCTGCTCGAAAATCTCGAGATCGATGCGGGGCTCACCTATCTGGAGAACGAGCCGCTCGGCCGGGTGACGAGCGTTCCGCTCCAGGTCGAGCGCTATCACCTCGTCACCGCCGCCGGAACACCGCTTTCGGAGCGGGAAAGCGTGACGTGGAAAGAGGTTAGCGACGTTCGGCTTTGTCTATTGACGGCCGATATGCAGAACCGCCGCATCATCAACCAGCATTTTTCGGAGGCCGGTGCCGTCGCCAAACCGACGCTCGAATCGAACTCGATGATCGTGCTTTTTTCGCATGTGCGCACCGGCCGCTGGGCCAGCATCATGCCATTCAACGTCGCGAAATCATTCGGTTTTCACGAAGATATCCGGATGATCCCGATCGTCGATCCGGACGCCCGTCACACGGTCGGCCTGGTTGCGACGCATCGTGAGCCGTTTACGCCGCTGGTGTCGGCCTTGCTTCACGAAGCACGCATTCTCGGCGAGCGGAATCAGGCTCAATAGATTTTTTCTATCGATCGACGGAACAGCCTTATTGACCCATGCGGCCATAAGCGCGAAGCTTTTTGATCATGGCCGGAGACCGCCGAGGAACGGCCTTCGCCAGAAGTGAAATGTCGGCTGGGCCGGTCGTCCGTTTCGGGTGCTGCCGCCTCGCCCACGAGCCGGGAGGGCTCCCGTTGAACATCCATCAGCCGCGCGCCGATATCGCGGAAACCACGCTCGCCATCGTCGAGGAGCTGAAGCGGCTGGAAGGCCCCTTGCTGCCGATCCTGCACGAGCTGCAGGAAGAGTTCGGCTATGTGCCGCAGGAATGTCTTCCGGTGATTGCCCGCGAACTCAACCTCTCGCGCGCCGAAGTCTATGGGGTGATGAGCTTCTACCATGATTTCCGCGAGCACCCCGCCGGGCGCCACGTGCTGAAGCTCTGTCGCGCCGAAGCCTGTCAGTCGATGGGCGGCGACCAGCTGGCCGAGCGCGCGAAGCGGCTGCTCGGCATCGATTTTCACCAGACGACCCCGGATGGCGCGGTGACGCTGGAGCCGGTCTACTGTCTCGGGCTCTGTTCCTGCGCACCCTCCGCCATGCTGGACGGAGAAGTGCATGCCCGGGTCGATGCCGCCGATCTCGAAGCGCTCGTTCAGGAGGCGCGTCGATGACCGCAAAGATCTACATTCCGCGGGACGCCGCGGCCGTGGCGCTCGGCGCCGACAAGGTAGCCAAGGCAATGGCCGAGGCGATCGGCGCACGCGGCCTCGACGCCACGATTGTGCGCAACGGTTCGCGCGGCATGCATTGGCTGGAGCCGCTGATCGAGGTGGAAACGGCTGACGGCCGTGTTGCCTATGGCCCGGTCAAGGCACGTGACGTTTCCTCGCTGCTCGATGCCGCCCTGCTCGACGGCGGCGATCATGCACTCTGTCTCGGGAAGACCGAGGAGATCCCCTTCCTGAAGCAGCAGACGCGGCTGACCTTTGCCCGCTGCGGTATCATCGATCCGCTTTCGCTCGACGATTACCAGGCCCATGGCGGACTCGCCGGTCTGCGCAATGCCATTGCCATGGCGCCGCAGGACATTGTCGCGCAGGTGACCGAAAGCGGCCTTCGCGGCCGTGGCGGCGCAGGCTTTCCGACCGGCATCAAGTGGAAGACCGTTCTCGATGCGGCGGGTGATCGGAAGTACATCGTCTGCAACGCCGACGAGGGCGATAGCGGCACCTTTGCCGACCGGATGATCATGGAAGGCGATCCCTTCGTGCTGATCGAGGGCATGGCGATCGCCGGCATCGCGACCGGCGCGACCAAGGGCTTCATTTACACCCGCTCCGAATACCCGCATGCGATCGCGGCGATGGCTGAGGCGATCGAGATCGCCCGCAAGGCCGGCGTGCTCGGCACCTCGGTGCTCGGTTCCGGTCGGGCCTTCGATATGGAAGTGCGCGAGGGCGCAGGTGCCTATGTCTGCGGCGAGGAAACGGCGCTGCTCAATAGCCTCGAAGGCAAACGCGGCATCGTGCGGGCCAAGCCGCCGCTTCCCGCGCACAAGGGCCTCTTCGACTGTCCGACCGTGATCAACAACGTGATCTCGCTCGCCTCCGTCCCCATCATCATGGACAAGGGCGCCGCCTATTACCGCGACTTCGGCATGGGCCGGTCGCGCGGCACGATCCCGATCCAGATCGCCGGCAACGTCAAGCATGCCGGTCTCTACGAAACCGCCTTCGGCCTGGCGCTCGGCGAGATCATCGATCACATCGGCGGCGGCACGGCGAGTGGCCGGCCGGTCAAGGCCGTGCAGGTCGGCGGTCCGCTCGGCGCCTATTTTCCCCGTGCCCTGTTCGATACGCCGTTCGACTACGAAGCCTTTGCCGCGCGTGACGGTCTGATCGGCCATGCCGGCATCGTCGTCTTCGACGACACCGTCGACATGCTGCACCAGGCGCGCTTTGCGATGGAATTCTGCGCGGTAGAAAGCTGCGGCAAGTGCACGCCCTGCCGCATCGGTTCGACGCGCGGTGTCGAGGTGACCGACAGGATCGCCGCTGGCATCGAGCCGGAGAAGAACCGCGAACTGCTCGCCGATCTTTGCAACACGATGAAGTTCGGTTCGCTCTGCGCCCTTGGCGGCTTCACGCCCTATCCGGTCATGAGCGCCATGACCCATTTCCCGGATGATTTTCAGCCGGCACCGCGCGTTCAAGCGGCGGAGTGAGGAAAAGACCATGTCTCTCATTCATGAAATCGACTACGGCACTCCGGCCTCCAAGTCCGAAAAACTGGTGACGCTGACGATCGACGGACGCGAGGTCACCGTGCCCGAGGGCACTTCGATCATGCGCGCGGCGATGGATGCCGGCATAGAAGTGCCGAAGCTCTGCGCTTCCGACATGATGGATGCCTTCGGCTCCTGCCGGCTCTGTCTCGTCGAGATCAAGGGACGCGCCGGCATGCCGGCCTCCTGCACTACGCCGGTTGCAGCCGGTATCGAGGTCTCCACCCAGACGCCGCGGCTGAAGGACGTGCGCCGCGGGGTGATGGAGCTCTACATTTCCGACCACCCTCTCGACTGTCTGACCTGTGCTGCCAATGGCGATTGCGAGCTGCAGGACATGGCCGGCGCAGTCGGCCTGCGCGACGTGCGCTACGGCTATGAGGGCGAGAACCACGTCACGGCGCGCAACAATGGCGAGATCAACGCCAAGTGGATGCCGAAGGACGAGTCCAATCCCTATTTCACCTACGATCCGGCCAAATGCATCGTCTGCTCGCGCTGTGTGCGCGCCTGCGAGGAAGTGCAGGGCACCTTCGCGCTGACGATCGGCGGCCGCGGTTTCGACAGCCGCGTTTCGGCCGGGATGGCGGAAGACTTCATGTCGTCGGAATGCGTCTCCTGCGGCGCCTGCGTCCAGGCCTGCCCGACGGCGACGCTCATCGAAAAGTCGGTGATCGAGATCGGCCAGCCCGAACATTCCGAAGTGACGACCTGCGCCTATTGCGGCGTCGGCTGCTCGTTCAAGGCGGAAATGCGCGGCGAGGAACTGGTGCGTATGGTGCCGTGGAAGGATGGCCAGGCCAATCGCGGCCATTCCTGCGTCAAGGGCCGCTTCGCTTACGGCTATTCCAACCACAAGGACCGCATCCTCAACCCGATGATCCGCGAGAAGATCTCCGATCCCTGGCGCGAGGTCACCTGGGAGGAGGCTTACGCGCATGTGGCCTCCGAGTTCCGGCGGATCCAGTATCAGTACGGCCGCGATTCCGTCGGCGGCATCACCTCGTCGCGCTGCACCAATGAAGAGACCTATCTGGTGCAGAAGCTGGTGCGCGCCGGCTTCGGCAACAACAATGTCGATACCTGCGCCCGCGTCTGCCATTCGCCGACCGGCTACGGCCTCGGCCAGGCCTTCGGGACCTCGGCCGGTACGCAGAACTTCGACAGTGTCGAGTTCACCGACGTCGCCGTCATCATCGGCGCCAACCCGACCGACGGCCATCCGGTCTTCGGCTCGCGACTGAAGAAGCGGCTGCGCGAAGGCGCCAAGCTGATCGTCATCGATCCGCGCCGCACCGACATCGTGCGCTCGCCGCATGTGGAGGCCGCCTATCACCTGCCGCTCCAGCCCGGCACCAACGTCGCGATCTTGACGTCGATCGCCCATGTGATCGTCACCGAAGGCCTCGCCAACGAACAGTTCATCCGCGAGCGCTGCGACTGGTCGGAGTACGAGGATTGGGCCGCCTTCGTCGCCGAGCCCTACCATAGCCCGGAGGCGACCGAAGCCTATACCGGCGTGCCGGCCGATCTCGTGCGGGGCGCGGCCAGGCTCTATGCCACCGGCGGCAACGGCGCGATCTATTACGGTCTCGGCGTCACCGAGCACAGCCAGGGATCGACGACGGTCATGGCGATCGCCAACCTCGCCATGGTCACCGGCAATATCGGTCGGCCGGGCGTCGGCGTGAACCCGCTGCGCGGCCAGAACAACGTGCAGGGTTCCTGCGACATGGGTTCGTTCCCGCACGAGCTGCCGGGCTACCGTCACATCTCCGACGATGCCACCCGCGAGACCTTCGAGAAGCTCTGGGGCGTCGAGATCTCCAACGAGCCGGGTCTGCGCATCCCCAACATGCTCGATGCCGCGGTCGACGGCACCTTCAAGGCGCTCTACATCCAGGGCGAGGACATCCTGCAGTCCGACCCGGACACCAAGCATGTGGCAGCCGGCCTCGCCGCGATGGAATGCGTCGTCGTGCACGACCTGTTCCTGAACGAAACGGCCAACTACGCGCACGTCTTCCTGCCCGGTTCGACCTTCCTCGAAAAAGACGGCACCTTCACCAATGCCGAGCGCCGCATTAACCGCGTGCGCAAGGTGATGACGCCGAAGAACGGTTATGCCGACTGGGAGGTCACGCAGAAGCTCGCCCAGGCCATGGGCCTCAACTGGAACTACCGCCATCCGTCCGAGATCATGGACGAGATCGCCGCGACGACGCCGAGCTTCGCGCTGGTTTCCTACGATTATCTCGAAAAGATGGGCTCGGTGCAGTGGCCCTGCAACGAGGCGCATCCCGAGGGTTCGCCGATCATGCATATCGACGGTTTCGTGCGTGGCAAAGGCAAGTTCATCCGCACCGAATATGTGGCGACGGATGAACGCACGGGCCCGCGCTTCCCGCTGCTTTTGACGACCGGCCGCATCCTTAGCCAGTACAATGTCGGCGCCCAGACGCGACGCACCGACAACGTCGTCTGGCATGCGGAAGACCGGCTGGAGATCCACCCGCACGACGCCGAGCAGCGCGGCATCCGTGATGGCGACTGGATCCGGCTCGCAAGCCGCGCCGGCGAGACGACCCTGCGTTCGCTGATCACCGATCGCGTCGCGCCCGGCGTCGTCTACACCACCTTCCACCACCCGACGACGCAGGCAAACGTCATCACCACCGACTTCTCCGACTGGGCCACCAACTGCCCGGAATACAAGGTGACGGCGGTGCAGGTGATGCCGTCGAACGGCCCGTCGGACTGGCAGGTCGACTATGACGAGCAGGCCCGCCAGTCGCGCCGGATTTCCGGTAAGCTGGAGGCGGCGGAATAATGCCTTTCGCTGCGACCGATCATGGCGACGTTTAGGACATCCAAGACCGTTCCCGAGGCCGCCCGCCGCAACGGCGCGCTTCGGGACGGTGCGCGCGCCGTGCCGGAGGAGACGCCGGTCGCTTTCAGCTATGGTGGTTCGACCCATGCGGTGATGATGGCGACGCCCGGCGATCTCGAGGATTTCGCCGTCGGCTTCAGCCTGACCGAAGGCATCATTACCGATCCCGGCCAGATCGAAACGGTCGAGTTCGTCTCCGAGACGGTCGCCGGCAATCTCGGCATCGACTTGCAGATCGTGCTTCAGGACGAAGAGAACGACATGCTGCGTCAACGCCGACGGCACATGGCGGGGCCGGTCGGTTGCGGTCTTTGCGGCATCGAATCGATCGAGCAGGCGGTACGGCCGACGCCGGACGTTTCCCGTTCGAGACTGACGTTGTCGCAGGAGGACGTGGTTTCGGCCGTAGCGCTGCTCAATGGCCAGCAGCCGCTGCATTTCGAAACGCGCGCCGTGCACGGTGCCGCCTTCTATGTGCCGGGCCGAGGGCTGATCGCGGTGCGTGAGGATGTCGGCCGCCACAATGCGCTCGACAAGCTGGTCGGTGCCGCCGCACGCGCCGGCTTCAAGGGCAGCGAGGGCGCGGTGGTCGTCACCAGCCGGGTGTCCGTCGAGATGGTGCAGAAAACGGCAGTCGTCGGCAGCCCTGTGATCATCGCCATTTCGGCGCCGACGGCGCTTGCCATCCGCACGGCGGAAGCTGCGGGCATGACGCTGATTGCGCTCGTACGCGGCGACGAATTCGAGATTTTCACCCATGCCGAACGCATCAAGTCCGGAGCTGCCGTCGATGTCGCATGACAATACCAACGCCAAGCTGATCTATATGGCGAACCAGATCGCCACCTTCTTCAAGAGCCAGCCTGAGAGCGAGGCGGCGCAGGGCGTTGCCACCCATATCAACAAGTACTGGGAGCCGCGCATGCGGCGCAAATTGTTCGAGCATATCGACAATGGCGGCGAGGGGCTGACGCCGCTGGTGCTGGAGGCGGCCGCAAAGATCAAACGTCCGGAAGCGGCCTAGCCTGCTTTCCTTACCTGCCAGCGCTTTCTGCGCGCTCATCGAGAGCGCGTTTTCCTAAGCGGGCACTCTCCTGAAAAGATTTAAGGGAAGGCGGCTACCGGTCGCCGCCTTCCCCATTCCCGAGCGCGGGGTGCAGGGATGTGCGCTCAGAAATTCTGCCAGCCATCCGCGGCCGGTGCCGCGGCCAGGCTTGTTCGTTGTCCGCCGCGCATGGCGCGGGCGGTGGCCTGTAGGCGTGATGGCTGCGCGCGATCTTCGAGGTGGCGGTTCGCGTCGACGACCTGGGCCTGCTCGCCGTAGCGGAACTGCCGGAGCAGTTCGTGCAGGGCTTCGGCCTCGCGGGCCATGGCGTGGCTTGCGGCCGTGCTTTCCTCGACCATCGCGGCGTTCTGCTGGGTCGCCTGGTCCATCGAGTTGACCGCCTGGTTGATCTCCTTGAGGCCGGTCGACTGTTCCCGTGCCGCTTCCACGATCGCCGAGACGTTGGCGTTGATCTCCTGGACCTGGACGAGGATTTCCTCAAGCGCCGCCCCGGTCTGGCCGACCAGCGACACGCCGTTCTTGACGTGTTCGGTCGAGGTGCCGATCAGCGACTTGATGTCCTTGGCGGCACTGGCGGAGCGTTGGGCCAGTTCACGCACTTCCTGGGCGACGACGGCGAAGCCCTTGCCGGCTTCACCGGCGCGCGCCGCCTCGACGCCGGCGTTCAGCGCCAAAAGGTTCGTCTGGAAGGCGATGTCGTCGATCACGCCGATGATGTTGGAGATTTCGCGTGACGACTGTTCGATCTGGTCCATGGCGCCGATCGCGCTCTTGACCACATTGCCGGAGCGTTCGGCACCGGCCTTGGTCTTGGCGACCAGGCCTCCGGCCTCCTCGGCGCGGCGGCTGGAGTCGGAGACGGTCGTGGTGATCTCGTCGAGCGCTGCGGCGGTCTCTTCCACGGAAGCGGCCTGTTGCTCGGTGCGCTTCGACAGGTCGTCGGCGGCGGCCCGGATCTCGCGGGCGCCGGAGGCGATCGCGCTGGCATTGTCGCCGACGGTTCGCATCGCCCCGCGCAGCTTTGCGGTGGCATCGTTGAAGTCGATCCGCACCGCTTCCATGCTTGGTACGAAGGGCGTGTCGAGGTTGCGCGTCAGATCGCCTTCGGCGAGCGCCCGCAGGCCCGCGCCGAGGCTGTTGATGGCGCTCATGCGCTCGCTGACATCGGTCGCGAACTTGACGACCTTGTAGACCTTGCCGCTGAAGTCGCGGATCGGGTTATAGGCCGCCTGGATCCAGATCTCCTTGCCGCCCTTGCCGTAGCGCACGAACTCGTTGGAAAAGAACTCGCCGGCGGCGAGCCGCTTCCAGAAGTCGGCATATTCGGCGGTGCGAGCATAGTTGGGCTCGCAGAACATGCTGTGGTGCTTGCCCTGGATTTCCTGGAGGCTGTAGCCGAGCGCGGCGCAGAAGTTTTCGTTGGCGGTCAGGATCTCGCCCGATGGCGTGAACTCGATCACGGCCTGGGAGCGGGAGATCGCGTCGAGCTTGCCGGCATCTTCCGTGGCCCTTGCCTTGGCGGCAGTGATGTCGCTTGCGAACTTGACCACCTTGTAGGGTTTGCCGCCCCGAAGCACCGGGTTGTAGGTCGCCTGGATCCAGATTTCGCGGCCGCCCTTGGCGACACGCTTGTAGGCATTGGCGTCGAATTCGCCGCGGCCGAGCCGGGCCCAGAAGTCGCGGTATTCCTGCGTCTGGGCGTAGTCGGCGGGGCAGAACATGCGGTGGTGCTGCCCGACGATTTCGCTGAGGTTGTAACCGAGTGCCTGGCAGAAATTCTCATTGGCGGTCAGGATCTTGCCGGTCAGGTCGAACTGGATGATAGCCTGCGACTTCGATAGCGCGGCGATGATCTGGTTCGCGTCTGCAATTTTTCCGAGAGCGAACATTGTAACCCTCTTCTCGTTTGTTGGCTCAAGCCGGGGGCTTCGTGCCTTCTTTGACAGGGTTTGCGGAGCCGAAGCGGCGCAAACTCCCGGACTAAGACAAATGCCGGCCTGCCGAAACATGTCTGGTCGTCCCGCGCTGGCCCACCGGGTCAGCGATTTAGTGCTTCGTGAGGGGAGTTCGAACTGGCGGGCTTCATGCCCAGGCGCCGTGTTTATGCAATCTAGGTTAGTGATAGGATTATTAAGCAGGTGTTAAAATAGCAACTATCAAATTTCAGTTGTAAGAACTCGTAGATCCCAATTTTAGTTGAATTAGTTTCCCCTGTTTTTCTAAAGTATTGCCCTCCGGCTGAGCAAATAACCAACAAAAAAGCCGCCCGACGAGACGTCGGACGGCCTTGAATATCGCTGAGCTGTTGCTTTAGGCGGCCAGTTCCTCGACCTCGCGTTCCTTGAACATGCGGGCAAGGTTCAGGAAGCAGATCATGCCGGTTTCGTTGGCGATGATGCCTTCGGCGAAGCTCTTGTCGAAGGAGGCCGTCACTTCCGGCACCGGCTGCACCTGGCTGCCCTGGACCGTGAGGATATCCGACACGCGGTCGACGACGAGGCCGATGACCATGTTGTGCACTTCGGCGACGACGATGGCGCTGCGCTCGTTGGCGGTGGTCGATTTCATGCCGAGCTTGTGGGCGAGGTCGATGATCGGGATCACCGTGCCGCGCAGGTTCATGACGCCGATCACTTCCGGCGGCGAATGCGGGATAGGCGTCGAGGGCGCCCAGCCGCGGATTTCACGGATCGTCGTCGTCTTGACGCAGAATTCCTGATCGTGGAGGCGGAACGCAATGATTTCCAGCGTCTCGCCGTCGAACCCGGCCGTCCTGAGTGTGCTTGTCATCGAAGGTCCTTCCAGCTTTCCGGTCGACGCCTCTGGGCGCGACACCGCCAAACTCCAGATCTCTCCGCATGGCTGACGGCGCATCAGGCGCGGTCAATGATCCGTAAAGGAGAGATCCTTCCAGTCCGCCGATCACATCCGGCAGGGCGCAGCTGCATCATGCGCGGAGGAACCGCTTTGCGCTTTGGGAAAGGACTATAGGCCGGGATTCGTTAAGACTTGCTTTTGCAAGTGCTTACGAAGATCTCGCCCCGGGCGGGACCCCGGGGCGGAAGCGATTTGCGATCAAGCGGAGGCGAGAACCTTGGCAAATTGTTCGACCGCCCAATCCACCTGCTCGGCGGTGATGACGAGCGGCGGCGCGATGCGGATCGTGTCGCCGTGGGTGTCCTTGGCAAGGATGCCGAGCTGCTTCAGCGCTTCGCAATACTTGCGCGCGCCGCCGGCTTCCGGCACCAGTTCCACCGCCAGCATCAGGCCGCGACCGCGCACGTCCTTGATGATGTTGGAACGGATGTCGGTGAGGCCCTTCTGGAAGCGCTCGCCCATCTTTGCCGAGTTCTCGATCATGCCTTCCTCGGTCAGCGCCTTCAGCGCCGCGCGGGCAATGGCGCAGGCAAGCGGGTTGCCGCCGAAGGTCGAGCCGTGCTGGCCGGGCTTCAAGACGCCGAGCACTTCGGAATTCGAAAGCACCGCCGAGACCGGATAAAAGCCGCCGGACAGAGCCTTGCCGATCAGCGTCACGTCGGCTTCGATCGCCTCATGCTCTTCGGCAAGCAGCTTGCCGGTGCGGCCAAGCCCGGTCTGGATCTCGTCGAGGATCAGCGTGATGCCGTGCTTGGTGCAGAGCTCGCGCACCGTCGTGAAGTAGCCGACCGGCGGGACGATGACGCCGGCTTCGCCCTGGATCGGCTCGACCAGGAAGGCGACGGTGTTTTCGTTGATCGCCGCACGGAAGGCGTCGATGTCACCGAAGGGTACGACCTTGAAGCCCGGCGCAAACGGGCCAAAGCCGGTGCGGGCGTCCGGATCGGTCGAGAAACCGACGATACCCATGGTGCGGCCGTGGAAGTTGTTGGAGCAGACGATGATCTCGGCCTTGTTCTCGGCCACGCCCTTGACCTCGTAGCCCCACTTGCGCACGGCCTTGACGGCGGTCTCGACGGCTTCGGCGCCGGAGTTCATCGGCAGCACCTTGTGCGAGCCGGTCAGCGCAGCGATCTCTTCGTAGAAATGCGCCAGCTGATCGTTGCGGAAGGCGCGGGAGGTCAGCGTCAGCTTCTGCGCCTGCTCCATCATCGCCTTCAGGATCTTCGGGTGGCAATGGCCCTGGTTCACGGCAGAATAGGCCGAGAGACAGTCGAGGTAGCGGTTGCCTTCCATATCCCAGACATAGACACCTTCGCCGCGCGAAAGCACCACGTCGAGCGGCTTGTAGTTATGGGCGCCGAGCCGGTATTCGGTTTCGATCAGGGCAGCCGTCGTGTTCATATATCGTCCTCCGGTGTTTCTTTGTCTGAGCGGGAAGAGGAAAAGTGTGCGCGGTTTTCCGCCCGCATCCCGCTTAGACTTATGAGAGCCGTTCACGCTTATGATCTTGGATCCAGTCGACCCAAGATCTCCGTGATCTAGGCGCTGCGGGTCGGCCGGTCGAGAACACGGCGGCCGAAGAGGCTCGCCGTCAGTTCGACCAGGATGCGCGCGCTCTTGCCGCGATCGTCGAGGAAGGGGTTGAGCTCGACGACGTCGAGCGAGGAAACGAGCCCGCTTTCCCAGAGCACTTCCATGATCAGGTGCGCCTCGCGGAAGGTGGCGCCGCCCGGAACGGTGGTGCCGACGCCCGGCGCCAGTTCCGGATCCATGAAATCGACATCGAGGCTGACATGCAGCAGGCCATTGGCGGCGCGGACCTCTTCGAGGATCTGGCGCATGATGTGAGCCATGCCGAGTTCGTCGACGGCGCGCATGTCGAAGACGCGCACGCCATGTTCTGTGATCTCTTCGCGCTCGCGGTCGTCGACCGAGCGGATACCGACCTGGAAGACCTTCTTCGGATCGACGAGCGGACGGTCCGACGGCAGGATCGGGGCGAATTCGGCCTGGCCGCAGAAGAAGGCGACCGGCATGCCGTGCATGTTGCCGGAGGGCGAGGTCGACGGCGAGTTGAAGTCGGCATGGGCGTCGAGCCAGAGCACGAACAGCGGCCGGCCGACGTCTGCGGCATAGCGCGCCATGCCGGAGACGCTGCCCATCGAAAGCGCATGGTCGCCACCCAGAATGATCGGGAAATGGCCCTTGCGCACGGTGTCGTGCACGGAATCATGCAGGGCGCGGGCGAAGGCTGCGACGATCTGCAGGTTGTTGGCGCCGGGATGGTTGGCGAGATCGCGCGCCGGCAGCGGCTTGACGTCGCCTTCGTCGTGAACCGTATGGCCGAGATCGCGCAGCACCGTATCGATGCCGGCGATGCGCAGAGCCGTCGGGCCCATGGCCGCGCCGCGTCGTCCAGAACCTTCCTCGATGGGTGCGCCGATCAGCGTGATGGTCGTCATGTCCGCCCGATTCCTTTTCAAGATAATTCCCATGTGATCCCGTCCGGGATGTGTGGATTATGGCCAAAATGGGCGTCAGCAAAAAGATGGAAAACTGCCGATTAGTGAGCTAGTTTCGACAGATTGCTAAGTCCGATTTTACAAAGTGGCAGACTATGGATGATCTCGACCAGGCGCTGATAAGCGCTCTGCGCCAGAATGCGCGCATTCCCGTTTCGACGCTATCGGAAATGACGGGCGTGTCGCGGGCGACGGTGGCGGCCCGTATCGACAGGCTGGTCGCCAATGGTACGATCGCTGCCTTCACCATCCGCACCGGTGCCGAAATCCCGACCTCCGGGGTGCGCGCCGTGGTCATGATCGAGGTGCACGGCAAGATGGCCGATCGTGTCGCCGAGCAATTGCGCGGACTGCCGCAGGTGCGGGCGCTGCACAGCACCAATGGCCGCTGGGACTTCATCGCCGAGCTTCAGGACCGCGATCTCGTCTCTTTCGACGAAACGCTGCGGCGCATCCGCCTGATCGACGGCATCACCGTTACGGAGACGAATATCCTGTTGAAAACCAGCAAGATGACCGGCGCGTTCTGAGCATTTCTGGCCGCCCGAAGCGGTGAGGAAAATGCCTCTCAGAGTCGAATTGTTCTTGATTTGTTCTCGTATTTCGCTATGATGGCCGCCTCACCCAAGATGGAGGATGTCATGGTTGCCAATGGCGGCAGGCTTGCCGATCGGCAGATCTGTGTGAAGCTGTTCGTCAGGCATGGCGACGAGGATCGCGCCATCGCCTTCTATCGCGAAGCACTCGGCGCCGAACTGCTGCAAAGGCATGAATGGCCGAGCGGCATTCTGACGAGTGCGGATCTGAGGATCGGGGAATCGGTGTTCCGTATTGCCGGGGCCAATCCGCGCCGCGATGCGGAACCCAAGCTTGGCGGGCCGCGCTCGCCGCATGCGCTCGGCACCACGGCGGTGATCCTGGAGCTGCATGTGCGCGACGTCGATCGCGTCATCGGCCGAGCGATCGGCGCAGGCGCAAGCCTTCGCAATGCGGCCGAAACCTTGTCGACGGGCGATCGCGTCGGCGCCTTCATCGACCCCTTCGGCCACATCTGGGCGTTGTTCAACGCTATGGAAGATGCCGACGTCGTCGATCTGAGCATCGAGGGCCGCAACGCCGCCTGAGACGTTGCGGGCCTTTCGCTACCCGGGCATGTGCTCTGGGTGGATTTTATGCCTGCTGCCTGACGATCAGAAGAACTCGTCGAGCAGGCAGTAGAAGTCACGTTTCTCCGAATCGTCCTTGTCGAGGCCATAGCGGGTCAGAAACGGCTGAACCCACTCCTCGCCGAGATTGTGGACGATGCTGCGGCAGGCAAGAGCGATGTCCTGGTAGGGGTCGGCGACGCCCAGCCGGCTGCAATCGATGAAGCCGGAAAACCGGCCGTTCTTCTCGATGATGTTCGGCAGGCAGGCGTCGCCATGGGTGACGACGAGTTCACCGGGTTGGGGCACGTGCGCCTGCAGTTCGGCAAAGAGATCCGCCGCCGTTCGGCCGAGCCGCGTCTCGTCAAAGTCGCTTTCATCGATCACGCCTGCCTGGGTGCGCGCCTTCGCGATGGCGATGCGCTCTTCGATCCGGTGATCGAAGGGGCAGTTGGCGATATCCAGCGCATGCAGTTGCTTCAGCGCGTCCGCGAGGATGACGATCTGGTCCTTGGGCGAGAGCGTCGTGGAGGCGAGGTCCGTCCCTTGCACTGCTTGCAGCAGCAGCCAGTTCGTCTCCGCGCCGAAGGCACGAGCGATCACCCGCGGGCAGGGCAAGTCCTTTGATGCCAGCCAATCAAGCCGCGCCGCCTCGTCGACGAACTCGCTGAACGGGCCGGCTTCCTCGAGCTTCAGCACCAGCATGGGTCGATCGGGCGCCTTCAGAAGAAAGATGCTCGAGTCGGATTGCCCGAGCAGATCACGGTTCCACTGATAGCCAGCGACAAGAGGGCGGAATGGTTCGGGCAGTTCGGGACGCGGAAAAGAAGAGGGCAAGGCAATCACCTGAAAAAAGGAATGAAACAACGGGGCGCGCGGTCGCGCCTGGATGCCGATGTAGGTTTGGCAAAGTGGCATTTCCACGGAGCGGTCCCGCAAGTTTTGACGGCGCGTGCCGGTAAATCGCCTTTCACGGTGCGTCTTCGCCAAATCTCCATCAAAGCTTCGCAAAGCCCGCTCGGCTCGACCGCAAAGTCACCTTTTTAGAAGTGTTTCGAAGAGGTGCTCATGGGCGTGAACCACAATGAACTGCTGTCGGCGGCCGAATGCGCCGACCGTCTTGGCCTTACCATCCGCGCTCTCAAGGTCTATGAGGACCGCGGCCTGATCACGCCGCGGCGGACGGAGAAGAAGTGGCGGCTCTATGGTGCGGTCGAAATCGCGCGGCTGACCGAAATCATGGCTTTGAGGCGGCTTGGCCTTAGCCTCACCCGGATTACCGAAATGCTCGCCGGTACTGCGCCGGCCCTCGGACAAACGCTAGCCGTCCAGCAATCGGCGTTCTTGGACCTGCGCGACCGTGTCGAACACAGCCTGTCCTTGATCGATGCGGCGCTCCAGAAGATCGAGCGCGGCGATGCCCTGTCGATCGACGAACTCCTCATGCTCGCCCGAAAAACCGAGATGACCGGCCTGTCGCCTGACGCCGTCGCATGGAACCGCTACGAGCTGACGCGCCCACGCCGCGAGGTCTCCTTCGTCCCCGAGAATGGCTGGGCCTGAAACAGGCGCAAGAAGGGCAGCGCGCTCCGCGCCGATGACATGCGACCGATCACGGCTTCAGGCGCCGCCGGTGCCTCCAAAGGACCATAGTGAGTTTGCTGTCGAGCGGGCAACACAGGGGCTCTGGAGCCGGTGGATCGCGATCGTCCCACCGGCTTCCTTGTGATGCGGGCGGGACAGGCGTGTTTACGCCCGCCGCCGCTCAATATTCCTTTTCGAAGAAGACGCCGCCCGAGGCCGAACCGTCGCCGGCGGCCGAGCCCTTGAGCTTCACGCCCTTGCCGACATCGAGATTGATGACCGCCTTGCTGGAGGCGGAATCGGAGCCCTGCTGCAGCTCGATATAGGTGCGGTCGTTGAGATACTTGCCGGCGCGCACGGAGGCGCCGCCATTCTCGTCGGTGGTGACGTCGAGATCGTCGACGCCGAGCTTGTTGCGCAGGCCGTCGAGCAGCGAGGTCGATCCGCCACCGGCAAGCTGGCTGACGGCCGAGGCGAGCTGGGCGATCTGGAAGGCCGAGAGGTTTGACAGCGATCGGTTGAAGATGAGCTGCGCCAGGATTTCGTCCTGCGGCAGCGCCGGGGAGGAAGAGAAGGCGATCTGCGGATTGTTGGCGAGGCCCGCGACCGCGACGGTGATGGTGGTCGCGCCGACGCTGGAGGTCGCCTTGAGGTCGAGCGTCGGGATCAGGTCACCGCCAAAGCCGATATTGCCGTCGGTGAAGGTCAGGCGCTTGCCGAGGATTTCGAGCCGTCCGCGGCGCATCTCAAAGCCGCCGGAAACAATTGGCTGCACGGCGGTGCCACGGATCGTCAGGTCGCCGCCAAGCTCCGCGTCGATGCCGCGGCCGCGCACGAAGATCTGGTGGGCGTTGACGCCGAGATCGAAGGCAATCACGCCGCTGGCATTGGCGCCTGCGGCCGGCACTTCGTCCTTGCGCAGGTCCTTGACCATCTTCCGCACCTTGGGCGGCGCATTCTTGTGCTTGATGTCGATGGCCGAAAGCGACGTCGGCAACTTCTCCGGAATGGTGATCGATGCCTTGCGGATCGTCACCTTGCCGCCGAGCGTCGGGGTCGCGACCAGGGGACCGGTCAAGGTCATCTCGCCGGCAACGTTGGCGTTGAACAGGGTGCCATCGACGTAGGTCGCGTTGTTCAGCTTGATCGTCAGGTTGGCCGGGAAGCCGGAACCGGGTACGGTGCCGACGGTACCGCTGGCTTCGACCGAGCCGCCGGTCGCGAGATTGGCCGAGAGCCTGGAGATCGTCGCCTGCTTGCCATCGAGCGCGACATTGGCGGTCAGGTCGTTGAGCGCCAGGTTGCGACGCACGTCGACGAGGCGCCCGCCTGACGTGGTGATCGTGCCGGCGATCTGCGGCGCCTTGGCGGAACCGGAGATTGCCACATCGACATTTGCCTGGCCCGTCAGCGTGAAGCCTTTCTCCGCCATCAGGTTGGCGATGAGGGCGAAGGGGACGTTGCCACTGAACTTCATCGCGATCGGCATGTTGCCGCCGATGTCGACATTGCCGCCGCCCTTGAAGGAAAGTCCGCCGGCGCCCGAAAGCGTCGTATCGAGCGTCACTTTGTTGTTGGCAAACTTGCCGTCCGCCGTCACATCGAAGGCCGCAACGCCCGCGGTGCGGGCTGCCGCGAGCGAGGCGCCCGACCATTTGAGGTCGTAGGCGACGACCGGGGCAGACGCTGCGCCCTCGACATCGACGGTGCCGGCGATCGTGCCCTCGGCGCCGAGGTCCGGTGCGAAGGCGTTGACCAGTGCTGCGGGCAGGGCGTTGAGCTTCGCAGTGATGTCGAGCTTTTCGCCAGCCGTGCCGTTGACTGCGATCGTGCCTTTCGATGCCTGGATCGTCAGCGCGTTGAGACGGACGGTGCCGTTTTCGATGGCGATCACCGTCGGCTGCGCCAGTTTCAGGGCAATGCCCTTCGGCGTTGCGCCAAAGGATGCGAGGCGGATTTCCGTGCGGCCCTTGGCGCCCGCGAGGTCGCCCTTCACCGTCAGCGGTCCGCCGTCATATTTGCCGTCGATGGCAAAACCGGTGCGGCCGGCCTGTTGCTCGAAATCGACGGCAAGTCCGGAAACACGGTTTTCGCCCTGCGCCACCGTTTCGGCGCGGATGCTGCCCTTGATCGCCAGGGCCGCGAGGTCGGCGATGGTGATGTCGGCGGTCGGCCTGGAGATCGTCAGTGCGTCACGTTTGATGCCGCTGCCGCCGGCCTTGACGACGACGGAGGTGATGCCGTTTTGAGTCTTGATGGCCGCCGAGCCGTTGAGGTCGCCGGATGCTTTCTGCCCGGCCATGGCGGCCAAGAGGCCGATATCGGGCAGGTCGAAGCTGACCGTGCCGTCCGGCTTGAAATCGGGGGTGAAGCTGATCGCCCCGGTCAGCTTGTTCTCGCCGATCCTGGCTTCGAGCACCGGGATTGCGGTCTGGCCATCCTTCGAGACGACGTCGGCCTTGACGTCGATGGCCTGGCCGTCGAGTGCACCGGTCGCCGTCAGGCTTGCCTGCGGGCTCGAAGGGTTGGCCTTGGCGTCGGCCTTGACGTTGAGGTCGCTGAGCGTGCGTCCGGCCAGTGTCGCGCCGCTCGACGTCAACTCGGCCTTGATGCCGAGTTCCGAAAGCGGGCCGGTCACGGCGGCGGTAAAGTCGGCCTGGCCCTTGGCATCGGCAAGCAGCTTGCCGAGATCAGGCAGGGTACCCCTAAGGTCGGCCGTCAGGTTGCTCTGCGCGAGCGCAACGGTGCCGGCGGCCTCGATCGTGCCCGACTTGAGCTCGAGGCCCTCCACGGTGACGCCGCCGTCGGTTGCCGTCTTCACTTCGCCCGAGAGTGCGATCGTGCCATCGAATTTCGCGGCGGCCGCCGGCGGCAACGCGTCCGGAACGGCGAAGAGCTTGAAGGCCGCGGAAACCGTGTTCTCGTCGCGATAAAAGGCGCCGGTGAGCGAACCGCCGATACCGGGGCTTTCGATCGTCACCGGGTTGAAGGCGATGTTTTCCTTCGTCACGGAGAGGATTGCGTCCACCTTCAGCGGCACCTGGACCAGGCGGGCGAGGTTGGGGTCGTTGAAGCCGGCTTCGCCCACCTCGATTGCCGCCTTCACCGGACCGGATTGCGCCTGGAGATTGAAGCCGTCGCTGCGTGCCGAAAGCTTGACTGCGCCAAGCGCCACGTCGGGCACCGCCAGGGAGGTGACGTCTGCGGTGAGATCGAGGATCGCGGCTTGCGCGTCGCCGATCAGCGAGAAATCGACGGCATTGATCTTGGCCTGCGCTTCACCCTTCTGCAGCGGCCAGCGGAAGTCGACAGGGCCGTTGGTGCCGGCAAGCCTGGCCTTGAGGTTGTTCTCGCCCTTGCTGTCGTAAGTACCGAAAGCGGCAAAGGAGAGCGCGCCCGTCGTCACATGAGCCTTGTCGACCTGAACCAGCCCCTGGTCGTTGAACGCGGCGGCGATGTCGAGACTGGTGTCACCCTCGAACATCGGGCGCAGCGCCGGCGGCATCAGCGAGCCGAAACCGCCGCCGCCGTTAACGGTCAGCCGGTGCATTCCGTCGGGCGTCTGGACGTGGCGACCGTCGAGCTTGAGAATTTCGCTGCCGTCGAGTGCGGCCGTGGCGCTGCCGGCCCAGTCGGAAAGCGGGCCTTCGCCGGTCAGCTTGATGTTGACTGCGGGCTCGTTGGGCAGGCGAAGCAGCTTTGCCAGCACGCCGTTGTTGGGCTCGTCCACGGTCGCCTCGAGCTTCAGTTCGTTGCCCGCCGGATTGAAGACGATATCGGCGACCGCGCGCGCCTCCGGCCGGTCGCGCTGGGCGGCCGCAAGCTGAAGGGCGATGCTCTCGTTGGTCGCGTTCACCTTGCCGCTGGCGGTCAGGAACTGGTCCTCGCCGGCGATCGCCTTGCCGATGATGACCTCCTTGAGATCGATCGCGTCGATCTTGACGTCCACGGGAAGCGCAAAGGTCGAGCGGACTTCCTTGGTCTCGGAGGAGGGGATCGGCAGGCGCTCGACGCGCACCGAGCCGGCCGAGAGTGCTGCGGCTTCGAAGCGGAAGGAGAGAAGGGCGGCGGGCGACCAGGTGAGATCGAGGTCGCGCACTTCGGCATAGACGCCCTCGCCATCGAACAGCGTGATGCTTCCGGCCGTGAACTTGCCGGTCAACAGCGCGCTCGGATCGGCGATCCGCACGATCTGGTCGGGGGTTGCCGCATACTTCTCGATTGCCCAGGCGACGAGCCTTGCGCCGGGTGTGGTAAAGCCCACGAAGGCGACGAGAAGAAGGGCAACGACCGCAATCACGCCAAGCACACGAAGGCCATAGCGCAGCGTCGCGCGAAGGAAGCGGACGACCTGATTCATGATCTACCCATAACGCAAGTTGCTCCCAAGCGGAATCGCCGCCGGCAGAAACTATCCGGCAATGGCGGCGATTTGCAGGTTCTGGTGGAAGAAACGGCCCGGATCAGAAGGATTGGCCGATACCGGCATAGATGCCGTACTTGGTGCCGCCGGGATATTTGTTAAGCGGAACGGCAAAGTCGAGGCGGATCGGGCCGAAGGGCGTGGCGTAACGCAGGCCGATGCCGGCGCCGGCGCGGATGTCGGAGAAATCCGGCGTCGTCTTCGCAGACACCGTACCGGCGTCGATGAAAGGCACGACGCCGATGGTGTCGGTGATGGCGATGCGGGCTTCGAGCGAGGCATTGACATAGGAGCGTCCGCCGGTCTCCTCGTTGTCGGAATTGCGCGGGCCGATCTCCTGGTAGGAATAGCCGCGTACCGAGCCGCCACCGCCGAGATAGAAGCGGCGGTTGGCAGGAATGTCTTCGAGCCCGCTGCCGCCGACGAGCATGCCGGCGCCGATCTTGCCGGCAAGCACGAAGCGCTTCTCGTCGCCGAGCGCATGGTAACCGGATGCCGAGGCTTCGAAGGACGAGAAGAAGGTCTGCCCCTTGATTTCGTAGCTCGGCTTGGCGTTTATCATCGCCCGGTAGCCTTCGGTCGCGTTCAGCTTGTCGTTACGGGTATCGCGCACATATTCGAGCGGGATCGCGGCCGTCAGATAGGAGTTCGAGCCGAAGGCGTCGTCGATATTGGCCCAGCTGAGCTCGCCGCCGCCTGAGACGGTGTCGGTGTCCGAGAGCTCGAAGGTGGCGCCGGCCGCTGCCGTCAGGATCTTGGCGCGGTAGGCGTCTGGGTCCTGGATGTTGGCCTTGACGCTCGCGGTAAAGGTGGAAGCCGGGCCGAAGGCACCGGGTTTGGCAAACAGGATGCCAACCGAATAGTCGAGCTTGTCCAGTTCCTTGGTCTCGCCGATGCGGTCGACCGATCCTTCGATGCGCAGCGATTCGGCGCGGCCGAAAAGGTTGCGGTGTCCCCAGTAGCCCGAAAGCCCGAGGCCGTCGGTGGTCGAGACCTGGGCGCCGAAGCCGAAATACTTGTGCTTGCCTTCGGACACCTCGATCTTCATCGGGAGAGATCCATCGGGCGAAAGCGCATTGGCTTCCTTGATGGTGACGCTCGAAAAGACGCCGAGCTGGCGCAGGCGCTCGGAGGCTTTGCGGATGTCCGCGGGCGAATAGGGACGGCCTTCGTTGAGGCGTGAGTAGTCGCGCACGAAACCCGGGTCGACGGTCTTCGTTCCGTCGACGCTGACTTCGCCGACTGGGGCAACCGGGCCGCCGCTGGCGCCGATGACGATGTCGACGGTCGAGTTGGCGTGGTTGGCGACAGCGCTGCGTTCGGTGAGCTTGGCCAGGGGGCGACCCTGCTCGCGCAGATCGTTCACGACCTTTTCGCCGGCCTTGATGATCAAGGTGGAATCGGCACGCGCGCCGGCGGGCAGGCCGTAATCAGCGGGACTGAAACCGGCCGCATCGCCTTCGAACTTGACGGAACCGACGTTGAAGACCGGACCCGGCGTCACGGTGACGGTGACCGGAATCGGCTTGCCATCCGGGAAAGACGGATCCGGCGGCAGACTGTCGATATCCTGGCCGTTGATGCGGATCGCGATGGTGCCGCCGTAGCGGGCCTTTTCGTAGAGTGCGGCAAGCAGCCGGTCGCGGTCGTCACGCGCCCGAATTGCCAGGCCAAGATCGCCGGAGACAGGCTTTTCCTGGCCCTGCACGAGCTGCGAGCTGTTTTCCAGCGCTTCCTTCAGTTCCTTGTCTTCGGTGCCGGCGTCGAAGGTGAGGGTATAGTTGACCGGGTCGATCACCGGCGCCTCTTCCTCGTCGCTCTCGAAAAACTTCATGCCGAAGAGCTTGAAGGCATAGGCCTTCTCGGCGGAAAGCGGGCCGAGCGCGCACGAAAAGGCAACAGCAAGCGAAGTCGCTGCCTTCCAGTACGCAATACTCGACCGTGGTGGGGACATTCGCTTCCGCATCCCGTCTTCAGGCGACCCAATACAAACTGCCTGCTTATGCGGCTGGGTCACTATCGCATGCCTAAGGTTTTCCATCTGTTAACGATGACGATCCGCTGCATCCACCCCTGATGCCGAATTTCGGTGCCGATTCCGTCGAAAAAGCGCGGAAATGTTGTCGGCGCAGCACAACCACCGCCGACAACCAGTAAGGCGCTGCGCCTTTTTGGAGGCTTAAATGCCGCCTTGTCCGCTGTATCGAGCCGCTACGCCGCCTCGGGCAGCGCCCGCAATTGCGGTACGCCGGAAGCGATGATGACGAGGAACTGGATGAGGAAACCGACCGCTGCGACGGCAAGGCACGCCTCGACGCCGAAGCGTGTGGCGACGATGGCGCCGAGCGCTGCACCGATCGGCCGGGCGCCGAAGGTGGCGGTGGTGATGAAGGCCGATACGCGCCCGAGCATCGCATTGGGGGTGACGGCCTGCCGCAAAGTGAGCGTGGCGATCGACCAGAGCACCGGGCCGGCGCCGAACAGGAAGAAGCTCAAACCGGCAAGGGCGCCTGAGGGAACCCAGATGGTCGAGAGCATCACGGCCGCAGCCGTCAACCCGCCGAGCGGGCCGAGGGCGATCATCAGGCCGAAGGGGATCCGGCGCGCAATGGCGGGGGCTGCGAAGGCGCCGATCATCATGCCGGCGCCATAGATGCCAAGCGTGATGCCGACGCCGGTCGCCGTCAGCCCGAGGGTCTGAATGGCATAGGCGACATAGACCGCCTGCAGCACGAACCAGGCCGTGTTGAAGACGATGGCGGTCACCAGAATGGGCCTGAGCAGCGCGTGGCCGCCCAGGAACCGGGCGCCTTCGGCGAGATCCTGAAGGAGGTTGCGCCTGGGAGCGGTCGGTTGCTGCTGGTCGCCAAGGCCGGCGAGCAGGACGACAGAGAGAAGGGACAGGGATGTGGCGGCGACATAGGCGAGCGATGCGCCGGTCCATGCGACGATCGCGCCGCCGATCGCCGGTCCGCCGGAATAGGCGAGACTGCGGGCGAGCTCCAGCCAGCGATTGGCGTCGGCGAGTTGGTGACGGGGCACGATCGCCGGCACCAGGGCTGGGGCGGCGACATTGTAGCAGACCGTGCCAATGGCGCCGACGAAGCCCATGACGGCGAGCAGCGGCAGCGACAGCAGGCCGCCGAGCATCAGCAACAGCGTGGCAACCAGCGACAGCGCGCGCAGCATTTCCGAGGAGACCATCAGCCTGCGCCGCGATGCGCGGTCGGCAACGAGACCGGCGGGAATGGAGAGCAGAAGGAATGGCAGCGTCTGCGCCATCTGCAGCCATCCGGTTTCCGCAGGGCCTGCGGCGAGCAGAAGCACGGCGGCGAGCGGAGCGGCGGCCAGCGCCATCTGCTCGGAAAACTGTGCGAACAGGTTAGACCAGCCGATGCGCTTGAAGGCCGGTGGCAGGGTGTCGCGTGGTGGGTTTGGCATGGAAGAACCTCGATCATGAAACGTCGAGGTCAGCAGACGGGATTGCTTCGGCGGTTGCCACCCGATTTCGGCGCCTTCGTTGGCCGCTGCGCGTTGTGTGCGGCAGAGGATGCGGTTGCCGCAACGAAAAACCCCCTCAGGGCGGTCAGCCGTGAGGGGGAAACATCAAACCAGACCGTCGGGCGGCTCAAGCTGCAGCCGACGGCAGGCTGCCTGTCGCCTTAGCGCGGGCACGAGTCGATGTAGCGGCGGCCGTAGCGGTCGCGATAGTAGCACTGGCCGGGCTGCTCGGTGACGTTGCCGATGACTGCGCCGGAAACACCGCCGATTGCCGCGCCGACTGCAGCGCCACGGACGTCGCCGGTAACAGCGCCGCCGATGATCGCGCCGGAAACGGCACCGATGCCGGCGCCCTTTTCCGTCTGGGTGCAGCTTGCGACCGCCAGGGCGACCAGCACAAGTGCGATGGCTTTCTTCATGTTGTTCTCTCCGATGTCTACGGATCTCAAGCCTATCGCTCAGTCCGTCCCGTGGATGATGGCGAAGCCGGGAACATCCCGCTCCACCGGAACTTGCGGTTCGGAAAATACGCGGTCCCCATCGAAAGTCTACGGGAGCGCTGCGGTTTCTTCCTGCCGGCAAGATAATGATATCGTTCCTGAACGGGACATGAAGGCAGTTCCCTTCGGCACAACCGGCGTGGAAAAATTTTGTCGTTCGGCGGGCAGGGGCGGTTGCGGCATTCCAAAAAAAGACAAATGATACAAACAAGCCTGCGAAAATCCGGAGGAGCGGATCCGTGGGCGACGGGCATCGATATCAGTTGGCGCGTACCCTAGTCGCGTGAACCATCTCACCCGACTTTCCGGCCGCGCTCGTGTTGGCATTGACCGACCCCGGAGGAGCGAAATGGCGAAAGTAACAATGACGGTCAACGGCCGTCAGGTGAGCGGTCATTGCGACGACCGCACATTGCTGGTGCAATTCATACGCGAAAATCTCGGACTGACCGGCACCCATGTCGGCTGCGATACCTCGCAGTGCGGCGCCTGCGTCATCCATATGGACGGAAAGTCGGTCAAGAGCTGTTCCATCCTCGCCGCGCAAGCCGCAGGCTCTACGATCACCACCATCGAAGGGCTGGCGGCCGATGGCGAACTGCATCCGGTGCAGGCGGCCTTCAAGGCCAATCACGGCCTGCAATGCGGCTTCTGCACGCCCGGCATGGTGATGACGGCCGTCGACATGATCCGCAGGCATCAGGGTCAGCTGGACGAGGCGACGGTGCGCGCCGAGCTCGAAGGCAACATCTGTCGTTGCACCGGTTACCACAACATCGTGAAAGCGATCCTTGCCGCCGCCGCCGAGATGAGCGGCGCCCGTGTGGCCGCAGAATAGCGGCAGAACGGGGGCGGAATCTCGCCCCTGACGCATGTCACTCAGGACCGATGCATGGCCGTCGGGACTGTCGCTGGATATCTCGGGAGGAGATAGGCAATGGGCGTTGAAGGCATTGGCGCGCGCGTGGCGCGCAAGGAGGACAAGCGGTTCCTGACCGGCAAGGGCCGCTATACGGACGACATGTCCGTGCCGGGGATGAAATATGCGGTGTTCGTGCGCAGCCCGCATGCGCATGCGAAGATCCTCAAAGTCGACGGGTCGGCGGCGATCGGCATGCCAGGCGTGATCGGCGTGCTCGACGGCAAGCAGTTGCTCGCCGATGGTATCGGCAACCTGATCTGCGGTTGGATGATCCATTCCAAGGACGGATCGCCGATGAAGATGGGCGCCTGGCGGCCGCTCGCGCACGAGACCGTGCGATACGTCGGCGATGCGGTGGCGATCGTCGTTGCCGACAGCGTCGCCGAGGCGCGTGATGCTGCCGAAGCCGTGGTCGTCGAATACCAGGAGCTTCCCGTCGTGATCGACGCCTCAAAGGCGCTTGAGGCGGGACAGCCGCAGCTTCACCCGGAAGCGCCCGGTAACCTGATCTTCGACTGGCAGATCGGCGACGAAGCGGCGACCGACAAGGCGATCGGCGCTGCGGCGCATGTCACCGAAATCACCATCCACAACAACCGGCTTTCGCCCAACCCGATGGAGCCGCGTGCGGCGATCGGCATCTACGACGCCGGCGACGACCACTATACCTGCTACACCACCAGCCAGAACCCGCATGTGGCCCGGCTGGTGATGAGCGCCTTCTATAATGTCGCGCCGGAAAACAAGCTGCGGGTGATCGCGCCCGATGTCGGCGGCGGCTTCGGCTCGAAGATCTACATCTATCCGGAGGAGATCGTCTGTCTCTGGGCGTCGAAGCGCACCGGCGTGCCGGTCAAATGGACGTCGGACCGCACCGAAGCGTTCCTCACCGATGCGCATGGTCGCGACCACGTGTCGAAGGTGAAGATGGCGTTCGATGCGAGCAACCGCATCATCGGGCTCAAGGTCGATACGATCGCCAATCTCGGCGCTTACATGTCGCTGTTCTCCTCGGCGGTGCCGACTTATCTCTATGCGACGCTGCTCTCCGGGCAGTACGACATCGCGGCGATCCATGCGAATGTGCGCACGGTCTATACCAACACTGCGCCCGTCGACGCCTATCGCGGCGCCGGGCGGCCGGAGGCGACCTATCTCTTGGAACGCACGATGGAGACGGCGGCCCGCGAACTCGGCGTCTCGCCTGCCGAATTGCGTCGGGTCAATTTCATCCGCTCCTTCCCGCATCAGACGCCTGTCATCATGAACTATGACGCCGGCGACTACGACGCTTCGCTCGAAGCGGCCATGCAGGCGGCCGACTGGAATGGCTTTGCCGGCCGCAAGGCGGAAGCGGAAAAGCGCGGCATGAAGCGCGGCATCGGCATGAGCTGTTACATCGAGGCCTGCGGCATCGCACCGTCGGCGGCGGTGGGTTCGCTCGGTGCTGGCGTCGGTCTTTGGGAATCGGCCGAAGTGCGGGTCAACGCCGTCGGTACGATCGAGGTCCTGACCGGCTCGCACAGCCATGGCCAGGGCCACGAGACGACCTTTGCCCAGCTTGTCGCCGACCGCTTCGGTGTGCCGATCGACAGCGTCAACATCGTGCATGGCGATACCGACAAGGTGCAGATGGGCATGGGCACCTACGGCTCGCGCTCCGGTGCTGTCGGCATGTCGGCCGTCGTCAAGGCGCTCGACAAGGTCGAAGCCAAGGCGAAGAAGATTGCCGCTCACCTGATGGAAGCGGACGAAAGCGACATCGTCATCGAAAACGGCGAACTGAAGGTCGCCGGCACCGACAAGACCGTGCCGTGGTTCCAGATGGCGCTTGCCGCCTACACCGCCCACAATCTGCCGGCCGGCATGGAGCCGGGGTTGAAGGAGGGGGCCTTCTACGACCCTGCCAACTTCACCTTTCCGGCCGGCTGCTACATCTGCGAGGTGGAGGTCGATCCGGAAACGGGCCGAACCAAGATCATCCAGTTTGTCGCGGCCGACGACTTCGGCAACATCATCAACCCGATGATCGTCGAGGGACAGGTGCATGGCGGTATTGCCCAGGGCATCGGCCAGGCGCTGCTCGAAGGCGTGCATTACGATGCCTCCGGCCAGCTTTTGACGGCGAGCTACATGGACTACGCCATGCCGCGCGCCGACGACCTGCCGTCGTTCCAGGTCTCGACCTCGAACACGCCCTGCCCGAACAATCCGCTGGGCATCAAGGGCTGCGGCGAGGCCGGCGCCATCGGCTCGCCACCGGCGCTGATCAACGCCATCACAGATGCCATCGGCAACAACGCGCTTACCATGCCGGCGACACCGCAGAAGGTGTGGGCGGCGGCGCACGCGGCCAAGTGAACGGGAGGACACCTCATGTACGAGACCCAATATCACCGGGCGTCCTCGGTTCAGGACGCCGTCAGCCGAATGGATGCGGCCGGCGAAGGCAAGTACGTCTCCGGTGGCATGACCCTCATTCCGACGATGAAGCAGCGGCTGGCGTCGCCGAGCGATCTGATCGACCTTCGGCACATCGCCGACATGCAGGGCATCTCAGTCAACGGCCGATCCGTGCGGATCGGCGCGGCCACGACACATTATGAGGTCGCCTCGTCGGCGGCGCTCAAAGCTGTGTGTCCGGCGATCTGCAGCCTTGCCAGCCATATCGGCGATCCGCATGTGCGACACATGGGCACGATCGGCGGCTCCATCGCCAACAACGATCCGGCGGCGGATTATCCGGCAGCGATGCTCGGGCTCGGCGCGACGATCGTGACCAACCGGCGGGAGATCGCGGCCGACGATTTCTTCACCGGTCTGTTCGAAACGGCGCTGGAAGACAGCGAGATCGTCGTCGCGGTCAGCTTCGACGCCCCGGCAAAGGCCGCCTACCAGAAATTCGCCAACCCGGCCTCGCGCTACGCGATGACCGGTGTCTTCGTCGCCAAGCGCGACAATGGCGAGATCCGGGTCGCGGTCACGGGTGCGGGCGCAAATGGCGTTTTCCGTCAGGCGGAGATGGAGGCAGCCCTTGCTGCCAACTGGACGCCGGATGCGCTCGGCAATATTAGCGTCGATGCCTCGGAGCTGCTCTCCGACATTCACGCGGATGCGGCCTATCGCGCCAATCTGGTGAAGGTCATGGCCAAACGCGCCGTTGCGGCGGCATGACCAGCCTTCGCCGTCACACCAACATTGAAAAAGGACGGCTTCGGCCGTCCTTTTTTCATCCTTGCTTGACTTCGATCAAGCTTGACGTGATGAACATGCACTAAGGCTTTCTTTGGAATGTTTCAAAACTAGGGCTGTTCCCGTTGAAACGGTTTCAGTGAAAGCAGCGAAGATGCTCAGGCTCAAAAATGCTAGATCATCTCGGATGCACTCGCTGGGAAGGCAGCGCGTCAAGGGCCTTTTGCCGCAGTTGGCAGATGCTGGGCATTCCGAGGTTGACCCCAGGTCGCTTTGATTGAAGAAAAGCGGCCGGGCACTGGAGAAAATGATGGATTTCGAGAATTTCTTTAAGAACGAGCTGGACGGGCTGCATCAGGAAGGCCGCTACCGGGTTTTCGCAGACCTCGCCCGTCATCGCGGCCAATTCCCGAAGGCCGTGCGCCATACGGCTGAAGGCGTTCAGGAAGTCACCGTCTGGTGTTCGAACGACTATCTCGGCATGGGCCAGCATTCTGTCGTCACCGAGGCGATGAAGCGCGCCATCGACGAATGCGGCGCCGGCGCCGGCGGCACCCGCAACATTTCCGGTACCAACCACTACCACGTCCTGCTTGAGCGCGAGCTCGCGGACCTGCATGGCAAGGAATCGGCACTGCTCTTTACTTCGGGCTACGTGTCCAACTGGGCCGCGCTCGGAACGCTCTGTTCCAAGATTCCCGGTGTTATCGTCTTCTCGGACGCCGGGAATCACGCTTCGATGATCGAGGGGATCCGTCACTCCAAGTGCGAACGCGTCATCTTCAAGCATAATTCGGTCGCTGACCTCGAGGCCAAGCTCGCTGCCGCCGATCCGCGTGCGCCGAAGCTCATCGCTTTCGAGTCCGTCTATTCGATGGATGGCGACATCGCGCCGATCAAGGAATTCTGCGACCTCGCCGACAAGTACGGCGCCATGACCTATCTCGACGAAGTGCATGCGGTCGGCATGTACGGCCCGCGCGGTGGCGGCATTGCCGAGCGCGAAGGCCTGATGCACCGCCTGACGGTGATCGAAGGCACGCTCGGCAAGGCTTTCGGCGTCATGGGCGGCTACATCACCGGCTCCGCCGCACTCTGCGACTTCATCCGCTCGTTTGCCTCCGGCTTCATCTTCACGACGGCGCTGCCGCCGACGCTTGCCGCCGGCGCGCTCGCCTCGATCCGCCACCTGAAGGAAAGCCAGGTCGAACGTTTCGCGCACCAGGAACGTGTGCGTCGCCTGCGCTCGCTGCTCGACCAGCGCGGCATTCCGCACATGCCGAACCCGAGCCATATCGTGCCGGTCATGGTTGGCGACGCTGCCAAGTGCAAGTGGATCTCGGATCTCCTGCTCGATAATTTCGGCGTCTACGTGCAGCCGATCAACTATCCGACGGTGCCGAAGAAGACCGAGCGCCTGCGCATCACCCCGACGCCGCTCCATTCGGATGCCGATATCGACCATCTCGTCGGCGCGCTGCATTCGCTGTGGTCGCGCTGTGCGCTGGCCCGCGCTGTCGCGTAAGGCCAATCTTGCCGGCGCCATGCGCGCCGGTCAGAAAGCTCTGAATTACCGAAGCAGCCCGGCCGCCAAGTGCCGGGCTTTTTCGTCGGCGGCAAAGACGTCGTCCATCGTTGCTGCCGCCGGCAGGTCGGCGAGCTTGTCCATGACCTTTTCGACGATCTCTGCCATGGCGAGAAAGCCGGTGCGGCCGGCGATGAACGCGTCGAGCGCGGTTTCCTTGGCGCCGTTGAGGACCGCACCCTGCACCCCGCCTTCGACCATGGCGCGTCGCGCCAGGCGGATGGCCGGGAAGCGCACTTCGTCCGGAGCCTCGAAATCGAGGCGGGACAGCTTGGCGAAATCGAGCCGCTCGATCGGCAGGCTGCAGCGGCTCGGATAGGAGAGCGCATAGCCGATGGCGGTGCGCATGTCCGGGCAGCCGAGCTGGGCGAGCACCGATCCGTCGGTATAGCCGACCATCGAGTGGATCACCGACTGCGGATGCACGATCACCTCGACCTGCGCGGGTTCGAGCGCGAAGAGGTGCTTTGCCTCGATCATCTCCAACGCCTTGTTGAACATAGAGGCGCTGTCGATCGAGATTTTCAGCCCCATCGACCAGTTCGGATGGGCGCGCGCCACGTCCGCCGTCACGTGACGCATTTCTTCCAGCGACTTGGTGCGGAACGGGCCGCCGGAAGCGGTCAGGATGATGCGCTCGACCGCATGGCGCTGGTGTTCTTCCAGAACCTGGAAGATGGCATTGTGTTCGCTGTCGACCGGAAGCAGCCGACCGCCGCCTTTCTTCACCGCGTCGATGAACAGACTGCCGGCGGAAACCAGGCACTCCTTGTTGGCAAGCGCGATGTCGGCGCCGCGGCGGGCGGCGGCAAGCGTCGGCGCCAGGCCGGCATTGCCGACGATCGCCGCCATCACCCAGTCCGCGCTGCGCTCGGCCGCCTCGATCAGGCCGCTCTTGCCGGCGGCAACCTGAATGCCGGTGCCGGCGAGCGCGGCCTTCAGGTTTTCGTACTGGCTATCGTTGGCGGTGACGGCGAGTTCGGCGCCAACTTTCACGGCCTGCTCGGCGAGCAGGGGAATGTTGCCGTTGCCGGTGACGGCGACGACGTCGAAGCGCTCACGGCCGCCAAGGCGCTCGATAACGTCGAGCGTGTTGGTGCCGATCGAACCGGTCGAGCCGAGGATCGTCAGTCGGCGCTTCGCACTGTCGTGGGATGCCATGCCAATACCCATGTTCTTCTTTTCGGACGGGATGCCCGGCTGAGCCTTCGCCGCGGGCGCATGATCTTCACGAGATCGATCCGAGTTTTTATGTTGTTTGCTAGGCTCTACAGGCGAAATCCGCCGGCAACAAGGGCGCGGTCTTCATTCCGTCTCGTCCGCAGGCTAAGAATTGGGTGCCTTGAGTCGGGGTCCGGAGGAGTTCGCGATGCTGAAAATCATAACCGCCGTTTCCTGCGCCTGCGTCGCGATCGAAATGGCATCGATGCAGCCGGTTGCGGCAGAAAACGTGCCGCCGCAGCTCGTCGCCACCTGGCTTGCCGAAGATATCGGTGGGGGTGGGGTCATCGACAATCTCCAGTCGACCCTGGAGATCCGCGAGGACGGGACCTATGGCGGCATGGCCGGCTGCAACCATTTCACCGGTACTTTCAGTCTCTCCGGCTCGAAGATCACCTTCGGCCCGGCGGCATCGACACGCAAGATGTGCGTGCCCGCGGTGATGAACCAGGAGCAGAAGTTCCTCAAGGCGCTCAGCAACGAGCTTTCCTGGTCGGTGGAAGGATCGAAGCTCGTGCTTGGCAAGGCCGGCGGCGGCATCGCCCTGAAACTGGCGTCTATGACGGCAGCGTCTGAAGGCGCCGACGTGACGATCCGCGTTCCCGGCGCCGATGCGGTGGACCGGCAATCGGTCCGCTACGACTGCGGCGGCAAGGCGATCGAGGCGGAATACATCAATGCCGGCCCGGTTTCGCTGGTGACCTTCACCATCGACGGCACATTCGTCGTCGCCTCAAACGTGATAGCTGCGTCCGGAGCCAAATATGCCGGCGGGCAATATGTCTGGTGGACGAAGGGCGAGGAAGCAACGCTGTATGATGCCACCAAAGGCGACGAGGATCGGGGAACCGCCTGCAAGCCGGCATCCTGAGCCGGCTTCTCGCCTGAGCGGAAACACCAGGCGCGGCCTGCGCCTGGGTGAACCAGTGGCATAAGTTGTCGCCTCGATTGGAACTTTTTCCTTCGCGTCCTAGTTACAATCCCGACGCCATCGCGGCGCTGTTGTGTGAAAATGGGAGTGTTCCATGGGGCTGCTTATCGGAATTCTGATTACCTTCCTCGTCATCGTGCTGGTGCTCTATCTCGTCCAGCGTCTGCCGCTCGACGCGCGCGCCAAGCAGATCGTCCAGATCATCGTCATCATCATCGGCATCATCTCTCTGTTGAAATATCTCGCCGTCTTCTGATGTGTCGGCTTCCAGCCAAAGGCCGCCGGATCGCAAGGCCCGGCGGCCTTTGACTGTCCGGTTGATGCTGACAGGATCTGACAGCGGCAGTGCCTAGGGTCCGGGCATCGAAAAGGAGACCCGACGATGCTGTCACCGAACCTTATCCTGCTCTATGTCGAAGACCCAACCGGAAGCGCTGCCTTCTATACCGGCCTGCTTGGACGCGAACCCGTTGCATCCTTCCCGACCTATGTCGCCTTCCAACTCGAAAACGGGCTGACGTTCAGTCTCTGGTCCACCGGTGCACGGGATTTCGTTTCGTCGGGAAGCGGTCACCGCTCTGAAGTCGCCTTCATGGTCAAGGACGATGCCGAGGTCGAGCGCCTTTATGCGGAATGGCGCAGCAAAGGGATCACGATCGAGCAGGAGCTGAAGACGGCGGTCTTCGGCCGCACCTTCGTCGCGCTGGACCCGGATGGACATCGGCTGCGCGTGTGCCGGCCCGATGATTGAAATCATCAGGTTTTGGTGGACCGAACGCGGATAGCAACGCTTATTGCGCGGCCGTCGGCGCTCTGCGGTCAAGGATGGCCTGGAACAGGGCGGCCTGACGCTCGGTCGCGGCGCGGATCGCGCTGAGCTGCCGCAGCATCGAGCCGAAAGCCGCGAGAAGTATGCCGCTCAGGATCGCGCTCAAGGCCCAAGGCAGTATGACGAGCGCCCGAAGCTGCGCCGTTGCCGGATCGGCAGCGAGCAGCGCGATCGCGGCGGCCAGAGCGGCCAGGATGATGACGATGGCGATGATTTGCAGAAGCTTACCCATGGTGTCCTCCCGTCATGCGCGCACCGTCAGGCAGACTGCATCTCCTGTCAAGCCAGCCGCCCAGCGCGGCAACCTTGCGATCGTGATCGAAGGAACGGGACCGGCCCAACAAAAAAAGGCCGGGGCAAACCCGACCTTCCTCATCACCTTCCGTCGATGCCAGTTCATCCGTGGTCATCAGGAAGATGTGAGTGTTGTTTAGCTGTCGTTCGTGACAGGCGCATGACGTCAGCGCGTTTCTTTTCCCCTGCGCCGCCCTGCGCCAGCAACGGGCGCTCCCACTCTACCATTTGCCCAGATGCGCGCCGCCGTCCACGTTCAGCACCTCCCCGGTTATGCGCGGCGCCCTGGTCAGGAACAGGACGGCATCCGCGATCTCGGCCACGCTGGAAATGCTGTGCATCGGCGAGAGCGTGTTCAGGAAATCCCGCGGGTTGTCCTTGTGGAGCGGCGTGTCGACGACACCGGGGGCCACGACGTTGACGCGGATTCCGTCCCTTGCGTATTCCATGGCGATGTTCTTCGAGATCGCGTTGATGCCGCCCTTGGTCAGCATGGCGACCGAAGCGTTCATGCCTGCAATCGGTCGGTCGGCAAGGGGTGTCGTGATGCTGACGATGCTGCCGCCTCTTTTCTGCGAAAGCATCTGCTTGATCACAAGCTGGGTCGTGTGGAGGAATCCCTCGATGTTGGTGGCGCTCAGCTGCCGGTAGTCTTCGGCGGTGTAGTCGACGAAGGGCTTGGTGAAGAAGATGCCGGCATTGTTGACGAGCGCGTCGATCGAGCCGAACCGGGCGATCGCGGTTTCGACCACGCGTTTCGCCGTCTCCGGATCGGCGATATCGCCGTCGACCCGGGCCAGTCGGTCCGATTCGGTGATTTCGCGCGATTGGCTGACATTGCGCGAGGTTGCGACGACGCTGTAGCCCTCTGCCAGAAAAGCGTTTGTGAGGCCCGCGCCGATGCCCTGGGATGCACCGGTGATGATGGCGACTTTGTTTGTCATCTGATCTCTCCGTGGATGGACGGTTTCGGTGAGATCAATATGGCTGCTGCCAGATTGTGCGATTAGGCGGAAATATCTGGAATTACTTTTCCAACGATGCAAAAATCTTCCCATGGTCGATCTGAATGATATCGCGGTCTTTGCGGCCGTTGCCCAATTCGAGAGTTTCAGCCGGGCGGCACGTTCGCTCGGCATGCCGGTCTCCACCGTCAGCCGCAAGGTCACGGCGCTCGAGGAGCAACTGGGCGTCACGCTCATCCAGCGCACGACGCGCAAGCTCAGTCTCACGGCGCAGGGGCGCGCCTATTATGCGGAATGCGGCGAACCGCTGAAGCAGCTTCGCGACGCGGAGCGGGTGCTGAGCGAGGCACAGAGAAGACCGGAGGGGTTGCTGCGGGTCACCGTTCCCATGACCCTCGGGCAGCCGCCCTTCTTTGATTTCCTGTCCGCATTTCTGAAGACGTATCCCGAGATCGAGGTCGATCTGCTCGTCACCAACATGTCCATGGACCTCGTTGCCGAAAACATCGACGTCGCAGTGCGGTTCGGAGACTTGCGCGATTCGTCGCTTGTCGCGCAGCGTTTGGGTCGAAGCACCCATTTCCTGGTGGCCGCACCCGGCTATCTCGACAAACATGGCACCCCATCGCGACCCGAAGACCTGAGTGGCCACCGCTGTGTCCTGGTCAATGCCCGGGGCAACGAGGCCGAATGGCATCTGGTCAAGGGTGGCGAAGCGGCCAGCCTGCGTGTGACCGGGGCGGTGTCGGTCCACGATATCCAGTCGGCGAGTGCCATGACCGAGCGCGGCCACGGCATCGGCCGGCTCCCGCCGATCTTCTGTGACAGCCTGCTTGCGAGCGGTAAGCTTCTGCGCGTGCTTCCGGGATGGTCCGCGCCGGATGTCTTTGTGCATGCGGTCTATCCGACGCGGCGCTTCCTGCCATCGCGGCTGCAGGTGTTTCTGCAGGAACTCAAAGCCTGGGGCGGCCCGGCGTGGCAGCCGCTTCGGTGAGCGTGCGTTAGGGCACGATCTCCTCGAGCTTCTGCGCAAAGGCGCTGAAGCCGGCGCGGCGATAGGTAGCCTGCGCCTTCGGGTGATCCCATTCGTCCGTATGTAGCCAGATCCGGTTTGCACCTCGGTCCCAGACGGCGCGCAGCGCGCTATCGAGCAGAAATGGCCCCAGCCTTTGGCCGTAAACATCCGGGATCAGGCCGAAATGGGTGAGCTCGACATCCCCGGTATCGGCGCGGTCGAATTCACAGAGCCCGACTGCGCGGCCATCCAGCCGGACGATGTAGAGGATCGTGGAGGCGCTTCTGAGAAAGTCGTCGAGATCGGCCGTCGGCATGCGCAGCCGCTGATCCCAGCGCAACGGTTCGCCGACGGCGCGATAGAGCGAAAGAAACGCAGCGGCATCCGGACGTTCGGACGCGACGACCGCTTGCGCGATCGGTGCCGGAAACGCGTCGCCCGCCGGACGTTCGAGCATTTCCATATAGGTCACGAGCAGATGAACCGTGTTTTCTCCGGAGGGGGTTGCTTTGCTGTCATCCACGGCGTCAGCACGGCGTGCGCCGCGTCCAATTCGATTAAGGGGGGGCTTGGAGAATGGTGATCCCGCCGCGATTCGAACGCGGGACCCCCAGATTAGGAATCTGGTATTAATCCTTGTGTTCCAGCACTTTCACGCCGCATGTCGCATCCGTGTTGCATTCACGCCAGAAAGGCTTTTTCGGCCTCCGCCAATTCGGCGCCGTCATCACCCCTCGGGAAGAGGTGGCCATAGACGTCCATGGTCATCATGATTGAGCTGTGCCCCAACCGCTCCTGGACCACCTTGGCAGGCAGTTCTAGGCCGCCGTCCGTCCGCCGGTTGATGCACCAGGAGGCGTAAAAATGGCGCAGCGCGTGCATCCCGGTGTACTTCGGATCGAGGATAGGCTTCCCATCCTCGTCGACCTCTCCGCTATCAACTGACACGCCGGCTTTCAGCCAAAATGGATGGAGGCCGCGGCGAAGGATGTTGTTCAGCTGCTCGACCTTGCCGGTCCCGTTCGGGAAGACGAGATCCAGAACCATGATCTTCTCGCCGGCCTCGTCGACCTTGCCCGTATCCTTCTTAGGGCAGGCGAGTTTCCACTCCCGAAGCGCGTTTATAACCATCGGCGGCGCCGGCAAGGCGCGTTCGCCCGAAATAGATTTGGGTCTGCCGATGTCGTTGAAGCGGTCGGCTCTCTGATGGACCCGAATTTCGCGCTTCTCCAGGTCGACATCCTGCCAGCGCAAGCCCCGAAGCTCGGAGGCTCGCAAGCCGCAGAAAGTCGCCGTAAGGATCAATGGCCGCCAGCGCCCGGCGAGATGCGCCACCAGCGCCTTCACCTCGTCTCTGGTTGGGATGTCCACCCCGATCTTGAGGCGTCCCTTCTGACGCTTCTCCTGTCGTTTCTCGCCGGCGCCGCGGCGCCCCTTGATGTCCCGGACAACATTGCGCGCAACCAGGCCACGCTCCTGCGCATCGGCGATCATTGTACCGAGGCTGACAAGCACCTTCTTGATCATCGCAGGCGAGCGATCAGCTTCCCGCAGATCATCCTCAAACACTCTGACCTTCGCGATCGTCAACGCTGGCAGCTTTACTGCGCCCAGACGGGGGTTGATGTGTAAGCGCACGTGGCGTTCGTAGTCTTCGAGTGTGGCGCGCTCCAGTCCGGCAGCCTTCGCGCTGGCAAGCCACAGTTTCCCCGCAGCTTCAATGGTGACGCTCGCGCTGTCGGCGACGTGTGTGCCTTCTCTAACCTGAACGGTGGCCGTCGCTGCGAAGGCGTCAGCATCCTTCTTTTTGGTGAAGGTCTTCAGTCTGCGCTTGCCGCCATTGTCGGCATAGTCGACGACCCAAGCGGATTTCTCGACGCCCTTGGGGGTGGTCCATGTGCGCTTGCGGACGCTCATTTTTTCGATCCCTCGTCGATCTTCTGCTCAAGACGAGCCAATTGATTGAAGAGCTTGTCAAAAAGGTCAGGCGTAAGGGGAGTGCCCGTCATCTTCGGATCTGGCCTATTGGCAAGATCCTTCAATACGGCGGCCGTGGCGCGCTGGCTCTCAACTAGCATCTCGATGGCCTCGCCTTGATGCTTCACTAGGTCTTCGGCCTCGGTCTTGATCTCATCGCGGTCCTTAGAGAGTTGGAGCAGCTCTGCCTTCAGCTTTTCCAGGTACTCAGTCTGCGCTTTGAGTGCGTTGATGCGTTCTTCGATGATCGTGGACTGTGGGTTCTGCTGTTTTTCGACGCTCTCGCCAAACGCCCGCGCAGCCTCATCATCGTCAAAGAACGGAACGTATTCCAGAGGATTGGTGCCGGACGCTGCCGATCTCTTGTCAGCCTCGATCCGCTCGACGAGCTCCTTGCCATAGGCGATGAGTTTCCGATCCGTGTCGGTAATGACGTCCCTCAAGGGCTCGAGCCCTTGTTCCATCAATGCCATGTCGGCCTCGAAAAGTCCGCTCTCGATCAGCTGCACGATTTCGGAATTCATCGAGCGGCCGTTGTGATCGGCATGTCTTTTGATCCTTTCGCGCAACCCGTCAGGCAGACGTAGCGGAAATTGATCGGACCCTCGTCCAACTCTCGTGGCGGCCATGCAGGCTTACTTTCCCCTGTGAACAATATCACCGTAATTTCTTTTCGCTTGACGCGCAATGAAATCACCGTAATTTACATTACCGTGATTTCATTAACAGGAGATTACCAGCAAATGGAAAATCAGAACGACGAAGTCGCAGCCTCTCTCGATCTCATTTGGGGGCTCGACGGAATCGCAAAGGCGATCGGGCGGACTGTCCGGCAGACGCATCACATGCTTTCGACTGGGAAGCTCCCAGCTAAACAGATCGGGAATCGTTGGGTGATCGAGCGTAGCAAGCTCATTGCGTTCTTCATGGAGGACGCGGCGTGACCCCTAAGAAAGCAAATGGCCCGGCAGAGGCGGCAACCTCTCCGAGCCGTGGTTCCACCAATCCGCAGAAGGATAAGGAAATGAACAGCTTTAACGCTACCACGTCGCAGCAGGCAGCGAAAGCCCCCAAGGCTGCCTGCCCGAACGACCATCGTCTCGACGCCTTCATGGAACTCGAAACAGAGGTGCTCGACCTCATGAACATGAGCGCCATCACCAGCGACATCGTCCTCGACTTTTTCAGCCAACCGGAGGCGCGAGAAGGGAAGTATGTCGTCTTCCGCATTTCCGAAGATTTTCGCGATCGGCTCTGCTTTGCCGTCGCGAACGTGAGCAATCGGGCCGATGCGCTCGCCACGAATTACATGACCGCCTTCTGTGGGGAGGTGCGGTCATGAACCGGCGCACGGTACTCAAAGGCGGCATCGTCCTGGCCGTCACCAGTCACACCGCCGTCTCCACCGCTGAAGTTGGTACCGAAGAACCGCTAGTGGCGGCCATCCGGGCTTATCGTGCCGGCCTCATCGCATTTGGTGAGCTCCCCGACAGCGATTTCGGAAAGGTCGAGACATACGAGCCTTGGCAAGAGATCCTGGACAATTGGAATGAACCGGCCAGGACCAGAGAAGGCGCTATCGAGGCGCTTAGGGCTGCCCTCGGCGACGATGACGGCCTTTATGGTTGCGAAGGCGCCGACCGGATGGTCAAGGCGGCGCTCGGCTATCTGGAGGCGCTGTCATGACGAGCGTTCATCTCCTTCAAGCAACCGTCGCCGCCAGCGCCGCTATCGCTGAGTGCAGCGCTGCGGCCGAACTTCTGGCCCGAGCAATGGAACGCGCCCATGGCGGAAGCTGGCGTATCCAGATCGATCACGAGGATGAAGTCGCCATAGTCGCCCGCCGTCACCACCGCGGGCCGCTCACTCCGAAGCCGGAGGTGGCGTGATGAACATCATCAATTTTCCGACGCGTCGCGCCCGCCTGAGTGCCATCACGCGTGAAGCCATCGAGAACGAGATCGAGCGGTTGATCGAGCTACTCGACATGGTCGATGGCGACGAGAACCTCGAACCGGAGCTCGCCGGCTTCGACGAGCGCTGCATGGATGACCGTGAGGGCGACGACGAGCGGGAAGATGACCCGGCGGAGATCGGCATAGCCGACCTCGGCGGCTTGGCTGAACAGGCGCCCTTCTTCGGGTTCTGCTTCGAGCATGTGCTGTGAAAGGGGATCATGTGACGAAGATTGTCCATTTCCCTCGCGCACATGCGCCTGCGCGTGACGCGCGCGGGGGCAAACCGGCGCCCATCCCGTTCGATGCTCGCACCGAGCGGGAGCTGGCGCTCTGGAACGCCTACGTGGCCGCCCTGACGCTTGCTAATCGGACATTGAAGTTCGAACACGGCAGAGCGGCTGCCATAGCCTTCCAGCAGTTCATGAAACTGTTCTGCGCTCCGGAAGACGTCGCGCCATGACGAAGCCAGAGCCGAGCCACGCCGACGAACCGAACCGCATCTCCGATCTGTGGGATGACTTCGTCGATGCGCTCGGCGAGCTTCGCAGATCCTGCACTCCCACAAACATCGCCGCCGCTACCGCGCTCTATTGGCGCTGGTCGCGCGCGGCCAGGAAACGCAAATGAGCAAACCGAAGGCGAGGCGCGTCGATTTCTTCCCCGACGAATACATCGCGGGTGTTGGCGGTGTCCTTCGCGCCGATGAACAGGGCATCTATTGGATGATTTGCGCACTGATCATGTCAGAGGGCGGCGCGATCGAGCAGAACGACAGGCGGCTTGCCGCTCTCTGCCAGATCCGGCCGGCTGACGTCCGAAAGCTGGTGGATGGGCTCGTCGAGAAGGGCAAGATTGTGCGTCAAAGTGACGGCAAACTGTCCCAGAAACGTGCTCAAAGTGAAGTCGAAAAATCCCTAAACCGCATTCAAACTGCGTCCGAAAATGGTGCAAACGGTGGGAGACCAAGCCGTAAAATCGAACGAAATCAACACACCGCCGAAGCGGGCGGTTTTTCTACAGAAAAACTAACCACCAACCACCAACCACCAACCACCAACCTAAAAGAAAAAGAAGAACCTTCCGGTTCTTCGAAAAAGCGTGGGACCAGGCTGCCGCCTGAATGGTCTTTGCCGGACGAGTGGCGAGCCTATGCGGCCAAAAAGGGGCTAGCCAACGGGCGCATCGACCTTGAGGCCGAGAAGTTCAAAAACCATTGGCTTCAGCAGTCTGGCCAGCGAGGCGTGAAAGCCGACTGGCTCGCGACGTGGCGAAACTGGGTGATCAATGCCGCGACCGGCTTCGGCAGGAAGGGGACAGCGGCCACCGCGCATCGCGACAAGAACGGCGACCTCACCAATGATTTCTTGTTTGGAGGGCGCTGATGGCAGACGTCAGATCAGCACTCGCCGAGCACGGCATCCGCTTGCGCGACTATCGCGTCGGCAGCCACAAGACGACCTGCCCGAATTGCTCGAGCGCACGCCGGAAGAAAAACGATCCCTGCCTCTCGGTTACGATCGATCAGGACGAGCGGGCGGTTTGGAAATGCCATCACTGCCAGTTTTCTGGCGGTGCGGGCGGCGAAGGCTTCCGCCCTGCAATCGAGCGGCGGGTCTATCGCAAGCCCGTCAGGCCGACTCGGAAAGAGCAGCCCGACACGATGCTCGCATGGTTCAACAAGCGCGGCCTCACTCAGGAGACAGTGCAAGCCTTCGGCGTGCACAAGACGCGCGCATGGTTCCCCCAGACCCAGCAGGAGGAGGACTGCATCGCTTTCCCGTACGAGTGGGACGGCGAACTTCGCAACGTCAAGTACCGCACGGCGAACAAGCACTTCAGGCAGGAGAAGGACCCGGAGCCGGTGTTCTTCAACGCCGACAGTATCGGTGCCGGCGAGGAGTTGATCATCTGCGAAGGTGAGATCGACGTCATGTCCTTCGCCCAGGCCGGTTTCCCTCATGTCGTCTCGCTGCCGAACGGTGCGCCGTCGGGACCGGAGACGAGCGACAAACGCTATGAGCCCTTCGGTACGCATTGGGACCTGATCACCAAAGTTTCCCGCGTTCTGATCGCGTCTGACATGGACGAGGCCGGGGAGGCACTTGCGCAGGAAATCGCGCGTCGCGTTGGGCGGGATCGATGCTACCGCGTCAAGATGCCAGCCGGCAGCAAAGACGCGAACGAGTGCCTCGTCGCTCATGGCGAGGAAGAGCTTCGCCGTTGCGTCGATCGAGCCACGCCGTGGCCTATCGACGGCCTCTATGGCATCGACGACTTCAGCGCCGAGGTCATGGATCTCTACCATGGCCGTGGCCCGCAACCGGTGTCGACGGGCTGGCCGGAGATGGACAAAGCGTTCCGCTACATCCCGGGCCAATTCATCGCGCTCACTGGCGTGCCAAACCACGGCAAGTCGCGTTGGTTGTCTCAGGTGATCGTGCAGACGGCGAGGCTCAGGGACGAGAAATGGGCCATCTTCTCACCAGAGACCGGGCAGGCGAACCAGATCGCGGACCTCTGCGAGATTTGGGCGGGAAATCCGTTCTACGACGGGCCGTCATTGCGGATGTCACCTCAGGACCTCTCGAACGCAATGCACTGGCTCCAGGAGCGCGTGTTTCTGCTCGGCACGATCGAGCACACGCCCTCGATCGACTGGCTTCTTGAGCGGGCGCGCGCCGCCGTCATTCGGCACGGCGTCCGGAACATCGTCTTCGACCCCTACAACGAGATCGAGGCTTCCCGGCCTGACAAGCAGACCGAGACCGAGTTCGTGTCGCAGCTCATCTCGAAGTGCAAGCGCTTCGGCAAGCTGCACGATTGCACGGTCTGGATGGTGATCCACCCTACGAAGCTCAAGGCCACGGAAGACGGCAAAGACCCGGTGCCGAACCTTTACGACCTCGCCGGCAGTGCGCACTGGCGCAACAAAGCCGACGCCGGCCTCGTCGTCTACCGCGACTATGCCCGCGAGGCGACGTTCGTCATCGCCAAGAAGATTCGCCGCCAGCCCATGTGCGGGATGGTCGGCTCCGTAAAATTCCAGTTTGTCGGCGCCGATCGGCGCTTCGAAGAAATCCCCGACAGCTATCAGCCTCTCGGAAAGGAAACCGTATGAGACATTTCGAATTCACCGACGTCGACCACTTGGGACGAGGTGTCCGCCACGGCTTCATCATTGCAGTTTCGAACGGCAAGGGCGGCAAGAAGGCTTGGGGCGACGAAATCTTCGAGACATGGGACGCTGCGCGCTCGACCGCGCTGCAATGCGTGCCCGGCCTGTTCGACATCGCACCCGCTCGCGAGGTCATCCACTTCGGCAAGAACCCGGTCTCGCATTCCTATCATCGGTCCATCCTGATCGGTGACAAGGACGATGCCAGCCATCGCTGGTATGCGGTCCGCGTCGCCCCCGGCTTCCAGCGCATGGCCAGGGCGATCGAGGGCCTGGCGGAACACCGCCGCGGCGAAAGCATTGTCGAGCGCAATCTCCGCGAGGAGAACATCGATGTGTTCATGCCGGCGTTCTGGAAGGAGCTACGGAAGCACCGGAGCCGAAAGCTCGTCGAGCGCCGCCTCCCGTTGCTCGTGGGCTATGCCTTCATCCGACACGATCCCGGCACCGGCTTCGACCCGGTAAGGGACGTCGACGGCGTCAGCAGCATCGTTTCCCGAGGCCGTGACGGTGGCCCGATCGAGTTTCTGGAAAAGGACATCCAGACGCTCATGATCTGGGGCTTCGATCAACACCAGGCGTATAAGTTCAAGCGAGCGACCGCGCTGGAAACGGCCCGTCATTCGCGGCGCATGAAGCTGAATACCGAGTTGGGGCGCATTCTCCCGCGCGGCCGCAGTCGCACAGTTTCGCTCCGGTACCACGCGGACGCCTGCATCGGCAGCCTGGATAACAAGCTGAAGGAGCGCGTTCTTGGGATTATCCAGCTGCTCGACGGGCTGGAAACCGATGAGCATCTTGATGCATATCGCGAAGCAGTATAGATATTTCGCATCTCCTTTGGGATGCCCGTTCGCGATCCACAGCCTTGCGCTCTGCTTCTGCCGGTCCCGCTCAGTTGGCTATCTCGCCAACGCATAGGAGAGTTGCATCCAAAATTCAGGCCGCCTCCGGGCGGCTTTTCGATTCCTGTGCCAGGTAGTGCTGCTGGAAAATGCAGATAGACCCCGACTGGGCAAGCGCGACCACCCAACGCCCGCAGTCGATGCGCAGGGTGGTCGCCTTCACTTTTATCGAACCCCGACGTAAGCGGGCGATAGCCCCAGCCGCTTGCATTCGGCCGCGGCGATCGTCGTTGCCTCGGCGTGGGAAGTCAGCGGGCCATGAATTCTTGAGGCGCCATCCTCGGTCACCGCGACCCAGTGCCCGCGCATTGTGAAGCCGATCGAAACCATGTTGATCATCGGAAGTGTCTTTCTGCTGGTGCCCGGTGCGGAATGCCCCGGCTGCACATCAGGACAGCTATCCGCTGAATGGTTGTCGCCACCAATCGCATCCCAAGAGGGCCCGTAACGAACACGCCGGGGAGCCCGGCCGCTGTCGCAGCGACGGCGAAATAGGTTCGTGGCCCGCCCACCAGAAGCCGTTCGCCGGTTAGGCTGCGTAGCCGGAAGGAAGACAAGCGGGAAGCCAACCGCACGTCGAGGCACCAGGAGCACCCAAGCCCGCTGTAAGCTCTCGGGGCGAAACGAGAGACGGAGGTCTGCAAGCCTCCACAACCATCCCAACGACAAGGAGAAGACGCCATGAGCGTACAGGCAATGTTCTACGTGAAGGAAATCAATCATCGCGCCACCAACCAGCCTGGTGACGTGAACGTCGAGATTAAGCTCGCCGCTGCGTTCGGCGGTTATCTCAAGGGTTTGCCGGAGGGCAACGGCGATTGGTCGAAGTGGACGCCGCAGGGCGAACTTTCGATGACCGTCACCAACCCGGACGCCATCGAGCAGTTCGAGATCGGCGCCGTTTATCGGCTGACGTTCGACAAGGCAGAGTAGCCAGTTCCAAGGGAGCCGGACCTATGGCCCGGTTCCCCGATGTCTCAACTTGTGCCCTCAGGAGAGGGTAGAGGTTGGAGCATCATTCCTTAATGAGTTCACCCCAGTTCACGCCATCTGGCTCGACCACAATGTTAATGCCGCAAGCGCCAGGCCCCATGTACGAGAATAGCCGGGATCGGACCCGGCCCGAATACGAGGGCGCATTAGCGGGGTCCTTCAGTGCTTGGATGTTCACGTAGTCGCCGACTTGCGGAATCATGCCGCTGTCGGTCGCCTCAAAGTCAGCCTCGCTCGGGTGGTCGATCGGCCTTCCGTTTTTTGGGTTAAATTCCTGAAACTGTACGTAGTATTTCATAGCGTTCTCCATGTACCCGAGCACTGTCGGTGGCGAAGGCTCGCTTAGTGCGCGTGTAAACGCAAGTGGTGTTCATATGCGCCCACAACCACCCTCCGACATCTTTGAGGATTAGGCTTGATGGACTACCAACGGATGGCAAGGCCCGACTACCGCAGCCCAGAGGCGCAGGTCTACCGGCGCTGGTACAAGTCAGCACGGTGGCAGAAGCTCAGAGCCCGACAGCTACAGCACGAACCCCTCTGCAGGATGTGCAAGGCACAGGGACAGGTCACAGAGGCTACGATCTGCGACCACCTTACCCCACACAAGGGCAACGAGACGGCGTTCTGGTCCGGCCCCTTCCAATCCCTGTGCAAGCTTCACCATGACAGCTCTAAGCAGTCAGAGGAGCGGACGGGACGAAAGGCCGTGACAATCGGTGTCGATGGATGGCCCGTCTGAACCGGCCCGGGGCCCCTCAACCATGGCAGGGGGGTGTTTTTGAACTGGAGCAGGCTCCCCTCCGGGACCGGCGCCCACCAAAAACTTTCGAATTTGCAGATTGATGTTCTGAAATGGCCAATTTGGGCCGAGGGAAACCAGCATGGCGACACGAGGCGCAAAGCCGAAGCCGGCAGTGCTTCGCCTGGTCGACGGCACCAGAAACGTCACGCGGCACGGCAGCGAGAAAGAGCTTCGCAAGACGGCCGACGCCGCGATTGAGAGCTTCGGGAAGCTCACTAGGCCGAAGGGTCTCAAGGGCGAGGCGTTGAACGCCTGGAAGAAGTACATCGAGCCAGCGTCATGGCTGGATGCGAGCCGGGAGCCGGCGGCGATAGCCTTCTGTGAGCTCTGGTCAGAATTCAGGTTCAACCCGACTGGGTTCCCTGCCTCGAAGCACGGCCAGATGCGCGCCTACATGAGCGAGCTCGGCCTGACGGACGAACGGAACCGCGCCGAGAAGGAAGACGGCGACAAGGATGAGTTCTTTGAAGACTGACCGCGCCACGGCTTACGCTGAAGCGGTGGTCGCAGGAAAGATCGTTGCAGGTCCGCACGTGCGAAATGCGTGCCGCCGTCACCTCGACGATCTCAAGCGAGACGATCTGCATTTTGACGAGGCGGCAGCTGCGAAGGGCATCCGGTTCTTCGAGGAAAAGCTGAAGCTCTCGGAGGGGCAATTCGAGGGCCGGCCGTTCCGGTCGCATCCGGCGCAGGACTTCATCATCGGGTCGCTGTTCGGATGGAAGAGGCTCGACGGGTGGCGGCGCTTCAGGCGGGCATACATCGAGCAAGGCAAGGGCAACGGCAAATCGCCGCTTGCCGGGGGCATCGGTCTCTACGGCATGATGGCGGACGGTGAAGCCGGTGCCGAAATCTATTCGGCCGGAGCGACCAAGGAGCAGGCTGGTATTCTGTTTCGCGATGCCGTGAAGATGGTCGACAAGTCGCCGGATCTCGACAAGCGGCTGAAACGAAGCGGTTCGCCCGGAAAGGAATACAACCTCGCCTACCTGGCCAAGGGATCATTTTTCCGGCCGGTTTCGAGGGAGACGAAGAAAACCGGCTCTGGCCCGCGGCCGCACATGGCGCTGGTCGACGAGCTCCACGAGCATGCCGATGGCGGTATCATCGAGATGCTCGAACGCGGCTTCAAATTCCGCCGGCAGCCGCTCCTGTTGATGATCACGAACTCAGGGAGCGACCGGAATTCGGCGTGCTGGGCAGAGCATGAAAACGCGGTGAAGGCCGCGGCCGGCAACGCCGACGCGAAGGACGATGACGCGCATTACCTCGGCGAGGTGCTTGGATCGAACGAGGACGCCACATTCTCTTACGTCTGCGGCCTCGATCCTGACGATGATCCGTTGAACGATCCTTCGTGCTGGCCGAAGGCAAACCCGTTGCTCAACACGACGATCACGGAGGAGTATCTTGCCGGCGTCGTGGCGCAGGCCAGGTCGATGCCGTCGAAGCTGAACAACATCCTCCGTCTCCACTTTTGCGTATGGACGGACGCGGAGACCGCCTGGATGACGCGCGCGGCCCTTGAACCGTGCATTGCTGATTTCGAGATCGCGGAACACATCGACAAGCCGATTTGGCTTGGTTTGGACCTTTCGCAGAGCAAGGACATCACGGCGCTTGCAGCGTGCGTCCGCACTGGCGAAATCGAAGTCGAGGCCGTCAGGGGTGGCAAAGTCCAGAAGGTCACGAAGCCGACCTTTGACGCCTGGGTGGAAGCTTGGACGCCTCGTGACACCATGGCTGCGCGCGAAATCACGGATCGCCAGCCATATTCGGTTTGGGTGAGGGACAAGCATCTGCATGCGCCCAAGGGGTCGAGCATCCGCTTCGACCATGTCGCGCAGGCGGTTGCAGAATATGCGCACGACTTCGATGTCAAGTGCGTGGCTTATGACCGATACGCCTTCAGGCGAGGGTTCGAGCCGGAGTGCGACAAGCTCGGCATCTCTGTCGAGTTCGTTGAGCACCCGCAGGGCGGCACAAAGAAGGGCAAGCCCACAGAGCCGATGATCGAGGCGGCCAAGGCCGGCAAGCGGGAGCCTGAGGGCTTGTGGATGCCGGGATCGGTGCGGGACTTGGAAGACGCGATAGCAGAGGGCCGCATTCGTCTCAGGCGCAGCCCGGTGCTGATTTCAGCGATGATGTCGGCGGTCACAGACGAGGACCGCTGGGGCAACTATTGGCTGGATAAGGCCAAGGCAACGAACAAGATCGACGCCGCTGTCGCACTGGCAATGGCCGTCGGTGCCGCTCATTCCTACGAGGGCGGCCAGGTCGAAAAACGATACCAGATGCTGGTCTTCGGGTAGCGAGGAATCCAAACATGAACAGGATGTATTCGGTCCTGACCGTGAAGGCGGTCGAGGAGGAGCAGCGCGTTATCCGCGGCGTCGCCACGACGCCGAACCCGGACCGCGTCGGCGATATCGTGGAACCCATGGGCGTTCGGTTCAAGAACCCGATGCCGCTGCTGCACCAGCACGATCATGACAAGCCGGTCGGGACGGTCACGTTCGACAAGCCCACAAAGGATGGGATCACGTTCGAGGCAAAGCTGCCGAAGATCGAAGACGCCGGCCCACTGCGCGACCGCATCGAAACGGCGTGGGGCGAACTCAAGGCCGGCCTCGTGCGCGCGGTCTCGATCGGCTTCCGCTCTCTTGAACATTCCTGGATGGACGATGGTGGCATCCGCTTTATCGCCACGGAAGTTCTCGAGCTCTCCCTCGTCTCCGTGCCGGCCAACGCCGACGCAATGATTTCCACAATCAAGTCGATCGACCGCCCTCTGCTCGCCGCGTCTGGCAAAGAGCCGAAGGCGGATGATCGGCCTGTCGCTCCCGGCGCTGCGGGAAAATCGAAGCACTCAGTCAATCTCAAGATCAAGGAAAACCCAGCTATGAAGACCATTGCTGAACAGATCGCGGCGCTGGAAGCCTCCCGTCAGGCAAAGGCCGCACGTATGGCCGAAGTCATGCAGAAGTCCATCGACGAAGGCCGCTCTACCGACCAGGCCGAACAGGAAGACTTCGACACGCTCGAAGCCGAAGTCGAAGCGATCGACGGCGACCTCAAGCGCCTTCGCGCTCTCGAAAAGACACAGGCGCTCTCGGCGAAGCCGGTCGTTGCTACCCAGGTCAAGACCACTGCTGCCGGTACCGCCGCTCGCACCGGCGCCCCGGTTGTCATCAAGGGTGAAAAGGACGAGGCCTTCGAGGGCCAGAACTACACCCGCATGGTGATCGCCAAGACCCTGGCACGCATCGACGACATGTCTGCTGTCGGCGTGGCTCACAAGCGCTGGGGCCGCAGCAACCCCCAGCTCGTCGAGAGCATCAAAGCTGCCGTCGCCGGGGGCGGCACGGACTCCGGCGAATGGGGCGCAGAGCTCGTCCACATCGATCGCTACACCGGCGACTTCATCGAATACCTGTACAGCCGTACTGTCTTCGACAAGCTGCCGCTGCGCGAGGTGCCCGCGAACGTCAACATCGCGGGCCAGGACGGCGCGGCGACCGGCTACTGGGTCGGACAGTCCAAGTCCATTCCCGTCAGCAAGGCGGACTTCATGGACGTGAACCTGACCCCGCTCAAGGTCGCAGCTCTGGCCGTGGTGTCAAAGGAACTGCTCCGAGACTCCTCGCCGGCGGCTGAAAAGCTGGTTCGCGACGCTCTGGTCGAGGCCTCGGCGCAGCGTGTCGACCAGACGTTCCTTGGAGCAGCGGCCGCTTCGGCTGGCGTGTCTCCTGCCGGCATCCTTAACGGCCTCACGGCCGGTACCAGCGCGGGCCCGGATATCGAAGGCGTCATTGCAGACGTGAAGGCGCTCTATGCGGGCTTCATCGCGGCGAGCAATGCAGACGGCCTGCAGTTCGTCACCACACAGTCGCTGTCGAAGGCGCTGGGGCTTATCCAGAACGTCATGGGCAACTTCGCATTTCCGGGACTGTCCGCGAATGGCGGCACGCTACTCGGCGATGCCCTGGTCGCCGGTGGCAACGTCGGTGCCGGCGACTTCATCCTGCTCAAGCCGTCGGACATCTACAAGATCGGCGACCGAGGCGTGGAGGTTTCCCTCTCCACCGAGGCGGCGATCCAGATGGACAATGCGCCGGACGGCGCCAGCGACACTCCGACTGCAAATGCCAGCGTCGTGTCGATGTTCCAGACGGACTCCGTTGCCATCAAGGTCGTGCGTCCGCTGAACTTCGCAAAGCGCCGCGCCTCCGCCGTCGCCTACATCGGCGATGCCGATTACGGCACTCCGGTGGTCACTCCGTAATTGAGACGGTGGCGGGGTTTCAGACCCCGCCTCCTCACTGCTGGTGGAGATGAAGATGAAGCTGATTGCCAACCGCCATCTGACCTATGGAACACGCCGCCTCATTCCGGGCGACGCATTCGAAGCGCCGGACCGTGAAGCCCGCGTACTGATCGCCGTCAACAAGGCTGCGCCGGCGGGTGCCGGTGCTCAGAAGCGGTCGGGCCGCGCCAGCGCGCCAGCCGACGATCTGGCGGCTCTCCGCAAGAAATATCAGGAAGTCTCTGGCAAGCGGCCCTTCAACGGCTGGGATGCAGAAACACTCCGATCGAAGATCGTTGAGGAAAAGGACGCGAACTGATGCGCCTTTTCGGGTTCAACATCTCCCGCGCTAAAGCGGTTGAGAAGGCCTTGTCACCTGTCGCGCAGAGCGGGCGCGGATGGTGGTCTATTCTCGAAAGCTATCCGGGCGCATGGCAACAGAACGTTGAAGTAAAATTCGATTCCGTCTTGTCCAATCACGCTGATTTCGCCTGCCGCACGCTGATCGCTTCGGACATAGCGAAGCTTCGTATCAAACTGGTGGCGAAGGACAGCGACGGCATTTGGTCCGAAACTTCGAACTCTGCTTATTCGCCGGTCCTGCGCAAGCCGAACGACTGGCAGACGCGAATCCAGTTCATGGAAAGTTGGGTGCTGTCGAAACTGCAGCGCGGCAACACGTATGTGCTGAAGCAGCGCGACGGCCGCGGCGTGGTCGTCAAGCTCTATGTCCTGAACCCCGATCTAGTCACGCCGCTCGTCTCCGAAACTGGCGCCGTATTCTACCAGTTGAATGCGGACGCTTTGAGCGGCGTTGAGCAATCCGTCATCGTCCCCGCACGGGAGATCATTCACGACCGCTTCAACTGCTTCTTCCATCCCCTGGTGGGTCTCTCTCCGATCTTCGCCGGCGGCCTTGCTGCCATGCAGGGTCTAGCGATCCAGAACGACAGCACTCTTTTCTTCCAGAATGGTGCGCAGCCCGGCGGCGTCCTGACCGCCCCCGGCTCGATCGAGGATGATACGGCCAAAAGGCTCAAAGAATATTGGGACACGAATTTCGCCGGGAAGAACTCCGGCAAGGTCGCCGTCCTGGGCGATGGGCTGAAATATGAGGCGATGAAGGCCAAGGCCGTCGACGCTCAGCTGATCGAGCAGCTGAAATGGACGGCACAAACGGTCTGCTCGACGTATCACGTGCCGCCGTACAAGATCGGTGTGGGTGAACTGCCGTCCTACGACAATATCCAGGCGCTCAACGTCGAATACTATTCGCAGTGCCTTCAGGTGCTGATCGAGTCCATAGAGCTTTGCTTGGACGAGGGGCTTGCCACAGGCGAGAACCTCGGAACAGAGCTCGACACCGACAATCTGCTGCGCATGGACAGCGTCACCCAGATGGAAGTGCTTGAGAAGTCGAAGAGCGTGATGACGCTCGACGAGCGGCGCCGGAAACTCGACCTCAAGGGCGTTAGCGGCGGCAACACGATCTACCTGCAGCAGCAGGATCACAGCATCGAGGCCATTGCCGCCCGCGACGCGCAGCTAATCGCACAGTCTCAATCCGCATCGGCCGCTCCTGTCGACACCAGAAACAACTCCGACGATGCCGAAGCGCTTGCGCAATCGGAGCAGCGCGCCTTTGTCGCCGAGGCCATGCTGGCATTTCAGAAAGGTCTCGCGGCATGATTGACGCCAAGGCATTCGGACTTGAACTCGCCGGCATCGTGAAGGCGCAATTGGATCCGATCGCGGTACGGCTCGAAGCTTTGGAGCGTCGCCTCGACACGTTGCCGATGCCGCGCGATCTTGGCGAGGAACTCGCTGACCTTAAATCCGCGGTGGATGCGATCGGGGTCGCACCCGACGTGCCCGATTTTGATGCTCTCGTGTCCGAGGAGGTGGAGCGGCAAGTATCTGCGCTGCCGGCGGCGAAGAATGGCGAGCCGGGCAATGATGGTATCGGGCTCGCCGGCGCAATGATCGATCGCGACGGGAACCTCATTATCACGGCGACGAATGGGATTCCCTACAACCTTGGCAAGGTCGTGGGGAAAGACGGCGAGCCAGGCAAGGACGGCTTCTCGCTGTCGGATTTCGACGCCACGCTTATGGATGACGGCCGCACGGTGCTTCTGTCCTTCGAGCGCGGCGAGCAGTCGTTCAAGGTCGAGCTCGGCATTCCGGTGATGATCTATCGTGGTGTCCACCGGGAAGGGACCTATCGCAAGGGCGATACGGTGACTTGGGGCGGAAGCCTCTGGCACTGCGACGCCGACGAAACGACCGAGAAGCCGGACAGCAGCGCAAAGCACTGGACACTCGCTGCAAAGAAGGGCCGCGATGGAAAGGATGGCACGTTGAAAGAGGTGAAGCCGTCCGCGCCTATTCGTGTCGGTTTGCCGGCGGAGGCACGCTGATGGCGCTCGTTTCGCTCGATGATCTCGATTTCCAACTGCGGTTGAGCCTGTCTCGAGACGAGGCTGGGGCCATCAACGATCCTTTGGCCCCGCAGTTCCAGAAACTCGCCGATAGCGCCTCTGTCATCGTTCTGCGCCATGTGAAGCGGGAGGATGATCCTTGGACTGAGGAGACCGTTCCGGACGATGTCCGTGCAGCAATCCTTATCGTTGCGAGGAACCTCTGGGACGAAGTCGACGAACCGCTATCAGCCGCGGTAACGAGCCTGCTGTGTGGGCGTCGGGACCCGACACTCGCATGACGAAGGCCGGAAACCTCGATCGTCGCATTGTCATCGAAAGGGCGACCAGGACAGTCGACGAATTCAACAGTCCTGTCGAAACGTGGGCGCCCTTCATCACCGTCTGGGCGCAGCGGAAGGACAGCTCCGACCGGGCCAGAAGAGAAATCCTCGCCGCCGATCAGGTCGGATCCTTCCTCCTTAGCTTCTTCGTGATCAGGTTCACTGCCTGGTCGAAGACAATCACGCCGACCGATCGCATCAACTACGACGGTCACATCTGGAACATCAAAGGCACCAAAGAGACCTCGGAGGGGCGTAACCGTTTCATCGAGATCTCTGCCGTGAGGGAGAACAACTGATGGCAGTGGCAACGCTGAAGGTCCGTATTCGCCTCCGCTGGTGGGTGCTACCGTTTCTGAATGTTGCGTTCTTCCCGGCTGCGCTAATCGCTGTCTGTTTCGGTAGCCAGCGGGCAGAGGCGTTCGGTGACGTTTGCTCCGGCATCGTCGCTCGGTTTGGCGTTATCGCCGAGGTTGCCTGATGGCCAAGGGGTTCACGGTCAAGGTCGAGGGCCTCAAGGATCTTGAGGACGCACTGAAGCAGCTGCCGCAGGCGAACGCGAAAGGCGTTTTGCGGCGGACCCTGAAAGAGGCTGGCGAGCCGATCGCGCGGACGGCGCGCGCCTTGGCGCCGAAGCTGGACATGCATCTGTCGCAGAGCATCGACGTCAGCCCAAAGCTGTCGAGCCGTCAGACGACTATTCGGCACAAAGAGTCTCCAGTCGAGATGTACATCGGCCCTGGACCGGACCCGGCTGGTCATCTTCAGGAGTTTGGAACTGGTCCAGGCCACCATGCGCAGCCGTTTATGCGGCCGGCATGGGATCAGAACAAGAGCAAGGCGCTCGACACGATCGCGAACCTGACATGGGTCGAGATCGAGAAGACAGCCGCGCGCCTGGCGAAGAAAGCCGCGAAAGGCAAATAGCCGATGGAAGAAGCTTTGATGAGCCTGCTGCTGGGAGCGGCCGGGCTGACGGCGCTTGTCGGCACTCGTGTCAACTGGACGGCCAAGCTGCAATCAGATGCTGGCCTGCCATATGTCGTCCTGCAACGGATTGACGGCGCCCGGGACTATCACATGGGCGGCGCCTCCGGATACGTGGCGAGCCGCGTGCAGGCGGACGTCTACGCCGAAACCTACACCGCCTCGAAGAAGGCGGCGCGCGCATTGATCGAGGCCACTTCCGGATATCGGGGTGGCATCTTCCAAGGGATTTTCATCGATTCCGAACGTGATCTCCCGGCGGCGGACGCGGGAGAGGTAACGCAGCTTTTCCGAACGTCCGTCGACCTGATCATTCACCACACAAACTAGGAGAGTAAGATGGCTGAAACCTTGGCCTCGATCGGCTATGGCTCATTCTTCCACGTCAGCCAGGACGATGGCGCGACGTGGATAGAGCTTGCCGAAGTGTTCGACATCACGCCGCCGAGCGACACAGTCGACGTCGTCGACGCGACGCACATGCAGTCCCCGAACCGGACGCGTGAATTCATCTCCGGACTTTCCGACCCGGGCGAAGCGTCCTTCGAGATGAACTTTGTCCCGGGCTCGGCCTCGGATGCGAAGGTCCGCGAAATCCGCACCTCCGGCGCGCGCGTCAAGTGCCGGATCACCTACCCGAACGCGGTCGCATGGATCTTCTCCGGCCTGGTCACCGGCTATGAACCGGCTGTTCCGACCGACGATAAGATGACGGCGACCGTCACGTTCAAGGTGACCGGCTCGTACGTCTCGACGCCAGCCGCTGCTCCGGTCAATTCGGTGCTGCCGGCGATCAGCGGCGTTGCCCAGGTCGGGCAGGTCCTTACCGCCTATCCGGGCGTGTGGAGCGCTGCGCCTTCCTTCACCTACCAGTGGAAGAAGGGCGGCGTGAACATCGCCGGCGCGATCAATGCGACCTATACCCCGGTTGCCGGCGACGTTGGCGCGGCGATCACTGTTGCCGTCACCGCGACGAACACGGCTGGCTCGGCCACTGCCACCAGTGCAGCGACGCCGAACGTCATCGCGGCGTAAGGAGCTGACATGGCGAACCCACTTCGCGGCTCGGTCCCCCTTCAGGTTGGGGACCGTTCCTATACGTTGTCGTTCTCGATTAACGCGCTCTGCGAACTTGAGACTGAACTCGACCAGCCGGTCGCAGCGATCGTCAAGACCATCCAGAACCCCGAGGCCTTGCGTCTCAGCACTGTGCGCTCGCTCGTATGGTCCGGGCTTCAAGATCATCATGCCGGCATCTCGCTTTCCGAGGTCGGGATACTGATTTCGGAAGCGGGATTGCAGCCCACGATCACCAAGGTCGGCGAGGCGTTCCGGTTGGCCTTCCCCCAACCCGAGGCTGGAAAGGGGAAGCCCGCAAACCCTCGGAAAGCGAAGGCCTAGACCCACTCAGGCTGTTACGGTCATGGGTCGCGGCCGGACAGGATCCTTCGCATTTCTGGCGGCTCACGCCTCGTGAAATCGGTGTCGTTCTCGACGGCTCCGTCGACCGTATGCAGGCCGATCACAACGATCGAGCTTGGCTCGCCTGGCACATCGAGGCGCTCGCCCGACAAAAGAAACTCCCCCGCCTCAAAGAACTGACGCACGGCGCACCGAAAGGACCGCGCCGGCGTCAGACGATGGAAGAGCAGATCGCCATCGCTGAGGCGTGGACGGCGGCGCTGACAAGGAGATGACATGGCCTCTGCCGTAATTGGCTCGCTCCGGGTTGTCCTGGGCATCGACACCGCCATGTTCGACAAGGGACTTGGCGACGCGATGAAGACCCTCAAGGGCGTCGGCAACTCCATGCAGTCGCTCGGGAAGACGATGTCGCTGTCTCTGACCGCGCCAATCCTCGGCTTTGGGGCGATGACAGTGAAGACGGCCGGCGACTTCGAGGCGGCGATGAACCGCGTCGATGCCGCCACCGGCGCGACGGCTGACGAGTTCAAGGCCATGCGCGACATGGCGGTGAAACTCGGTGCCGATACCAGCTTCTCCGCATCGGAATCCGCCGACGCTATGGAGATGTTGGCAAAGAACGGGTTGAAGGCCGGACAGATCCTCGATGGCGCTGTCCAGGCGAGCATGCAGCTTGCGGCGGCGTCAGGTTCCGACCTCGCCGCCGCGGCTGATGTCGCGACCGACGTGATGATGAACTTTGGCAAGGAAGCCAAGGACCTCGCGCCGCTGGTCGACGGCATCACCGGTGTTCTGCTGGAATCGAAGTTCGGCTTCGACGACTATCGGCTGGCCATGGGCCAAGCTGGTGGTGTCGCTGGGAACCTCGGTGTCACCTTCCAGGACTTCAATGCGGTCATCGCCGCCACCAGTTCCGCCTTCGCCAGCGGCTCAGACGCCGGCACGTCGTTCAAGACTTTCCTGACGACGCTCGTGCCGAAGTCGGACCAGGCGGCCGCGGCTATGGAGGAGCTTGGTCTCAAGTTCTTCAACGTCGACGGCTCGATGAAGAGCATGTCGGCGATCGCCGAAGAGCTGAAGACAAAGATGGGTGGTCTCTCCGACGAGGAGATGAACAACAAGATGAGCACCATGTTTGGCACGGACGCTATGCGAACGGCCATCATGCTCATGAAGACCGGCGGCGCCGGCATCGACGAACTCAAGGCGAAGATTGGAGCGGCCTCGGCTGAGGAGCAGGCAGCGGCTCGTCTGAAGGGCTTCAACGGCGAGCTTGAGAAACTCGGCGGTGCCTTCGAAACGCTGCAGATCGCGATTGCCGATAGCGGCCTGCTGGCGATGGTCACAAGCTTCGTGACGATGCTGGCCGGCTGGATCGAAGCGCTTGCCGCTACCAGCCCGGCACTGTTGCAGTGGGGCACGATCCTTGCCGGTCTGGCGGCCGTTCTCGGTCCGTTGCTGATCACGCTCGGCGCGATCGCGTCGGCCATCGCGGCGGTAGGCCTTCCCATTGCTGGCGTCGTGGCCGGGCTTGGACTTCTGACCACCGCCGTCATCGCTTTCTGGCCGGAAATTCAGGCGGCATGGGAGTGGGTGAAAAAGCTAGTCGATATATTCATCCAGCTTCACACAGAGGCGCTGGTCGCCGTCATCGCTAAGTTTGAGGAGTTGCGGACGGCGATCATTGCATCGCTTGCAGGCCTCGGCGAGCAGATCCTCGCGACCTTCAGGGCTCTGCCCAGTCAGATGATGCAGATCGGTGCCGACATCATCAACGGGCTCTGGCAGGGCATTCAGAACAAGTGGGAGGAGTTGAAGGGCGGCGTCGCCGACATCGCGTCGGGGATCAAGGACACCTTTACCGGCTTCTTCGACATCAACTCGCCGTCGCGCGTGATGGCGGAGATCGGCCAGTTCATCATGCAGGGCCTCGGCAACGGCATGGAGAGCATGCGCGGCCAGGTCGTGGGTGTTGCCGGCGGGGTCGCTTCCGATGTCAAAGGTTCGTTCGGAGAGATCGAAAATGCCGGTCAGTCCCTCGGCCAGAGCTTTTCGAGCGCCTTCCAGGGAGTGATCGACGGGTCCAAGAGCGTCAAGGAAGCGCTAGCCGATCTTCTCGGTTCGCTCTCCGAAACGTGGATGAACCAGGCGTTTCAGGCGCTTCTCGGCGGCGGTGTCGCTGGCAATAGCGGCGGTCTGCTCGGCTCGATCTTTGGCGGCTTGGGCTCGCTGATTGGCTTCGCCAATGGCGGTTCGTTTGAGGTCGGTGGCGCCGGCGGCATCGATAGTCAGTTGGTCGCGTTCCGGGCCAGTCCGAATGAAACGGTCTCGATCACCAAACCGGGTCAGGAGCGTGCGGCGGGGGGCGGCATGCATGTCACCTTCTCGGCCGATGTCGACAAGAGCGGGAACCTGGTGCCGTTCGTGACCAGTGTCAGCGATCAGCGCATCGAGCGTGCAGCGCCCTCGATCGTTGGGGCGGCGAACCGGCAGGTGGTTCCGGTGATGGCGGGATATCAGGCAAACAAGGTGGGCGGAGACTATCGTGTCGGTTGATTTCCTTTACTGGCCACAAGACCTACTGCCGGCAAGGGAAATCGCCGCCAACCCCGTCCCGTTCTCGCGCTCTGGCGGGCGAACGATCAACGGACTTGAGCGGACCATCCGGACGGACTGCGGCTTCTGGAGCATCGCGCTCAACGGCGTAATGCTCCATAGCAAGGCGCAGCGACGGGTATGGAATGCGCTGCGTACCGGGCTTGGCGGCCGCTCCGGCCTCATAGTCATTCCCGCCTGGAGTTGGGACACGGCGCCCTATGCCAGCGGGGAGTTCGAGCCGGATGTTTATGTGCCACACTCAGACGGCACGTCGTTTTCCGACGGGACCATGTACCGGCAGGGGTCGATTTCGGTGCGTTGTGCCGAGGACGTGCCGATCGGGGCGACTAAGATCAGGTTGCAAGTCCTGGAGGCGGAGAACGATCTTGCTGGTGTGAGGTTCAGCTTCAACCATGCGCTTTATGAAACCGGTCCTGCTGTATCGATCACCGGGTCGACGTGGGAAGTGGGTCTTTTTCCGGCTGTGCGCGCGCCGATCCGTGCCAATGCGGACCTTGAGTTCAACCGGCCTACTTGCCTTGCTCACCTTCAGGACGATCGCGGCATGGATGTTTCGATGAACCCGAGCATGATTAGCGAGCACAGCGTCAACTTCGTCGAGGCCGTCGACTACTGGTCAGATCTTGCGGCGGGGTTGTTGGCATGATCGATTTCGTTCGCATCCTGTGCGTGATGACGTTTCCGAGTGCGACCATACGCTTTTGGGATGGTTCCGGCCCGTTCCTTGATGCGGAGGGGCTTCTTTGGCGGCAGGCTAACCTGGTCGAGGGGGGGCTCGATGCGATCGAAATGGCGATCAACGGCGAGGCCTTCACGCTGACGCTCGGGATTTCCGGGCTCGATCGCCTGACGACCGATCTCGCTTGGGAAGATTACCAGAACGGCGAGATCATCGGGGCCAAGGTGCAGATCCTGACGCAAGATTGCGACCGATGGGGACAAGCCATCGGCGCGCCGGATGTTCGCTTTACCGGTTTGATCGACGACATCACCTTCGAAAAGGTCGCGGACAGCAGTCAGGTTACGAGTTCGATCCGCGTCGACATCGTCAATCGCTTCACGCTTCGGACGCTGACCAATGGGGGCGTCTACTCCGACATAGACCAGAAGGCGCGTTCGGCAATTCTAAATCCGACAGCACCCCCGGACCGGTTCTGTGAGCGCATTCCGTTGCTGATCGACAAGACTGTCGGCTGGCCGAACTGGTGATGTCGGTGGAGCGGACGCTGGCTGAATTCCTACGCGCCTATGGAGAGAAGCCGTGGCGACCAGGACAAGTAGATTGCTGCATGTTCCTCGCCGCGTGGGCGATCTGGCTCGGGCATCCTGATCCAGCGGCGCATCTGCGCGGCACTTACAGCAGTGAGGAAGGGTTTCGGGCGATCATCGAGCAGACGGGAGACATGACTGTTCTGGTCGATTCGTGCGCCTCACTTATCCGCGGAGAAAGGCTGCAGCGTCCGGTCTGTGGCGCCATCGGTGTCATCGGGAGCGCCGCCAACATTCATCGCCAGTTCGGGGCGATACACGACGGAGAGCGCTGGCAGGTACGCTTCAAGAATGGGATTGGGCCGATGACGGCCCAATCCCTTGGGGTCTGGTCGATTGCTTAGCTGGCCGCTGGCTTGGCGACAGGTGTCACGGTTGCGGCTGGACACTCATACCAAAATTCATAGAGCGGCTTCTGCAGTAGATAGCCTCTCGTAATCTTGCACTGGCCTCTGCCAGTATTGTTGAGGTGCTGCTGAGCGGCAGCCTGCATTTGCTGTTCTGGCGTCATGGCATCCACCAAGCCAAGGGTAGCTCCTTGGGCGGCGCCAATCGACATCGTCTTGGCAAGGCTCGGAGCGACCATCAGCGACTTGTCGGTTTTGTGCTCGTACACCCGGTACGTATCATCCGCCATTTTCACGTTGTAGACCGGGAACTTGTAGGTGTTCATCCGCGACATTGATCCGGTTGATGCGCACCCGGCCGTAAGTGCGCAGACAGAGACAGCGATCAACGCATTCGAGATTTTCATGGATTGTCCCCTCTTCGAGCGGGGCAACGATAGCGTGCAACTCAAAACTTGCAAGCGGGGTTAATTCTTTGCCAGGTGTACTTGATATGGCCGCGCTCATCGTGGCGTCCTTTGCAACCACGACTGGCCTTGCCAACGCCCTATATCTGGGGACCTATGCAGCCCTTTCTGCCGGCCTCGCCTATGGCGCAGGGCTTCTGCAAGGCCTCTTCGTAGACAAGCCGTCTGTTCCAAAACCCGAGGATGGTAGCTACAACCTTAAACAATCCGTCCCGAGCATATCGATCGTTCTCGGACGTCGGAAGAAGGGGGCGGACTATGCCGCGCTCGAGGAGAAAAACGGCACGGCGTATCACCTGCTGATTACCGCCGGGCATCGCATTCAAGGCTACGTGCAGCACTATCTTCATGACGATGCGGTGACGCTCTCCGATGACGTTGTCGTCTCGCCGGCGAACTACTTCGATGAGTCGAACCCCTATGTGCGGATCAACACACGGCTCGGGCTCGATGCAGAGACGGCCTATCCCCATTTAGTTGCGGCTTTCCCGGGAGTCTTCACCGCCGACCATCGGGGCGACGGGCTGGCATCCGTCCTGCTGGCGTGCGCGTCGGCGAGCCCTGATGACTACATGACGGTCTATCCTAACCAAATGCCGCAGCATTCGAGTGTGATCGACGGAGCGCTAGTCTTCGACCCACGCAACCCGGCGCATGAGATGGCGGACGAGGATACCTTCAGCTTCGCGCAAAACCTCGCTCTCTTGCGCGCGCATCAGCTGACGAACCCATGGGGTGGAAAACAGAACCTCGCTGACCTCTACATGCCGGAATGGTCGCATGCGGCAGACGTATGCGACCAGCCTGTGACCAACCGGGACGGTGAGAGTGAGCCGCGCTACCACGGGGGCATATGGTTCCGTGCCAACAACAACCAGGTTGAGGTCGGTCGCTTCCTCGACCAGGCGGCAGAGCTCGTCGTCTACGAGCGGCCGGACGGGCTGATCGGCGTGCACGCGGGGGAGTTTGTCGAGCCTGATATCAGACTGACAGAGGACGACATCCATCGGTTGACCTTCAAGGCGAACCGCAGTGAGGCGGCGACAGTGCTCGCGGTGCGCGGCCGCTTCGTTGACCCTTCGAGCCGCTACAATACGGTTGATGCGGCGATCTGGGGCGATCCCTATATCGGCGAGGATACGGAGCGCACGCGTACGCTCGACAATCAGGTGATCGAGCGGCACAACCATGTGCAGCGGCTGCAGAAGATCACCATGATCCGCGCCAATGCGCCGCGCGTCTCAATCCTTGCCACGTACCAGGCTGCAAAGAACATTGGCTATCGGCGCTTCGTCCGCGTGCATGCACCGCCGCAGCTTAACGAGGCTATCGTCGAGATCACGTCGACGCCCACCTTCTCTTTCCGCAGCTTGACCGTGGAGTTTTCCGGCATCGTCGTGCCGGCGGACCTGTACGATTTTGATGCCGCGACGGAAGAAGGTGAGCCGCCGACGGTGCCCGAGGTGGTGGTATCCTCCGGCGTGCCGGTTCCGACTGGTTTCGCCGTTGAGATCAAGCGGCAGGTGGTTGCGGGTGGCGAGGAGGCGACCTACGCGGTTGCGACCTGGACACATATCTCCAATGCTCTACTCTACGAATTCGAATGGCAGCCGACGGAAGGGCCAAACCAGACGGCGCTCTCGACCATGTCGAAGCGCGGTGAGAGCGAGGCGCGGTCCGGATACCTTGCCGATGGCGTCGAGCACCGCTTCCGGCTGCGCGCCTGGTCGAACGGATCCAAGTCCAACTGGACTGACTATGTGTTGCTGACGCCGGTTGCCAACTCCGCCCCGCCGCTCGCGCTTTCGGCATTCGCACTCTCTGGCGCCTCGCCGCAGCTCGGACGCGCGGCGTTTTCCTTCGCGACGGCGAATGACCTCAACCTGAAGCGCATCGCCCTCTATCGCGCGCCGGCCGGCGTGCCGCTCGACAAGAACGCGCACGCGAAGATCGTAATCGGCGCGGCGCCAGGCACGACCTTCTCCTATGTCGACGGTGATGCGACGCGAACAAACATGATCGTCAACGGGGTCTTTTCGGCGGACACCGATTGGTCGAAAGGCACCGGCTGGACGATCAGTGGTGGCAAGGCCAACAAGGCGGCAGGCGCAACCTCTAGCCTCACACAGGCACAGACCTTGGCCGCAGGGACGATATATCGCGTGGCGTCGAGCCTTTCCGGCTATGGAGGCGGTTCGGCACGTGTCCGCTTTACCGGTGGTACGACCGTCAACGGCGTACTGAGAACCGGCGACGGCAGCTTCCTTGAAAAGCTGACTGCGGCAACCGGGAACAATACCTTTGTCGTCATCGCTGACACCGCCTTCGCCGGTTCATACGACGACATCATCATGTTTGCGGAAACGCCTGCCTGCGCCCCACAGGGTGCGTGGGACTATTACGCGATCCCGCTAAACGGGTCCGGCGTCGAGGGGCTACAGGCGGGGCCTGTCTCGGTCACCATCATCTGACAGTTCACCCTCTTTTCTTTCCGTCGCTCTGGTTACTGCCGGAGCGCTATTACATGGGGAATTTCATGGCTGACGAAATCCGCACCCTGGGCCGCAAGGCCTGGCGCAAGTATGTGGTTGACGGAGTTCCGTCTACCGGGGAAAACGATCCCGACAAGACCGGCGACATTTTCGCGTTCGTCGATGCGGTCCAGACGGGCGTCGACGAAGCCCAATCCGCTGCGGAAGGGGCCGCCGAAGGATACGTGGTGGGCAGCACCTGGCCGGCGCTGGCAGCCATCCTCGGGACGCGCGCGGGCCAGCCCGGCCGTGTGCCAACGTCTGACGCCGGCTCGCATACTGATCCTGTTATTGGAGGCACTGTTCCCAATAGTGGGGAATACGCATGGAGCCCGTCGCCGATCGGGTGGCAGCGAGTCGGCGACGTCATCGATCCGATCTCGCTTCAGAATTCCATTGATGACAAGGCCGATGAGGTTTCGTTTGCCGACCTTCTTCGCCAGAGCAGGGAGACCCTCCTTCCTGCCGCTACAAGCGAAGGGATGATGGACGACTACTGGCAAACCGTCTTACTCGCAGCTGCCGACGGCAGTGTTACGGCAGGCATTGACCGAGATGGCGTTCTGCGCGTCGCAGCAATGCTGGAAACGACCGGTGTCCCGGCCCTTCTCGATGACTATCTCTGGTCTGTCGTTACGGAGAATGGCGACCTCGTCTTCGGCTATCACTTCGACTTGGGGTGGGTCGATTCCTCTGGTGCTGTCGACGTCCAGCTCTTTGACCGGCTGGTTTCCACCGTTTCCCGCGTGTATGCGCTCTCGAATGGCACTGACGTCACGCCGATCACCTTTGGCGAAAACAACGCGTCGGCGGTTGGTGTTGTCGGAACCGAGGCCCGCTACGTTGAAGACATCGCTGGCGTTCTGACTGCGAAAACTGAGGATGTTCTGGCCGGCACATCGCTGCTCTCCAGCGTGTCGGAACTGATCTATCATGCGCTCTACGGCCAGTCGCTCAGCGACGGGTCGTCATCGACGCCGCCGGTCTCGACGACGGCGGTGCGCGCGGGCCGCGCCTTGATGTTCAATGTCGGCCCGGCCGTGCGCGGCACGCTGAACGCCGACCAGCCGACGCCGGCAGAAAACCGGCTCTCGCTTGTCGATCTGCTCGAAAGCAGCCGGGAAACCCCGGCGTCGCAAATCGGATACGAGTTGACGAAGGTGGGGGGTATCGCGGCCAACGAGGCCGCGCTCGTGGTCGCGCATGGCCGCGGCGGAACCCCTTACTCCGGGCTGAAGAAGGGGACGCAGCCCTATGCCAACATCATCACGTCGATCCGCCGGGCGCGCATCATGGCCGGGCTGAATGGGCTCGACTTCGCCGCCTCGACGGCTTCGTTCATCCACGGCGAAAACAACCTTTCGGACAGTCTCGCGACCTATCAGGGCTATCTGGAGGAACTGCAGACAGACCTGACCGCCGACATCTCCGTCTACACCGGAGTTGCCGGTGACGTGCTGCTGTTTGTCGACCAGATCAGCAACTGGACGGCATACGGCTCGATGCCAACGGTCAGCGATGTTCCGCTGGCGCAGCTGCAGGCGGCGCTCGCCAATCCCGGCATCATCCTGTGCGTCTGCCCGAAATACTTCCTCCAGACGGTTGCGGATGGCGTGCATCTGACCGCCGCATCATCGGCCCGGCTCGGCGCGTATCATGGCCGTGCCGTCAGGCAAACCCTCGGAGGTGCGGCGTGGGAGCCGTTGCACATCGCCAGCGCCGTCAGGACGGGAGCCAACATCGTGCTGACCTATGCCGGTGGCGATGAAACGACGGACGTGTCGCTCGACACGACGCTGGTGAGTAATCCCGGCAACTATGGCTTCGAGTGGTTCCAGACCGGAGGTACGCTGCGGACGATCGCGAGTGTCACCAAGACGGGCTCCCGCCAGATCACCGTTGCGCTCTCCGGTGACCCGGGAAGTCCAAGCTCTCAGCAGCTCGGCTATGCCCGCACCGGAACGTCTGGCGCCAATGGCGGCCCGGCTACAGGCGCGCGCGGCAACATCCGCGACAATTCGACTGATACCACCGCTTATGGCGAGCCGATGCACAACTGGGCCTGCCATCAGCTTGTAACCCTCTAAGGAGACTTCATATGGGACGTATGAGCATCATTCCGGGCACGGCAGCAATCAGCATTCCTGGTGCACCGAAAATCACGATGAGCGATTGGGAGCGGCAGATCGCCAGCATCGCCGGCCTGCGCCACGTGATCGACCCTGCCAAACTCGATGCTGACGGCAATGGGCGCGACCGGTTTTCGGGGGCGACCATTACGTCGAAGAATGCGGCGGCGGCCACGAAGATCGAGACGGATGCCGGGTTCAACAACCTTCCGGTCATTCAGCTAACGGAAAATACCGGCGGTCTGCATCTTGCCCCCGGCACTGTAACGGCAAGCTGCAGTTTTATTTGCGTCGCGTCGATTACCGCAGCAGCCAGAGCGACGACAACATCCAAGAACCTGCTCGCGGCTTTCGATGGGGCGGGGGTGTTTCAACAGTCTTTCCGGTCGGCAAGCGCTGGATCTCTGTTTTTCTTTGGAAAGAACGGGGACTCTGTATCGAACGGGATTAACGCCGCGAACTCTCCTGCGGCTGACGTTGCGGCGGTTTACGGCTTTTCGTTTGATGCAGAGACGAAACAATCGGCCGTGCTGTGGCAGAATGCGGAAGTCCTTAACCTGGTCACCCACACCTTGGCGCCGGACATCACCGCCGATTTGCGTTGGACGTATGGCGGCAGCGCCAGCTCGTTCGGCTGGATTGGCAAACTGGGTATGGCGCTGATTTTTGACAGGGCTATGCACTTGCCGACAATGTTGCCGTCCTTCCAGAGCGCGGTCTCTCTCCTTAAACAGCACTATGCGTTGAGCTGATGCCGTATGAAGCCCGCGTCTCTCAAGCGCCAAGCCAAATCGACAGCAACAGCATGGTGCCCTGGACGAAGAGAACCGCTAAAAAGGCTACCACAACGATCAAGCCAAGTTGCTGATCGTATTTCCGGGGATCGCGCTGCTTCATAGACGGCGTTCTCATTTAGGCTTCGCGGCTAAACTGCCGGGCGACTGAGATACAGAATCATTTTGTTCGCTTCGAGAGGCTGTGGCCGAATGCCGCGCTTCTCTACGAGGAGTGTCCGGGCCGTCTTTAGAATCTCAGATCGCCTTACTCACGACCTGAGCCGCGACAGACACCATGCTCATCGCAAAAATCCCTGTGGATAAAATTTAGTCAAGTTTGCGCAACGGCGCCGGACTATCCCCTTGATTCATCTGTGTTCCGCGCTGATTTTTCGTCAGTGTTGCCGGACCAAAAAAGATCAGACGAATCAGTGGGATGCAACGCAAACGCGCCGCCCTGCGTCCGACGAACAGGAGGGTTGATCTGGAAAATCAGTCCTGACAGCTTGCGCGCATGTCGAGCACGGCGGCGATGGAGATCGTCTTTCGCAGTTTTCTGGCGTGAAGACATTCAAAATGCGCGGAACAGAAGGTGAAACTGTTGGGGGTTTTGGGGGCAGGGCCGGTAAATACGTTATGGCCTCTGCTAAGAATTGGAGATCGCCTTAGCGGGTGATGTCGCGGCTCCAAACGCGGCGAGACGGACGGCCTTTTCGATTGGACACCGGAGAGAAGCCGTCCGTCTCATATCGTCCATGGTCTCTTTGGAGAGAGGCCATCAAACAAGGAAACCCATAGCATGGGAAACATCGTAACTGTCAATTTCCGTGGAGACCAACTCTACGGGTTCGAGAATGATGACGGCACGTTTGTGGCGCTGAAGCCAATCGTCGAGAGCATGGGTATGGACTGGTCGGCCCAATTGAAGCGCGTCAAGCGTGACCAGATCCTCTCCGAAGGTATGGCCATCATGGCCACACCTTTCGGTCGTGGCGGCGATCAGGATGCGGTCTGCCTCAAACTTGAACTAGTGAACGGCTGGCTCTTCACCATCGACACGTCTCGCATCAAGGAAGATGCTGTGCGGGAGAAGGTCGTTGTCTATCAGCGGGAGTGCTACGGCGTGCTTGCCAAGCACTTCGGCGGCAAGGCGCAGAGCTTTTCCGCGAAGCCTGTGGATGCATCGGAAGATGCGCACGAAAACGAGAGCACGAAGCTGCGCATGGTCAATGAAAGCCGTCAGGTTTTCGGGAACCAGGCTGCTGCGCAACTCTGGTTTCGCCTCGGTCTGCCGGTCGTCCCGGCGATGCTTCATGACCCCCGCCAGTTGAACCTGCTCGACTATTCCATCGTGAAGTCGGCCGGAGACGGTGCAGCGGCATAAAGCCAGCGTTGGTCACAGTCTGAGACTGCCAGGCGGTTCCTCGGAGCCGCCTTTTTCATTCCACTAACAAGGAAATCGCTATGAAATACCGCCTACCGCTGGAATGGCTCCAGCCGGTGAAGATGTCGCGTATCATCGCCCATTGGAGCGCCGGCGCCTATCGAGCATCCGATCTCGACAAGGAGCACTATCACTTCATCGTCGAGGGGTCGGGCAACGTGGTCCGCGGCGACCACACGATCGCTGACAACATCAACACGGCCGACGACGACTATGCGGCTCACACGCGCGGCTGCAACACCGGCTCGATCGGCGTCTCGCTCGCCTGCATGGCTGGGGCCATCGAAAGCCCGTTCCATGCCGGCAAGTTCCCGATGACGGAAACCCAGTGGCATCGCGCCATGGATGTCATCGCGCACTTGGCTGAGTTCTACAAAATCCCGGTCACCTCGAAGACGATCCTTTCGCACGCCGAGGTCCAGCCGAACCTGGGCATCAAGCAAGCTGGAAAGTGGGATTTCACCCGGCTCCCGTTCGTGCCGAACGTCATCGGCGCCAAAGCATGCGGCGACAAGATGCGTGCCGAAGTCAAAGCACGCCTCTAACCAACCTCCCAACATCGAAGGAACCGAACATGCGTTCGCTGATCATCGTATCGGCGGCGGCCGTTGTGCTGTCCGCTTGCACCACCACCACCGGCTCGATCGATGCCGCGATCAAGACCAACCTGCCGAAGACCTGCGCTTTGCTGGAAACGGCTCATGCCGCGTTCATCGCTGCCTCGACCTCCGGCAACATCAAAGCATCCACCATCACCAAGGAGAAGGCAGCCTACGACGGCGTGCGCGTCATCTGTGCCGATCCGTCCAGCGTCACGGCCGCCAACGCCCTCGTCGTTGCTGCGACCGCCTACGCGACCATCTCTCTCGCACTGAAGGAAGCACAGTAATGGGTAGCATCTCGAAAGCTCTTGGCGCCGGCGTCGGCGGCGCTCTTGCCGGCAGCGCCGGCGTCCCGTTCATGCCTGAGGGCACGCCTTGGTACGGCTATCTGGCGCTCTACGCGCTCACGATCGGTCTACCGGCTGTCCTGACGTACCTGGCGCCGAAGAATCAGCAGTAAGCATCATATTGGCCGTCTCTCATCCTCGGGGGGCGGCCATCTTTTCAGCACGATATGCATTGCATGCATCGAGGGGCAGGAATGGGGCAGAACCAGGGTGATGAAATGGCAACCGTCAGAGCACCAGTATGGAAATGGGAGTGGAATCTAAACACGCTAGTCATCCTTCTCGGCTTCATCAGCGGCATTGCTGCCTGGGGCATGACCTGGGAGCGGTTGACGGCCAATCAACAGGTCCACGCCGAGAACATCGACAAGCTCGACAAGCGGGTCACCACGCTTGAGGCGTCAATGCGTTTGCTTGACAATCACGAACTTCGCATCACAGGGGTTGAAAAGCAGGCGGCCGAGGCAGCGACCTCGATGCGGGCGGTAGAGAACACTCTCAATAATCTCAGTTCGGATATGCGGCTTGTCCGGGAGATCCTGCAACGCCTTGAAGAGAGTGGGCGTGGGTCACGGGCGCGGGCGCCCTAAAAAGCAATGCAGCAGTAGGTCAGTCAGTAACTGCCGCTAACGACGCCACAATATCCTTGGCGGGCAGTATCAGTCGGCGCTCCATGTTCTTTGTTTCTTGGAAGCCGTGGCGCTTGTAGAATTTCTCCGCGTCTTCGTCCAAAGCGTGGACGACGACAGCACGAAACGCGACCAATTGGGCGGCCGAAACAACGCTCATGAGCGCATTCTTAAGCAGTGCTTTTCCCAAGCCGTTTCCTTGGTGTGGGACACTGACAGCCAAACGCGCCAGCAGTGCAACAGGAATTTCTGTTGGCGCCATGTGCCCCTTAACGGCCCTCGGCGCGTCGTTTCGATGAATCATCCCGGCACAAACAGATTGATAGCCGACGACTTTATAGTCGGCGTCGGCTATCACAAAGGTCCGACAGTATCCTTGAGCCTGATTGTAAAGAGCCATGTCCCTAAGCCATACATCCAATGACTCTTTTCCAGATGAAAATTCGGAAAGCACGTGATGGTCGGCTATGGGGCATGGCTTTCTGTAAGGCATTGATTAGTCGATCCACTCAATTTTCGTCTGGAAGAGCTTCACCAATTCCTCTCGGGCCTTACCCGGAGCGGTCAAGGCGTCATCAACGGCCTCGAACACCTCGGAGGATACCCCTATGAAACGCTGGTCTAGAAGCTCCTCCTGAGCAGAGTAGACAGACGCTTCCGTCATGAATGCCGTGATGCTCTTGCCGCATACCTCGGCAGCCCTTGCTATGAGGTCGTGCGCTTCTGGATCGATGCGCAAATTGACGGTTTTTGATTTTTTCAGGGCAGACATATCTAACTCTCCATTACAACTTCGCTCTTACAAAAGCAGAAGCCGCAGATCAGCGTCGCTGCTAATATGCGTTCGTATGGACAATGTAAACACAAACCGTGTTTAATCAATGAACGTAAATGCCGCACAAACGCTAACTGCAACAAACAATTGGAAATTTTTTTAGCGCCGATCGGCTGTCAAAATGGGAAACCCATCAAAATGGGAGTGATTAGGTCATTTCTGGCTGGGATTTCTGCCACGATGGCCAAAGAGGTCGCTCGGCGAAATAGGAAGGCGGCCTCATTTGTGCACGTGCCAACGGTTAGCCGTGGCTATAAACCTTGAAATTGTGATCTATCCAAAGGACGTAAAAGATCTGTCCCACACGATAACCGACGAACCTCTTTTTGCCTACATAGTGTAGCGAATGGAAATAGGTGACGTCGTGGGTAACGGAGTTCGGTACGGGCGGCTTGATACGGTACTTCGGTATGTCCTCTGAGCCCAAGCCCTTCGCCGAAGTATTCCTGATCTCTTTCCACGGAAGCCGACTAAGCATGAAAATCCGCTTAGCTAAGTGAAGCCTGTCATCGTCCTGGCAGCAATTGAATGAATGGCCGGAACCATCTTGCATCTTCTCGAACGAGAAGGCTGGAGGGAAGTCGTCTGGGTTGATGGGGTCCGGGGCCTTTCCACCTTTCAGGAACGGCGCCTTTGTACTTTTCTGGTTAGTCGGCTTTGCCATAGACGGCTTCCACGTAAGCCTCATCAATCTGGGGTTCGAAGAACTCAATAAGGGAGTCGAGCGAGATCCGCTTTCCGGACTTGTAAGCCTCAATCCACGGACGCTCTTCGTGGGTCATGTTGCGCAATCGCCAAGCAGAAAACTGCGCGTAGTATTCATAGATATCTGTGAGAGCTACGCGGTCTCTCGGCTCGATCTGACTCACGTCGAAGTCCGTGACTACCGGAATCGGTTGAGATCCATGTTCCTTATACTTGTGATACAAGACAGGAACGACTGGGCCGTGATCCCATGCAGAAAAGTCTTCATGGAACAATGGCTCTCCGCCACGCATCGCACTCACCAAGCCTTGAGCATAGTAGCACAGCTTCTGTAGCTTGAGATTGGACACGTCGTTGTCCTCTGCGTTCGTCAACGAGAGGAAATAACTGGCTATTAGCTCCGCGCTGTAAGTCGCCACTGCTCGATTCTCGATATTCGGTTCCGCCAACGGGATGCTGGTGCAAATCAATTAATATATGAGAAAGATGGTTATGCCTAGGCAACGTTCAACTCTGCTTTGCAAGTAGGAACGTCCTAGGCGCTCTATCCATCTATCAGCCCCGGCAGTTCCCAATCCCCATGGGGATCATGGCACCACTTCCGAAGTCGAGCCCTCTCTCCGGCTGCCTAGCGGCAAAACAAATGGCGTCGCCGTCACGAGGGGCCGCATGCAAAACGGCGTCACTTTCTCCAGAATTGCCAGCTTGGGGCAAAGCAGAATGGCGGGGCGTCGACCAGATTGCCTGAATAGCAGCCACTGACCCGGCGATACCCCTGAGCAGCCATGCAAGTGTCGTGGTAGGGCCCGGTCATCTCCTCGCGGATTTTGTTATCCCATCTCCGAAGCGTGCACTCATACGATGCTTGCTGTTTGTTCGCATCGGACCATGAGAAGAGCACAATCAAGATGACGCCCAGCGCTACGGAGAGACCGAGCACCCATCCTAGAATTCTCATGAGGATGCCCAAGGCGTGGGAAACAGCTTGCATCAGCAGGGTCTCGATTGACGCGAAGAGGGTGGGTTCACATTCCGGTCGCGAAGTTATGGCGTTAACGCCAGGGCGATAAACCAAGCTGCGAACGCGATTAGGAGCCAAAGCCGCGCGCCCTTATACCTTTGCCGTCTGGCCCCTTCCCAATCGTAAGACATCAGCGCCTCCTTCTCGGAGGCGCACAATGCACGATTGCATCTAGGAGGAAAAGACGATTTTCCTCATATGCACAACGCTACTTGCACGCTGTCTCTGTGCGGCGTTCACCAGCTAGGACGCAGTTAATGCCGCGTGCTTTCGGAGGCTAGCTCTATGTATCGGCCAATCGACCAGAGGTAGTCGACGATCTCCTGTCGGGCTGCGTCGGTGTCCCCATACTTCTCACCGATGCGCTTGACTTCCTTCATTGCCGCCTCGCTCGGGTCCATGTCGCCGGTGACAAAGATATAGCTCCTCGGCGAGCATCGATGGGGTCAGTACCCGGGGCAGCTCCTTCATGGGCAAATTCTCTGGCGAAGCGGGTAAGCCTAGGGGTGGTTGTAGCTCCGCCGCGGATGTTGTTCCACGCTGGAATAGACTCTCCAAAGCCTGCCCCATCGAGGCCAAGACCGCCTCTGCATTCTGCTCCGACGGATCAGTGGCATATCGTTCGATCGATTCGTCCACGATCCCGGCCGCCGCATCTTGCCTAGCCCTATGCCGTGCGAGTGCCCTAACGAATTTGATCAAAGGGCTGTCGGACATGGCGAGTCCTCAATGGTTTGAGGCTGCAGTGACGCGCAACATGTTGCATTCCATGTCGCGTCGAATAGCCGTCAACCCGTTGAAATGGCTGGAAATGGTTGAAACTCAATGCAACACGAACGCGACAAGAACTCTGGATATCCCGGTGTCAAGTGCTTGAATTTATTGGTGATCCCGGCGCGATTCGAACGCGCGACCCCCAGATTAGGAATCTGGTGCTCTATCCTGCTGAGCTACGGGACCACTTGAATAGCACCCATACAAAAGCAAGGGCTCTTCGCCAAGTGTTTTTGCGTGCGTGCCCGCGGAAATGCAGGTGGCGGCGAGCTTGGGTCGTCTCGTCCGGGTGGTGTGCCGACGCGGACCGGCAGGCTTGAAAACGACGATGAAACGGGGGCTGGTCTTCCATGTCCTCTGAATGCTAAGCAAAGCAAGCGCCGGCCCGAGGAAGCTGGCGCTCCCCATTGAGTCCTTCATCAGAGACCTGATCCACATATGTTCATCGGAATAGATTGGGGCGGCACAAAAATGGAAGTCATCGCGCTTGGCCGCGATGGCGAAACACGCGCCCGTCATCGCGTCTCGACCCCGACCAGCGGCTATGACGATTGCATCCGCGCCGTTCTCGATCTGGTTGCTGCCGCCGAGCAGACGGCGGGCGAACAGGGCTCGATCGGCATCGGCATTCCCGGCAGTCCCAATCCGCGCACCGGAATCGTGCGCAATTCCAATGCGGTGCTGATCAATGGCAAGCCCCTTGGGCGTGACCTCGAAACGGCGCTTGGCCGGCCGGTCCGGCTTGCCAACGACGCCAATTGCCTGGCGGTCTCGGAGGCGGTCGACGGCGCCGGCAAGAATGAGCATGTGGTCTTCGGCGTTATCGTCGGCACTGGCCATGGCGGCGGCCTTGCGATCGACAAGAAGGTGCACGCCGGCTACCAGGGCGTTGCCGCCGAGATCGGCCATTATCCGCTGCCCTGGATGACGCAGGACGAATATCCTGGCCACAAATGCTGGTGCGGCAAGCACGGTTGCCTCGACATGTATGCCTGCGGCACGGGTGTCGAGCTCGACTATCGCCTGACGACCGGCGGCGAGAAGCGCGGGCGCGATATCATCGAGGCGAAGCGGGCGGGCGATCCGGTTGCAACGGGCGTCTATGAGCGCTTCGTCGACCGGCTGGCGCGCAGCCTGGCACTGCTCACCAACATCGTCGACCCGGATGTCTACGTGCTTGGCGGCGGCATGTCGAATGTCGACGAGATCTACCAGGACGTGCCGCCGCGGGTCGTCAACTACCTCTTCGGCGACACGTTCGAAACGCCCATTCGCAAGGCCCTGCACGGCGACAGTTCCGGCGTGCGCGGTGCGGCCTGGCTCTGGAAGGAATGACCCCCATGAATATCGACAAGGACCTCGCCCGCATCGCGCGGCAGGAACAGGAATTGCAGTTCGAGCGCTTCGATCTCGATGCGGCGTGGGAGCTTGGCTCACTGCTGCGCAAGATGGCGGCCGAGCGCAAGCTTGGCGTCGTCATCGACATCACGCTCTTCTCGATGCAGGTGTTCTATGCCGCGCTCGACGGGGCTACGCCGGATAATCCGAACTGGGTTCGCCGCAAGCGCAACACCGTGTTCCGCCTGTTCAAGAGCAGCTATGCCACCGGCCGCGAGCTGGCCAAGGCGCAGACCAATCTGCAGGCCAAGCTCGGCCTTGCCGATGCGGATTATGCAGCGCACGGTGGCAGCTTCCCGATCGTCGTCAAAGGTACCGGCTGTATCGGTGCCGTCACCGTATCCGGCCTGCCGCAACGCGAGGACCACAACATGGTGGTCGAAGCGCTCTCGGCCCTGCTCGGCAAGGATCATGGCGCCTTGAAGCTCGAGGACTGAGAATTGGCATTGGATATAATTTCGCAATCACGCGTGCTGTCGGATTGGCTGGCAGACAAGGCCCTGCCGCTCTGGCGCGACAAGGGTGTCGATCATTCAGGCGGCTTCGTCGAGACGATCGATATGGCAGGCGAGCCGACTCGCGCCAACCGGCGTGCACGCGTTCAGCCGCGGCAGGTCTACTGTTTCGCCGAGGCCGGGCGGCGCGGCTGGTCCGGTGATTGGCGCGGTGCCGCCGAAGGCGGGCTTGCCTATTTCGATCGCATTTTCAAGCAGCCGAGCGGCTTTTACGGCGCGCTCGCCGATGCCGACGGCAATCTGCTCGATCCGTCCTTTGACCTCTACAACCAGGCCTTCGCGCTGCTTGCCTTCGCCTATCTGGGCGAGGTCGTGCCGGCCCGCAAGGCCGAGATGATCGAGCGCAGCAATGACCTTCGCTCGCGGATCGAGGCGCATGTCAAGCATCCGGTCGCCGGCTTCGAGGAAGACAATCCCTCGCGCCTGCCGCTCTGCTCCAATCCGCATATGCATCTCTTTGAGGCGTGCCTGGCGAGCGAGACGGTCGAGGGCTTCGATCGGGTTGGCTGGGCGAACCTCGCCGACGAAATTGCGCATCTGGCGATGGATTATTTCATCGATGCCGAGAGCGGTGTGCTGCGCGAATTCTTCGATCACGACTGGGCGCCGATGGCAGGCGAAAAGGGCCGGATCGTCGAGCCTGGACATCTGTTCGAATGGGCGTGGCTGCTTTTGCGCTGGGCGGAGCGCCGCGGCAGCGCCGAGGCGATCGTCAAGGCACGGCGGCTGTTCGATATCGGTGAGGCCCACGGCATCTGCGCGAACCGCAACGTCGCGATCATGACGCTTCTCGACGATCTGTCGGTGGCAGATCCGATCGCGAGGCTTTGGCCGCAGACCGAGTGGCTGAAGGCGGCCGTCCGCTTTGCCGCACTCACCAATGGTGCCGAGCGCGAGCGTTATCTTGCTTCGGCCGCGCGAGCAGCGGCGGCCCTTCAGACGTTTCTGGCGACGCCGATTGCGGGCCTTTGGCGCGACAAGCAGAAGGCCGACGGCACCTTCGTCGAGGAGCCGGCGCCGGCGAGCAGCTTCTACCATATCCTCTGCGCCATTTATGAAACCGAGGACTGCCTAGCCCGGATCTGATTTGCCGATCCAGAGTATCGCTTTCATTATGGCCCGTCGCGATTGCGGCGGGCCATTTTCTTTGCTCCGAGGGGTAAATGTGATTGCCGCATATGTTGACATAAAGATATCTTTATGTGATTGACTTGCCTTAGTGTTTGTCGTTTTCAGAACGGGAGATTTCCCATGTCCGCCATCGACGCCCTTTTCGGCGATGTTTCCTGCAAGCCGGATGGCTCCGAGATCAAGCGGGCGCTGGCCCAGGCCGCGCGCGAACGCATCCTGATCATGGATGGCGCGATGGGCACGGAGATCCAGCAGCTCGGCTTTGTCGAGCAGCATTTCCGCGGCGACCGATTTGGCGGCTGCGCCTGTCATCAACAGGGCAACAACGACCTTCTGACGCTGACCCAGCCGAAGGCGATCGAGGACATCCATTACGCCTATGCCATCGCCGGCGCGGATATCCTTGAAACCAACACGTTCTCCTCGACCCGCATCGCCCAGGCCGATTACGGCATGGAAGACATGGTCTATGATCTCAACCGCGATGGTGCCCGAGTGGCTCGGCGCGCGGCCAAGCGGGCCGAAGCCGCAGACGGTCGCCGCCGTTTCGTCGCCGGCGCGCTCGGGCCGACGAACCGCACGGCGTCGATTTCGCCCGACGTCAACAATCCCGGTTATCGCGCCGTCACCTTCGACGATTTGCGAATCGCCTATGCCGAACAGATCCGCGGTCTGATCGACGGCGGCGCCGACATCATTCTGATCGAGACGATCTTCGATACGCTGAACGCCAAGGCGGCGATCTTCGCGACCAAGGAAGTCTTTGCGGAGAAGGGTATCGACCTGCCCGTCATGATCTCCGGCACGATCACCGACCTCTCGGGCCGCACCCTGTCCGGGCAGACGCCGACGGCCTTCTGGCACTCGGTGCGCCATGCCGAGCCTTTCACCATCGGGCTCAACTGCGCGCTCGGCGCCAATGCCATGCGCGCCCATATCGACGAACTTTCAAGCGTTGCCGATACCTTCGTCTGCGCCTATCCCAATGCCGGCCTGCCGAACGAGTTCGGCCAGTACGACGAAACGCCGGAGCAGATGGCCGCCCAGGTGGAAGCCTTTGCGCGCGACGGGCTGCTCAACATTGTCGGCGGCTGCTGCGGCTCGACGCCGGCCCATATCAGCGCGATCGCCAAGGCCGTTGCCAAGCATCCGCCGCGCGAGATCCCCAAGGTCGAGCCGCTGATGCGGCTCTCCGGGCTGGAGCCCTTCACGCTCACCTCCGACATTCCCTTCGTCAACGTCGGCGAGCGCACCAACGTCACCGGCTCGGCGAAGTTCCGCAAGCTGATCACTGCCGGCGATTATTCGGCCGCTCTCGACGTCGCGCGCGACCAGGTGGCGAACGGCGCCCAGATCATCGACATCAACATGGACGAGGGCCTGATCGATTCGAAGCAGGCGATGATCGAGTTCTTGAACCTCGTCGCCTCCGAACCCGATATCGCCCGCGTTCCCGTGATGATCGATTCGTCGAAGTGGGAAGTGATCGAGGCGGGCCTGAAATGCGTTCAGGGCAAGCCGCTGGTCAATTCCATCTCGATGAAGGAAGGCGAAGAGGCGTTCCTGCACCATGCCAGGCTTTGCCGCGCCTACGGTGCCGCCGTCGTCATCATGGCCTTCGACGAGGTCGGCCAGGCCGACACCCAGGCGCGCAAGATCGAGATCTGCACACGCGCCTACAAGCTCCTGACGGAACAGGCGGGCTTCCCGCCCGAAGACATAATCTTCGATCCGAACATCTTCGCCGTGGCGACGGGCATCGAGGAACACAACAACTACGGTGTCGACTTCATCGAGGCGACGCGCGAGATCATCAAGACCCTGCCGCACGTGCATGTGTCGGGCGGCGTCTCCAACCTCTCCTTCTCGTTCCGCGGCAACGAGCCGGTGCGCGAGGCAATGCACGCGGTGTTCCTCTACCACGCCATCCAGGCGGGCATGGACATGGGCATCGTCAACGCCGGCCAGCTCGCCGTCTATGACGCCATCGATGCCGATCTGCGCGAGGCCTGCGAGGACGTGGTGCTCAACCGCCGCGCCGATTCGACCGAGCGCATGCTGGAGATCGCTGAGCGCTATCGCGGACAGGGCGGCTCGCAGGGCCGCGAGAAGGATCTTTCCTGGCGCGAATGGTCGGTGGCAAAGCGCCTCGAACATGCGCTGGTCAACGGCATCACCGAATACATCGAGGCTGATACCGAGGAGGCTCGGCTTGAGGCAGCGCGGCCGCTGCATGTCATCGAGGGCCCGCTGATGGCCGGCATGAACGTCGTCGGCGACCTCTTCGGTTCCGGCAAGATGTTCTTGCCGCAGGTGGTCAAATCCGCACGCGTTATGAAGCAGGCGGTCGCCGTGCTCTTGCCGCACATGGAGGCAGAAAAGCTCGCCAATGGCGGCGAGGCGCGCGAAAGCGCCGGCAAGATCCTGATGGCGACGGTCAAGGGCGACGTGCACGACATCGGCAAGAACATCGTCGGCGTCGTGTTGGCCTGCAACAATTACGAGATCATCGATCTCGGCGTCATGGTGCCCTCGGCGAAGATCCTCGAAGTGGCGCGCGAGCAGAAGGTCGACATCATCGGTCTCTCTGGCCTGATCACGCCCTCACTGGATGAAATGGTGCATGTCGCCTCGGAACTTGAGCGCGAAGGCTTCGACGTACCGCTGCTGATCGGCGGCGCGACCACCAGCCGCGTGCACACCGCCGTCAAGATCAATCCGCGCTACGATCGCGGCCAGACGGTCTACGTGACCGATGCCAGCCGCGCCGTCGGCGTCGTATCGAGCTTGCTCTCGCCCGAAGCGCGCGACAATTACATGGAGACGGTTCGGGCGGAGTATCGCAAGGTCGCCGACGCGCATGCGCGCAACGAGGCGGAAAAGCGCCGGCTGCCCCTGTCGCAGGCACGTGCCAATCAGCATCGGGTTGACTGGTCGAATTATCAGGCCAAGACGCCCTCGTTCCTCGGCACGCGCGTGTTCGAAAGCTGGGATCTGGCGGAGCTTGCCCGCTACATCGACTGGACGCCGTTCTTCCAGACCTGGGAGCTGAAGGGCGTCTATCCGAAGATCCTCGACGACGAGGCGCAAGGTGCGGCTGCCCGCCAGTTGTTCGACGACGCGCAGGCGATGCTGAAAAAGATCATCGAGGAGAAGTGGTTTGCGCCGAAGGCGGTTGTCGGCTTCTGGCCGGCAGGCACGGTCGGCGACGATATCCGGCTCTTTACCGGAGAGGATCGGGCCGCTGAACTTGCGACCTTCTTCACGCTGCGCCAGCAACTCAGCAAGCGCGATGGCCGTGCGAACGTGGCCCTTTCCGACTTCGTCGCGCCTGTTGATAGCGGCTCCAACGACTATGTCGGCGGTTTCGTTGTCACAGCCGGCATCGAGGAAGTGGCGATCGCCGAGCGCTTCGAGCGCGCCAACGACGATTACTCCTCGATTATGGTCAAGGCGCTGGCCGATCGTTTCGCCGAGGCCTTTGCCGAGCGCATGCATGAATATGTGCGCACCGAACTCTGGGGTTATGCGGCGGACGAGACGTTTACGCCCGTGGAGCTGATTGGGGAGCCCTATGCCGGCATCCGCCCGGCGCCGGGTTATCCGGCCCAGCCCGATCACACGGAAAAGGCAACGCTCTTCCGGCTGCTTGACGCAGAAGCAACGATCGGCGTCAGCCTCACCGAGAGCTATGCGATGTGGCCGGGTTCGTCGGTTTCCGGCCTCTATATCGGCCATCCCGAAGCCTATTACTTCGGTGTCGCCAAGGTCGAGCGCGACCAGGTCGAGGACTATGCGACACGTAAACGCATGCCGGTGCGCGAGGTCGAGCGCTGGCTGTCGCCGATCCTCAACTACGTGCCGATGCCTGAGACCGAAGCGGCCGAGTAGCGTCGCCTGAGGGCGAGATGACGAGCCGACAAGGGCTCGTCAATGCCGTCATTGCGCGTCGCCTTTGGGCTCGTCTTCGAGTGCGACAAGGAAAGCCGTGAGCGCGGCATTGAAGCGGTCGGGCCGCTGCAGCGGGGCGAAGTGGCTGACGCCATCGAGAAGGATGAACGCGGCGCCGGGAATGCTGCGGGCGAGATGGTCAGCATGCTCGTGTTTGATGAACTCGTCGTTTTCGCTTTGGACGATCACGACCGGCACGCGGATCTTGCCGAGATCTTCCGCCGTGTAGTTCGGCTCGGTTCTCTGCATTTCGCTGACGGCGTCGACGAAGGTGCTGAAATCGTCGGGCGTCGCCGACAGCGCGCGGTAGTCTTCGGCATGACGGCTGAAGCAACGGTCGAGCACCGGGCTCGGCTCGATGTCCTTCGTTCCGCTCGGGTCCATGTTGCAGGCGAAGAAGAAGACGCCGCTGACGCGTTCCGGCGTCTGTGAGGCGAGGATAAGCGCGATGCAGGCGCCATCGCTCCAGCCGGCAAAGGCGGCCTTCTGAATATCCAGCCTGTCCATCACCGCAAGCACGTCCGCCGCCATCAGTTCGTAGGTGTAGGGCTTTCGGTCGCGGGTGCTGCGGCCATGGCCGCGGCTGTCGATCAGGATGACGCGGTGGCCAGTGTCGAGCAGGGCCGGGACTTGAAAGCCCCAGTTGCCGCTGTGGCCAAGGCCGCCGTGCAAGAGGATAACCGGTTCGCCCGATCCATAGGTCGCATACCAGATTCGTGCGCCGTCACGCTCGACACGGCCTTCACCCGTTGCTGCGGGCAGGGGCGTTGCGCCATGCTCGGCGAAGGCCGCAAGGTTGTCATCGCTGTGTTCCATGCATGCGGCCTCCGCTGCCAAATTCGCGGCACGCCTAGTTTACCGGCTGCGGCTCGGGAAAGTACCAGGTTCCGTCGAGGATTTCCTTGCGCGGCCGGTAGAGCCGCACCGTATAGTTCCAGCCGTCGACCACGGGCAGGCAGTTGGCGATCTTGCCGTCGCAGCCGCCGAACTGGATCGAGACGCTGCCATCGTCGCCCTTCTTGGCGGTGATATTGTTGATCGCGTAGGCATTGTAGGCGTTCTTTTCGTAGAAGCCTTGCGCGTCGTAGACGCTGACCGACCAGAAGGCATCGACCGGTACGTCCTTGACGTCGAGCTTGTAGATGGTCTTGCCGTCGTTCTTGGCGGGCGTGACGTTGAGATAGGACGCGTCCTTGTCGGGGTTGCCGCCCCAGCCGGTCGCGGTGCCGATCAGATGGCGGATCGGGTCGACGTCGGCCTTGGTGCCGAAGGCCTTCTTGAAGTCCGGCATGGTGGCGCCGAGCGCAAGCAGGGCTTCGCGCACCTTCTTCTGGCTGGCCGGGTCCCAGGCCGGGATTTCGAACGTGCCTTCCTTCTCCTGGGTCACCTTGATCGCATCCTGCAGGGCGTGGACTTCGGCGATATCCTTCTGGTCGGTCGGATCGACCAGGGTGCGGACGCCGACAACGGCGTAGCGCGTGCCGACCTTTTCCTTGGTCAACGTCACCTCTCCGGCGCCGTAGACGACCTCCGGCACATAGTGGTCCTCATTGACCACCTGCAGCGACATGAAGCGTTTTCCCGCGTCCGGCATGGTGACCGTAACCGGGCCCGCGTCGAGATCGAACACGGCCGATGAATAGAGCGTATCGCGGTTGAGGCGAATGACGGTCTGATTGTCGATCGAAGCCGGTTCGCGCCGATGCACGAATTTGCCGAAGGCGCCGTCCTTGACCATGGAGGCGAGGTACATGTCGCTCTCGGCACGAACGAAGTTGTCGACACCGACGGTTACGGGGTCGGCGGCGCTTGCCTGGGTTGCGGCAGCCATCGCCAGTGCACTGGCAATGAGGAACGAACGATAGTGTTTCATATTCAAATCCTCGTTGATCAGTTGGCGCGCCGCATCGGCGGCGCTTTCCATTTTCCGTCCAATGCGTCCGGCTTTGGCCAGTAGAGCCGCATGGCGGTGAAGAACGGGCCGCTCGGCGCCGGCAGCCAGTTTGCTTCCTTGTCAGGCCCAGGGCTCTCGTGCTGGACGTAGAGCGTCACGCCGCCATCGGCGTCCTTTTGCAGGTTCGGTAGCATCGGCGAGTTGATGAGATAGCGGTTAAGCGGATTGGCGTAGAGCAGGCTCGACGGCAGTTCGTAGAGGGTCAGCGACCAGAAGGCGTTGACCGGCGGCAGTTGCTCGGGTTCGAAGCGCAAGGTGTAGTGGCCCGACCCGGTCAGCGGCTTCTTCTGGTCATCGACGAAATAGGCGGGATAGAGAGCTTCGTCCTTCGAGTTGCCGTAGATACCGAGAACCGCGCCGGACATGCGCTGCATATAGTCGTTCTTCAGGAACTCCCGCGTGCCGAACGCGTCGGCACTCGAAGCCTTGCCGGTGTCGATTTCGGTTTCCTTGTGTTCCTTGAACGCCGCCCAGGCGTCCGCCATGCCGTCAGTGATCGCCTTCTGGATCTCCGGCGAGAAAGCCGTGATGTCGAACGTCTTGCCCGCACCGATGTTCAGATCGGCGAAACGCTGCATCAGCGCCGTTTCGGACGGGTGCGTCGGGCAGTAATGCAGGATAAAATTCAGGACCCTGTAGAAGTCAGGCGAGGTCTTTTCGTCAGCCGCGCTCAACGGGGTGATAAAATCGACGGCCGCGGCCGGTGCCGGAGCCGGCTGACCAAGGAAGCTCGACAGCAGCTCGACCCTGTAGCCCGCCTGGATCTTCTTGACGTTCTCGATGTCGGCGGGATCAAACATCTGCGTGCGGTAAAGCACGAAAGCGAATTCCGTTTCCGACCGGATCACCGCCTTGATCCCGGGCGGGGTTTCACCCTTCCAGCCCGGTCCCGCCAGCAGGAAGGTGCCAGCCTCGCTGCCGGTGGCGCGACTTCCGACATAGGCGAAATTGAAGGTGTACATGTCGACGAACTGGAGCGAGTAGTAGCGCTCCTTCTCGACCGCCGGCACGGTCAGGACCAGCGGCTCGGCGCGCAGGTCCGCGCCCAGGAAGGAGTAGGGCGTATCGGAATTTGGCGTCTGGATCGCCTTGTCGTCAGGCGTATAGACCCGCGCGGTATTGTTGAGCGTATTCCAGCCGCTCTTGAACTCGGGATTGCCGTGATCGACGAAATAGGAATGCTGCACCCTGTAGCTGTCGACCAGCGGGAAACCGTAGATATAGGCGTCCTTGGCAATGGCGCGCGCCTCGTCCGCAGAGAGGCCTGCATCGGCAGCCCTCGCGCTCGTCAACTTGAGTGCGGGAAGTGCCGTGGCAAGAGCGCCGAGCACCAGCAGAGACCGTCGTTTGAGCATGGCAGCTTCCTTCGGATGATCGCCTGTAATCGTGGCACTTCAGCGAGGTCCTGCAAGTACGTAACGGTTACGGCCTGGTCGACGCGTCTCGTCCATGCGTGCCGATGGCGCCGCCCGCCAAGCTGCGGTACCATTGCCTCTGGAGTACATCGCACGTTGAGAGCCCGTCGATGGAGCGCCGTCTCGCAGCCGTCCTGATCGCGGATGTCGTCGGTTACAGCCGCTTGAGCCGGCTGGACGAGGAAGGGACGCGCTTGCGATTCCAGTCGGATCTCGGCGATATTCTCGAGCCGCTTTTCCGCGAGCATCACGGGCGTCTGGTGAAGACGATGGGCGATGGCCTGCTCGTCGAATTCCGCAGCGTTGTCGACGCGACCCAATGCGCAGTCGAGATCCAGCGGCGCAAGGCGGAGGCGGAAGCCGACAAGGCGCCAGATGGCGAGAGGCTGGACTTCCGCATCGGCATCAATCTTGGCGACATCATCGTCGAGGGTGACGACATCCATGGCGACGGCGTCAACATCGCCGATCGGGTCCAGGGACTTGCCGAGCCGGGTGGTATTGCGATCTCCGGCACGGCTTACGACCAGGTCAGCTCCAAGCTGAAAGTCGGATTTGCGTCCCTGGGTCAACAGACGGTCAAGGGGCTTGCCGAGCCGATCCGGGTTTACCGGGTCCTCCTCGATCCGGGGGCCGCCGGCAGGACGGTTGTCGAGAAGCCTCGACGCAATGCGGCCTGGGTGAAGGGATCGGTCGTTGGTCTCGTCGCGATTGCGCTGTCGACTGCGGTCGCCTGGTGGCAGCCTTGGACGTGGATCGGGCAGGAGGGGATGGCGCAGCGCTTCGCCTATCCGCTGCCGGACCAGCCTTCGGTTGCCGTGCTGCCCTTCATCAATGTCAGCGGCGACAGCGATCACGACCATTTGGCCGAGGGGCTGACGGACGATCTCATCACAGAACTCTCGAAAGTGTCCGGCCTCTTTGTCATCGCGCGCCATTCGGTGTTCGCGCTGAAGGGCAGTACCGACAAGATCCAGGACGTGGCCGCCGAGCTTGGCGTACACTATGTGCTGGAGGGCACGCTGCAGCGGGCGGACCAGCGGTTGCGCATCAACGTCAAGCTGATCGATGCGATGAGCGGTCTTTCGCTCTGGGCCGAGCGCTACGATCGGCAATACGCCGACCTCTTTGCGGTTCAGGACGACGTGATCGGCAAGATCATCGCAGCGCTCGAGGTCAAGCTCAGCGAGGGCGAACGCGACCAGCTGGCGCGCATTCCGACGGACAATCTCGAGGCCTACGACAACTACATGCGCGCCGAGCAGCAGGGCTTGATCTGGCGCGACGTCGACACCTATCGCCAGACGCTTTCCTATTATCAGCGGGCGATCGATCTCGATCCGAAGTTCGCCGATGCGCATGCCGGTATCGCCCGGGTCGCCGTCGACGTCTGGCGCAACGACTACAACTATCTCTGGTCCGCGGCCGTGGCGCGCAAGATCGCCTATGATGCGGCGGGACAGGCCCTGAAGCTCGACGCCAACAACGCCCGCGCCCATACCGTGCTGGCGCTGCTGCAGCTGGTGGACGGCCGTCCCCTTGAGGCAAAGGAATCGGCGCTTCGAGCCGTCTCGGCGCAGCCGGGGGATGCCGAGGCGCTCGCCAATCTGGCGCTGATACTGGCCCAGACCGGTGAACACGAGCAGGCGCTCGACGATATCGAGCGGGCGCTGAGGCTTGATCCGTCGCCATCTTCGAGCCTGCAGCTGCTTTCGGGCATCGTCTATTACACGACGCGTCACCTTGAGAAGGCGATCCCCCTGATTGAAGCGGCCGGCGCATCCTTGCCAAAGGCGGAGGCGGTGCGGGAGTATCTGGCGTCGGCCTATGCCCAGCGCGGCGACCAGCAGAGTGCGGCCGCCGAAGCGGACGAGCTGTTGAAGCTCTTCCCGGACACGAACCTGAGCTACTACGGCTATCTCTACGACTACTGGCGCGAAGAGGATCTCTATCGCCACCTCTTCGGCCTTCGCGTCGCCGGTATTCCGGAATGGCCCTTCGGCTTCGTCGGCGCCGCCAGCGACCGGCTCGGCCCGGCCGAGCTGAAACAACTGACCACCGACAAGACCTGGGTCGGCGTGCACAAGAACGGCACGGGCTTTGCGCAGTTTTTCGACAAGGACGGCAACACCGCCTATCGCACCAGCAACACCAACATCACCGGTCGGATTGAAGTGAAGGGCAACCAGCTCTGCGAAAAATATGACGGCTATTTTCTCGACCGCATGGTCTGCGGCTATGTCTACCGCAATACGGCAAAGGGCGAGCGCACGGCGGACTACATCAATGTCACGCCGCAGTCGCTGAAGTTCTTCTCGATCGAGAAGTGACGGTTGTCATCGCCGAGCCGCCGGCCTTCAGGGCCGGGGCTGCGTCCAGTTGATGTTCGCCTTCTCGGTGAGCAGCGTCTGCTCGACCTCGGACCAGTGCTTGCGCGAATCGACCACCTTGTTCGGGTTCTTCACCAGTCCGTCGGCTGCGCCCGGATCGTAGCTGAGATAGAGCTTGTCCTTGATGATGCGCCAGGCTTTGGGATCGATGTTGGTCGTGACCGTGCCGAAGGAGACGCCATCGGCGCAGTAGCCGCCATATTGCGGCGCATAGCGGGTCGGCTCCTTGATGAACTGGTCGCGATGCTCGGCGCTGGCAAACTGCCAGGTGGCGCCAAGCCAGCGATAGCTGAATTCGGGTGATCCTTCGACAGCCTTGTTCTCGGTGAAATAGGCGACGGGATCGTAACCCTTGATCGCCACGTCACCGAAGTAGCCGGTGTTCACGGGCTCTTCTGCCAGTGACGGGACGGCCGGCGCAAGGAACGCCGCTGTCGCCGCGATTATAAATCGTATGGAGTGTCGAGACATGCCGTTTCCTCCGTTTCCGGATCTATTGACGTTTCGTGCATTCGCCGTAGAGCCATTCGCCGACAAGCTCGGCCTTCTGGCAGGTGGCGCCGGCCTTCAACAGAAGTTCGGCGGCCGGCCAATAGGACCGCCAGCCGGCCTGGGTGAGCGGCGTATAGCCGTTGCGCTCCTTGGCTTCGATGTCTGCCTTGTTGGCAAGCAGGAAGGCGACCACTTCGGCGTGGCCTTCTTCGGCTGCTGCATGCAGAGGCGACATCTTGTAGAAGTTGGCGACGTCGTTGACCGCCGCGCCCTTGGCGACGAGTAGTTTGACGGTTTCGAGATTGCCGCCATAGGCCGCGGCGTGAAGCGCGGTGAGACCACCCTTATTGCGGATCTCGATGTCGTTGCCGCGCTCGATGAGAAGGGCGACGACCTCGGCGCGACCCTTGAGAGCGGCAATCAACAGCGCCGGTTCACCGGCCGCATCCGGCTCGGTTATGTCGGTTCCCTGATCGAGCAACTGTTTGACGCGTTCCGTGTCGCCGTCCCGTGCCGCGTCATGCAAAGGACCCGCGTTCGCCGCCGCGGCGAAGAACGCCACCGCGACCAGCGAAGCAAAGAGAGATTTCATCGCGTAACCTCCGCCCCAGCTTCGGTCTCGCCAATTAGGAAGGGCGAAAATACCACAGGGCGGCCGGCGGAAACAGGCATTAGCGCCGCCCGATCCATACTCCTTTTGGGTGTCTGCGATGAGGAATGCCTGTCAGGCGGCGACCTGCATCAGGTCGAGCATGCGGCCGATTGCGCTCGGGATGGGGGCGATGATCGGCGTCGAAAACATCGGCTGGAGCTCGTCGGCCGCCTGGCCGAGCGGGCCGCCGCCGATGATGACGGCCTCGGCGCCGTCGAGCTCGATGCATTGGCGGACCGCATCGCCGAGAGCCGAAAGCAGCCGATCCGGGTGGGCGGAAAGCGCCAGCGGATCGCCCGAAGTGCAACGGATGCCGGTATATTGTTCCCAGACGCCGAGATCGCGGGCGCGGTCGTCGATCGCCTGGATCAGTTCCGGCGTCGTGGTGGCGACGCCGAATTTGCGGCCGCCCTGTGAGGCCTCGATCATCGAGGCCTCACAGATTCCGATGACGGGGATATCGAGCCGGTGCTTGAGCGCGGCAAGGCCGGGATCGCCGAAGGCGCTGACGACGATGCCGAGGCATCCGGCCTCATGCTTTTCGCCGATCTCGACGACCTCGGCAGCGGATGCGTCCAGCTGCTCCGGCGTGACGATCATCGGCGGGTTCCGCATGGCCGTGGCGACTGCCACGGCCATGCGTCCTGATGCCGCCCGGCGTGCGATGGCGACCATCATGTCGCTCGTGGCACGCGAACTGTTCGGGTTGATCAGAAGGATATGTGCGCTCACGTTCTCAGTTCCACGCCGACTTTGATTTCAGAAGTGTCAGCCTTTGCCAGGTCGGCATCGGCAGGCTGGGTGAGGTCTTCCATCGACATGCCGTAGGTTTCGGGGCCGAGCTGGATGCAGAAGGCAAAGACCGCATACATGCCGGCGGCAAGCCCGAAGACACCGACCATGCCGTAGACGTCGAAGAGGGCGCCGGCGATGGTGGGGACGAAGGAACCCGCGGCCGAACCGGTTGCCAGGATCAGCGCCACGCCGAAGGCGCGGATGCGGGTCGGAAAGAGTTCGGGCGCATAGATCCAGATCGAGGTGTTGAGCAGCAGCACGAAGAACTGGAAGATCGCGCCGAACATCAGCACCAGATAGATGTTGGTGCCGAGATAGGCGATCGAGACCGCCGCGAGGCAGGCGAACACGGCGCCGAGCGTCAGCACCTTCTTGCGCGGAAAGTAGTAGCCGAACATCGAGGCGGCGATGGCACCAAGCACGCTGCCGCTCTGGATGATCATGCTGTAGAGCAGGTTGCCCTGCAGCGTGTAGCCCATGGAGACGAAGATGATCGGCATCAGCGTCAGCACGGAAAGCTGGGCGCCGTAGCTCATCAGGATGGCGATGGCGACGGGGATCGTGCGGCCGATGAAGGGCGCGCGGAAGAGTTCCTTCCAGTCGCTCTTGGCCGGCTCTTCGTCCTTCAGGTGATCCTTGGTCAGATACTCCTGGACCTTGAGATTGCGCGGGCGCAACGAGCCGGAGGCAAGGATGGAGAGCACCTTGTTGGCTTCGTCGATCTTGCCCTGCGAAGCCAGGAAGCGCGGGGTCTCCGGCACGAAGCGGCGGTAGAAGACGACGAGCAGAGCCGGGAGCGCGAGGGCGGCGAAGAGCCAGCGCCAGCTGTTTTCACCCGGGAAGAGGGTGAAGATCATCAGGCCGAAGGCGGGCGCCAGGAAGTTGCCGAAGCCGCCGGCGCCGACATTGACGAGGCCGGCCGCCGTGCCGCGGAATTTCGGCGAGCAGAATTCCGACAGCATGGTAACGGCCGTCGAGATTTCGCCGCCGACGCCGAAGCCGACGATGGCACGGGCAAAGCAGAGCGTGGCGAAGTTCGGCGCCATGGCGCAGGCGGCCGAGCCAATGGTGAAGAGCAGGAGGTTGATGGTCAGCATCACGCGTCGGCCGTAGCGGTCGCCGAGGATGCCTGAAAGCAGGCGGCCGATCGCCGCGCTGCCAAAGGTGATGGTGTTGAGGAAACCGATGTCGGTGCCGGTAAGGCCCCAATGTTCTTTCAGGATCGGGCCGGCAACGCCGATGGTGTTCTGTTCGAAGCTGTCGAACAGGCAGCCGATGAGCACGAGGGCGAGAATTTGCTTGTGGGCGCCGGTGACGCCGATCTTGGTGAAGGCTGATTCCAACTGTCTGATGACCGGCGATGACCTGCCGGACGGTACCATATTTTCCGCTGCCATGGTTCGTTCCCCTTTATGGCTTAACAACGTGAAAATGTGAAAACTCAGTTTCATGAAATCTACATCATGAAATCTGAGTTTCATAGGAGATTCTATGACGCGCTGCGAAAGGAAATGGCCGCTCGCAACCCAGGTTATGGAATGCAGATTTCGTGCCACTCGACGGGAAACGACAGTTTCTCGTTTGCCGTCAAAAGCTTGGCGACAGATTGCACTCTAACGGGCGGTTGAAACCCAGATTTCTTGTGCTCGAAAAATGTTCTGCCGTTTCAGGCAAATGCCCAATCGGCGCTCACAATTCGTCGAGAGCGTCGTTGATCGCCTCGATGCCGCGCAGGCGGTTTCGGCCGGCGGGACCGGCGATTTCGATGCAACGCGTGGTGAGCAGATGGCAGAGCGCCATCACCGAGACGTGGTTGAACAGGGGCCCCGGCGCCAGCGTCTGGCAGCGGAAATGCCATTCTGCCTGGTTGAGGAAGGGAACGCCTTCGTCGGTGATATAGAGCAGCCTTGCGCCCGATTTTTCGAGCTGCGCGAGGATCGGTTCCATCAACGTGACGCGCCGGCGCAGGCCGAAAAGGATGACGACGTCGTCGTTGTTGATGCTGACCAGATGTTCGCCGAGCGTCTGGCCGCCGCCGGGAATGGCCGAGATGTGCTCGACCACCTGTGTCATCTGCCATTGCAGATAGGTGGCGAAGGAATGGCTGGCGCGAAAGCCGATGACCCAGACTTTGCGGGCGCCAAGGATGGCGGTTGCCGCCGCCGTCACCTGGGTTTCGGAAATGGCGAGAAAGGTCGCTTCGATATTGGCCACGCCCTGCGCCACATGGGACGTGAGCGACTGCTCGCCGCCGCTGTCGGTGGCGGTTGCAAGGAACAGGCGCGAACCGGTCTGCTTGTCGGCGCGGGCATGCCGACGCGCTTCTTCGTAATTGTCGTAGCCGAGCCGCTGGATGAAGCGAGAGACCGTCGCCTTCGACACATGTGCGAGCGCCGCCAGTTCCTGGGCTGAGTAGCTGGCGACCTCGCCTGGAAAATCGCAGAGGAAGTCGCCCAGCCGCCGCTCGGCCGGATGCAGTTCCGGCAGCACTTGGCGAACACGGGTGAGGAAGGAACGTTCTTTCGGGCTCATGCGATGTCCATGAAACTGGCGTTTCACGGCAATCTCTGATTTTCGCGGGGATATTGCAAGCGAGGCGGGCGGATGCCGCCTCGCTTTCAACGGCTGCAGACGCGGGCGGTTGCCCGCGTGCGTCAGTATTTCGACGGCACGTAGAGTTCCGGCGGCAGAACCTTGCGCTCGTAGTCCGGGTTGAAGACGCGTTCCGGCAGGGAGATTTCCTCGTGCGGCACGTCCTCGTAGGGGATCTGCCTCAACAGGTGGTCGATACAGTTCAGACGGGCGCGCTTCTTGTCGTTGCCTTCGACGATATGCCAGGGTGCTTCCGGGATGTTGGTTCGGGCGAAGGTCTCCTCCTTGGCCTTGGTGTAACCTTCCCAGCGCACCCGCGACTGCAGATCCATCGGCGACAGCTTCCACTGCTTCAACGGGTCGTGAATGCGCACCAGGAAGCGCATCTGCTGCTCCTCGTCGGTGATCGAGAACCAGTACTTCACCAGCCGGATGCCGGAGCGAACCAGCATGCGCTCGAATTCCGGCACGTCGTCGAAGAACTGCTCGACCTGGTCCTCGGTGGCGAAGCCCATGACGCGCTCAACGCCGGAGCGGTTGTACCAGGAGCGGTCGAAGAGCACGATCTCGCCGCCGGCCGGCAGGTGCGGCACGTAGCGCTGGAAATACCATTGCGTCTTTTCGCGGTCGGACGGTGCCGGCAGCGCGACGACACGCACGACGCGGGGATTGAGCCTCTGGGTGATGCGCTTGATGACGCCGCCCTTGCCAGCGGAATCGCGGCCCTCGAAGATCACCACCACCTTTTCCTTGTGATGGACCACCCAGTCCTGCAGCTTGATCAGTTCCGACTGCAACTTCAGCAGCGAGCGGAAGTAATCGATGCGCGGGATCGATGGCGGGTGGTTCTTGCGGTAGATCTTGCGGATCTCTTCCGACAGCGCCGGTTCGGAAAGCTCGAGTTCGTAGTCCTCGTCGAGCGTGTCGGCCAGTTCCGCTTCCAGCCAGTCCTGCGTTTCGATCTCGTCGTTCGACCTGTTCATCTGACCCTCCGGATTGCGTGTGTTCGACGACAACTTTGCGTGATGCCATCGTTAGTCGGCTTATTTCACAGCCGCATGAAGGGAATTTGACGCTGACCTCCACGCCCCGATCGGCGCTATCCCTTGATGTACCAGCCCCAGGGCTCGTCGGCGTCGAAACTGGTGATCTGCTTGGTCTCCAGATAATTGGAAAGGCCCCAGCGGCCGAGCTCACGGCCGATGCCCGATTGCTTGTAGCCACCCCAGGGTGCTTCGGTGAAGGTCGGCTGCGAGCAGTTGATCCAGACGATGCCAGCGCGAAAAGCGCGGGCGACGCGCTCGCAGCGGTCCCTGTCGGCCGACATGACGGCGGCTGCAAGACCGAAGCGGCTGTTGTTGGCCATGCGGATCGCGTCGGCCTCTTCGCCAAACGGCTTGACGCAGACGACCGGACCAAAGATCTCCTCGCGCCAGACGTAACTGTCTTCGCGCATATCGGTCAGCACCGTCGGTTCGATGAAGTAGCCGCTGTTGAGGCCGGCCGGGCGGCCGCCGCCGGCAGCCACCGTGGCGCCGTCCTGGCGGGCGCGGTCGATCGCGCCCATGATCTTGTCGTACTGCCCCTTCGAGACGATCGGCCCGAGCAGGGTTCCGTCTTCCAGACCATTGCCGATGGTGATCTTCGCCGCTTCTTCGCAGAGGCGCTTGACGACGGTCTCGTAGATCGTCTCCTCGACGAGCACGCGCGAGGTCGCCGAGCAGACCTGGCCCTGGTTCCAGAAGATGCCGAACATGATCCATTCGACGGCCTTGTCGATGTCGCTGTCGGCAAAGACGACGAAGGGCGACTTGCCGCCGAGTTCGAGGCTGACATTCTTGATGTCCTGGGCACCGGCCATCATCACCTTGCGGCCGGTGACGACGGAGCCGGTGAAGGCAAGCTTGTCGACCAGTGGATGCTCGGTCAGCGGCTGGCCGGCGTCCTGGCCGGTGCCGGTGAGGATGTTGAGCACGCCGGCCGGCAGCCCGACTTCCTCGGCGATGACGCCGAGCTCAAGTGCTGTCAGCGGTGTCAGCTCCGACGGTTTGAGCACGATGGTGCAGCCGGCGGCCAGCGCCGGCGCCACCTTCCACGACACCATCAGCAACGGATAGTTCCACGGGGTGATCGCGCCGACGACGCCCAGCGGTTCGCGCACGGCGCGTGACGTGAAGCGGCTGTCGCCGACGGCGATCGCCTCCTCAGGGCTGGTGTCCAGTTCCTCGGCGAGGCCGGCATAATAGCGGAAGCAGCCTGCAGCATCGTCGATGTCCCACAATGCTTCCGGCAGCGGTTTGCCGTTGTCGGCGACTTCGAGCCGGGCCAGCGAGTGGCGCTTTTCCTCGATCTTGGCGGCGATTGCACGCAGATAGGCGGCGCGCTCGCTGCCCGAAAGTTTTGGCCAGGGGCCGCTATCGAAGGCGATGCGGGCCGCCTTTGCGGCCCGGTCCACGTCCTCGTAGGTTGCCGCAGGTGCACGATGGATGATCTCCTCCGTCGCCGGATCGATCACGTCGAGCGTGCCGCCGCGCCGCGGTTTTTCCCATTTGCCATCGATGAACAACCGGTCCTGCATGCAATACCCCTTTATAGCCCGGTGCGAGTATGGCCAGTCAAAGTGAAACACGCCAGCCGTAAGTTACGGCTGGCGTTGATCTTTTTGCCGCGAGACACTGCTCTGACGGTCGGTCGCCGACCCGCGCCACGCGAGGAACGGCAGAACCGGAAGCACGGCGCAGGCGCTGGCAAAGAGCCAGAACTGCCCGAGGGTCACGAGATCGCTGGTATAGAAGGCTCCCGAGACGATGCCGGCGATCAAGCAGGCATCCATGAGTGGCAAGCTCACGGCGTAAAACACTGCCTGGCGCTCCAGGGACAGGCAGCGTTGCAGGAGGGTAAAGTAGGTAGCGAAAGCGATCATCTCCGGTATGCCGCCGACGATCAGCAGTCCGCTGGCCACCAGGGAGTTGGGGGCAAAAATCAGCGCGAAGGTCGAAAGGCCTTCGAGCAGGCTGGAGAGAAGATAGGCGCGAAGCAGCGCCTGCGTACTGGTCAAAGCTCCCGCCAATCGGTGCGAGACGACGGCACCAATCAGGGCGCCGGCGCCCTGTGCCGCCAGAAGCAAGGTCCACATCTCCGGGCCGAGATGAAACTGGTCACGACTGAGCCAGAACAGGAACGGCTGCAGTGTCCCGAGCGAGACCATGTAGCCGAAGGCCGGGAGCAGCAAAGCCCAGAGCAAGGGGTTCTCGCGAAACATCGCAAGGGTTTCCCGTCCGAAGCCCGATGCGTGCGAGGGTGCCGCGTTCTCCTGCACCGGCTTGTCGCGTGGTTGAAGCACCAGCAGAAGGGCTGCCCCGATCTGGGCAAGGGACAGCGCAAGAAGGGTTGTCACGATCGAGGTGGAGGCAGCTGCCAGACCCGCCGCCGGCGGACCGAAAATCTTGGCGAAGCGGTCGATCGCCTGGAAGGCGGTGTTGGCCTCCATGTTGCGGCCGGCTGGAACGACGGCGGCGCGCAGCATCAACAGACCCGGCGTGACCACCGCGTCCGCAGCGCCGATGACCAGGACGATCATGTGCAATGTCATTGCGTCCGGCGCGAACGCAAGGCCGGGAATGGCGATGGCGGTCACCGACAGGCAGCACAGCACCGGAAGCTGCGGGCCGCTGCGCCGTAGGAGCGAGGCGACGATCGGCGCAAGCAGGAGGCTCGGCAGCAGACGCAAGGCAAGACTGCCGACCAGTTCCGCACCGGCGCCGAAGCGGCTTGCAACGACGAGCGGCAGCGCGGCGACGAGCATCCAGGAGCAGAAGGAATCGACGGTGAGGACGAGGCTGATGCGCCGGAAGGCGGCATCGCCCCAAAGATTGGATTTGTCCATAGGAGAGCCCGATGAGACGCAATCGATCTCGGGTCTGCTGTATTGGGCAGGTTTGATGAGATCGAATGCGAACAGGATAAGCCCGCGCAAGAGGCGGACGGTTCTGGGCTCACAGATGCAAGCCCCGCCTTGCGGGGCAAATCAGGCCATCAAATGGGGTTCGCTCGACATGGTCAGCCATTTACCATGGGTGCTTCTCAGGTGACAAGCGGCAGCCTTGATCGTCATGGCTGCCGCTGCCGAGATGCGGCTCTGTGCTATCGCGGCGCGTTGGCCAAGGCCGGCGTGACATTGGCGATCTGGGTGATCACCATGCCGCCGACGATGAAGAACAGGCCGGTCAGCCGCGCCGCATTGACCGGCTTTTGCGGGAAACCCATCAGGCCGTAGTGATCGATCAACATGGAAATGACCATCTGGCCGGCGATGACGGCGACAATGAAGCTTGCCGCGCCGAGCTTCGGCGCAAGGAGAAGAGCCGCAGTGATGTAGATCACGCCGGCGAGGCCGCCGACCCAGATCCACCACGGACCCTTGAATGCCACAGCCAGGCTGGGCAACGGCGCCCGGAAGGCAATCAGCATCGGCAGGATGAGCGCGAGACTGACGCCGAGCGAGACGACCGTCGCCCAGAGCGGATGGCCGAGGAGGCGGCCAAGGTTGGCATTGGCGCCGGCCTGGAGGGGGACGACGGCGCCGGCGAAGATCGCCACGGCAAGCAACAGGAGGGAGGAGAGATTGGGCATTGTTTTTCCTTTTTGTTGCGGCGACCCTCCATCATCTATCTTGGGAATGGAAATTCCAATTTTTCACGTGCTATATTCGTATGATGAATAATCTTGGCGCAATCGACCTGAACCTGCTCGTGGTGCTCGACGCGCTCCTGGCGGAGCGCCACGTCTCGCGCGCGGCTCTGCGGTTGAACAAGAGCCAGCCTGCCGTCAGCCATGCGCTGGCGCGGTTGCGCGCTCTGTTCGACGATCCCTTGCTGGTTCGCCATGGCGGCCATCTCGAGCCGACGGTGCGGGCGCTGGAGATCGCGCCGCAGCTTGCCGAAGCGCTCGCGCATATGCGTCTGCTCATGGGTTCTCAGCCATTCGATCCGGCGCGCGAGCCCCACGTCTTCCGGCTGGCGATGTCCGATTACGCTGCGCTTGTGCTGCTGCCGCAACTGATGACCGTGCTGCGCCGGCAGGCGCCGAACGTCGATCTCCTCGTCAGCCAGGCAAGCCGCGAAGTGATGATGGCGCAGGCCGTCGACGGCGAAATCGATCTGGCGCTCGGGGTTTTCCCGACGCTTGCCGAGGATCTGAGGACATCATTGCTGTTCGAGGAGCACTTCGCCTGCCTGGCCGATCGCGCGAGCCTCGGCGGCGAAACGACGATGGATCTTTCGGCCTATCTGCAGCGGCCGCATATTCTCGTCTCCCTGCGTGGCGATACCGGCAACGAGATCGACCTTGCGCTTTCGGCTATTGGACACAAGCGCCGCATTGCGCTGGCCCTGCCTCATTGGAGTGCGGCGCCGGGTCTCGTTCCGGGAACCGACCTCGTGCTAACGGTTGCGCGCCGGATCCTGCCCCGCGACGGGGAGATCGGGCCGCTCGCCATCTTCGCGCCACCCTTCGCGATCCCGCCCTTCGCCTTCCGGCAGATCTGGCACCGGCGGCGCGACGGCGACCCCGCCCATCGCTGGCTGCGGGATCTGATCACCGGCATCCTCGCGCCGCCGACTGGGGCCCCCGCGGCCGTGTGATTGGACGGCCTGAAAACGAAAAGGCCCGGTGCGGCGATGCCGACCGGGCCTTTTTTCTATAGGCTTTGCTGCGCTTCAGTCGTGGCTGACGCCCTGGATCGCCGAAACCTGCCATTCGGCACCCGGCTTGCGCACGAAAGTCCAGAGCTCGACGGCTTCCGTCAGATTGTCCGGATCGCCGCTGATCACCTTGCCGGTGGTGCGGTCGCGCATGACGTCGATGCTCTCGTAACGCATGGCGACGGTCGCAAATTCGGTACCGTTCTCCGACCAGGCTTCGGCGACGTCGCCCTGAACGAGGTGCACGTCGCGCACATCGTTCTTGACGCCGCTCGTGGCGTTGTCGCTGAGCTCTTCTGCTAGGTACGACATGGCTTCCGGCGTCGTCAGGCGACGCAGCGTGCCGTAGTCTTCCGCGGCGTAAGCCGCCTGCACGTCCTTCAGCATCTTTTCGAACTGCTCGAGGTCAGACCCCTGGACGCCGATTTCATCGGCCGGGCCGTCGGTGACGGGCGCCGCCTGAGGGGCTGCCTGGGGTCGAGCCTGCGCCTGACCGCTTGCCTGGCCGCCGCCGATGCTCGGGATCTTGAACGACGGCATGCCGTTCGATGGCTGCTGGCCCGACGAGCGCTCGGACGGGCCGGCATAGGCTGTCTGCTGGCGGTTGCGGTTAAAGAAGCGCATGGCGAGCATGATCAGGCCACCGATCAGGAGCATCTGCACGATCAGGCCGAGGAAGCCGGCAGCACCGCCGAAACCGCCGCCCATCAGCATGCCGATGAGGCCGCCGACCATCAGGCCACCGAGCAGCGAACCGCCGAAGCCGCTGAAGAAGCCCGGACGGGCGTTCGGCTGGGTGGCGTTCGGGCGCGTCTGGCCGGCTGCCGGATTGGTCGCGGCCGGGCCTGCGTCCTGGCGCGGCGTCATCGAACGGTCGATCGGTGCCGCGTTGGTCGGCGCGGTACGGGTGACCGGCGGTTGCGAGAAGGTGCGGGTGCCGCGGCTACCGAAGCCGCCGCCCGAACGCCGCGCTTCGGCGACGTCCACAACGGTCAGCGCAACGACCATGCCGATCGCCATCATTGCCAGAGTTCGTCCAAAACGCCCAAATCGCTGCATTGCCATCACAACCCCTAAATCTTGCTTGGGCTCAAACCGAGCCATCAGGACCTGATATAGGGGCTCAACGCCTGAGATTTAAGCTTTTCGCGTCGCTTTTCGGCCAGTTTACCGTTATCCGACACCGCTAGCTGGCCGAATCCGGCATGGAATCAGCATCTTCGGCGGACGCCCGAGTGCCGCCCGCCCTTGCCGCTGACGCCTAACGATTGACTGCCAGGATCATCGTTGCCGCCTTTTCGGCGATCATGATCGTCGGCGAATTGGTGTTGCCCGAGGTGATCGTCGGCATGACCGAGGCGTCGGCGATGCGCAATCCCTTCAGACCGCGCAGGCGCAGTTCCGGATCGACGACGCTCTCCGGATCGGCGCCCATGCGGCAGGTCCCAACCGGATGGAAGATCGTCGTGCCGATATCGCCGGCCGCGCGCTTCAGGTCCTCCTCGGTCTCGTAGGACGGGCCCGGCTTGAACTCGACCGGGTTGAAGCGGGCGAACGAGGGTTGCTTGACGATTTGCCGCGTCAACCGGATGGCGCTGACCGCGACATCGCGGTCGGCCTCCGCCGTCAGGTAGCGCGGCCTGATGTCCGGCGCGGCGGCAAAATCCGGACCCTTCAGATGTACCGATCCGCGGCTTTCCGGGCGCAGATTGCAGACGCTGGCGGTGATTGCCGGGAAGGAATGAACCGGCTCGCCGAACTTGTCGAGCGACACCGGCTGCACATGATACTGCAGATCCGGCGTTTCCTTTTCCGGCCCGGAGCGGGTGAAGATGCCGAGCTGGCTCGGCGCCATTGCCATCGGCCCGGAACGCTTCAGTAGATATTCGAGTCCGATCGACGCCTTGCCGAACAGCGAGTTTGCCTTTTCGTTGAGCGTCGGTACGCCGGTGACCTTGTAGGCCATGCGGAGCTGCAGATGATCCTGCAGGTTTTCGCCGACGCCGGCGCGTTCGTGGCGAAGCTCGATGCCGTTTGCCTGCAGCACGTCACCACGGCCGATGCCGGAGAGTTCGAGGATATGGGGTGAGCCGATCGCGCCGGCGGAGAGCACAGTTTCGCGGGTTGCGCCGGCGCGCTTGACTGTGCCGTCATGCTGGAATTCAACGCCGGCGATGCGATCGCCCTCGATGATCAGCTTGCGCACATGCGCCTTGGTCAGAACTGTGAGGTTGCCGCGCTTCTGGGCCGGGCGCAGGAATGCCTTTGCGGTGTTCCAGCGGATGCCGGAACGCTGGTTGACATCGAAATAACCGGAGCCTTCGTTGCTGCCGCGGTTGAAATCCGGCGTCTCGGGAATGCCGGCTTCGCTTGCCGCCTTCTGAAAAGCGTCGAGCACGTCCCAGCGCACGCGCGCCTTTTCCACCCGCCATTCGCCGCCGGCGCCGTGCATCTCGTTGGCACCGCGATAGTGGTCCTCGGATTTCCTGAAGAGCGGCAGCACGTCGTCCCAGCCCCAGCCGGTACAGCCGAGCTGGCGCCAGTGGTCGTAGTCCTCAGCCTGGCCGCGCATATAGATCATGCCGTTGATCGACGAGCAGCCGCCGAGCACCTTGCCGCGGGGATAGCCGAGTGAACGGCCGTTCAGGCCCTCTTCCGCTGCGGTCGTGAAACACCAGTCCGTGCGCGGATTGTTGATGCAATAGAGATAGCCGACCGGAATATGGATCCAATGGTAGTTGTCGCGGCCGCCGGCTTCGAGCAGCAGCACGCGATGCCCCGGGTTTTCCGAAAGGCGGTTGGCAAGCACGCAGCCGGCGCTACCTGCCCCAACGACGATGAAGTCGTATATGTCCATGGTTCTCCCTCGATATGTACGGCGCGACCCTTCAGATCCCGGGTTCGGGCGACATCGCTCCTTCAGCCGCGCCCCGGCGCCGCATTCTTGAGCTTCGTCATCTTGTCTTCTTCCTGAACCGCCAGCCGCCGCGAACGAACGCAGGAATACTCCGGCGCCGGATGGTGGCCGCCGGGGGCGTTCGTTTCGGTCTGTTCATATTTGGCCAGACATGCTCCTCAGATGTCCGCTCTGACGCGTACAATCGGGAAAAAACCGCTTGGATGCAAGCGTCCGGAACCGTAAATTGCAAAACAGGATCTGTTCATTTTCGGACAGACGGGGAGTAAGCATGAATCCGAATTTCACCTGGGACGATCTGCAGTTCTTTCTGGCGGTGGCCCGCACCGGGCAACTGTCGACGGCGGCGCGGCGCTTGAGGACCAGCCATGCCACGGTGTCTCGTCGCATCGACAGGCTGGAATTCGCGCTCAAGGTCAAGCTGTTCGAGCGCAATCCGCGCGGCTACATCTTGACCGGCATGGGCCAGCGCTTCGTCGAAACCGCCGAGCGGATCGAGCGCGAGACCGAACAATTGCAGCTCGACATCAATGACGGTCTGACGGCGCAGCGCGGCGTCGTCCGTCTCAGCACACTCGAAGGCTTCGGCAACTTCTTTCTGGCCGACCGGCTGGCGGACTTTGCGGCGCGCTATCCGAACGTCTCCCTGGAGATGCTGGCGATCCAGCAGATCATGTCTCTGTCGCGCAAGGAGGCGGATATCCAGGTGGCGCTGACGGCGCCGAAGGCCGGGCCTTACCAATCCGAGGTGCTGACGCCCTACACGCTGCATGTCTATGGCGCGCGCAGCTATCTCTCGAAGCACCCGCCGATCACCGGGCGCAACGATCTCGCCGCACACCGCTTCGTCGGATATATCGACGACATGATCTTCGCGCCGGGTCTTGATTACCTGGGGGAGCTGCAGCCGGGCCTGCATGCCCATTTCCAGAGTTCGAGCATCCTGACGCAGTTGAAGGCCGTGCGGCAGGGGCTGGGTCTTTGCGTCTTGCCGCACTTCATCGCGCAGCAGGAAGACGACCTGGAGATCGTTCTGCCGGAAGAGATCGAGCTCAAGCGCACCTACTGGCTGGTTTGCCATAGAGACCTGGTTGCCGTCCCGCGGGTAAGGGCGGTGCGCGAATTCCTGATGCAGAGCGTCAGGGAAAACCGCGGCCATTTCACCCGTGAAATGGCACTGCCGACCACAGACGTTAGGCACCTATCGCGCTCCTAAATCCTGCCTGATTGTGGCGATATATGATCTTGCAACCAAGGGCAGTGATTTACGGACCGAAAGACCGGGGTCTCGCGGATCAAAATCGACCTAGTTTATCAACAGCTGGAATTATTGTTTAAATTCAGAGATTTGTCGATTTTTGAAGTTTTTTTGAACGTGGCTGTTGACGTCTGTGAGGATGGGGGTCTATAAGCCCGATCACTGACGAGGGCGGCGGCGCTGCTGGCGACGACGACCTTCGCTCTAGAGTTTCCTGATTGGCTTGGTGCTGATTGAGGGGTTCGGAACGAGAGTTCTGGGCTTTGTGGGAACGGTTTGACGGACGGTGCGTTCGTCGGTTTTTTGACAATTGAATATAGAGAAAGAGAAACGTGGGCGGCGGAGCTCGTGGGGAACTTTAAGTTCCTTATGAA